>NZ_CP016456.1:2622178-3232017 GCF_001713415.1 Sphingobium sp. RAC03 | reverse complement strand
GGCCTTTGCATTCTGCTCGGCAATCTTGAGGAGAGCCACGTTTTTGAGATGCATGTCACCATCAGCGATCAGCCAGGCGAAGACTGCACGGCGAAACAGGATGTCGAGGTCAGCGGTTGGATCCGTCGAGAGCGGCCGCAACCCGCGCGCCATGCGCTCGATCGTACTGTCATATTTTGCCGATGCCGGGAGATCGAGGACCGAGCAGAAATCCTCCAGCGCAAGACGGCGAAGGTCGCCCGAGTTGTGCCGAATGTCGAAGCGCTCGACAATGAGAGCGGGCGACATGCCATCCGGCATCGGGGTCAGTGCAATATCCGGCGTGGTAAAGCCGACGGCGCGGCCCAGTTCCAGGCAAAGCCATTCGACGATCGGCAGCATTTCGAAACCTGCGCTTCCGGCGGGCTTGAGGATATGGGTAAAAGGCAGATCCATGGCCGGTAAGAGAGCGCCATCGGCTGCAAGGTGCATCGGCGCCTTCATCTGGACGCCGGACAGGCGCGGCGTCTCAGCACGGGCGAATATCCGTGCGAGATTCTGCTCAAAACTCTTCTCGATCGCCCCGCGTGCTGGCCCCGCATAATGGCCGGTGAAGCGGCCGGCCTCGACGACGTCTGCCAATCTCGTCGTCAGGATATCCGGGGGCAGGGCCGCAAGCTCATCGCGTGCTTCGACGATAGTGATATTGGACATATAGCGCCGTCCACGCTTGAGCGCCTCGCGATCGTCGCGCTCATGAAGCACCTGGGCCAGCCAGCCTTCCGGCAACAGCGACTCGACGAAGGCCGGGAGTTTGCCCGGGGTTGGTTCGCGGATGAGCGCCGGTCCGGATCGCCTGGCTGCCTTCCAACGCCATTCAAAGCCATCATGCGTCAGTTGACCGAGCGGCTCGCCATGCCAGGCCATCAGCAGATCGAGCGCCGCCTTATTGGTGGGCGCCTTGGCCGTTCCTGGCCGTGTAAGAAGGAAACGCTCGGCGCTTTCGCCTTCGCGATACCAGCCATTTTCACGCGCCAGCGCCCAGACCGCGTCGGCGGCCTCCTTAGGTGTGCCATGCTCCTCGACCAGACGCGCGGCCATTTGCACGCGCATCACTGCCGCGATCGCGCTGCCATGCTCGCTGCGCAGGCGGAAGGCTTCCAGGAAACGCTGCCGCAGTGAGGAAACATCGATCCGCATTTCGCCCAGGTCATCGCCAACCACCGCCGCAGCGGTGGATGGATGCGGTGGCGCCTCGTTCTGGACGATCTCCAGGCCACGCAAGCGGGTCCGCTGGTTGCGTCGACCGCTGATGAAAAGCCGTCCGTCTGGCGTGGGGGCAAGGAGCGCGGCGCTCGCCGACGAGAGATAGGCCTTAGGATAGAGATAGCGCGCGATGCGGACCGCATGACCAAGGATAACGGCGTCAGCATCAACGTCATGGTCGATATAGATGCCTCGCACGAGCTGGATTAGCTCGCCCGCGCGCGCACGGTGATGCGCGCGTTTGGCATCTATCGTCTCGCCGACCAAATGGATTGCCATGGAATTATCCCGCACCTCAGATGCGCGATAATTCCATCATCCGATCTCAAAGGCAAGGATTATCTCGCATCTCACATGCGTGATAATCCTCGCCTGGGAGAGTAGAGGGCGCCGACCGGCACCTGCGTTTTATGATGAGAAAAAACGGTACCGGCATTGGGAAGGCGTTAGCCCGGATGACGCAATCGCTTCAGGGCGCCATGGGCTTTGCATGTGCTCTGACCTGGGACCGCAGCCCATTCCAGCGATCGGCAATGACCATGTCCAACGGTGCTATTCCACGCAGCCAATAGTCGAACCAGGCAATGTTACGCTCATATATAGCGAGGCGGTGCGCAGGCTGCCATTTCACATGTTCCTCATCAGGAAACACAAAGGCCTCGACGGGTTGTCCATAGGCACGCAGGGCCTTGATGGACACGAGCGCATGCCGAAACTCCGCATCGGCAAGGTTGAGCAGCGTCGGGACCGACAAACGCGCCGCGTTGAACGCCACCGATCCTTTCGGCGCATAATCGGCCTGTTCAGACGCCGAACGCGGAAATCCGGACTGTTCAAAATGACGTGCACCCGCTTCGCCCAGCAAAGCCATGGCCCCCTCGGGCTCCATGCAGCAAGTGCTCATGGCGGCCGCCTGGAACAGTTCACTGTTGATGAGAGCGAACCAAGCTGTTGTCGCCCCATCGCTCAGCCCCGTGATACCGCGGCGCGATGGATCCGTGGCCCCCAAGGCATCGACGACTCGCAAGCCTTGCGCAAGGGACGACTGGATGCTCGACCTGTTCGCCCAATCCTTGTTGTTCATTCGGCTATAGTCGGCCTGCGAGCTTGTCGTTGTAAGAGACGCCAGATCGGGCGGCGCGTCGAAACTCAGCACGGCATAGCCGCGGGCCGCCAGAGGAAAGATGGGATATTCGTCTCCTGTGCCGCCACGCAGAAAGCCCCGGCTTCGATAGGTGACGACGATCAGGGGATGGCGCTGGCCCGGCTTGTGGTCCGGCGGCAACACCAGATCGCCATAGGCGAACAGGCCTCGATCGTTGCTCCACGAAAGACGCCGGACGGAGCCGAGATCAAATGCCCTGAACTGGGGATTGGGATCGAAGATCACTGATATTTTGCCCGTCGCGGGGTCCAGTCGGATAATGCGGCGCGGCTGCGTGGCGGTCTCCTGAGCACAAACCAACGCTCCCCCGGATGGCTCGCAGCCCAGCAGCAATCCTGTCGTCCGGTACCGGGAACGGACATGACGTGATCCTATCTTCCACAGGTAGAGCGCCATGGTGCCATTACCGACGCCCTCCCGACGAAGAAAGGCGACATGCTGTTTGCGGCTATCGGTCCATGCTGCAAGGAAGGGCCCATGACATTGAGCATCGGAACAGTTCATGCCGAAACTGGCCAGCGAGGCGAGATCGGCTTTCGTCCCTTCGGAAAGCGCGTGAACGCTGCCAAGCGCAAACCATCTTTGGCGCTCGCTTTGGCGCTCGGCCGGATCGGCTAACGGACGGTCCGCTTGTGGGGGCGCTCGGTGGCCGCTTGCGACGCTGATGCGCGTGACATTGTCGGCCAGCGGACTCATCAAATAGGGTAGGGCGCTCGACACCGGAACGAAGCGTGCATCAAGCCGATATCCCGCACGCCCTTCAACGTCCCGGGCGGCTTCCAACGCTCGAACAGGATGGGTCGTAACGCGCAAAGCCCCGCCGCCCGATTCCCAGCTGAACGCGGTAACGTCGTCCCTTTCCTGCGTTGCCGCGTACGCGCCGCCTCCATGGGCATTAGCAAGCCAAACTTGCGTGTGACCATCGACGCGCTTGAGAAATGCGAGTGTATGGCCGTCAGGGGACCATGCAGGTTTAACCACGTCCGGGTCGCCGGTGGGATAAACCGGACCGCCCCAGAATCTTGTCGTCTGGCGGATGAGTTCGCCACCCTGGTCGACCATGATTGCCGGACTGGCCCCCGATATGGGGGCTACCCACATCGACAGGCAGTAGCCATTGGATGCCGGGTTCGCTTGTCTGACCTGAAAGGCCACGAGTTTTCCATCCGGCGACACGCTGATGCCTGGCGAATCCTGGTTGGCTCCACCATTACCGATGTCGGCAATGCGCGCGAGATCCTCGGCCGTAATCCGTCTGGTCCTTTTTAGCTCTGCGCTTTCCGGAGTGGTAAATGCAGAGCAGGCCGGTGCCAGTTCAAGCGCAGCCCCAGCCAGCAGAAGTGCAAGCGCGGTCCCGATCACCAGCGCTTCTCCAGAGTGATGCCAAAGCTGCGGCCCAAGGCGGAATAGTTGGTGGAGTCATAAGGGACCATATAATTTGCCGCCGGGCGAATGCGGTCCGGTTTGACATTGAAGAGGTTCTGGACCCCCACTGCCAAGGACAGTCCGTCGAGCGCCGGGGCCTGCGGCTCTACGCGAATGTTGAGGTCGACCGTCGTCATCCCCTCGATCCGCTCGAAATCCGTATAGCGCGCATCGTCGACGCCACCGATCCGGTTGGCATAGGCCGCCATACTCAGCCCGGGCAGGTGCCAGACGGCGCCACCCCGCCCGCGCCAATGGGGCGGGTTGAAAATCGCGCCCGCCAACTGGACCGCACTCTGCCCAGGCAGGAGCTGCTGGTCGCTCTCAAGATAGGTGACGAGGCCAGACAGCTCGATCGTGCCTAGCTTTGAGGTTTGGATCCGATAAGCGAGCGACAGGTCAACGCCCTTGATCAACTGCCGGGTGGCATTTTGATTACGGTTGTCGAGAATGACCCGGACACTTGCTGGATCGAACGCGAAGCCAGCGCTGTTCTGAAGCGCAATATCGGCCGACGCGATGGCGGCGTTGACCTGGTCGACCGTCGGGTTGGTGATCAGATAGCTCGCATAGATGGGGTTGGTGAGAGCGCCGGCGCGACTGGCGAGGGGGACGACGACACGGTCACGATAATCTGTGTGGAAATAACTCGCTTCGACATGCAGAGCGGGCAGAAAGGCAGGATCTAACGCAACACCAAGCGACCAGGTCTCAGCCCGTTCGGGCTTAAGATCGGGGTTTCCGCCGCTCAATGTGAGGACCGTCGCTCCAGCGGGAAGGTCGGTAGCGCCGTAATAGCCTGGCAGGTTCAGGGTCGCCCGTTGGTAGAGAAATTGCTGCCGGAACGTGGGGGCCTTGAACGACTTGCCCCAACTCGCCTTGAACGCCATGCCAGCCACAGGCTCGTAGACCAGGCCAAGCTTGGGCGTCGCGATCGTGTCGATATCTGCATAACGTTCATAGCGCAGCGCTGCCGTCGCGGCGAGGCGATGGATGCCGGCCACGGGGTTGTCGGCGCCGATGATGGGCAAGGTTGTTTCCGCGTAAAGGTAGGTGGAACTGCGCGCGCGCTCATAGGCATTGGTGATCCGCGACGTCGAACCATCGACGACCCTGAGGGTAGATGTCATGGCATTGCGGCGATACCCGCCGCCCAAGGCCATTTTAAGCGGTCCGCCTGGAAGGGACAGGATGGTCCCGGTCGCGCTGAGTTCAGCTTGAACGAGATTGTTGTCGAAGCGCGAATAGGCGGTATCGATCAGTTCGCCCATCTCGGAATAGGCTGAGACATTCCCTGTATTGTCTTCCCCGTAGACACCGAGTGCGGACAGCACCCAGTCGCCCGCAACCGCCCAGCTGACCCGGGGCGCGATCGAAAAGGATTTCAGATCGCTGCCATTGGCAATGCCAAAATAGCTATAGTCTCCGTCGGACGACAGGGCTGAGCCGAAAAATGACCTGCGCTTGTTGAACATTGCGTCGAGGTCGATCTTGATGCTGTCCGTAACCGCCTGGTTGGCGCTCACAAGCACACCGACATGCCTTTGCTCTGGAAAAAGCGTCGAACTTCCCGGACTGGGGTTGGTGACCGGACGCTGTCGTCCCAGCACAGCGCTGTTGCGATCATATTCCGCCGCGATGAGAAACCCGCCATCGCGCCATTTTTGGCCGCCGACGGCCATATATTGCTGCTGAAAATTGCCGCCATCACTGGTGCCGCCTAGCCGGACCGAAGTTTCAAGACCCTCGAAACTAGGCTTGAGGAGAATATTGACAACGCCAGCGACGGCGTCGGAGCCGTAGACCGCCGAAGCGCCGTCCGTCAGAATTTCAACCCGCTCGACCGCACCCATGGGGATCGCGGAGATATCGATCGACTGAACAGTGGAATCATAGGCGAGACGCTTGCCATTCAGCAGCGTCAGCGTAGCGTCCGCGCCCATACCGCGAAGGTTTACACCCGTGCTGGAATTGACATTCTGGTCGCTTGCCCGGTTGCTGCCATCGACAACGGTCGGATTTTGTCCTCCCCCGAAATTCTGTGGAAGGGCGCGCATCACATCACCCAGCCGATACTGGCCGGCGTCCCGCATCTCGTCGGCCGTGAGCGTGATCACTGTCGATGTGATCGGGGCACCGGAGATCCGTGAGCCGGTAACGACGATGGCGTTGCCCGGTCCGTCTCCTTCCTTTTCTTCTCCTCCACTGGAGGAATTCCGGCGGATGTAGAGACTGCCGTCGCTTCGTTCGATCCTGAGGGGTGATCCACCAATAGCCTTGTCGAGGGCATCGGCAGCTCTCATCTGGCCGGTGATGGCTGGCGCTATAAGCGTGCTGAGGTCGCCCGGCCTGTAAAGAATCTCTATGCCGGATATACGCGCAATACTGCGGAGTGTCGCATCCATGGACTGTGCAGGAATATGGAAGTCGTAGGTTACGCTGTCCTGCGCCGACGCGGGCTGCGGGGCGGTCGTCGCCAGCAGCGAGACCGTGCATAGCAGCCCGCAGGAAAGTGCGTATCGGATCGTCATGTGAGATGCCCCCTTTTAAGACCCGCAACTTTGATCGGCGGTCTTGGGAGGCAATCACGCCTGAAGCGCGGGAACCCCTAAAGGCGGAGACATATTTATTTTCGGCTCGCGCGCGCAGGCATCCGCACGACGATGCGTTGTGGTTCGACGCGCACATCAAGATCGAGAAGATGGGCTAGTTTCTGCGCAAGCGCCCGACCGTCCTTCATCGAGAATATGCCGGTGACCCTCAGCTTGCCGATGCCGTCTCCCTCCAGTTCGATTGGAACGATGAAGTAGCGATTGGCCGTTTCCACGACTTCCTCCATCGCCACGTCCTGAAACTCTGCTCGTCCCTGCGGCCATTGCGTATCGGGTTCCTGATCAGTGGGTTCGGCAAGTGTGAAGCGGTCCTTGAAAGACGTTGCTTGCCCAGGCTTGAGATGTTGGATGGCGGATGATTGCGATTTTTGTTCTGCTCTCCCTGCCATCGCCACGTCGATCGCCCCACGCAACAATTGAACTGACACCATTTTGCCATCCTGCAGCATGACGTCAAAGATCGTTCCGTGCGCCGTGATCATGCCAGTCCCTGCCGCTACGCGGAATGGACGGGCTTCGTGGGCGACGTCAAAGCGGGCGCGACCGCGCAAGAGACGAAGCCGACGCTCACTTTGCGAAAAGTCGGTAGCGAGCAGGCTGTCCGTATCGAGCGTAATCAGCGACCCATCGCCCAGCCTGAACCTGCGGACTTCGCCGACGGCTGTCGCATAGGTGACAAGCCTTGGTGCAGCGGAGAGATTTTTCCCAATGTCGTTGGTGGTCCGCTCGTCGTGCCCTTGGGAGAATGCAAGCCAGAGCGAAAGCGACAGTGCGCCAAGCGCCACGAGTATCGCAGCAAAAATGGCAGGCACCGGCTGCAAACGACGCCTGCGCAGCGTCTCTGGTATCGGCGGCGCGTCGCCATCGGAATCCAGGAAGATTTCTGCAATCCGATTATAGGCTGCGCGGTGCAGCGCGCCGCGCTTGAGCCAGGCGTCGAATTCAGCTTGATGCGTATCGGCATTGGGGCCACGCATCTTGGTGAACCAGTCGGCTGCTTCATCGTAGAACTGGTTGCCCGTCCCATCTGCGGGGGATTGCCCGTCGCTCATTTCTGATCCAACTCTCTCACCAGGAATTTGAGAGCCGATGAGATGTGATACTCAATCGACTTGACGCTTAGTCCCATCTGGTTGGCTATCTCGACATAAGTGAAGCCTTCCCTGCGATGCAGGAGATAGATGGTCCTGGTTTTCTCCGGCAAGCGGTCGATGGCATGCTGTATCTTTCGCTTCACGTCTCTAGCCTCGATCGCCAGATGCTGTTGGGGAGGAGTAGATCCAGCGCATTGATCATCGAATGGCACCGCGCTCAGCACCTTGCTCCAGCGATGCTCGCGCCGCGCCGCGCTGATAAGTATGTTACGCGCGATGCGCCGCAAATAGGGTAACGGATCGCCGCTCACCCTTGCCCCGGCGAGACTGAGAAACGCCTCCTGTACAAGGTCTTGCGCGTCCGCGTCGCAGCGGCCCTTGCGGCGGAAGTATCGCAGCATGCTCGCGGATTCGCCGCGGAATATGCGCTCGACGAGAGCCTGGCCCACGGTATTTTCGAGGGCGCGATCCTCGTTGGATGAGCCGCTCATGGTTTGATCACTTCCGCGATCGGCGTCCGGCCGCCAACAGGCGGCATAAAATGATGAAGCATGAATGCAACGCAACAGGCCGACTGAGATCATCCGGAAGACCGGACATTCTTTCCACTGCTGTGCCGCCGTTTGCCCCAGCTTGAGGCTTTCATCCGGAACGGCCACCCGGCCACTACGGACGGGCGTGCATGATGCCTGACGAGAAAATCTACGGGGAGGCCGTCGGCAATCCCGCCCCGCCAAGTCAATCTGCACGTGTGACGGAGACTGTCAAGCTGTGCCGTCGCGGCGCCGCCACGCGTTTTGAAGCAATGCCGGCAATGGCGATCCCGGCGAGCGATCCCGGCGAGGACACCCGCCGGGATCAGGGATCGCTATCCGTTGAGCTTGTCCTTGACCGCCTTGGCGGGCGTAAAGGTCAACTTGCGCGACGCGGCAATGCTGATGGTTTCGCCGGTCGCCGGATTGCGCCCGTCTCGCGCCGGGCTGTCCTTGATCTTGAACTTGCCGAACCCGTTCAAGGAAATCTCCTCGTCCTTGGCCGCAGACTCCATGATCGCCGCGATAAGACCGTCGAGTATCTTCTTGGCGTCCGACTTGGCGATGCCCTGCTGGGTTGCTACCGCGTCTACCAATTCTGTCGTGTTCATATGCGCTCCCGTCTTTGAACGATCGCGTCAATGCCCAATAAACCGGAGGGCGTCGATAGGAAGTTGGCAGCCATTCAAGCTATCGTGGCTCGACCTGCTGTTCTCGAAAGGCCTGTATGAGCTCGATCTGGGTATCAGCCAGAGCATCGACCGCGCCAAGCTGCCGCTTGCCGTCGAGGAGATGCGATGGACACCGACCATCGACATTGCCCAGGTTCGGGCGATGAACCTGATAGCCGACCAGCCGCGCCAGTGCCGGTGAGAAGTGCCGCGCCGTCTCCGGCGGATAGACCAGCGTCTGGATCTCATAGGGTTTGAGCCAGCCGAGCGAGTAGCTCACGATCATGCCCCTTCGCGCCGCCATCGTGCGGTTGGCACCGCCCGAATGCAGGGTTGAACCCAGAAAGAGGAGGGCGCTACCGGGAGAGATTGCGAGCGAGACCGCCTCGGATGGATCGATAAGATCTTCAGCGCGCCGGCGATGGCTGCCGGGCCACAGGATCGTCGATCCATTGTCGGGCGTGTAGGGCGTGAACGGCCACATCACATTGACGAGGAATTCAGCCTCATGGTCTGGTGGCAGCATCGCGCTGGCACGCCACATATCCTGGTCGCGGTGCGGAACCTGCCGCTCGGCGCCGGGCCGAATTTCGATAGCTTGGGTGAGGTTGAGCTGGATAGTGTCGCACCAGGCGCCGAGCATCGTCTCGACAATTTCCAGAATGAGCGGCTGTTGGATGAAAGCTGCGACATGTGACGATTTGTTGAGCAATCCACCGAACCGGACTGTGTCGGCCCCATAAAAGGGGCCTTGGGAGACGGGTGTCCGGCAAAAGTCGCGATCGAGGTCCTGCGCCAGAGCGCGGACGCAGGCCGGCGGGATGAGGTCGTCGACCACGCAATAGCCCACCATATTGAGCGCATCAATATGGGGGCGGGCCGGGTGCCCGATGCGTTCCTGCTTCATTGGACTGCCCCCCTACTGCGTCGTCCATCGCGGGAGATGGCGACCGGCGTCTCGTCCCAGGTGCCGGCTTGGTCCATCAAAGACTGGGTATCGTCATCCAGCGTGATTTCCAGCGCGATGACCAAACCGCTTGGGTCTGGCTGCGGCAGGCCAAGCGGCCTGCACCGCCAGCCATAGGACAGGACCTCGGGCATATACCAGACGTAGACGACGCAGCATAAATGCGTCGCGCCATTCTCCATGGCGGTTTTCACCGCCGCTGTCAGAAGCCGGTTGCGCACCTCCCGGCGCCGGGTCGCGCGTATGCGCGGTGAGAGGCACAGCCGGGAAAGCTCCCAGATGCGAGGCGAGGCTGGCGCGCCTGCCTCGCACAGATGGTCGAAAATTGCACCCAACACCGTCGGCCGATCGGTGGGCAATAGCCGGATCGAGCCCAGATGGTCCCCTTCGGGCGAACCGATGATGAGATATACTGTATCAGGACCGTCAAATTGGTCGATTTCATAGCGATCGTCCAGGACCGGCAGATCCCAGCCTAGCAGATCGATGAACACCCGCTTACGATCCCGGTACATGTCGGCCAGCAGCGCATCGGGGACGCGCGTCGATATCCCTGTTTGAACGGACAGCATGATCTTCCTCCTGCGTGAGAGATCAGCAGGATGCGAAGGATCACAGCTGCCCGCCATTACCCCAAAGGGGGGGATCAGTGCTTGGTGAGCAGATCGCGATAGCAAAGCTGACCATCGAACAGGGCGCGCACGATCAGCAATGTGCGTTTGCCGACTTTATAGCGTCGCATCGCGTCGAGGACGTGCTTGCGCACGGTGTCTTCCGAAACGCCGAGGATTTTGCTGATTTCCCAGTTGGTCTTGCCGGAACCAACGAACACCAGACAGTCCAGTTGCCGTTGCGTAAGTTCTGGGATCGCGCCTTGGAATGCTCTGCCCTTGCACCTGATGCGCCGCGCGACCTCGAAGCTGTACATTGCCACGATCTGGGCGCAGCCGATGCGATTGTGCGTGAGCTCAATTGGCTGGTCGCTCCCAAACGAGCAAGTGCCGCGATATTCGCCCGCGACGTGCACGGGTACGGTAAACCCATCGCGCAGGCCAAAGCCTTCGGCCTCCAGCAAAATGCGATGCTGGCGTTTGCTCAGCGCGATAATCTCGGGAACTTCGCGCCAGCCAAAGCCGGTCAGCCGCTTGTTGCTCGCCGCCAGGATTGGGTCGTCCTGAAAGTAGCGCTTACGCACGATCCTCTCGATCCAGGCGTCGTCATAGCTCATGAGCGTTATCGAATGGTCAGGCGGGTTCGCCAGATCGACATGATGCAGTAGCGCATATTGTCTGAAGCCAAGCGCATGGGTCATCTCGCCAAGGACGTCGCGAAGTGCCGTCTCCTCGGTAATTCCGCTGCATCCATCCATGAATTCGATGATCTGGGGTGACATGAACATATCAAGGGCTCCTGCTTAAAGGGTCTGAACACGCCCTCCAGGAAACCCGCCCCTTTCCCGCTCCGCTTTGCCCCCCTTTCAGGGAATGGGCACGTTCGCAGCGTCGTGAAATGTTTGTGACAGTTAAGTGACGGGGTGAACATAGATGGACGTTCAAAATGAGCGCGATTTTTTCGCCATATCGGTGAGAATCAGCTGCAGGCAAGGTCTTGATGTCACCAAACCGCCGGAGCCAGTTTGGCGGCGACATCGCGCTGTCGGGGAACCAGCGCCCGACGGCTCTGGGATGTAGGCCAGTGGATGGCGATGCATCAGGGCAACGCGCGCAGCGTTTGGAAATATGCCTTGCCCTGATCACGGTACGCCGACTCGTAGGGCGGCATATAGGTTTTGAACTGTGTGCCGATCCTGTCTGGGACATGCTGCTGGATCTCTACGCATCTGATGAACGCGGTCGGGATATCGCTATCTCCAGCCTTGCCACGGCTGCCAATGTGCCGCCCACAACGGCGTTGCGCGCCGTAAAAGGCATGACTGCGCTGGGGCTCGTGTCACGGCAACCTGATCCCAGTGATGGTCGGCGCATCTATATCAAGCTGACACCTAAATCGCGGGAGGCTTTGGCTGCAATTTTTGATGCCATCGCAGAGCGTCGGTGATGGAGACCGGGTGAGCGTCCCAGCTTTTGTGCATCCCTGCGTTCGACATACGACTTCAGGGTTGCTGGCATTTGTTCAATGTCTACGCTGCATTTTCAGGCAATTTATCAAATGCAAGCTGACGCTTGATCGAAGATTAATCGCAAGTCCTTTCAACCGGGCGATGCGGGATGACTTCGCGAACCGGCCCGTAAGGAGAGAGGGATGGGTGGAGAAGGTGGTTCGGCCACTTTTTCGGGAATTCCCCATGCCCCACGCCCTAGCCCAACATCACCCTGAAGCAGAACTGCAGCTTGCCAGGCTCGCGAAGCGTCTAGGCGGGAAATCTGATGGCGTGAGCGCCATGTGCCTATGTCCGGCGCATGATGACCGCAGACCCAGCCTGTCCATCAGGGTCGGTGACAAGTGCCTGCTCTTCAAATGTTTTGCTGGCTGCGACACGCTTGATGTGCTGCGTGCCATTCGCGCCCTTGGCCTGTCGGCAGGACGATGGCAGCCGTCTCCAGCGCCGCGATTGCTGCGCAAGCCCGCCTTCGATGGACGGAGCGCTGCGCGCAGATTGTGGCACGAAGCGCAGTCCATCTCAGATGGGCTGGCGACGCGATATCTCGAAGCGCGCGCGCTTCCCGAGCCATGGCCGGCGTTGCGCTATCATCCGCAAACGCCGCTCGGACGGGGCCAGTCTATGGTCCGGCGACCGGCTTTGCTCTCGGCGATCGTCGACGATCGCGGTATCTGCGCTGTTCAGCGCAGCTTCCTCGATGCGGCCAGTCCGATACTTGCCTCCGATCTCGATCCCCCACGAAGGATGCTGGGTTCACCTGGTCGGGGTGCCGTCCGCCTCGCGTGGCCCAGAGATTGCTTAGGCATAGCCGAGGGCCATGAAACCGCCCTGTCGGTGATGCATCGCTTGCAAATTGCCGTCTGGGCGACGCTTGGCAACGAACGCTTCGGCCTGCTTGACATCCCTGCGCACGTCTCGACGCTTCTGCTGTTCCCAGACAACGATCTGGCCGGCCGACGCGGCGAGGAGATCGCCCGCGCACGCTATGAAGCCCCGGGTCGACAGATTCTCACATACTGGCCGCCTACGCATGTGAGCGATTGGAACGACCTCGCACAGGAGGAGGGGAGGGAGAGGGGCGGGGTGCGGCTTGCGGACTGATGGTCAGTGCGCGCCGCTCAAGGAGTATCCCTCATGTCCAAGCTCCCCATCCTGGTGCGCGCCTGCGATTGCGAAAAATCACCCAGCAACGTGCGCAAAAGTTCAGACTCCGCCGCAGATCTGCAATTCAGGGCGAATGTCGCGGCCCGCGGCATCATCCAGAATCTCATCGGCGTTCCCGTTCCGCGCAAGAAAGGGCAGTATCGCATCGTTGCCGGCGGCCGGCGGCTTGATGCGGTCCATAGCCTCATCGAGGATGGCACCTTCGCAGCAGATTATTGCATCCCCGTTCTTGTGCTAGGCGACAGCAAAGACGCGATCGAGATCAGCCTTTCGGAGAATTTCTTCAAGCTCGACATGAACCCTGCCGATGCCTGCCGGGCGTTCCAGGATATCATCGCGCTCGAGAAGAAGACCCCCGTCGATGTCGCCAAGCGCTTCGGTCTTACCGAACGGTTCGTGCTTGGACGGCTGCGGCTCGCGGGCCTGGCAGAACCGGTCTTCGAGGCGCTGCGTGGCGGCGATATCACGCTCGACGTCGCCATGGCATACGCCAGCATATCGGACACGGAACGCCAGGCCAATATTTTCGATGAGCTTGCCGGCTCCTATTATGCCGACAACGTCAACGAAATCCGGCGACGCCTGACGATCGGCGACTATCTGGGCAATGATCCCAAGGCCTTGCTCGTCGGCCGCGAGGCCTATGCAGCGGCCGGCGGCCAAATCGACTGCGATCTGTTCTCGACATCGCAGACGGAGCGCTGGACCAGCGGCGATATTCTCGAGCGGCTGGTCGTGGAGCGCCTTCAGGAAGCCGCGGCGGCTCTTGCAGCGTCCGAAGGTTTTGCCGAGGTCCGCGCGATCCCGGCGACCCGCGTGCCCTATATGGAAACGCTGCGCCTCACCCCAGTTGAAGGCGAGCCCGTGGCACTCTCGCCGGAGGAGGAGGAGCGCCAGCGCGAGATCGAGGCCGAACTCGAAACGATCAACGATAATTGCGACGAGGAGGGCTATACCGAAGAAGAGGATGCGCGCGTTCGGGCCCTCGAAGCGGAATATGCCCGTATCGAGGAAAAGCCACCGATCATTCTCGACGAGCATAAGGCGTCGGCCATCGCCTATCTCGTGATTGGCGCCGACGGCGTGCCGCGCCTGCACGATCAGCTCTATACCTGCCCCGCTCCCGTCGGCGACGACGAAGGCGGTGTCGAAGACGATGTCATCGACGAAGACGAAGTTCAGGCGAGCGAAGAGGCGTCCCCCGATCGACCTGCGATCTCCCAGCGTCTGCGCGACGAACTGGCCATGATGAAGACCGAGATTCTCAAGGTCCATGTCGCGACCGACACGCATTTCGCGCTCGATCTCGGCATCTTCTTCATGGCCGAGGCCGCGACGCAGAAATATGGCGCATACGATCTCCCTTCCGATCTGCGCGCCAACGCCCCGTCGCCGCGGGTCTATGGCTTCGAAAGCGGTACGCCGGCGGCCGAACATTGGGCATCACTAGACGCTGGTCTCGATCGCAGCTGGACGGAAGCGAAATCCATCTCCGAACGCTATGACGCCTTCTGCGCCCTGAGCGAGGAAGCGCGCGGGGCATGGCTTGGCTGGTCTGTCGCCAGGACGCTGCACGCTGTTCCCGCAGGCGATCGCGGGACCGATATGATCGATCATCTTGGCCGCAAGCTGGAGATCGACATGGCGGCCTGGTGGCGTCCGACCGCGCGCACCTATTTCGATCGGGTGAGCAAGCCGCGCATTCTCGATCTCTTCGAAGAGATTGGCGGGATCGAGCTCAAGAGCCGGTATGGCGCTTCGAAGAAGCATGATCTGGCGGCGTCGGCAGAAAAGCTCTTCTCCGGCCAGATCATCATCGAAGCAGAACTCAAGGAAAAGGCGTTGGCCTGGCTACCTGACGAGATGCGTCTCTCGCCCAATAGTCCGCTATCACTTGAGGACGCGGACGCCGACGCAGGCGCTTCCGATGGAACGGTCGACAGCGATACGCCAGACGGCCTGACATCGGACATCCCGCACGCGGCCTGATCGCCCAGGCAGGGCCGCGTCGTTCAAGGCGCGGCCCATTTCTTGCCCGATCCCAAATCTCCCCAGCTGACAGGGGAGGAGGGGGAAGGATGAGGAGGCCACCGCTCGGTGTGGCCCTTTCCAGGAGACAATCCATGCCCCTCCCGCTTTTTAACGCGGCATCCGATCCCGCGCGTCAGAAGGCCCATGCGCTCGCCGCAGCAGCCCGCGCCCTGGCGTCTACGCTCCTTGCCAGGCAACCCATCACACGAAAGTCTCTTGGGCAGCATATGGCGCGCTGCTTTGGATGTACCGATGCCGATGGGGCATGGTCGATGCGCGATGCCTATGATGCGCTCGAAGCGGCCCAGGTCATCACCTGCCTGAAGAATGGCGGCGCGCTTTTGGGACATAGTCCGGCTGAAACCCTGGCGCAGGTCCGCGAACTGGCCGACCGTCTTCCCACCCAGAGATACAGAACGGAAAGGCAGGTGGCGCTTCAGCAATTTTCGACGCCGCTGCCGCTCGCCTGGCTTGCCAGCCAGGCAGCCATGCCAACCGTTGCCGATATTGTGCTCGAACCCTCTGCTGGAACGGGTCTCCTGGCTCTACACGCCAAATGTGCTGGTGCTGCCCTCCAGCTCAATGAACGGGATCCCGTTCGTGCCTATCTGCTGAGCGAGATCATGGGCATGCCTGTCACATCCCATGACGCAGAATATATCGATACGCATCTGGCTGCTCTGCCACGACCCGACCTCATTCTCATCAATCCGCCCTTCGTGCGGAGCGAGGGTCGTGGAGACGACCGGCATGCTGGCGCGCGGCATTTGCGTTCAGCGCTTCAGCGCCTTGCCGACCATGGCCGCTGCGTCGCCATCATGCCATCAGGCTTTTGCGCCGATGGCAGCGGCGCGACGGGCTATCAGGCCGTTGCAAACCTTGTCCCGCCCCGCCTGGAGATCACGCTAGTCGGGCAACCTTTCGCCCGGCACGGTACCAGTATCGCGGTGCGCCTACTGCTCTATGACAGAAACTGGACAGGGATAGCCCAGCGTGAGGCGCTCGATTGTCTCGACGACGCGCTGGAAGTAGTCCTTTCTCTTCCGGCGCGGCAGATGCCGGTTCGTCCGATGCCACCAGCGGAAATGTCGCTGATTTCATCTGCGCCGATACGTCTCAAGCCCGGTCAAAGACCTCTCATGCTGGGGCAGGCAAAGATCCGCACCCCTGCGGCGCCCAAGGGTCGCACTGCCATCGACTCAGCGCCCCGGCCACTGGATTATGCCGTCCTGGAGGCGCCAAATCCTGCGGGCGATCAAATTGGCATCTATGTGCCTTGGCGGCTGTCGCGGATCGCCATTCCGGGCGCCACGCCCCATCCCGACAGCCTGGTCGAATCGATCGCGATGTCGTCGATCCTGCCCCCAGTGCCCAGCTACACGCCGATGTTGCCGCCATGCGCCGTAGCAGCCCTGTCCGACGCGCAGATCGAGACGGTGATCTATGCCGGTCAGGCATTCGAACGGGACCTTCCGGGGCTTCACGCGCCGGATTCGAAGGGGACGTTCCTCTCGCCGGACGCGACCGGCAAAGCGTATCGGATGGGCTATTTCCTGGGCGACGGCACCGGGGTTGGCAAGGGCCAGCAGGTCGCAGCTTGTATTCTCGACCGTTGGTGCCGCGGGCAGCGCAAGGCCGTCTGGATCTCCAAAAGCAGCGCCCTCATCGAGGATGCCCGTCGCGACTGGGCCGCGCTGGGCGGCCTTCCGATTGATATCCAGCCGCTCGATGCCTTCCCGCTTGGAACGCCGATATCGATGGAGAGCGGCATCCTGTTCATGACCTATGCCACGCTCCGCTCGCAACGCCATGATGAGGCATCCCGGCTTTCGCAGATCCTGGCCTGGCTTGGCGCGGACTTCGATGGCCTGCTTTGCTATGACGAGGCCCATGAAATGGCCAATGCTGCCGGGACGCAAAGTAGCTTTGGGAAACAGAAGGGGTCCGAGCAGGGGCTGGCGGGTGTCAGGCTTCAAAATCTCCTGCCCCGCGCCTGCGTGCTTTACGTGTCGGCCACCGGCGCCACCGATCCGGCCAATCTTTGCTATGCGATACGGCTGGGCCTGTGGGGGCCGGGTACCGCCTTTGAATCGCGTGCCGCGTTCATGACGGCGATCGCCGACGGCGGCATCGCCGCCATGGAAATCGTCGCGCGTGATCTGAAAGCCCTTGGTCTCTATACCGCGCGGGCCCTTACCTTTCGCGGCGTCGAATATGAGCCGCTGGAGCATGTGCTGACGCTCGAGCAGATCGCGATCTATAATGCCTATGCGGACGGCTGGGCTATCATCCACAAAAATCTCGAGCAGGTGCTCATGGCGAACAACATCGTCGATCGGATGACGGGCAAGGCTCTTAATGCCCAGGCCAAGGGGTCGGCGCTCTCGCGATTCGAAAGCGCCAAGCAGCGCTTTTTCAGCCAGGTCCTGGTGGCCATGAAACTGCCGACGCTCGTGGCTGCCATCGAGGCCGAACTCGACGCCGATCACCAGGTGATCGTCCAGCTGGTGACGACCGCCGAGGCTATGCTGGATCGCCGTTTAGCGTCCCTCTCAGCCGATGACGCTGCCCATCTCGACATCGAACTGTCGCCGCGCGAGGCGATGATCGATTATCTCCAGACGGCCTTCCCGACCCGTATGATGACGGTGTTCAAAGGCAGCGACGGCTATGACCGCTCGGAACTGATGGTCGATGCCGATGGTAACGCCGTGCATTGCGCAGAGGCCATTGCCCGACGCGACGAGCTCATCGAACGCCTTTGCGCGCTTCCTGCGATCGGCATGGCGCTGGACGATATCATTGCGCGCTTTGGGACCGACCGTGTCGCGGAGGTGACCGGCCGCTCGCGTCGGTTGATCCTCGATGGCAATGGCCGCCAGAAGATCGAACGGCGTAGCGCCCGCTCCAATATCGTTGAGGCGCAGGCATTCATGGCCGGCAGCAAGCCGATCCTGATCTTCTCCGATGCCGGCGGCACCGGCCGCAGCTATCATGCGGATCGCAACTGCCCGAGTGCACATCGGCGGCGCATCCATTTTCTCCTGGAGCCGGGCTGGCGGGCGTCCAACGCCATCCAGGGCCTTGGTCGATCGAACCGGACCAATCAGATGAGCGCGCCGGTGTTCAGGCCGGTCACGACCAACTGCAAGGGCGAGCGCCGGTTCATCAGCACGATCGCGCGGCGGCTCGACAGCCTGGGTGCGCTCACCCGCGGCCAGCGGCAGACCGGGGGTCAAAATCTGTTCGATCCAGCGGACAATCTCGAGAGCGACTATGCCAAGGACGCCCTGCGGCAATGGTATAGCCTGCTGTTTCGCGGCAAACTCACGAGCACAAGTCTTGCCGATTTCATTGCGATGACGGGCCTCAAGCTGCTTGACGAGGACGGCGGCGGCCTGCTTGACGATCTCCCGCCCATTCACCGTTGGCTGAACCGCCTCCTTGCCCTGCGGATCGAGACCCAGGATGCCATATTCGACGAGTATATGGCGCTGATCCAGGCCCGGATCGACGAAGCGCGCGATGCCGGTACGCTTGATGTGGGCGTTGAAACCATCATGACCGAGCGCATCGTGGTGCTGGAGGAAACCCTCCTCCGCCAGGATCCGGCGACGGGTGCCGAGACCCGCCTGGCGCGCCTGGAACTCCATCACCGCCGCAAGGCCCTCGCCTATGCGCGGCTTATGACGCAGTGGGGACAAATCTCGGGCAACCGCATGCTCCGCAACGAAAAGTCGGGTCGCGTCGCGCTCGCCACACCGTCCTGGCCGGTCATGAATAACGAAGGCGAACCCATCCGCATGTGGATGCTGGTGCGGCCTACCGGTCAGGAGCGCATCCGCGATCATCGCCTTGCCGAAAGTGCCTGGGTTTCAAGTGCACCAGCTGAGTTTGAGCGGCTGTGGCATGCCGAGGTCGATGAAGCGGCGGCCAAGATCGACATCGAAACCATTCACCTTGCAACCGGTCTGTTGCTGCCTGTCTGGAACAAGCTGCCGGACGATGATGTGCGCGTTTGGCGCGTCTCGGATGCCGCAGGCAACAGTCTTCTGGGCCGTATTGTGTCCCCATCGGGTGTCGAAAAGGTCGGCAAGGCCTTCGGGGTAGCCATGACGCTCGCGCTCACACCTGCCGACATGCTGCGGGCCGTTCAGTCCGGGGAGACGCTGTCCGTTCCTGGCCTTGGGGACGCCGAAATGGCCCGGGTTCGGGTCAATGATGCCACGCGCCTCGAAATCCGCAACTTTCCGCCCGGCCGTCGTGAATGGCTCAAGTCCCTTGGGTGCTTCACCGAAATCATTGCCTACAAAACGAGGCTGTTCGTGCCGACGGACCGCGCCGAGACGATTTTGCGTCGCATCGCAGAAGCCGGGGTCGAATATGGCAAGCTGGTGGCAATGGTCGATGGCCCCACCTGACTTCGGCGCCGGAGGGAAGGGGGAAGGGGATAGTGTCCGATGAATGGTCCTCGGACACAATCCCTGGAGCTCAGACATGGAAGATCCAACCACACCAAAAGGCGACTCAGCACCGATCATAACCCCAGAGGATGTCTGCCTGCGGTGGGGCCGCCATGAGGCGCTCGCAGCCAGGCTCCTGCCGGTCAACAAGGCGACGCTCCTCACCGCGCTCGCGGCGGTCGGCATCGCAACGGTCATTATCCGTTTCGACGGCTGCGGAGACAGTGGCCAGATCGAGGAAGTCGAGGCGCTGGATGCCAACAATATCGGCCTCGAGATCCCGGACGTGCCTGTCGAGATGTTCGAACAGCCATGGAACGACGAGGTCGCTATCGCTGCAACGATGCCCCTTACTGGGGCGCTCGAAGCCCACGCCTACCGACTCCTGGGCGCAACGCACCCGGGGTGGGAGAATAATGATGGCGCCTATGGGGAGTTCACCTTTGATGTCGCGAACGCGACGATCCGTCTCGAACATGCCGATCGCTATGTCGCGACGGAGGATTACAGCCACGAATTTTGAGGAGCGCTGTCATGGGACATTGCTATCATCATGCGCTGTCGAGCGCCAAAAAATGGGGCGGGGAGGCCGAGGATTATCTGGCCCTGCATCAATGGTTCGACGAACCATCCAAACTCATTATTGCCGACTATCGCCATCGGGCCTTGCGGCACCATGCCGAGGGCGTCTTCATGCTCGAACATTTCTTCGGGCCGACGATCATGATTTCCACCGGGCGGGTGGTGCCCGTCCGGCTCATCGGCGAACAGCATGTGATTGAGGATCTGGGCTATATTCCGTCATTTGCCGACTGGGTCCGCTGCATCCGCCCCGAACCCTGGATGGGGCGTGCGCAGCCGATCCATGCCTCGGTCGATCCATTCGCTATCGCGGCATGAGCGCTGAAGCAGTGTCTGCCGCCGCCGGTGGACAGCCCCCACTTCTGACATAATGGAGACACCCCATGGCGGATTATTATGGCCAGTGCGTCGTCACGCCGTTCATCCCGGTAACCGACATGAACCCCGCCGAGCGATTGCTCCTCAACTCGATATTTTCTCACGAGACCAGCGACGATGAAGTCTATTTCTTCGCCGACCCCTGGCGGGCAATGAACTTCGTCCTTCAACTCGAAGAGGTTCACGCGGCGCTCTCTGCGTCACCCGCCGACTGCGTCGCCTCCTGTTACCTGACCGATTGCGTCACGCAGAACGATGACCAGCATGATTTTCTGGAAGTCGATATGGACGACCACTGGATGGAGGTTCTGCAGGATATTGTCCGGCGCTCGCCAAGCCTTTCTCACATCGCGATCGAGACCGCCTACACGTGCTCGCAGATGCGGTTCGATGGCTTTGGCGGTCAGGCCATCCTCATCACCGCACAAGCGATCGATTCCATGTCGACGAGCCAGTTCATCGATGATGCCCTCAGCAGAATTACAAGCGAGCCGAGGGATAGGTCCGAACGAATCATATTGTAGAGATATATCTACATTGATTGCAATGGCGGCATTGCCGTGGTATGAAGGCGGTGCTGTGCAGGAGTGATCGATGGGCGTGACAAGCTTTTCCAGTAGGGAATTCAGCCAGGACGCGGGACGCGCCAAGAAGGCCGCGACGCAAGGCCCAGTCTTCATCACGGATCGCGGCAGGCCCGCGCACGTCCTCTTGACGATGGCGGACTATGAGAAGCTGCTAGGCAAAACCACCTCACTCCTCGATGCCATAGCCCAGACCGGCGGGGACGATTTTGCATTCACGCCGCCGCGCATGGGCGCGATCACCCGAGCCGCCGATCTCGACTGATGTATCTGCTCGATACCAATGTGATTTCCGAGCTGCGCCGACCCGACAAGGCCGACGAGAACGTCGTGGCCTGGGCGGCAAGTGTTCCAGCGGCCTATTTCTACTTATCCGTGATCTCGATTTTGGAAATCGAGCAGGGAACCCTGCAGCGCGCGCGGCGCGATCCCGTTCAGGGTGCTCAACTGCGGGCCTGGATCGACATATTAGTCCTGCCGACATTCGCTGGCCGCATCCTGTCGATTGATACAGCGATCGCCCAGCGTTGCGCGGCGCTCCATGTGCCCGATCCCCAGGCCGAGCGTGATGCGCTGATTGCCGCAACCGCCCTCATCCATGGTATGACGGTCGTCACGCGCAATGTCGCTGACTTCAGCGCCACAGGTGTAGCACTCCTAAACCCTTGGGATTCGCTGCTAGCCTAACCCTTCTGTCGGCCGCCACATGCGCTGCGCGAGGCGCGCAGCCTCGCTTGCGTAGCGCGCGAGCGTAAACCAGTTCCAATATGATGACGTCAGTTATTCCCGCTCGTCAGGGCGGCCGATCGCGCCTGCTGGGCAGAAGGGAAGGGGGTGGAGGGGTTGCGGCGAGGGTCGGGATTGGGATTCCGTCGAATCGCCGGTCAACCCTTCAAGGAGACTGTCATGAACATGTCCGCACCCGCCGCGCGTCCCGCGCCGCAACCTTATCGCGTCGATGTCTCACGCGGCCAGAACAACTCTCGCGTGTCGTCCGAATGGTTTTCGCGTCCCGACGACGAGCGCTTTCTCTCCCTTGGCGACCTGTATGACAAGGTCCGCACCCGGGCTGACAATGCCACGGCACGCATCGTCGAGAGCCGGGCCGTTCGCGTCGAGGCCCGGACCGATGACCCGGAACGGCTGATGCTGCATGTGCCAGGAAGGTCCGACCCGGTGCTCCCGACCCACTGGTCCTTTGGGCAAATGTGTAGCCTCGTGGGCGCTCCGGCATCCTATCTTCGTGGCCTTCCTGCGCCGCTCGCCGGGATCAATATGCAGCACGGCCTCCTCGCGCACCGCGGCGAGCAGGTGAAATTGCTCGAGACCCAGAATGGCCGCACCGAGCTTCGTGCCGTTACCGGACCCGATTATGGCCGGATCTGGGATCATGAACTGGTGGCCGCCGTCATGAAAATCGCGGGCAACGGGACCGGCGACACCCGCTGGAAAGTACCCGGCGGGCTCGACTGGCGCACCATGCACTACAACCCTGTCATCGACATCACCCGCGACAATACGACCCTCTACGCCTCAGATCGGGATGTCTTCCTCTTCCTCGTCGATGATCTTAATCCAATAGAGGCGGGGCGGCTGCCCAATGGCGAACCCGATCTCTATTTTCGCGGCTTTTACTGCTGGAACAGCGAGGTCGGGTCGAAGACGCTGGGCATGGCGACCTTCTATCTCCGCGCCGTGTGCATGAACCGCAATCTGTGGGGCGTCGAAAATTTCGAGGAAATTTCGATCCGCCACAGCAAATTTGCCGCTAACCGATTTGCGCATGAGGCCGCACCCGCGCTGACGCGCTTTGCCGACTCCTCGCCATCCGCCTTCATCAGCGGCATCAAGGCGGCGCGCGAACGGATTGTCGCCCGCAAGGATGAGGATCGGGAGAGCTTCCTGCGAAAAGCAGGCTTCTCCAAAGCCGAAACCGGCAAGGTCATCGCGACCGTGCTCGCCGAAGAAGGCCATCCGCCCCAGTCCGTCTATGATTTTGTCCAGGGGATCACTGCGCTCGCCCGGACCCGGACCAATCAGGACAGCAGGCTCGAACTCGAAGGCAAGGCGCGACGCCTGCTCGAACGGGCCAACTAAACCCCATCCCGGGCGCAGAGCGTCCCCGCACAAGGATTTTCATCATGATCGCGAACATCTTCACCGCCCTCCTTACGGAGGTGCGGAGCCCCCTGCGTGCGCCTTTCTGGCGTAGGCTCGTCGTCCTGCTCGGCGCGCGCGCTCGCGCATTGGCCACCGGGATCGAGGTGCACCTCGACGCCGCGGCGCCACCTGCGATCGCCGGGCCCGCCGTCAGCATGGCACGCCTTCCCGACTTCACCCTCGACGTGGTGACGATCGACGAGGGGGAGACGGAGGTTGCCCCGTCCACCGCCGGCGTCTGGGTCCGGGCCTGGGTCCTTGTCGATTGGGCGGCCCTTCTGCCAACCGCTATGCCGCGGGCACTGAACGCACACCATTGGATGGCATTGGCTGGCCTGCCCGACGAGGCGCGCACCGCCTATCTGCTGCACCGGATCGGCGGCCTCGACATCGATCAGGTCGCCTGGCTCCAGGCTTGCGACGTCCTCATGGTCGAACGACGGCTGGCGCAATGCCTGTCCGCCATCGCCCACCATCTCGACCAGCCAATGTGATGAGGGTCTCGGGAAGCTTCGCCGGATCGGCGAAGCTTCCGCTTGATCCCTGGACGCCGCTAAAGAAGATTTGTTCGCATGAAGCTCACCGACAGCCTAGCGGCGAGGCGGCAGGTCTATGCCCGGTCCACAGCCGCAATGCCGGATATAGTCGTTATCGACATCCCCGCGCGATATGCGTCGCCGACCCTGTCGCTTGGCCGTTTCTACCCAATCATGGTGGAGACGGAACTCGAGATGATCGAACTGGCGCATTTTCTGGCGCTTTGCCGTCCCCATCTTGTCGCGCCCGATCTGCTCGACCATCGATCCTCTGCCCTGCAGGCACAGCCTATCCTGCTTTCTCATTATGATCCGCCCGAGCCCG
This sequence comes from Sphingobium sp. RAC03, assembly GCF_001713415.1. GTDB lineage: Bacteria > Pseudomonadota > Alphaproteobacteria > Sphingomonadales > Sphingomonadaceae > Sphingobium. The sequence continues at coordinate 3,207,960 of NZ_CP016456.1, read as the reverse complement.
GCTGGCCCTATATCCTGCTGTGCCAGTGGCCATTGTCCTGTACGCAGCTGGTGCAGTCGAGCCGAGCGCTTTTGGCACGCGGCGCCTATACGATAGAGATGTTTACAACCGCATTTGATCGCTGCAACGCGACAGAGGTTTTGCAAAGGTCCCTGCGCAATCATGGCTTGGGACCAGCCCTCATAACGTGTTGAACGGTCTTGGCCGCCTCGGGCTACCGCTCGATGAATTGCCACCTCGGCCCGACGCCGCACGAGAAGCCATGCGCCGTCCCCGGAATCGAGGACATCGCTGGCGATGGACCGTTCCGGTTCAGCCCACCGGTCCAGTATCCTTAGGCTTGCGAGGGCGTCCAATCCGCTTGGCTGGCGCGGCGCCGTTATCAACCGGCGCGGCATCAATCGGAGCGCTTGGCTTGTCTCTTTTCGGACGGGGGCTTTTGGCTGCTGGCGTAAGAGGCGTTTCGTCGGCTGGGACAACAATCTTGGATGCGGCGACCTCAGTGGCATCCGGCGTTGTTGCAGTCTTCGCCTTTGGCGCTTTGACCGCCCTTGGTTTCTGCATGCTGGTGTCTTTGGGCTGACTCTGGGCTGGCGCGATGGAAAGCTTGCCGCGACGGGGCTTGACCGCTGGCGTGGTCGTGCCCTTTTCAGGCGCTGCCAGGTCGGCAGACGCCGGTATAGTGTCTGGCTGGGGAGGTGGCGCAGGGGCTGGCGTAGGGTCGGAAACGACCTGCTCAGACTGGATCGACTCTGCGGATGAACGGCCCTTCCGACCAAGCCCTATACGCGCAGCCGTGGCGCGCCGCTGCTCGGAATAGACAGGCGCGACCATCGGATAGTCCTTGGGCAGGCCGTAGCGGCTGCGATATTCTGCCGGGGTCATGCCGTGCATACCGATATGGCGCTTGAGGGTCTTGTACGGCTTGCCGTCGATCATGCTGAGAATATGCTCGGGTGAAGCCAGGCTTTTCCGCACACTGACGGCCGGGACAGGGTCTGGCGCCGACGCGATGACCGGCGCAGTTTCTCCTGAAAGAGCCTGGCGAGTCTTTGCAATCAAATCGGGCAGAGCTTCAGCGGCAACGCTGTTATTCCCGACATAGGCGCTCAAAAGCTGCACGGTGAGCGTTGTGAGATCGGGCTTTTCCGCGTCCGTCATGCTTTACTCCATAGCTTGGTCAATCGAGCAGCGTTCTTCTTCGTCTTGAATGAAGATCAAGTAAAGTGCCGTAGATTCTGAACTCTTCGCCGAACGATCCTGGCACAGCGCGGGGTCGCCCGCCTCATGCTTCGCTCATGCCGCTCGACGGAGATCTCTGCAAATATCAGTCCTTGACTGAGGGTTGCGATACTTCTTCCCCTCGCGCAACATCAAGGGCGTGCTGTAACCGCATCGCGACGATGGCGTCCTCGTCGGCCTCGAGTTCGGCGAGCGCCTTCTCCATATAGGCGATCGCCAGCGCGCGTCTCTGTGCTGTGTTCGATTGTGTGGACATGTGCCGCTCCCGGCCGCTCAGCCGGCGGCACGCCTTGTCATGAAGATGCAAGGCGTGCGGCCCCTGAGAACCGGGTGTTGGAAAACCCGCCAGTAGACGAGCGCGAGCACCTTTAGCCGGGTGGCCTGGACATATATGCCCGCCACCCGGTCGTTAGGAGCAAACGACCGGCTCTACTGGAACGAGGTTTCCACGCCTCGGTCCGCCTGCTGGCGGACGCCCCAAGCCATACTGAAATATGGGCAAAAGCCAAGCCGTCTTACGACGCGAACGACAGGCGTTCGCGCGATCCACACGGCTTCGGGTATTCGAAGGGGAGGAGGAGGCTGAGCTGTAGGCCGGGGCGAACGTCGTCCGGGCGCTTTCCCAGGAGACATTTCATGACCCACAGCATTGGATCGCCAGTCGATGCCGCACACGCAATCGCGGGCAACGAACCCCTTCTCTACAGCGAGACACCCACTGACGAGCGGGGCAATTTCGCCTATACCGGCGACCTGTTCCGCGCACGCGAAGACCTTGCATCCCTATGCGCCCGGATCGATGTCCATCTGCGCTGCCAATTTCCCGCGCTTGGATTCTCGCTCGTCCGCACGCGCTTTGCGGGCGGGCGAAAGATCAAGCTCGAGATCGCCGACACGCCTATGGACCTGCGAGACCCCCTGTTGCGGGACCCGTTGCTCGCCGCGGTCCGCGACCAGATCGAGCGCTTCGGTTTTACGCGTTCGAACATCTATCAGGACTATATGTCGGTCAGCTTCTTCAGCGAGGTCGCGATCGGCAAAGATTATTGGACGCGCTTGGCAGCGCGAACGGCGCTGCAAAATCCAGTCGAGCCCCGCATGTCGCTGGCCCAGTTCAAGCGCACCATCAAACCAGGCGACATATTGAGGCTTATCCATGCGCCCTGGGACGGGCGCAACCTTGGCATCGAGCGCAGGGTCGATGCCGTGCGGTCCGGCGATATCATCATTGCCGGATCCTATCTGACCCTGCCGCGCGCTGCCGGCTTCGCCTGCGATGGACGACAGATTCGTATCGCCATGGGCGATGCCACCGACCCCGACGCCCATCTCCTCTATGAATGGACTCGCTGCAGTGATTGATCCCTGGGCCCGCGGCCGTCGGCGGGAAGGCGGTCGGGCAGCGGTCCACTCCCGTGGCGCGTGGATCAGGCCAGAAAACGAACCTCGACTGGCGGAACGCCGGCTATCGTGGCCCTGATCGTCTCGCCGGGTTTGATCGGCCCAACCCCTCGCCGGCGTGCCGGTGAAGATAAGATCGCCCGGTGCCAGCGCGACATAGGTCGATAGGATCGTGATGATCTCGGCTACGCTCCAGATCATCTGCGACAGATCGCCGGTCTGTCGCGATGCACCAACGATAGTGAGGTCGATGGCGCCCGCTGCGGGTGGCTCTCCCGGTACGAGCAGGCCGATCGGCGCGGACTGATCGAACCCCTTTGCCATGTCCCAGGGTCTACCCGCCTTTTTTGCCGCAGCCTGGAGATCGCGTCGGGTCAGGTCCAGACCAACTGCATGGCCGTAGATGCAGGCAGACGCGTCCGCGACGGCGATATGCGACCCACCTTGGCCCAGGTCGGTCACCAGCTCGATCTCATGATGTAGGTCCTGCGTGCGCGCCGGAAAGGCAAGGTACGCGCCGCTCGGCACGATTGCATCGGCGGGCTTGGTGAAGAAGAACGGCTCCTGCCGGTCCGGGTCCGATCCCATCTCGCGGACATGGTCGGCATAATTCTGTCCCACGCAGAAGATACGCTGGACTGGAAAGCATGCCTTGCCGCCAAGAATGGCAATGGATGGGGCGAAGACAATCGGAAGCACAGGGCTGCTAGTGATAGCGGGCGGCCCTTCAAATCTGGACGGCTTCCTGTGACGGGTTGCGAGCCGTGGACAATCGCCTGTGCGTTCGGCTATCGGCAGGCCATGAGCATCACAGCCACCATCATGAACGCTGCCACCGGTCGGCCTATCCAGAAGATGACCTTCGGCCGTATGCCCCAGCGCTATGCCACTTTCACCCTCGAATCGGGTGAGCGGGTCACGGCCGAGCGCATCGATGTCGGTAAGCCCGCGCCCGGCAAGTTCGCATCCCCTGTCGATATCTGGGTGACGGTCAAGCAGCCCGCTCTTTGAAGCGGGCGTTCTGAGCGGCCGTGTAAACAGCTGCCGCACCGCTTCAGTGAGATCGACGCGCGTCTTAGCGGCCAGGGAGCGCCGGAGAACCGATGCCCGCGGCCCGCACGACCCGATACATGTCGGCGCGCTCCGCCATCCTTGCGACCAGCCACGCAAGATGACCGGCTGCATCCTGCGGCAGCAGGGTGCCCACGGTCTCGTAAAGCAGGCGCTGATATCCCAGATCATCCCGCGCCAATATATCGCCCAGATGGCGTACGGCTTCGCCGTGGGCGACCGGTACCTTGTCCTGCGCCTCGCTCCAGACCAGCGTCACCGCGTCCGCCATTTCCTGCGCGGCATAATAACCGCTGTCGAGACCCTCACCCAGCGATAGCGCCGCCAGCGCGCTGCGTATGTCGGGCAGATCCGGGTCATTGACCGCATCGATCAGCGGCAGGTTGAAGTCGTAATTGGCTAGCCAGGCGCGCATGGAAGGTCCCCGTTGAAGCTTGGTCATCATAAGAACATAATGGCAACATGAGATCAAGCGGTGCGGTGCTGTCAGGGACCACGCGCGACACATGCCCGAGGTCCGGCGCAGGTGATCGAGCGCCAGCAGGCATGTTCAAGGTTGCAGCAAGGAGGGGTTTTGGCGGATGCCTGCTTCGCGGGCACCGGGGCTCTTGTCGGAGCTGCGCTCCGATCGGGCCCGGCTGCGCCGGCCCCGTCCCTTCGGGCTTCGATCCCCTTCCGGGAAGAGCAAAGGCGAGGGCCTGCCGGGGGAGGGTGGCGCGGGCCAGTCGGCCCGTGCAGCGGGCATGGGAGGCCAGCCTGCCCGATACTCTCTCCTGGGCGTGAAATCATAGCTGCCCATCGCGATGGGGAGGATGGGCGGCTGCCTGGTGCCTTCGAGCGAGACCAGCGCCAGCCCCCAGAGAAAAGGAGGGTCTTTGAAGAGTGTCGCCGAAATGGGTTCGGAGAGACATTCGCAAAGGATACGCACATGAACATCGGTGAAATCAAGCAGCAGAACGGGCGTCTGATTGGCGCTATCTCCACGCGCAGCATCGACTTGCCAAAGGTAGGATTGCGAGCGGTTGCAAGTCAAAATGAGCGTGCGCCGATTTATGAAATCGTGACGTTCAATGGCAATCGTTGGGTCCAGATCGGCGCGCTGTGGGAACAGACCTCAAACGCCACGGGTGAGGCCTTTCTGCAGGGTTCAATTGACGATCCGAGCTTTCCCGAACCTCTCCCACTCGCGCTCTTCGGGACGGACGAGGAAGGCTACCGCGTCGCCTGGCGGCGGCCGCAGCGCCGGGATGATTTCGGACCGGCCACGCGTGGCAGCCGGAGCGGGGACGCACCGTCGGGCGGTGGTTTCGGCGGAAGCACGGCGGATGCCGATGGTGCTTTGATGGGCGCGGCCGGGGAGCTCAACGACGAAATCCCGTTCTGACGACAGGCGCAGGCCGGGGGTGCTTCGCGCGCTCCCGGCCTTTGTTCCCTCAACTGCTTTTACAAGGACATGTCGTCATGACCCAGAATCAACTCATCCGCAGGATCGACCGCTTTGCAGACCTGCCCACCCTCTATGCCGAGATCACCGCCACCCCCGAGTTCCAGGCCGCCTTTGGCGAGCCGCTCGGCCTTTCCATCGTCGAATTTGGAGACGAGCCGGGCGAACATGAGATGCCCGAGCCGGTCGCGGCCCAGGCGGAATGCGGCGGCGTCATCGCTGCCATCTTCGACCTGTTTACGGGCACGAGGCTCGAGCCGCTCGCAGCCGAAATCGCCTGGGGCTTCGTCAACAGCTTCCATTTTACAGCCGGCAAACTCGAACGTCGCGAACAGGCGCTGGCCGACGAGGTGGGGGAGATGGCCCGTTGTCAGGACCCCTCCGAAGTGTTTGACCGGGAGTTGGAGGACAAGCAGCTTCTCTGCCAATCGACCACCGAACAGCGCGATGCGATGGAGTGCATGCGCGACTATGCCGCCGAAATGTATCGGGCGCTCAGCGGTTGGCCCTGGTCGCCCGCGCGGGGCACGAAGGCGTCGTCCGCCTCGACCGCAAGCCAGATCGCAGCGCTCGATTTCCTGCGTGCCCGCCAGCTTGCGACCCGCGAGCGGCATGCGCCGCAAGGCCCGATCGTCGTGGTGTCGGGACCGGCCATCTGGCACGACTGGGCCAAGATCTGGGAGCGGCTTGACGAGATCAAGCGCCGCGTGCCGCACATGACGCTGGTGACGACCGGCCAGCGCAAGGGCGTTGACCAGATTGCCGCCGCCTGGGCGGCGCGCAAGGGCAATGGCGTGCCGCTGGTGGCCTACGGCCTTTTCGGCGGCGGTCGCAAGGCGCCCTTCACGCGTAATCGCAAACTCGCTGAGCTGCGCCCCGTCGAGGCGATCCTTTGCGAGGGGTCGGGACTGCAAGCGAACCTCTACCAGGTCCTGCGTGAGGCCGGCACGCCGATCCACGCCTTCCGTGTCAGCGATCAGGCGCCTGCGCAGCAGACGCCGACGCGCATGCCGGTTTGACGATCTGCCGCCGCATTTTCCTCTGGTCCAGGCCACTGAAACGGTCTGGACCGTGTCCACCATGGAGGCCCACATGGCTATTCCAGACCATCATCTGAAGAATTTTCGGACCCTGATGCGCGCCGCCGAAGATGGCAATCTCGCGCTGATGGAATGTCGCGACGCCGTCACCGGCGAAAAGCGTTTCGTGCTTTGTGGCGTCGGCCGGGATGGCAATGACTATGTTATGACGCCCTTCGGCCATCTTGCCGAGGGTAACCCGTTCGAAGCCTATGTGCCGCCACAAAGCCGGCCATTTGGTGCTCCCCATTGAGCGGGAAGTTTACCGCGCTCATGAGGGTTCTGGACCGGCTGCGCTGCGCGCTGCCCGTTTTTTTTATGGGCTGTGCAGGGCGAGGATTCGCGCTTGAAAGGGTCCGCGACGGAGAGGGTGTGCCAAGATCCCAGCGTCGCCGGGGGCATCGAGCCCCCGACAACGCTTGCCTCTTCTTCTCTCAACGCGTCGTAAGTATGGCACGGGGTCACCGCCGGCCTCAAGGACGACGGGGCCCCACCATTTTTCCTGGCGGGTGACGTCGGCGCGCCATCGTGAGACCTGGTCGCGCCAGAAAAAATCGTGACCCCCATCGCCGCTGCGCGGTCGCGGCTGCGCCGCGCTCCTTGACCCCGTCGGCCGGAGCCCGTGCCGAAAAGAGAACCTCTTGAAGAGATTTTCAAAGGAGGTTTCGATGACTTATACAACTTCATCCACCAGCCACGACCGTTTTGCACAGGCCTTCACCGAGACAGTCGATCAATACCGTATCATCCCGGGCGAAGATCCGACCGACGCGCCGATGCCCGACCCGGTTGCAGTCGAGCATGCGACCGAAATGCTCGTGCGCACCATCTTCGATGTGCTGCAGGACACGCGGCTCGAATCCATCGCCGACCGGATTGCCTGGGGCGTCGTGCACAGCCTGCATAAGGTCACCCTGCAGATCGACGGGCAGGCCGACAAGGCCGCGATGAGCGTCAAGGCGCTGATCCGCCAAGCCGATGGCAGCGAGGTCGGAACCCGGGAACTGGAGGAGGCGCAGCAACTGTGCCAGTCGCTGGACGAGACGCGCGATGCCCTGGCTTGCATGCGCGACCACGCCGCTGCCACCTATCTCGCCGAAACCGGGAAGCCCTGGGCGGCGCCGCGAGCGTCGCTGACATCTTCCAAGCGCACCGCATCGGTGGTGGCCGCGACGGACTTTCTAGCGGCACGACGGCAGCGCAAGATCGACGCGCATGCGCCGCAAGGGCCGGTCGTCATCTTCTCAGGCGGGCAGGTCTGGGAGGACCATCGGCTGCTCTACGACCGGCTGGATGCGATCCGCGCGAGCGTGCCGGGCATGATCCTGGCGACGACCGCGCAGGACAAAGGGTGCGACGCCATTGCCGCTGCCTGGGCCGCGCGCAGCGGGTGCAAGCTCATCGCCTTCACCCTCAACCGCCGCCTTGGCAACCGGGCGGGATTTGCCCGCAACGAACAACTGCTCGGGTTGCGGCCAGTGGAAGCCATCGTGTGTGAAGGGTCGGGCCTTCAGTCCCATCTGGCGCGCGAAGTCCGCAAGCAGGGCATCCCCGCGCATTTCTTCCGGCTGGCAGACCAGAATAGCGGACAAGGACCGAAGGGCGCTGTCTGACGAAGGCAAGGGACGGCGGGAGCATCTTGCTCTCGCCGTCCCTTCTTTTGTCTCGACCTATCAATATCGCCCCACTCGGGAACCCGGCAAGCCGGGTCCGTCGCAATGCGATGCGCAACCGGAAACAGCCGGTCGCGGCCAGCTGCGCGCGGTTACACCGTGCTCGCTGCAGGGACGCCTTTGGCGGTTGATTTTGAAGAAGTAGGCTTCCTTTCGGAAGCCGGCGGCATCGCTTGCAGCGCTGCGAAGCTTGCCTCTCCGCCTATCCGGATGGCCTCTGTCAGCAGGTCCTTGAAGATGCGCTCGCTCATGGCCTCCACGGGGAGGTCTCGAACAATATCGGCATATTTGCCGCGCAAGGCGCGGCGGGCTGTTTCTACCTCTTGTGCGGCTCGGCGTTGTCGCGCTTCGAGTTCGGCAAGGCGCTCGCGTTCTGAAAGTTTCGGCATGACCATAACTCCATATTGAGAGGTCTGCCCGCCGACTATGATGATCCAACATGGAGCGCTTTGGCGCAAGACCATTTCAAAAAGAAGAACCCCTCCGGGGAGCCACGCCCGTGCCCGGTCGAGGCTGGCGCAGCGGCAGGCCGCTGCGAAGGAGCAGACGCACGGCGCGGGGCCGTTTGTAATGCACCCTACGCACGGGTGCTGCCGCGCATTATTGGTTGTAAATCAGGAAGATAGTGTGGGAATACATGTATTCATTTTAGAGGGCATTTTGTGGTCCGGGGACCACTAGCCTCGGTCAGACCGCCTCAGAACCCATGATTTGCTAGGAATGCGGCTCGTGGTCCATGGGACACCGCAGCCGCGTTTGTAAAAGATGAGATTTGTGGGTATAAGGGCAACGCTTTACGACATCCGACGGGGCTCCAATTGATGGAGCGGCCCTGTGGTCAAACTCAACTTTCGTATCGACGACGCGCTGCATGCACGCCTGGTGCGGCGTGCCAATGACGCTGACCTTACCCTTTCCCAATTCTCTAGATCTGTCTTGGCGCAGGCCGCCGATCCTGATCGTGGCTATATTTTCACGTCGAATGACGAAATCCTGGCGACCTGTCTCCAGATCTATTCGATCCTTGTAGTCGCAGTCGGTCGCCGCTCCCCCGAGGCAATCGAGCAAGGAATGGAGGAGGCGCGCATCCTCCTCGAACAGCGCGGACTGCTCGCGCCTCAGCCGGATGAAGGCGGCGTCTTTGCCACACATGACCCTCGTTCGCAGGGTGACCGGCGATGAGCATCTTTCGTAACGATACGCTGGGATCCTGGACCCGGGGCGGGCAGGCCATTGTCCACAATGTCCGCATGACCACCCAGGTCTTTTTTCAGACGATGACGGCCTGCCTGGTTCTGTGGATCATCGGCATTCTCTGGTATTGTCTTGAGACGCTCACCGATTATCAACGCTATGTGCTGGTGCAACTCGCGCTGGCCAGCTTCCGCCGTGAGGCCACACGCGGCGGCAGCGATCCCGTACTATTCAAGGCTCCCTACGGTCATCAATATTGGACGAGCGCGGAAGGACTTTTGGCATCGGGACTGGCCCGCAGAACCCTTGATGCCGGTGAAGCTGCATTGATCACGGGCGCGGCGATTGGTGGAGTAGGCGCTCTGCTGGCCTTGTTCTGGGCTTGGTATTATTTCACGCGGACGGGACGAGGTCTCGGGTCCAACCAGTTTCTGCGAGGGGCAAGGTTCGGCACGACAGCGATGGTTCGCAGAGCCCTTCGCCGGCGGCGCAAGGGGAGCCTTACAGTTGGCGGCGTGACGTTGCCCCATGCGTTCGAGCCGGAACATGTCGTGCTTTGCGGCGCGCCTGGGACAGGCAAAACGAATATCATCACAACCATGCTCGCCGGCATTCGGCGAGACGGAAAGCGCGCAATCGTCTACGATACGGCGGGGGCGTTCGTTGAGAAGTTCTACCGTCCGGATAAGGACATATTGCTCAATCCCCTCGACGAGCGGACCGACCATTGGTCCCCTTGGGTCGATGTCCCACGCGACTATCATTATGATCAAATCGCCCAGTCCACGATCCCCGACAAGGTCGGTGATCCCTTCTGGGCACGCGCGGCACGAGGCACGCTGGTGGGGGTCCTGCGCAAGCTTGCTCGGCAGAAGCATACGCTCGTCTCGATCCTGCTCGACCGACTGCTTCGCTCAGGCCTGAAGGATCTGGTGGCGTTTGCCGAGGGGACTGAAGCGGCCGCATTCATCAGCATGGAGGGGGACCGGACCTCGGCCGGCATTCAGGCTGAGCTGGCGTCGGTGATGCGTAGCTTTTCCTATCTGGACGACGCCACGAACGGTTTTTCCATCCGAAGCTGGGTTGAAAATGAAGACGATGACAGCTGGTTGTTCATTACCGTCAAGGCCGACCAGTTGCCGTCACTACGCCCCCTCATCACGGTGTGGATCGACATCGCGATCGGCGCGATCATGAGCATGGCGCCCGACCCCGACCGACGGCTTTATTGCATCATCGATGAACTGCCCACGCTGCAGCGGCTGCCCTCGCTCAGCGATTTTCTGGCCCGCGCCCGCAAATATGGCGGATGCGGCATTCTGGGTTTCCAGTCGTACCCGCAGCTAGAGGCGACATACGGCATCCAGGATGCGGCGGCCATCACCGGCTATTGCTCGACCTGGATCGCCCTGCGCGCGAACGATACCCCGACAGCTAAACATGTTTCGGAGAATCTGGGCCAGGTCGAGCAGATCGAAGCCAATGAGGGCATGTCTTATGGTGTAAACGACATGCGCGACGGGGTGAACCTCTCACGCATGCAGGTCACGCGGCCACTCGTCATGCACACGGAGGTCACCAACCTCCCAAACCTGTCCGGATTTCTGCGGTTCGGTCGCGACCTCCCTGTGGTCCGGTTCAAGGATAGCTATAATTCGCTCCCCACGATTGTGCCCGCCTTTATCGAGCGAACAACCCAACCCGTACGCCTTCCACTTGCCGACGAGATCATCGAAGCAAACCGGAGCGCGACAAGGGAAGGAGAACGCAAGCCACAGCGTCGGAAGTCCTCTCGGACGACGGGAAAGTCTGCCAACAGGGATGCGCCGGGTCAGAGATCAGGACCGAATATCTCGGCTACTCGTTCGCCGGAACTGCCGCTTGCCCGGCAGGGCCGACGATCCCAAGGATCCGAAGGCAAGAAGGTTAAAGTAACCCCGCCAGCGACACTGGGGCCTCGCGCGGGTTCCAGAACCGTGCCCCTTCTGCGTCATGGTCGAACGAACGATAAGCCAGGAAAGGCCGACCCGGCATGATCCATCCGCGACGCCTTTCCGGCTCGGCCGGTAACATTGCCCGCTATTATGCGATCGGCGATTATTATTCGAAAGGGAGCGACGAGCACAGTGAATGGGGCGGCCAGATTGCCTCTGAACTGGGTCTGCAGGGTAGGGTCGATCCGGACGTCTTCCGCGAATTGCTTTCAGGTAAAGTCGCTGGACAAGAGCTTGGCCGACACCGGTCCGATGGAACGCTCGAGCACCACCCCGGCTGGGATTTTGCTGTCAATGCACCTAAGTCCGTTTCGATTCTGGCGCTCGTTGCGCAGGATGGCCGGGTCATCGGCGCGCATGAGAAGGCCGTGGGTCAAGCACTCTCCTGGATAGAGGAGCATGCGGCTTTTCGCCGTCGCGATAGCGGAAAGATCGTCCATGAGACGACGGCGCGACTAATCTTTGCACGCTTCACGGAATATGCGAGCCGAGAACTCGACCCACATCTTCATACCCATGTTGTCATCATGAACATCACCAATAGGGCAGCCGGTGCGCCAATGACCAGCGTCGAGAGCAGGGCTATGTTCGCCGAGCAGATGGTCGGCGGACAAATATACCGAAATGCTCTGGCCATTTCCCTTCGGGAACTCGGCTACGAGATCGAGACGGATCCAAAAAAAGGGCTGTTCGAAATACGAGGCGTACCGGCCGATCTTGTGAAGGCTATGTCCCGGCGTGCCGAGCAGATCAACGCGCATGCTGCCGAACATGGACATAGCGGCCAGGCGGCCCGGGTCGCATCCTTCTATCAGACGCGCGGCCCCAAAGAGAAGGTTGGGATGGCCGACCTGCAGGAGGACTGGAAGGAGAGGGCAGGAGGCCTTCTTCCGCAACTGCATGATCTGCAAGATCGTGCCGAGCGGTCAGAAATAGGGCAGATTGTCGTTGATCCTATGACAGCTCGCCGGGCAGCGCTTTTCGGGATCAGGCATTCGGAGGATCGGGAGGCGGTCAATAATCAGGGTCATTTGCTCCGTGTTGGCCTTGCGGCTCATGTCGGTGAAGTCACGCTATCGGACCTGCGTCCCCTTATCGTCGAACATGAGGCGCGCTCAAAGCTGCTCGTAACGCGAGAGCAGACGGGCGACGGGCTTCTCGCGAGGGGCAGGACCAGTCGCAAGACGGCGCGGCTGGAGCTTGCCCTAGCCCGGCATCTGGCGCTTGCCATGGATGATGCCCCGCGCCTCGCGTCAAGCGACCGACTACTGGCGGCACTCGAAACCTCGGGACTAACCCCAGCTCAGGAGCAGGCCTTGGCTCAACTTGCGGGCTCGCGCGATCGGCTAATCGGCGTTCACGGCGTTGCCGGAGCTGGCAAATCGACCCTCGTTCGATCGATGGCCAAAGCCATTGATCCTGACATTCGGATGCTTGCCCTAGCGCCCACATCCTCCGCTGCGGCAAATCTGGGAGACATGGCGGGAATAGAGTCGCGCACCGTAGCGAGCCTCATCGCCGGCGGTGGACACGGTATCGATAGTCGCGATGTGCTCGTCATAGATGAAGCCGGCCAACTTGGGAATCGGCAAGCGCTTCGTCTTCTAGAAATCAGCCGCGACACCGGCGTAAGGCTCCTTCTGCTTGGTGACAATCGTCAGACCGGCGCGATCGAACAGGGCAAGGCGTTCTGGTTATTGCAGCGGCTAGGACTTCCGAAAGCAGAACTCACCGAGTCGATGCGGCAGCAAACGCGTCTCATGCGGCATGCGGTCGCGCTGGCCCGAGAGGGAGACTATGCCGGGTCAATCGACAGCCTCGACAAGGTCGTGAGCGGCAGCGGTCCAGATGGCTTGGCGCGCGATCTCGTGTCTGAATGGACGCGGCTCAAACGTGAAAACCGGGATAATACAAACATTCTGGTTCTCGACAATGCCAGCAGGATCATCGTGAACGATCAGATCCGTTCTACCCTTCGGAGGGAAGGCGTGATCGCCGCTCAAGATGTGACGCTGCAGGTTCTAACGCCTTCGCCTTTGTCTTCTGAAGAACGACGCATGGCTCGCTTCTATTCCAGAGGCCAGGTCGTCATGTTTAGCCGCGATGAAGCGCGCCAGGGTATCGCACGGCAGGTCGAGTATCGCGTCGCTGGGCTCGGCCGGGAAGAGAATGGCAGACAGGTCGTTCGTCTTGTGGACGAGCTTGGCCACACGATACGATGGGATCCGCGACTGACGCGTGCCGCTCAGATCAACGTCTTTAACGCCGAGGAGCGAGGCGTCGCGGTCGGCGATCGAATTCAATGGCGCCTAGCGACCAAAGACCTTGGGCTTAAGAATGCGGAGCGCGGGACAGTCATTCAGCTCGATGGTCCGATCGCGAGCATCAGGTGGGATCGGGCCAAGGACGTCCAATCCGTCGATTTGACCCGCTTCAAGACCTGGGATCATGGCTATGCGGAGACCGTATATTCTTCGCAATCCAAAACCTACGCCCGCGCCTATATACTGGCCCCAGTAAACTCGCCGCTCGTCAACGGCCAGAATTATTATACTGCCATCACCCGCGCGCGGTTCGGCGTGAAACTATGGACGGAGGACCCGGAGAGGCTTGCCGACAGGCTCATCCGCCGAACGGGCGAAAAAAGATCGGCGCTCGAAGGGCTGGGGCGGCTTGATCCTAACCATGCAGAGGCGATTCGGACCCGCTATGGCGATCGCCTCCGGGTCTCTAGGGTAAAAACTGACGCGGAGCGGCGGGACGCTGCATTAGAACGGCAGATGCCTATCCGTCACGGCGGCATCGCTGAAGTGGCCCGTTCGGCAACGGATGCGCTGACAGCACTTATCCAGCGGGTGTTGGCTAAGGAGCGGTCCGGTGAAAAGGACCAACCCACGCAGCAACCCAATCGCGCCAGAGACGACAAGCCTTATCGCGGACACTCGCGATGAGTGCGAAAGCTTCTGGTCTAGCCTTTTGGGTGTTACCGGGCGGTATTATCACCCTGATGAGAAGGTTCTTCGTCAACCGGGGGATCGTCATGCCCGTGGTCCTGATCGTTGCCGTGACGAACCCGGCGTGGCCGAAGAGCCACGCTGTCGTGGGGTCTTCGAATAATCATGAGGCCGTAATTGCAGTGTGTGTTGAGAAAGCATCCTCGGGCCGGAACTGGCTGCGGCAGACGCTTATGGCCTTGCGAAAGCAGGAAGGTGGCTGGATCGGCGCGGAGGTACGCAATGATAACGGCACGCATGATCTCGGACCAATGCAAGTAAACAGTTGGTGGGTGCCTCGGATTGCACGTTTGATCGCGCGCAACGAGGGCCAGGTGAGGGCATGGTTGCGGGATGATGCATGCTTCAATGTCAACGTAGCTCGCTGGATATTTCTTTCAGCGCTTCGTGATAGCGGCGATTTCTGGAAAGCAGTTGGCATCTATCACAGCCCGACGCGTTGGCGGCAAATTCGATACGCACGAAGCGTTTCAGCCCTTATCCATAACCACTAGTTACAGTTCACCATAATGCCCATTCTCGGCGGTTCGGAATTTGCGGTGGGAACACATCAAGCAGGCGAGCGAACCGTCAGTGGGCGTTGGGGCCTGATCGGAAAGCTCGTCGATATCGTCCAGCCCAACGAATGCGCCAATTACTTCAAATCATGCGAGTATGAACCGGAATGAGTGGAAAACGCTCTAGCGTAGCCAGCTCTTCTGGAATCAACCGACGATGCCCGGCCAAACCGATCGAACGCCTGATCAAATGATCACACCAATAGGTTGGTGAGGAAACCGGTCGATTAGTGACGGCGGCCGGTTCCAGCCCGCGCGGACAAAATCTCGGCCGTGACAATGATGATCAAACCTCGCCGTCGCTGAACTGCACCATCAACTGAACGCACGGCGAGTCGCCGATTTGCCCAGAACGATGGCCTGTGCGACTGGCTTCGAGTGTCGTTTCGACGTCTGCTCCCCAATGAATGTCGCCGGGCCCCATCTCGACCCGTTTGCCATCCTGGGTTTCGATAAACCATCGGCCCGACAAGGGGACGACCCATTGCAACGAAGGACTGGGGTGCCAGTCGCCGATCCACCCAACGGGCAGGATGTTGAACCATATAGCCTTCACCGTGCCGGCAAACGGGCGCATCCATATCGGATCGGTATCGCCGCTGACACTTTTCTGATGGAAACCGTCCAGCAAGCGCTGAACGATCTGCGAACGTCCCTCGGCACTGTTATCCATATGCCAGAATGGCATCAGCGGTGGATCGCCGGGGCTCCGGCCATCATTTGTGGGGGGCGGCAATGTCGTTTCAGTCATCTGCTACTCCTTCATTTGCCGATGGCACGGAGAGCGCTTGGCCCTCCGCCCCGGCATAGGCAACGATTGCGACGACTGGCTCCTTGCCGGTAACACCGCGATGGACGTTATCTATGGATTCGGCAAAGGCTTGACCTGCATGGTAAGTCGCCGTGCGCCCGGTTTCGCGTTCTTCCACCTTCAGCTCGCCAGAGACGATATATGCCGCGTTAGGCATCAGGTGCTTGTGCCAGTGGAGCTTCGAGTTCGCCGGAATCGTCATGCGAACTGTCGTCAGCTTTGGTCGTCCCGATGGATAAGCGCTGTATTTGACATCATTCCAGGAAGATGTTGCCTCAAGCAGTAGTGTCGTGCTCCCTCCAGATTCATCAGCCATTGTGATTGTCCTTCATGTTGAGGTTGCGAAAGCGGTGGCCGTCCGCAATGCGATTAGCTTCATAAGTCTGACCCCTGTTCCTGGGTGAGGACCACGATCTTGCCGCCAGCCTGATTGCTTTCCATCAAGCGATGCGCCTCGACGATGTCGTCGAACTTGAAGATTTTGCCGATCCTCACTGGCAGCGTGCCACTCTCGACCCTATCGATCAGCGACTGGAACGGCATGGCCATGAAATCATCGACCCCGCCCGAATATGTCGCCAGCGACACGCCGGTGGGGATGACGTCCATCGGGGCGAAGTCGGCAAAC
Organism: Sphingobium sp. RAC03; assembly: GCF_001713415.1. GTDB lineage: Bacteria > Pseudomonadota > Alphaproteobacteria > Sphingomonadales > Sphingomonadaceae > Sphingobium. The sequence goes on along the minus strand of NZ_CP016456.1, from coordinate 3,191,852 downwards.
GACCAGCGGTCGCCGACCATACCGGTCATGCAGACGATGCCGGGCTCGCGCACGGCTGCCAAAGAGTCCGCCAGCGTTCCGGTCCCGATCAGTTCGAGAACCTTGTCCGCACCGCCATTCCACAGGCTGCGTACGGCGGTCGCGACCGTACCTTTATCAACAAGGAAATGATCAGCGCCAGCGCCCCTGACCACAGCTTCACCCAACGGATTTCGTGACGTCGCGGCGATCAGCGCGCCATGTGCCTTGGCGATGGCCGCTGCTGCCAGGCCGATGGAGGTGGTGCCGCCCCGGATAAGCAGGCGCTCGCCTCGCTGCAGGCGGAGCCCACGAAACAGCGCACCCCATGCGGTTTGCAGCATCTCGGGCAGGGCGCCGAGCATGTGCCAGGGGAGGGGGCTGCGAAACGATCGTACTTGTCCTACCGGTACGCAGACATATTCCGCATATCCGCCATCGAAATCGCGGCCCATTCCGCCCATCACGGTGGCCACCTTCTCACCAGCGTCGAACTGGCCACCGGGTGCCGCTGCGACGACCCCGGCAGCCTCGATGCCCAGAATGCGGGGAAATACTACATCCGGCGAGTGGCCCTGGCGGGTGAACATCTCCGAGCGGTTAAGGCCAAATGCCTCGACTCGGATCAATACTTGTTCCGCATTTGGTACGGGGAGGGGGCGATGCTCGATCCGTAGGACTTCGGGCGCGCCCGCCTCGCGGATGACCACGGCGCGCATGGTCTTGGTCATAGGCCTGTCCTCCTCGCCGTCAGTTGAGATAGCGGTCTGCTGGCCGTTGGTCCACGCCCCGCGAATGCGGCACGCAGACAAAACTCGACTGCTTCGACGCGTCGCCGCTACGATATTGGGGCAACGCCGGATAGGCGCAGATCGGCCTGTCCTTGGCCGGTTGGCCCTCGTCCGCCGGAGTGCGTGCGATCAGCATGGCTGGAGGCTTCGCGCCTTCGGTCCAAGCGACAAGGGTCATGAGCGCGTCATTCTGCGCCGTTGGTGGAACGCTTGACGTGAAGGGCTGCCCGATATCAGTAACGCCGGGCCCACCAAAACAATGGCCCATCCCTGGCACAAGGAAGAGCCGCGCGAACTGCTGGTTAGTACTGCCTGCACTCTCCTCCAACCGATCATAATAATTGACCACCTCGGCGAACGGAACGGCCGGATCGGCAAGCCCCGAATAGATCATCAGCTTGCCGCCCCGGCGCGCGAACGCGGAGAGGTCAGCGCTGTTTGCGTTGAGCACACTGGCAAGCTGTGCATCGACACGATCAAGGTCGGAATCGAAGTCAAACCGGCTAGGCACGAATGCTGCGCCAAGGGTCCAGCGAAACGGATAGAATTGTTGATCCGGCCAGGTTGCTGGATCGCCTTGCATCACCGGCCCAAGCGGCTGGTCTTCGCTACCTGGCGTCAGCCCTGCATATATGCGCTCACCAGTATGTGGATTGGTAGGCCCCGCATAAAGGCGTTGGACCGTCGCGAGTTGGGGTGCAGTCAGGCAGTCCTCTGCAGACGTTCCTGATCGACAGATGGGAAGGGATGCAGGATCAAAGCTGCATCGCCTCGGGTCGATCAAAAAGCGGTCGCCTGGTGCCCCGCCATCCTTGCCCGCGCAATTGGCAAGGACAGCACGCGACACCATCGCCCATTGGCCCGCCGACAGCTTCGCCAGGGGCGAGACGTTGAGCGCAGCGTAGTTCCAGAGAAAATAGCTTGCGACATGGGTACGGTTGTTGCCCGGATCTCCTGCAAGAATGCCGTCATAATCTTCCGGATACCTTTGAGCCGCGCTGAGCGCCTGCTGTCCGCCGGTGGAACATCCTTCAAAATAGGACCGGAAAGACGTAACTTTGTAGAATGTCGATACCATCGTCTTGGCCACCCGCGTCATTTCGTGTGTCGCGCGGTGACCGAAATCGACCCACCGTTCAGGATGGCCGATCGTGCTATTGATGGCAGGGGCGGTCCCCATGTCGGTATTGGCGACAGCAAAGCCGCGCTTCAAGCCTTCGACCATGCCCATCTCGTAGGCGATCCGCCCGGCACCGCCGCCATTACCGGTCCCAAGCAATCTGCCGTTCCATTTGTTGAGCGGGAGCCAGATCTCGATGCCGATCTGGCTGTCCGGGGTCGGCGTGGCGACCGCTACTACACGGCAAAACGCGGGCATCGACGCGACGCGCTGTACAAGGTCGGGGGCAATTGGTGATGCTGCGACCTTGAGCGCGCCTGCGGCGACCGGGGTCGCAGAAACGATCCGCGTACCCGTCAGTGAAGCGCCTACGAGCGTTCCACAGTCGCTCGGACCTGAGGTCGCCTGCGCAAAGACTGGACCCGATGCCAGCGCAAGGAACACAGCGCCAGACAGTCCGGTCCAGCGGATCGTTCTTGACGGTTTCACCAGAATAGCTCCTATTTTTTCGACGTCGATGCCTGTCTGGAGATTACCGGGAGAAGCCGGCGAATGGGGTTAGATATTCAGCACCAAACCCGTCGAGTTTCGCGCGGATTTCGGGTGTTGTGTCGCCATAGACATACAGCTTGTCGATCTTGGCGAGGTTAAGGAAGCGCTCGGCAAATGGCGCGAAAGTCTGCTCGACATGCGGCAATAGACCTTTGGTACGGTACTTTTCGACGATGTGGATAACGGTGCGCTCGGCATTGACGACATATTCGTAGGTCGTCGTATCGGCTTCCTTGGAGGTCGCTTCGACGATCTGCTCGACCAGCGTCTTGAACGCGTCATAGTCAGCGGGTTTCAGCGAGAGATGATATATTGAGTAGATTTCGTCCTGCATATTCTATCCTCCAAAATGCGCGCGTGGGCGCGGCGTTACAGGCCCTTATGTATAGCGGAACAATCCGCTATAAAGGCCAGCATTGGCAACTCTAAGTGGAATGAAATGCTACAATGCCTGAGCAGGATCCTCTTCAAGGCGTGTCCGTTTTCGTCGCCGCAGCACGTACCGGCAGTTTCACACTCGCGGCCGATCGACTCGGCATCACCAAGTCAGCCGTTGGCAAATCCATCGCCAAGCTAGAGGTTAGGCTCGGCACGAAGCTGTTCCATCGCACCACGCGGCTTAGCCGCCTGACGTCGGACGGCGAGGCCTATCTTGCCGCCTGCGCTTCTGCGATGGACGAGGTTACCGCTGCCCAGTCGGCGCTCACTTCGTCCGGCCATATCCTGAGCGGGCGGCTTCGCATCGATATGCCAGTCGCGTTCGGACGCAGCGTTTTACTGCCGATTCTGGCCGACATTGCGCGATCCAATCCTGGCCTCAACCTTGCACTGACCTTCACTGACGCTACCAGCGATCTGCTCCAGGACGACGTCGATCTCGCAATCCGTTTCGGCGCCCTGGCTGACAGCAGCCATCTGATTGCGCGTCATCTTGTCGATCAGGAGCGGATAATATGCGCCGCGCCAGCCTATCTGGACGAACATGGGCGACCCAATACCCTTGCCGACCTTCGCGCGCATCGGTGCGTGGTGGGCTCGCCAAAGGGGCCGCCTCTGGCCTGGATCGTGCGCGAGGACGGCGAGATTCGGAAGGTCACGCCCTTGGTCGCGCATCAGATCAGCGACGGCGAAGCGATGGTGGATGCGACCGTCGCCGGGCTGGGCCTTTGCCAGGTCCCGATCTCTATGGTGCGTGAACGCCTGGATCGGAAAGAACTTGAGGCAGTGATGACAGATTTTTCTACGGTTCCGGTCGAGGTCCACGCCGTCTGGCCGCGTCGCGCCCACCTCACGCCGCGCGTGAGGCATGTCGTCGACCGGTTGGTCCTGGAGGCGGCGCGAGGTGGACTGAACTGAGATCGGCAGCGTGATAGTAGCGTTGCGGTCTACCCAGAAGAGCCAGGCAGCCACTTTATTAAGCCCGCCGCAACCGTAGATAGAGAGTGTCAATGCAACCCAGCGTCGGCCTCTCTGCAACGCGCATCTGTGAAGTCAATCGTCATGAAGCTTTTCGTCTACGACCATTGCCCCTTTTGCGTGAAAGCCCGCGCCGTCTTCGGATTGAAGGGCGTTCCCTACGATCTTGTCATCCTATTGAACGATGACGAGGCAACGCCGACCGCGATGATCGGCAAGAAAATGGCCCCGATCCTCGATCATGATGGACGCTTCATCGCAGAAAGTATGGATATCGTCGCTCATATCGACGCCATGGCTGGGCCGCCCATCCTCTGTGGAGCTGCAAACCCGGCCGTTGCGCAGTGGATCAGCGATACGTCGGATCCGCTTTTCAGGTTGGCGCTGCCGCGATGGGCGACTTCCCATTTTCAGGAATTCTCTACGCCGCAAGCGAGGGCCTATTTCACGCGTAATAAGGAAGCCATGATCGGCTCCTTTGCAAATCATATGTCAGCGAGTCCTGACTACATTGGCACGCTAAATCGGCATTTGCCGGCGCTCGCTGCGCTGATCCAGTCCTCAGATGCGGTAAACGGTGAGCTATCCGAAGACGACATCCACCTGTTTGCCACCTTGCGCACATTGTCGATCGTGCGCGGGATCGTTTATCCGCCCGCCGTCGAGGCCTATCGTATGCGGATGGCGGAGCGCACCGGTATCGACCTTCACGACCCGATCGCATTATGAAGGTTGACGTGACCTGATGTGATGGCGCGGACGACTTCTGCACCAGCGTAGCTGTGGCATGATGTGTTCGTAGTAGTTACATGCCTGGACGCCCCCCCCCCGCGGCGTAAGAGCTATTGTTTAGCGATGAACTCCGGTCGGGTGCATCCATATGTTCGGCCTGTTTTCGCAGCACCGTATGGCTGCTGCTACTGATGACGTCCACAGGTCGGCTGCCTAATCACGCTATCGCGCCCGAAGTGCTGTGACCCTCAGGGTTTTGCCGTTCCCCGATCCGACCGGTTCGTCATCCCCATTCTGCTACTCTTACGCCATCATGCCGCCGGACATTAACCGCAGTACGGATGACAGTCACGCGGTTGCAGCCGCGTAGACTTCTTAGCACGGCATAATCGCCCAAGCGATGTGCGCTGTTTTATTGGCGAGCGCGACTGTCGTGATCTTCGCAGGCTTGTATTCCAAGAACTGGGCCATCCACGTCTGCCGGTCGTTATTTTTTACGTCTCATGCCCATCATCGCAGGCGCGCCGTCCACAAGAAGTCTTCGAAAGTAGCCGTCGCCCGGCTTGGTGATCCCGCCTAGCGGTTCCTTGCCGTCGGAGCTGCTAGCTCGATGGGGAAGCCCGAGCTAGGCTGAAATCTGCGATAGAATCGGAACAGAGACGCATCGGGCACTGCCGAGGTATGGCCGACGCTGCGATCGGGCCAAGACTCAGGATCGAAGCGAGCCGAAGGTTTGTCTAGTCGGCGCAGTGTCATGCGAGTATCAGCGCTTCAAGTCTGATAATTTCGGTTTTGAACGCCCACAGTTGGGTGGCAATGCCGTGCAGCGCTGACCGAGCATGAGAAGGCAGTTCCTCCTGTCGTTCATGCGAAGCCAACTATCTCTGCGCGCCGAAGCTTGCGCTGCATCAAAACGGCACCGACACCCCCGATCGCGTGAACTTGGAAAACGCTTTTCGCCAGATCGGGTCCGACGGTAACAAACTCCTGCTTCATTTGCCGACTTCTACACGTGCACTTTTAACCACCGCATCATGCCAAAGCTACGCTGGTGAAGAATTCAGTCAAGCCACCATGACAGGCCGCGCCACTTCCAGCAATCACGACGTACTAATATTGTCCCAAATGGTATTTCACAGTCCTTATGCTGTCGTGTCCGTTTAGAACGGATAGGCTGGCGCTTCGCCTTTGATCGTAACCCACTGCCATTCGGTGAACTCTTCCCAGTTGGCCGGGCCGCCGATCGCGCTGCCATTGCCCGACGCGCCGACCCCGCCGAAAGGATTGACCACTTCGTCATTAACCGTCTGATCGTTAATATGCAGCAGGCCGGTCTGGAGCTGCTCACCCAGTGCCAGCGCGCGCGACACGTTGCGTGACAATATGGCGGCCGACAGGCCATATTCGGTCTGATTGGCAAGCTTCACCGCCTCGGCATCGTTGGCAAACGTCGTGATGACAGCCACCGGACCGAAAATTTCTTCGCGAAATGCGCTCATGTCAGGGGTGACGCCAGACAAGACCGTGGGAGCATAGAAAAGCCCATCCGCCGTGCCACCGGTGGCCAAGATAGCGCCAGCATCGACCGTTTCGCGTACAACCTTGATCACATGATCGGCCTGCCGCTGATTGATGAGCGGCCCGATTGCGATCGTCTCGTCGGTTGGGTCGCCCATCGGCAACGCCTGGGCCTTTTGCGCCAGCGCCTTTACAAAATCCACGGCGATAGCCTCATGCACCAGCACCCGGCCGGCCGACATGCAAATCTGCCCTTGGTGCAGGAACACGCCCCACGCCACGTTACGCAAAGCCAAATCGATATCCGCGTCCTCCAGAACGATGATCGAATTCTTGCCGCCCAGTTCGAGCGACACCTTCTTGAGGTGGCGACTGGCATTTTGCCCGACCATCCGTCCCGCGCCGGTCGATCCTGTAAACTGGATCATGCCGATTTCAGGGTCGCTGCACAACGCTTCACCCGCCTCGCTTCCACCCGGGAGCACATGCAGGACGCCGGAGGGTAGGCCGGCCAGCTCAAACAGGCGCGCGATCACCAGCCCGCCGCAAATCGCCGTGCGCGGATCGGGCTTGAGGATAACGGCATTGCCCACGGCAAGCGCGGGCGCGACCGCCCGCATTGCCAGATAAAGCGGAAAATTAAACGGTGCGATGATGCCGATAACCCCGATCGGGCGGCGCCGGGCCAGATTGATACGACCCGGGCTCGTCGGCAGGACCAACCCCTGCGCCTGGTGCGGCATGGCTGCGGCCAGCTGGATAGCCTTGAGCGTGACCTGCAACTCAAACGCTGCCTTTCCACGGGCCGAACCGCTTTCCCGCACCACCCAATTGATTATGTCTTCGCGATATCGTTCGCCTAAAGACAGGGCGCGCAGGAAAACCGCTGCGCGGTCGTCTGGGCTGTTTGCAGTCCATTCGCGTTGTGCCTTGCGCGCTGATCTAGCAGCGATAGCAACTGTGTCGGCATTGGCCAGCGCAATCGTGCCGAGCCGTGCACCAGTTGCCGGTTCAACGGCCGCTACAAGATCTTCACCGCTTGACCAGCCATTGCCGTAAAACATACCGGAAAGATAATTTTCGGGCAGAAACGTAGCGGCTGCCTGCGCGCTGCTATTGGGCATAGCCATCTCCTTGTTATAGTTTCAAACATTCGTACGGTCTTTCAAATGGAGGCCCCAAACTTCCTTTGCAAAGACCAACTTGGTTGCCGATTATATCCTGAGGGTATAATCATCCATTGTAACCCAGAGGACATATGGCAGACATTCGACGATTGCGCTATTTCGTCACAGTAGCGTCCGAACGCAGCTTCACGCGTGCCGCTGCGCGTCTGAACATGGCGCAGCCACCGCTCAGCCGGCGCATCCAGGAATTAGAAGAGGAGGTCGGCACGACACTGATCGAGCGTAGTTCCCGCCCGCTGGTGTTGACGCCTGCAGGTCAGCTTTTCTACGTGCATGCACTTCAGGTTCTGGACAGGCACGATGTCATGGAGCGGGCTATGGAGGGCTACATTACCGCCCAGCGCCCACGTTTCACGCTGGGCTTGATTCCTTCAGAATTTTATGTCCGCCTGCCGCAGATCGTGCGGCGCTTTCGAACGCAGGCACCCGATACGGACCTCATCCTGAGTGAAATGAGCAGTTCAGAACAGATCGAGGCGTTAAAGGCTGGGCGTATTGATGCCGGGCTTGGTCGGGTACGTATCGACGATCCGGCGATCTCGCGCGAATTGTTGCGTGAAGAAAGGCTTGTCGCTGCAGTACCGGCGGGCTGGGGTAGTCCCCATGATCCCATCGAACTGGCGCAACTCGCTCGCATGCCGCTCCTCCTTTATCCCCGCGAACCCCGGCCGAGCCACGCGGATGTCATATTATCCATTTTCCGCGACTCAGGCATCACGCCTGACGAGGTGATTGAGGTTCGGGAGCTGGAAACGGCGTTGATCATGGTTTCGGCAGGCGTTGGAGCTTGCCTCATCCCAGCAACATCGCAATGGCTTGCCCATCCCGAAGTCGTCTGCCGACCCGTACGGCCAAGGGCTTCGTCACCAATTTTCCTCTATCACCGGCCCGGCGAGATGTCCCTTCAGTTCATGACGCTGCTTCGGACATTTGCCTCCTTGTTTGCAGAATGGGGCTATCCGCTCTCCCCGCGCTTGCTTCAGGCAAGCCCGAAGCAGCTCGACTGAATCTTCTCCAAGCGCACGAAGGGTGATGCACCGTTCCTGCGTATGTCCTTGCGTGTCAGAAGATTTTCAGGACGCGGAGCTGTACGCGACCCGCTTCGCGGAGCCCCCTTCGACATGCACCATCCGGCCCGCAATGGCCTCAAGCTGCACGCTCTTCGACACCATGGTCTGCACAGCCGCACGGATCTGCTGATTTTCGGTCTTCGTGCCATTATAGAGGCCGTCGACCTGCTGTTTGCCACCCCAATATCCTGCATAGCCAAGAGATAGCGATGTCTTGGGGTTTAACGCATATCGACCCCACAGCTGCACCGACGCGCTTTTGTCCTGCGACAGTGTCTGTTTTGCCGCGCCATATTTATCATTGTCGCCGTACCAGATTACATCTCCTGTCAGATCGACGGTAATGCCCTTGCCCAGACCCTTGATCAAACCGATTTGGAGGTCATAGGTCATGCGGTTCCCGCCCAGATTAACCGCCTTCTTGTGGTCATAGGTTCCCGTGGGGAAAGTCAGGATTGGCGACACGCCTAGATAGGTCGCATGGTCAGGATCTGGCTTGTTCACCAGCCACACGGTCGCAAAGGGCGTGATGTCGCCAATTCCGCTAGATTTGTTTAGGCGCTGGCCATTGACCTTGCCATCATAAATGGTTCCGAATGGCACAATGATCTGTGGATCGACGATGAAGGGGCCGATCTTCATAAAATGCACGAAACGGGCGAGGCCGATTGCGGATCGAAGCCTGGTCCCGTCCTTCAATGTCCCGACATCAGGCACCTGCAACTGGTCGCGGTCGGTATAGATGCCGTAGAGAAGAGCCAGATTGGTGCCCTCAGGGAGCGCGGTATAATCCCCCGGATCAACATCGACTGCATGGGCCTTACCGGAAATTCCCACAGCGACCGTCAGCAGAGCGGCCATGCGCAGGACGCGCGACTTCATTGGCATTTCAACCATAAAAACTCCCAAAATATTATGTTGTGATCCCTCAGGCTGCCAGAAGGGCGCCGGCCTGTTCGCCGATGATGACGCAGCCGGCCATCGTGTTGCCGGTTGTGACGCGCGGCATGATGGATGCGTCTGCAATGCGCAGGCCCTCAATGCCGTGGACCCGCAACTGGCCATCCACGACAGCCATGTCGTCACGCCCCATCTTTGCGGTACAACTTTCGTGCCAATAGGTTACGGCTGCATCCCGGCAGAAATTTTCGAGCTGTGGACCCTTAATCGGTCCTGGCATCACTTCGCGCTTGTTATAGGCAGCTAGTGGCCCGGAGTTGCCGATCTCGCGACACAGTTCGATGCAGCGAAGGATGGCCGTGCGATCGGCTTCCTCGGCCATAGTGTTGGCAAAGATCTTGACAGGCGCGTTCGGGTCGGCCCCCGTAATTTTCACTTCGCCACGGCTTTGCGGTCGCACAACGGCGGGGGCTAATGACCAGCAGCCGGGCGGCGGCGCAAACTGCTTGCCGGTTTCCTTGCTGGTATAGGGCAGTTCGATCTGGAACGGTTGAAGATCGGGCGTGTCCAGCCGGGCATCACTTTTCCAGAAGAAAGTCGCCTCTGCGGCATTGTTTCGAAAAGCGAGTGGCTCCTTATACTCCCACACGCATCCCGCGATCATGAAATGATCTTGATAATTTTTACCCACACCAGGCAGATGATGCACCACGGATATTCCGTGGCGCTTGAGTTCAGCGGCGTCGCCGATGCCAGACTGCATCAGTATTTTGGGCGTGTTGATCGCGCCCGTCGACAAAACAACTTCTCGCTCGGCACCGATCGAGAACGGCTTTCCGGCCAGCATGATATCAACGCCGGTAGCGCGCTTACCCTTGAAGCGGATCTTCTGTACGGTAGCCTGTGTCAGCACTGTGATATTGGCGCGGTCCAGAATTGGCCGGACATATGTGTGGAATACCGAAAGGCGCTGTCCTTCCTTGATGCGGACATTGGGAATGGCAGCGCCGCCCGTTCCCTCCATCATAGCGCCGTTCATGTCCGTAAAGATTGGAATACCAACCCCTCTGCAGGATTCCAGCATCGCTGGCGCGATCGGTAACGGATTGTCGGGCGCCTGGACATGCACCATGCCGCCTTTGCCGCGTCGCAGCGCGTCTCGTTCGCCCTGCCAGTCTTCGATCCTGCGATAGATTTTCAGCACATTCTCGTAATTCCAACGATCGTCGCCCGCCTCGGACGCGAAATAGTCCCAGTCGTTCCTATGCCCCCGTGCCCAGATCATGACGTTGATCGACGATCCGCCGCCCAGCACCTTGCCCATGGAGAGCGGCATGCGGCGATTGTTGATGTGTGGATTGGGTTCGGCAGCAAAGGCCCAGTCGCGCTCGCCGCCCAGATTCGTGAACCACAGGCCTGGCTTTTCGACGCTAGGAACCTCATCGCTGCCACCAGCTTCGAGCAACAGGACATTAACGGCGGGATTTTCCGCCAGGCGCCGTGCTACAACTGCGCCGGACGATCCCGACCCGCAGACGATATAGTCATAGCTTTTGCGTAGATTGGCGCCCAGCTGCAGCTGATTGGCCCGTGCCCGTTCAGCAAAGCCGGCCATGCCGGCCGCGGCAGCGACGCTCAGTCCGGCCGACAGCGCAATGCGCATGAAATCGCGCCGTTCGATCGTGCCATGCAGAAGCGCCGCTTCGGCCTGCGCGATACATAATGCCGATGCTTCTGGCGGTTGGATAAATTTGGTCAATCGATCACTCCCCATCCTGTCGCTTATGCGGCGGGGGACGTGATCATGAGGCAAGGCAACGGGCACCCGGAGAGGATGTCCATACCCTTTTGCATCAACTCTCCGCCCTCGCTGTCATCGCGCGGTGTATTCACTTTATCTACTCCCAGAGTAAAACCCCTGAGAATGATTGGTCTGTAATGGCTGGTAAGCTTGATCGTCCAAGACTATCGGGATATGTGTTCATACCAGGATAGGCATAATGTGAGTGAACTTTGGCTAGGCCGGGGTCGTTCGGCGCATCAATGCTCATATCCTATCCTGTAAGATGATAATGGTGAGACCGGAATTTTGAGGCACGAGACTGCCGTTCTGGTATCACAGTCCCAATTCCGACAGGCAGCGGCGGTAAGCCATCAGCGTCGCTCAACATCTCAGGCGTCGGTTCGGCGGGGCCGTTTTCCCTTCAGGGTCGGACGGCACCAATATACTCTATTACGCCAACCGATTAGGGCGATCGAGGGTTTATTGGTGTAGCTGGAGAAGGTAAGCACTGCGTCCAGTAAAAGAGGGTGTCGGCATGGGGCAAGAACCGTACATAATTCAGTATAACAGCGTTCTGAATATCGAGCGCGCCAGCCGCAAGACTATCGGATCATATCTCGATCAGGAGAAAGCGGAATGGCTGTCGTTTCTGGCAGAACTACCCGCCTTGGCAGGCCAACTTAGTTTTCAGACCGGGCAGGTGACGCATAGCGGTAACAGCCTAGCCGGTTCCCTTGATCAGCTTGGCAAGCTGATCGACGACGTTGGCAAATTCAATTCGTTCAGCAGGGCTTCGTTCCGTCGTTCTAACATCCTTCCCCCTCCTTCGGACACCGTCGAAGGCCGCTTGGTCCTTGGTTTATACCATGCGGATCGTTCGCAAGACGCCGTCGCTGCCTATTTTCGGTTTGCGGCCATCGAGGCTGGCGTTCCGGTGACCCGCGGTGGCCCTGAAGTATCAAGAGTGCCGATGGAGCGGGGAGAACTGCTAATCGCTGCCGCTCATGCCGCTTCGGTCGTGCCGGGTCATAAGGTTGCCTCCGACGGCCTCAGGTCTGCCAAGGTTCGCGCCACAGCCGTCTTGAAGGCGCTTGATGGGACGGTAGGCGAAGCGGTTCAAGTCAATGCGCAGCATGACGCCAGCCTCCGTGCGACGCGGGATCGAATCGGCCGACACGCGATGAAACTGAGAGCCATCTTTGCAGGCTCTGAGCGCGGGCGGACGAGAAACTATCGTGCCTGGCGATCTGAAATTGAAATGGAGGTCGAGCGCCGGTTCGCCGAGGCGGACATACGCATCGCCAGGCTTGATCGGCTGGCGGAGGAAAAGCAGAAGAAGCGGGACGATGCCTTCGAGGCGTTGAAGGATCTCTTTTACACCCAGCTGCGCCTCAGGGCGCCAGTTGCCCTTTGGGAGGAACGGGCGAAGTCTCACAGAGAACGGGCAGGCGACGCGCTTCGCAACTTCTGGATTGCGGCGGTCATTGCTATGATCCTGGGGCTAGGCGTGCCGTGGCTGGCGGGAGATTATATTGCTGACAGCTTTGCTAAGGTCAGTTGTCTGCCCGGGAAGACCCCAAGCTGCGCTAGGGTATTCTCGGCAAAGGGCCCCCTAACCGTCGCCGGCGTGCTGTTGATGACCTCGCTGATCCTTTGGGCGACCAAAATGCAGTATCGTATCTTTTTGAGTGAGCGTCACCTATCTCTCGATGCCGATGAAAAGCGTGCCTTTGCCGAGACTTTCATGGCGTTGAAGGAGGACACAACGGTCGATCCTGCCAATGAGACAATCGTTCTCACCTCCCTTTTTCGGCCCATGCAGGATGGGATCATCAAAGATGGCGATGGCGGATTTGATTTGTCTGCAGCTGCCCTTCTGGCAAAACAGATGGCGCGGTAGGTAAATGAGCGAAACTGCCGGTTTTGAGGGGGTAAATGATCAAATCCGAGCTAATCGCAAAAATGAAGGAAGCCTCTTCTGTTGCCAATCTGTTCGGTCGGCAAGGGGATCAGAACTGACGCGAGTTTCCGTGTTATCTCCCGCTGAGATTAAGGGACGTAGCGATTCGCCGAACAATCAGGCTTGGGCGATTCGCCGTTCGCTGTCCGATCGTCCTAATTTACTCAGCACACGGCCGAGGAATGTGCGTTTGCCTTCGAGCTTCGCGATCATGCCTGCAAGGCTCTTTTCCCGCCAACGTGCGTCGAGCCGCTCGTCATCCAGGAAATGACGCAATATCTCGATGGGATCATACCGCAGGATCCCGTGCGCCTTGCGTCCGTTGATATCTGAGCGGAGATATTCGAACAATGCTCGCAGGATGTCGATCGCCTCGCGTTTCTCCCCGTCAGCGAGGCTCTGTGCGATATACTCCCGAAGCACGATCGGTGCCGCTGCAAGCTGGCGGCGCGAGGTGCCGTCAGTACGTCCAAGGTCTATTACGTTGGCGACACGGCTTTGAAGGCAATGGAGGGGGTGCATGAGCCGGATGGCCAATTCCGTTTCCTTACCTTCATGATCGTAGGGCAAGATGAGATCTACGACACCCGCCTCAAGACCGCGCTGCACGCCTTTGACGTGGGAGAGGAAGTCTATTTCTATATCGATGCCCTGAACCGTCGCATGAACGATGGCCGTCTGGAACGTGGTGTCGTCGGGGGAGCGAACGTCTATGCTCCCGGCCAGGCCTGCAGCCAGCTTCTCCGCCACACCTCACTGCCCGAAATAGTCGATATCCTTCGACGTATAGGGTCTGAATTCCAGAAGTTCGGCTGCACCTTCCGAATAATATTCCGCCCAGAGGTTCAGCGCCTGGCCGCCAACAACGAATGCTCGATGATCGTCGCTGAGGATTTTTGCTATGTCGAGTACCGCCCTAGGCGGGAGATGGCCGTCCGTCAAATAGCGACAGAACCACGCCTGCCTATCCGAGCGCGGCGGATCGGCAGGCCGTCGAAAAAGCCGTTCTGATGGGCGAGTTGGTCGATCGACACTGCGCCGCTGTGCAGGTCGCGATCGTCCTGATTGCGCGAGCGCTGCTTTTCCCGCTGCCGCTCCAGAACATCATAATGGCCTATCTGTATCATGCTTCCTCAGATACGTGCGTAACGATTTCCGGCCAATGAACGTACGGGCAACCGCTATCTATGCCGTTAAGATAACAGGTAAAAAATTGCCTCGCTGTCCGCTCAGGACAGAGCGAAGCCGCTTTGCGGCGTACTTCTGTGAAGTCGCTCTGTCCCGGGCGGACAGCGAATGCGCGTAGCACATTTTCTGATCAAAAAATTAAGATACTGCAACGGCGCAAGTACGTCCAAGCGGCACGCGGATCGGGCTTGCCCTGTCATCCAAACGCTCACTTGCGATCATCCGACACCTGCGCAATGTTCACGCAAGAGCCGAAAATATCATTTGTACAATCAAGGCTCGACCCACCCATTTCGCAACCTAGCTGAAAGCAAGGCATCAGGAAGGGAAGGAGAGGATGGAAATAGAAGTAAATATCTGTTTAATAAGGAGAAAAGTGCGATCTATGGAGCCGGATCCTTCTGCGGGCATAATTGCGGGCATGATCGCAAGATGCGCAGAAAAAATCCTTTGTTTTCAACCCCAAAATTAAGCATTTCGGTTGCTGCCGGGCCCACCAACGCTACCATCCAATATAATTTTATGTCATGAAAAATCCTTTGTAAAACAAAGGATTACACAGCCATGAGCATTCGAAATAGTTGATAGTAGTTTTAAACTTGAGCGTGATGACTTTACTCAGAACCGTTCGTCCAGAGTAGCCCCTTCGACTGTCGGCCTAGGCAGGCGCGGTTGTGTCCCACGGGGTGGTGTAGGAAGGTTTCCCTGATAGGGTGGCCACCGTCGATCTTCTGGTAGGGTTCGGATGCGAACTCGAACCTGGAGAAGAAGACGATGACCGCCTATACCTTCGTTGCGTCCTGCGCCTGCCCTAGCGACATGCCTGCGAGCGTGGCGGGCGATGCAGCGCGCAAGCGGCCTTTCACGTTACAAAGCCGCGATCGAAATTGCATATGGATCAACCCATAAAATGGTTTTTCACGAGCGCGTTGGTTCGCCGATCCGGATGCTGGGCGGTCCGAAGTAGCTTTCTGGCAACTTACCTCGATAAGCGATGATGGATTCGATCACGATAGTAGGGTCGACCATGGCGATGCTGAGCTTGTGCCGTCCAGCCTGGGCAATCATGGCTTTGAACCGCATGATGCGCATATCCGTTCGGGAATCATGATCATGTGCAGCGCCGAGAAACTCTTCGGTCTCGCGCCTTTCGGGGCTAAAAACAGATATGATCTGCGGCTTGCCATCATTAACCCACAGAGCAAGAGACAACTGATGAGCAGGATTCACGTTGAGCGTCGGGGCGGTAACTAGATCGAATGTCCATTCTCCCGTTTCGCCGACGAAGATCGAGTAGTCGAGGCGCGGCGCTTTGGTCGGATCGACGATTGAGAGCGCATCGACCGGAAAAATCGACATGGCGGCTTCCACGCGGCCATAGTCGGGGATCGCCTCCCACCGGACATCGCCGACAGGAACATTGCGCTCAAAACCGTTTGCCGGGATGGAGAAAGGCCCGGACAGGCTGCCCCAGCAACCTTTTGCCGCACGCATTTGTTCGGCCGAAGCCTTTATGGCGTTGACTGCGACGGAAACGCTAGTTGCGTCGTCCCCATGGCTGATCGTGATTGATCCCTTGGACATCCCTTCCGGCACCTTGCTCCAGTCGATGTCCACCCAGTAGCGGCGATCGGCAGCACTGGTCGAAAAGGCAGCCTCCTGGGTTAGGCCAATCCAGGGTTCGCTGACCGATACTTTGGCGGTTATCGATCGCTTGCCGCGAGGAAAAACTTCTATCCAGCTACGCTCACGGCGTAGGCTATCGAATGTCGGCAGGTTGGGCGGTAAGTAGAAGCCCGGCCACGCCTCCGTTCTGCCTGCGACAGCGACACCAAATGAGGCGACGTCATTCAAATCCAGCTCAGATACGGGAGGCTTGATATCCTGTGTGGGCTGATACCAATCGAAATAGCCGATATAGGTCTGGTCCATCAGATGGTTCCATTTTCCACCTGATAGATCGCGATTATAGGTATCGCGTATCTGATGCGCCTGCGAAAATAATCGCTTCACTTCGATAGATTCCAGGTTGGTGCTCGCACGACCCTGCTCGGCAAACCATGCGTTGCGCGCGGCGGCGACGAGCAATTCGGTCAGATTGCAGCAGCCCTTGATGGGATGGAGTACCAACTGATAATAAGCGGCGCGGTATATGTCCGGCAGGGCTTCGTTTATCGCCTCGGCCTCGCTACGTAGTGCCTTCCACAGGGCGACCATGCGCTCGGCTTCTCTGAAATTTTGCAGACTATATGTGTCCGGCCGCAACTGTTCGGGTTTGCGCCAAGCATTATATTTGGCGTAGCGCGACACCAGACTGGCAATTTTAGCTGCGTGGGTCGAACCAAATTCGCGCGCCGCCCATAGTTGGGTCCATTCCGCGATCCGTTCCTTGGTCACCGCCTTGGGATCCCAAGCCATCGCCAGGAAAAACTCGATGGGCAGTTCCAGTGGCTTCAGGTCGCCGATATTGCTGATCCAGATGCGGTTGGCACCATATTCCAGAGCGAGGTTCATCTGCTCCCAGATTTTAGGGAAGGGATTGGTGTTGACCCATTTATAGCTATAGGGTCCGCCGTTCATATCCATATGATGATAGACGCCAAAGCCGCCAGTGCGGGTCGCGCGCTCCTGCGGGGTGGGCAGGCGACGGATGTAGCCGACATTGTCGTCGGCGAACATCAGCGTCACATCTTCGGGTACCTTCAGACCCGCATCATAATATTTCTGAACTTCGGTAAACAGCACCCATACCTGCGGAATGTCCTCGATCCGCTTGCCGGTTTCCTCCTGCAATATCCGGCGCTGATCGGCGATGATCGTTTCGAGCAATGCGACATCGGACTTGATACCGCCCGTGCCTTCCAGTGCGACATCGCCGTCGCCCCGCATGCCCATCGTCACCAGCAGTTCGCGGTCCTTGCTACGCCGCGCACCTTCGCGGAAAAACTGCTGCACCGCCGGACGATTAGACACATAATTCCATTCGCCGTTTCCGGGCCTACGCGACGTCCATTCCTTGTGCGCGCGGTTCATCGGTTCGTGATGGGATGTGCCCATGACGATGCCATATTCGTCCGCCAGCGGACCGTTTTTGGGATCGTCCTCGTTAAAGGCGTTGTTCCACATGGCGGGCCAGAGGTAATTTGCGCGCAACCGCAACAGCAGTTCGAACACCTTCGTATAGAAATCTGCATTCATCCCGCCGAACTTTTCCGCAGTCCATGCGGACAAACAGGGCGCCTCGTTATTCAGGAAGATGCCGCGATAGCGGACCGCCGGCTCACCCTGAAAATAGCTTCCGTAGGAAATGCGGATCCGATCCCGCTTAATGACAGGCACATCCGCCCACCAATACCAGGGGGATATGCCGATATTCTGTGACAAATCGTAAATTCCGTAGATCGTGCCGCGCTTGTCGCTGCCGATGATGACCAACGCTTCCTCAATGCCAGGCATCGGGTTACGAACCGTCTGTAAGCTATAGCTTTCCCACTTGCCCTTTATCGGTGCGACATCGATCTTGCCGGTTGCTGCGAGCCGGTCAATCGTCGGACTTTCCCCCAATGTTCCGATCAGCACCATCCGCGGTTGGTCCGGCGTGGGCGAGAAGGAGGCATCCGTTCCGGTTACGCGCCCGACATCTGCGGCAAGGTCGCGGGCCGCCCGTAGCACGCCTGCGAAGTCGCTTGGCTCGACGAAAAGGGGGATGGTCCCGCCGGGACCAGCCAGTTCAAACCCATCACCTTTTCCACCGAAGCTGACCGCTGCGCGCAGAGGACTTGCAGCGAGTGCCGCAGCGATAGATGCAGACAGCATATCACGACGTGACAGCATCAGAATGTTCCCATTTTCCTAAAACGGCCTGACTACTGTAAGAGCGCACTAACCCCCATAGCCGTTGGTATAAGAGAGGACGATGCATCGCTGTACCGCCCTCTCTTTTCGTCCTTGTTCAGAAAGTGCCGCGCACACCGACGAGATATTGGACGCCTGGCTTATACTGCGTGAAGGTAGCACCTTCGAACTGGAAGTAGCTGCGCAGGGTGGAGTTGGTGAAGTTTTGAATATCCAGGGTCAACTGCGGCGCGCCCTTCCATCCGAAGACCTTTTCGAGATCGAGACTGGAGGAGAAATCCCACTGCTGATAGTCGTCGGAGTAGAGGGCTGCGGCAGGAATGCCGTTCTGGTTAGCACCGCTGCTTTGCGATCCTTCGCGGAAAGTCGTTGAAACGCGCAGGTTGACGCCGCCATTTTCATAATAGCCGATGACGTTGTAAGTGAACGGTGCGACCCCGAAGGCGGTGGCGGGACCGTCGCTGCGTTGATCGACCAGCGTCGCGTTGGCGTTGAAGCCGAAGCCGCGCACGCCGAAGCGATCGGTCAGGAAATCGAGCGGCTGGACCCACTGAAATTCCAGGCCGTTGACGGTCAGCTTGTTGGGAACGTTGACCTGCGACTGGACCTGGATGGTCGCAGCCGCGGGGCCACCGCGTAAGTTGATGGCCTGCTGCTGCGTGGGATTGAGCGAGTCATAATTGATGCCATATTGGGCGAGGAAGGAGAAAGGCTGGGTGGTGATCTGGTTGTTGGTGAAACCGGTCAGCGACTTGCGGAAAGCGCTAAACGATACCAGACCTTCCTTTCCGGTGTAGAGTTCGACGCCCAGGTCCAGATTGTTGGAGAAATACGGCTTCAACGCAGGGTTGCCGATCGTGGCGGTAGCGGCCGATGGATCGCCAAAGCCAACGCCCGGCAACTGCGCCGCCGGATCTGGGCGCGTCATCGTCTTCGAATAGGCGGCGCGTATCACGGCTAGATCGCCCAGATCATAGGCGACCGTCGCGGCAGGCAGCCATTTTTCATAGCTGTTGCTGGTACGCACGATGGTGACGATGCTGGGATAGCGCGCGCCGTCGGGGAGCGTGGTGGAGGCGGTGGGCGTATTGCGCGGATCGGCGAGCGACACGCGGCCCTCGATTGTCTGGTCGGTCTTGACGTAGCGCACGCCGACATTGAAGCGCAGGTCGTTGTCGCCGATCTGCTGTTTGCCGCTGGCGGTCAGATAGGTGGCGAAGGACTTCTCTCGGATTAGTCCGCCGCTGGCGCCAGTGTTCGAACCACCCGATTCAGGCGCATTGTCATGAAAGGTGTCGTAATTGGACGCTTTCCTGAACTTGTCCCAGTCGACGGTAACGAAACCGGCACGGCCCGGCATCAGGAAGTTGGGCAACTGGCCAACCGGAACGAGCGAACCGCCATAAGTGACGGGACCGGTCTGTCCGGCGGTGTAGCCGGTGCCATAGCCCGGATAATTGGGGTAGCCGGTCGATCCGGGCACGACGGACTCAGCACCCACGCAGATCGGCTGACTATTGGGACCGGGCACGAACACATTAGGGTTGCCCCCGCACACGGCATTCTGCCAAGCTTGGCTGTTGTCGAAGCCGCGGATGCGACGGCTGACATCGTCATAATTGCCGCCGAGCTGAATATTGAGCCGCTCATCACCCCACGTCAGCGCGCCGCGAACGCCCTTGGTCTCGTTGACGCGACGTTCGTCTGAAATGTTGACGCGCCCGCCGTTCCAGACGAAATTATTCGGATCGTTAAGGTCAACGTTTGACGTGATCGTCGGCGCGCCATTCGGACTGGCGGCATAGTCCACTGTCACGCCGGTGCCCATCGCGGTGACCGGACCGGCGGTGGGGATTTCCCGGTGAAAGGTACTACGGGTATAATTGGCCTGAACCGACAGTTTCAGGCGATCGCTCATTTCCCAATCCAGACCCGGATTGACGCTATAAAGGTGTGTGGTCTCGGTCAGGGGCCGATATTCGAGGAAGAATTGAGAATTGGCGTAGGTGCCGCTCGTCACCTGGCACCCAGCCGAGCAGTCTTCCTTGTCATAGGTGGTATTGGTGGGAATAATCTGTCCGTTACGGACGATCCAGGCGATATTCTCGCGCGTCAAATTGTTCTTCTTAAAGCCATAGAGGCCATCGACGTAAAAATGCATTGCGTCATTGGGACGCCATTCGGCGCTGGCGATTGCGTTAATACGGTCGCGCCGACCATATTGCGCGGTAAAGCGGCCAAGACGGGGAATGATGCCATTGTCGATCTGCTGGATAGAGGCACCTGGATTGTTGGCAAGCAGCCATGCCTGATCGATCGTCTGACCCGTAATCAGGCCACCGCCCGCGCCCGCCGGGACGGTGCCGGGGATGGTCCAGTTGCCGCCGCCCGTCGTGTTGCAGCCGGTCGCCGCGCCGCACTGGGCGGTGGTCAGGGCCGGATTCGTGTAGCCAATCGTCTCGAAGCCGCGGTTATCGGTAAACAACCGCTGCCCCGACACACCTACGAGGATACCCATCGTGTCGTTTGTCGTACTGAAGATTGCTGAGCCGCGCGCGCCGACCTTATTGACGCCACTCTGGTTGGTACCTTGGATATTATAGGTAAAGCGCGTGCCGGGACGATCGAAGGGGCGCGCTGAGCGCATGTCGATATTGCCCGCAGCGCCGCCCTCCAGCAGGTTGGCGGTGTAACTTTTGTTGACCGTCAGCTTCGTAAAGAGATCAGTAGGAAAGAAGCTTAAGTCTACCGAACGATCCGTTCCCTGCGCGTCCGTCGCGCCCGATGAAGACACCGCGATAGGCGCGCCATTTAGCGTTACGTTGGTGAAATTGGAACCAAGCCCGCGGATCGCGACGTTCACACCTTCGCCATTAACGTCACGATTGATCGTGATGCCGGGAATGCGATTGAACGACTCGGCAATATTCGTGTCGGGAAATTTACCAATATCCTGCGCAAAGATGGAATCGGTAAAGCCGGTCGGTTCGCGCTTGGCATTGGTGGAACTTTGCAACGACGCGCGATAGCCGGTAACCACGATATCATTGGTGGTCGCGATGGGATCGTTTGGTTCGATCTCGATCGCGGCGACGGTATCTTGGTCGGCGGTGGTCTGACCAACCGCTTGCTGCGCGCAGGCGATAGAACTTAAGGCCTATGCTGCGAACAAGGCCGCGCGAATAGCAGGCTTATGCATTTTCATGGCTTCCTCTCCCTTGTAACTTCCGGTGTTCCGGCAATATGCTATGATAGCGCTACCACCAGATTGGTGGCAGGGTCCGGCCGCAATGTCAAACCAATTTGACGAAGATCGGTGGATAAAATGTGCAGTTGGCTTGACCATTATTGATAAATTGATCGATGATAGGATCGTCATTCTGGATGTGTTGGACTGCGAATGATTGCGAGATCATTTCCCCCTCGCGGCAGTCCGTTTGTTTGGCGATGGCGGCCGACACGACAGTCAGGCACCTTCCTGCAAGGCAGTTGGGATGCTTGATGCTCACGGTTTAGGGCGGTTGACAAAGGGGGTTCCCAAATCGCGTAGGTTTTGATTCAAGGCAGCTTTTGAGGAAGTTGCCTTGATCCGCCGACAGCTACCTTGGATTTATCCACATCGTTTCAATCCGACTGGCGATGCGGCGGAAGCGCTTGAGCTTGTTGAAGAAGCATTCGACCTGATGCCGTTTGGCACTGATGGGATTGGTTTTAATCGGCGCGGTCGCGCCGAGGTTGTCAGTGATGACAGCGCGTAGCGGATCGGCATTGTGGGCCGTGTCTGCGATTCTGCACACCGATCACATTGACCGCCGAGTCGTGTAAGGCGCATCATAGTTTCAGGACGGACATATTCAGCCATAGGCCGCTATGGCGAAATTTCCCCGTCTAGCGGCAGCGTAGCGTTGCCACCGACGCCAACAGCATCACACCGGCGGCGAATGCCATGGTCCAGATGGGTTCGGTCGGAAAGGCGTGGCGCATGATGGTGCCCATGACGGTGGCGACCAGCAGTTGCGGGATGACGACGAAGGCGTTGAACAGACCCATGTAGATGCCAAGCTTCGCCTGCGGCACGCTGGACGCGAGCATGGCATAGGGCATGGCGAGGGTGGATGCCCAGGCGATGCCGATCGCGATTTCCGAGAGCAGCAGCAGTTGCGCGTCGCGCAGGAACAGGAAGGACAAGAAGCCCAGCGCGCCCAGCATCAGCGCGATGGCATGGGTGTTCGCCTGACCGATGCGGCGGGCGAGCGGTTGGAGCAGGAACGGGGCGGCGAGAGCGGCGACGCCATTATAGGTGGCGAACAATATGCCGACCCAGTTGGCCCCGGCATTATAGGCGGGGCTGGCGGGATCGGCCGATCCGAACATATATTGGGCGACGACCGGCGTGGTATAGATCCACATGATGAACAGCGCGGACCAGGTGAAGAATTGGACGAGCGCCAGTTTCTTCATCAGCGGCGGCATGGCCGCGAAATCGCCGACGACATGGCTGAGCAGATTGTCGTTGCGACCCTGACCATGGAGCCAGCGGGCGACGAGGCGCGCCACGCCATAGGCGGCCAGCAACGCGCCGAGCAGATAGAGTTCCTTTTCCAGCGACCAGGTCCACACGATCGCCAATATGACGACGCCTGTCGCGATCCAGCCTGCTCCACCTGCAGGCATGGCGCGGGTTGCCGGTGCCCGACCGGCGGTTTCGTCATCTGCCCGCGAAAAACGGGCCATCTGGTCGGGGGCATATTCGCGCGTCGTCAGCACGGTCCATAGCACCGCCAGGAACAGCGCCGCCCCCCCGATATAGAAGCTGATCCGCACCGTGTCGGGCACGCCCGGCCCGACGGCGACATTGGCGACACCCATCTGGTCAAGCATCCAGGGGGTGGCCGACCCGATCACCGCGCCCGCGCCGATGAAGGCGGTTTGCAGGGCATAGCCGGCCATATGCTGATCCTTGTCCAGCATGTCGCCGACAAAGGCGCGGAACGGCTCCATCGATATGTTCAACGATGCGTCGAGTATCCAGAGCATCATCGCCGCCGCCAGCAGACCGGGGGCATTGGGCATCCCGATCAGCGCTGCCGCCGCGAACAGCGCGCCGACAAAGAAATAGGGGCGGCGACGACCGAACCGGCACCAGGTCCGGTCGCTATAATGGCCGATGATCGGCTGAACCAACAGGCCGGTCAGGGGCGCAGCGATCCACAGCAGCGCCAGATCGTCCAGACTTTCGCCCAGCGACTGGAAGATGCGGCTCATATTGGCGTTCTGAAGGGCGAAGCCGATCTGGATGCCGAAGAAGCCGAAGCTGATATTCCACAGCCCGGCAAACCCCTGCCGCGGGCGGGTTACCTGTGTGCTGTCATGTTGCCCGTCCATCCCGCATCCGCCCCTTAACTTCGCATATTTCCCGGCAATTTCGATATTTTATTGCCCGTTTCTGATCCTATCGGAAAGTCGGACGTCGATGCAGGCCGCGGTTGGCAGCATAGAGCGCGCGCGGCCTGTAGGACAGGAAATAGGATGTCAGCGCCGGCGTGGTTTGCCGCTCGCCACGAAACGGATCGCCTGACCGCCACCGGGCGCCAGCGCGACCGTCAGCCGGTCGCCCTTCCTGACCGTCTTCTTCTCGATCACGATCGCGTGGCGCGCGTCGGTGCGATAATCCGCGCCCGGTCCGTCACGGTAGATTTCCGCGACATAGCTGCGCCCGGCATCCAGAAAATCGAGCGTCACCTGGCTGGCGCGGGCTTCTTCGTCGCCAACCGCACCCAGATACCAGTCATCGCCGCCCTTTTCCTTGCGCGCGATCGTGACATAGTCGCCGACTTCGCCGTTCAGGACGCGGGTGTCGGACCAGTCGGTCGGCACATCCTTGATGAACTGGAAGGGGCCGGGATATTTCGCGTAATTTTCCGGCGTATCGGCGGCCATCACCACGGGCGAATACAAGACCACATAGAGGGCGAGTTGCTTGGCGATCGTCGATTGGATCGTGCTGCCTTCCGACCCGGACAGGCTGAGGACGCCGGGCGTGAAGTCCATAGGGCCGCCGAGCATCTGGGTGAAGGCCAGATTGGCTTCATGTTCGGGCGGGTTCTTGCCGCCGACCCAGGCATTATATTCCATGCCGCGTCCGCCTTCGCGCGACACCCAATTGGGGTAGGTGCGGCGCAGGCCGGTGTCCTTGACCGGTTCGTGGCTGTCGATGCTGACCTTATATTTGGCAGCCGCCTGCACCACGCGCAGATAGTGGTTCACCATCCACTGGCCCTCATGCCATTCGCGATTTCGGGTGCCATCGGCATTCACGCGCTCGATCTGTCCGGCATCGGTGACGTAGCCGGTCTTCACCACCTGTTCGCCATGGTCGGCCGCCCATTTGAAGGCGCTGTCGAGTTGCGCGTCATAATGGCTGGCCGAGCCGCCGGTTTCATGATGGCCGATCAGCGTGACGCCCTTCGATTTCGCATAGGCCGCCAGCGCATCCGCGTCGAAATCCTCGGTCGGTTGGGAGAAATTCATGGCATTGCCATTGCCGAACCAATTGCCATCCCAGCCTACATTCCATCCCTCGACCAGCACGGCGGGGATGCCGCTGGCGGCGGCAAAATCGATATAGCGGCGGACATTGGCCGTGGTCGCGCCATGTTTGGGCCCGCGCGCCCAGCTCCATTCGCCCTTGATCATGTTCCACCAGACGCCCACGAACTTGCCCGGCTTGATCCAGCCCGACACGTCGCCCAGCTTGTTAGGCTCGTTCAAGTTCAGGATCATGTGGTTCATGTAGAGGCCCGCCGCATCGTCGGCGATCGCGATGGTGCGCCAAGGCGTCGAGAAACCCGCATCGCGCGAGACTTTGGCGGTGCCAACGCCCGGCGTCAGGGCGGCGCGGAACATATTGCCCTGCACCCGCGCCAGGTTCATCGCGCTATAATCGACCAATGCCGCTTCATGCAGCGCGACATGGGTGCCGCTGGCGAGCTTCACCGTCATGACGGTCTGCGCCGTGCCGACCGCATCGAGTGGCGTCTTGTCGTAGAGATATTCTTCGCGGTTCCATTCAAAGGCGGGCTTCCACCAGGCGGTGCCGGGCTGGGCGAAGGCGAACTGGGTCAGTTCCTCGGCGATATTGGCATGGTGCAGATTGGGCTGGTCGGGCAGGGTGTAGCGGAAGGCTACGCCATCGTCGAACAGGCGGAAGGTCACATCCATTTCGCGCTGAAGGTCGGCCTTTTCGCGGAATGCGAGACGAATTTCGCTATGGTTGTCGCGGATGGTCGACCATTCGCCCCAGGGCTGCGTCCATGTCGTATCGCGCCGGTCGCGCTTCGTGTCCGCCAGCGTGAGGTTGCGCTCGATCTTGGGCGCGTCGGTGAGCATGAAGCCAAGGCGGCTGTCGGCGATCAGCGGCTGGCCGTCGCGCTGCACGGCGTAGCTGGGGCGGCCTTCGCCATCCAGGCTGACGGTCAGGGTGATGCGACCATCGGGCGAGGCGGCCTTGGCGACGACATCGGCGCGCGCGGCAATAGGGGCCAGCGACAGGGCGAAAAGCGGGATGGCCAAAATGCGGAGGGTGGGCGCAGTCAGTCGCGTCATGCTATATGTCCTTGATAGTGGGCGACGAGGGCGGCGGCGGCGGGGAAGTGCCAAGCCGTGGCACCGCCGCATGTCAGCATCGGCTGCCAGCGTTCCGCATCGTGCGGCGTCCAACTGACCGGCTGATCGCCAAGGTTGAAGATGCAGAGCAGCTGTTCGCCGCCATGGCTGCGTTCAAAGGCGAGCAGGTCGCCGGGCAGTTCGCGAAAATCCACGGTGCCGGTGCGCAGGGCAGGATAGGCTTTGCGCAGCGCCAGCACCTGACGGGTCCAGTGCAGCAGGGAGGCGTCATCCGCCTCCTGCCGGTCCACGGCCAGCGGGCGATGCGCTTCCCCGATCGGCAACCAGGGTTTGGCGTCGGAGAAACCGAGATAGGGCGCATCGGCGATCCACGGCATCGGCGTGCGGGCGCCGTCGCGGGACAGGGTGAGTGGCCAATTGGCGATGGCTTCGGGGTCTTGCAGATCCTCGAACGCGATATCGACCTGCGACAGGCCCAATTCCTCGCCATAATAGAGGAAGATATTGCCGCGCAGGCAAGCGAGCAGCAGCATCTTCATCCGGCAATAGGCTTGCGGGTCATGATCCTTGGCCCAGCGCGATACGGCGCGGGGGGCATCGTGATTTTCAAAGGCCCAGCTTGGCCAGCCGATCCCCTGTTCCGCCGGCCATTTTTGCAGCGCGCTTTTCATCAAGTCGCTGGTCAGCGCAGGGGCATAGAGGAAGTCGAAGCCATAGGCGGTGTTGAGGCGCTGGTCGCCCTGGGTAAAGGCCTTCATTTCCCGGTCGCTGTCCGCGCCGCCGACTTCGGCGACGGTAAAGCGATCAGGATAGGCGTCGAACACGCTGCGGACCTTTTCGAGGAAAAGGGGGATGTTCGGGTGGCTTTGATTATAGGTTTTGAGCTGGAAATCGAACGGGCGGGTGCGCAGGCTGCCATCGTCGGGCGCGGGCGGATTATCGCGCAGATCTGGATCGTGCATCGAATGGTTGATCGCGTCGATGCGAAAGCCATCGACGCCCCGGTCGAGCCAGAAGCGGATGATGTCGAACACGGCCGCCTGCACGTCGGGGTGGTGCAGAT
This sequence comes from Sphingobium sp. RAC03, assembly GCF_001713415.1. GTDB lineage: Bacteria > Pseudomonadota > Alphaproteobacteria > Sphingomonadales > Sphingomonadaceae > Sphingobium. The sequence goes on along the minus strand of NZ_CP016456.1, from coordinate 3,165,073 downwards.
GCAATTGTGGCTGTTCGCGCAGGAAGCTGTGCATATAATATTGGCCGCGCCGCGCGTCCCAGGTCCAGGCGGGGCCGCCGAAGACGGACTGCCAATTATTGGGCGGCGATCCGTCCGGCTTGGCATCGGCCCAGACATACCAGTCGGCCTTGGCGTTGTTGCGGCTGGCGCGGCTTTCGACGAACCAGCCATGCTGGTCCGACGTATGCGCCCAGACCTGATCGACGATGACGCGCAGGCCCAGCGCATGGGCACGGGCGACCAGCGCATCGAAATCGGCGAGCGTGCCGAAAATCGGATCGACATCGCAATAGTCCGACACGTCATAGCCGAAGTCGCGCATCGGGCTTTTGAAGAAGGGCGACAGCCAGATCGCATCGACGCCCAGTGACGCGACATAAGGCAGGCGGGCGGTAATGCCGTTGAGGTCGCCGATACCGTCGCCGTTGGAGTCGGCGAAGCTGCGCGGATAGATTTGGTAGATGGCGGCACCGCGCCACCATGGTTCAGGCATGTCGGTCATTCAGGGGACTTTGCAGATGGCGAAGACGGCGCGCGGACAGCGCACAGGCTGTAGCCGAGAGGGGGGAGGGTGACGGCCAGGCTGCCAGGCGCAGCGGCTCGGCCAGCGCAGGGTGCGCCCGCCAGCGTGGCGAAAGCGTCCGAGCGGACATCGACCTGGACATGGGTCTGGATCGGCGCGGTCGATGTGTTGAAGGCGATCAGATATTCAGCGCCAGTGTCGGGGTCGAAGCGGGAGAGGGCGAACAGGCCGGGTTCCTCCGACCGGGCACGTACCACCTGCTTGCCCCGGCGCAGGGCAGGGTGGGCGGTGCGCAAGCGGGCGAGCGAGGCGATGGTGCGATAGAGGCTGTGCGAGGGATCGAAGCGGGGCGTGGCGGTCGTCGCTTCCGTGCCCACGAGGCGGTTGTCATTGTAGATGGCGACCTTGCTGCCGAACATATCCTCGCGCGCGTCCTGATCGCCGCCGTCACCGGAAAATCCCTGTTCATCGCCATAATAGAGCGTCGGTGCGCCGCGCAGCGTCAGCATCATGGCGTGGCCGAGCGTGACGCGGTCCAGCACTTCCTGTTCGCTGACGGCGGGAAAGGCGCGGCGGACGAAGGTCGCGAAGCGGCCGTTGTCGTGATTGCTGATGAAGGTCGGCAGTTGCCGCGCGGTAGCCTCACCCTCGACATAGAGGGCATCGCCCTGGAGCATCTTTTCCCACAGGGCGGTTGCGCCCTTGCCCGCGACGGTCTGGATCGCGACCTGATGAAAGGCGAAGTCGAGGACCGAGGGAAAACCGCCCTCGCGCGTGTGCCAAGCGAGCGGGCCGGACAGGATATCGCTTTCCGACACTTCGCCGAAGATGTGGAAATTGGGGATGCCCCTGGCTTTTGCGCGGGCCTGCATGGCGGGGACGAAGGCCTGCCAAAAATGCGGGTCGACATGGCGGGCGGTATCGACGCGGAAGCCATCGACACCGAAACGGTCGATCCAGTCGCCGAATATCTCGATCATCCCGGCGATGACGCGCGGATTTTCGGTCATGAGGTCGTCCAGCCCGACAAAGTCGCCCATCGTCGCGCTTTCGCCGCGATAGGTGGTTTCGCCCCTGTTGTGATAGAGGGTGACGTCGTTCAGCCAGGCGGGCGTCTTGGCCTGTTCCTCGCCCTTGGGGATATAGGGCGTATAAGCGTAGGACGGATCGGTCAGCTGGGCGAAATTGTCCGGGCGATGGTCATCATCGCTGGTGAAGCCGGGATTGATCGGCTGGCCGGTGACGCCGCCGCGCCGTTGATAGGGATAGTCCGCGCGCGAGCGGTAGGTGCAGGCGGAAACGGCGCATTCGCGATATTGGATGACGTCGGCGGTGTGGTTGGCGATGATGTCCATATAGACTTTCATGCCCCGCCTGTGCGCGGCCTCCACCAGTGCCGCGAAATCGGCGTCGGTGCCGAAATGCGGATCGACATGGGTGAAGTCGGTGATCCAATAGCCGTGATAGCCCGCACTTTCCTGGCCCTTGGCACCCTGCACCGGCTTGTTGCGGAAGATGGGGCCGACCCAGATGGCGGTCGCGCCCAGCCCCTGAATATAGTCGAGCCGCCGGGTGAGGCCTTTGAGGTCGCCGCCATGGAAAAAGCCCTTGGCCGTGGGGTCATAGCCATGGGTCAGCCGGTCGCCGCCAAAGTCGCCCTTGTCATTGCGCGGATCGCCATTGTTGAAACGGTCGGGCAGGACGAAATAGATGATTTCATCCTCCGGCAGGCGGGCGCGAAAATCTGCGGGAGCGGGGGGCGCGGCGGGTGCTGACAGGGCGGGGGTGGCCAGCGCCATCAGCGCTGCGAACAGCATGGGATTGCGCTTTCGCATTCCTCTTCCTCCTCTGGTCCGCACTGGCCTGATCGCCGCGGTCTTATGCCCCCTTCTTAGTCGGCCTTTGTTGGTGCGGCCAAGGATGCGACATACGTATTCAAAGCCCGGCTTTCCAAGCGTGCCGGAGCGGCGTAGGATCAGGCGATGGCCGTCAATGAGAAAATCACGTCGTTCGACATCGCGACATTGGCCGGTGTTTCCCAGCCGACCGTATCGCGCGCGCTGCGCGGCGACCCCACGGTCAGCGAGGGGACGCGCAAGCGGATCGAGGCGATCGCCCGCCAGCTCAACTATGCGGTGGACAAGAATGCGTCGTCGCTGCGCCGGGGAAAGAGCAACACGCTGGCGCTGCTGTTCTTCGAGGATCTGCTGCCCGACGAAAGCTGGATCAATCCCTTCTTCCTGTCGATGCTGGGGCCGATCCTGCAAACCTGCGCCAAGCGGGGCTATGACCTGCTGACATCCTTCCAGCAATTGTCGACCGACTGGCATGTCGATTATGAAGATAGCCGCAAGGCCGACGGCATCATCCTGCTCGGCTATGGCAATTACGAGATTTATCGCGTTCGGCTGGAACAGCTGGTGGCACAGGGGACGCATTTCGTCCGCTGGGGTTCGGTCGATGACCATGCGTTGGGCATGACCATAGGCTGCGACAATCGGCAGGGTGGGCGCGATGCGGGCCGGCATCTGATCGAACGCGGCCGCCGCTCGATTGCCTTTCTGGGCGATGCGTCCAACCGCTATCCCGAATTTCGCGATCGTTATGCGGGGCTGACCGAAGCGATGGTGGAGGCGGGCCTGCCGGTCGATCCGGGTCTGCATGTCGATGCGCTGTCGATCGAACATTCCGGCCATGAAGCGGCGCGCCGCCTGATCGCGCGTGGCATTCCGTTCGATGCTATTTTCGCCGGGTCGGACCTGATCGCGATCGGCGCGATGCGCGCGCTGGAGGAGGCGGGGATGACGGTGCCGAACGATGTGGCGATGATCGGTTTCGACGATATTCCCGCGGTCAGCCTGACGCGCCCGCCGCTGACCACGGTTGCGCAGGATTATCTGCTTGCGGGCGAAGTGCTGGTCGATGCGCTGATCGCCCAGATCAAGGGCAAGCCGGTGACGCCGACGCTGTTGGCGCCACGGTTGGTCAGCCGGATGACCGCCTGATCGCGTTTCACACGGTCGCGCAGCCCGAACGGTGGAAATCGGCAATGTTCCTGAAAAAAAAAGGACCGCCCTCTCCTGAAAGAAGCGGCGGTCCCGGCACTGCCTGCGTGCAGTCAGGCAGATCAGAGGGTCATCCTCCCCCGCCGGGGGAGGATTTGAGAAGCGTTAGAATTTGTAGGTGAGGCCCAGATAATAATCGCGGCCATAGCGTTGATAGTCGATGACCTGGCGCGGGTCGTCATTCTGGTAGGTGACGAAGGGCTGGTCGGTAAGGTTCTTGCCCTGGAGCAGGATCGACAGGCCGGTGAGCGGACCCGACTGGAATTCATAGCCGATCTGTGCGTCCAATATGCCCTCCGCCTTGGCCGTGCGGAAGGTGGGGGCTGCCGACAGGCCAGCGACTTCGCCCAGGAAGGATGAGCGGTAGCGATAGCTGACTCGTGCCTGGAAGCCGCTGCGTTCAAAATAGGCGGTGCCGCTGGCGACCCATTTGGAGAGGCCCGGCAGGGTCACGGTCGCGCCGGGATTGCTGCCATATTTGACTTCGCTGTGGGTGTAGGAGCCGCTGGCGAAGAGGCCGAAACCGTCAAGGGTCTCGGTGAACAGCTTGAAGGGCAGCGATGCGGTGGCTTCCGCGCCGATGATCGTGCCCTTGCCGTTGTTGGCGGGGGCCTTCAGCAAGCCGATGGCACCGCCATTGGCGATGATTTCGTTGCGAATATCCGCAGGCAAGGCGGGCAGAAGCGACGAGAAGTCATAAGCGATATTGTTGTTGGGATCGACGAAGTCGGTCAGATTCTTGAAATAGCCCGACAGCGAGACATAGCCGCCATTGCGGAAATAGCGTTCCACCGACAGGTCGATGTTGGTCGATTGATAGGGACGCAAATTGGTGTTGCCGCCGTTCGAGCTGAACGGGCTATTGAACGGGTCGGAACCCAGGCCGATCTTCGAGGGATCGAAGCTGAATTCCTGGTTCACCCGCTCCTGGTCGAGGCGCGGGCGGACCATGGCCTGCGCCGCGCCGAGCTTGATGAAGAAACCCGGTTCCAGCTCTACCGACATCTGCGCGCTCGGCAGGAAATCGGTATAGCTGGTCTTGCCCGAAGCAGGCACCACCGTAACCACGCCATCGGCGAAGCTGGAAATAGTGCCGACCGAGCGCTGCCTGGAATGGATCACCTGCGCGCCGAACGCGCCTTTGAGCGGCTTGCCGCCCAGTTCGCCGTCCATCGTCATCTTGGCATAGCCCGTGAACACATCTTCCTTCACGAAGTTATCGCGCACGAGCGATTGCGGGCGATTATCATATACCGCGTCGAGGACATTATTGTAGAGATAGAGCGGATCAAGCGTCAGCATCGCCGGAACGCCCAGATAGCCGAGCGAGACGTTGGAGCCGAGCAGCGCTTCGCTGGGAACGGGGGCTGAACCGGGGGTGCCGCCCGCGATGGTGCAATCAGTGCCGCCCGTCGGACACAGGAAATAGCTGGTGAAGGCACTGGTTTTCTTGCGACGGCTGTAATTGCCGCCGACTTCCCAGTTGCTGAAGATGCTGCCTTCAATCTCGCCCGTCAGGTTCGTGCGGAACGAGCGTAGATCGTCGATGAATTTGGGCTGGTTCAGGAAGCCCGCCTGCACCACGGCGGTCGTGCCATTATAGCCCCAGCCATTGGGATCGGTCAGGCTGATGATGCTGGTGTCAGTATAGTCGATGGTCGGCACGATCTGAAACAGGCCGTTGGACTGGCGATCGACGCGCACGGTGTCGGGCACGCCCGACCGCAGATAGCCGGTGCCCGAATAGGTTTCGAGCAGGAAGTCGGTGCGCTTGGCGCGCGACCAGCTGGCATCGACGTTGAAGTAAAGCCTGTCGTTCAGGCGGAACTGGTTGTTCCAGCCCAGCGAGATGGTGTCGGCGGTGCGCTTGTTATAATCGTTGCGCTGCACGCCATAGACGTTGCTGAAGGTCGCGCCGGTGACGAAGCCATCTTCCACCGTCACATCGCTAACGCCGACATTGGTGCCCCAGACCAGCGGAAATTCGATGCCGCGCAGGCGCTGTTCTTCCTCAAAATGCGAATAGAGGACGTCGAAGGTCGAATGGAAATTGTCGCTCGGCTGCCATTCCAGCGTGGCGACGGCGCCATAGCGCTTCAACAGGTTGGATTGAACATAGGGTTTGGCGCCGCCGATGATCAGGTTGTTGTCGGCATCGGTCGGATAGCCCCAGGCGTTGAAGCGCTCATTTTGCGACGGGGTGTGCGAGGCGGAAAAGCCGATGGCGAGGCCCAGCGTATCGTCGGCATATTGATCGACATAAGTGGCCGACGCGCGATAGCCATAGCGTTCGCCATCCGGGTTCAGCTTGTCGAGGCCATTCATCTGGCCACGCAGGGCAACGGCGATGATGCGGTCATTCTTGTCGAGCGGGCGGAGCATTCTAAGGTCGACCGTGCCGGAAATGCCGGCCGCGATGAGGGCAGCGTCGGAACTCTTGTAGACATTGACGTTCTGGAAAAATTCGGACGGATATTGATCATATTCCACGCCGCGATTGTCGCCGACGGTCACCTGTTCGCGCCCGTTGAGCAGGGTGGTGGAAAAGTCCGGGCCAAGGCCACGGATCGACAGGCGCTGGTCGCGCCCTTCGAGACGCTGGGCGGTGACACCCGGCAGGCGGGCGAGCGAGTCCGCGATCGAGACGTCGGGCAGCTTGCCGACATCTTCGGCCGTGATGGAATCGACGATCAGCACCGAATCGCGCTTCATCTTGGCGGCGGAGGCCAGCGATGCGCGGATGCCGGTGACGACGATGGCATCGACGGGTTGGTCGGCGGCGGCAGGCGCATCGGTCGTTTGCGCGGATGCGATCGACGTTACGGAAAGCGAAACGCCCGCCATCAAAGCCGCGCGCAGAACAGAACCATATATAGTGTGCATTGCAGAAACACCCTCCCCAAGACGCCTGTGACGGCGCTTCTTGCCGCTTTCGCGGGTCTGAAAGGATATTAGTCCTGCGATGCCCGATCTGCACAGCATCCCACATACGTATTCAGGGGATTGGGCGGTATTGGACCTGTAGCTTGGCAATTCCTCAGTTTGAATTGGGCGTTGGCTCGCAGGGAAACAGATAGCTCATGTGCTGGGGTGGGCGACTCTCAGCATCGATAGCCACATCCAAATCACCATGCACCGCATCAGAATGATCGCGGCTTGATGGCATTTACTCATACAAAAAGAGGAGATAGGGTCGGCCCAACGACTGGATCAGGAGAGTGACATGGATTGGACGCGTCGCGCTATGTTGGGGGCAGGGGTTGCGCTCGGTACGATGCCGTCCTTTGCCTGGGCGGCGCGCGCCGCATCATCGGGGGCGACGCCCTTTCCCTTGTCGCAAGTGCGATTGAAGCCGTCGATTTTCCTGACCTCGGTACAGGCGAACCAGCGCTATCTTCTGTCGCTCGATGCGGATCGGTTGCTGCATAATTTCCATGCCGGGGCTGGGCTGCCGACCAAAGGCGATGTCTATGGCGGATGGGAGTCGCGCGGCATCGCCGGGCACTCGCTGGGTCATTATCTGAGCGCGCTGTCGCTGATCTACGCGCAGACGGGCGATGCGCCGTTTCGCGACCGCGCCGCCTATATCGTGCGCGAACTCAAGGCGATCCAGGTGAAGCAGGGCGACGGTTATGCGGGCGGTACCACGGTCGAGCGTGACGGCAAGACCGTCGATGGCAAGATCGTCTATGAGGAACTGCGCAAGAGCGACATCCGATCGACCGGGTTCAGCCTGAACGAAGGATGGGTGCCGCTTTATACCTATCATAAGGTCATCGCCGGTGCGCTGGATGCGCATTATCATGCGGGCATCAGGGATGGCCTGTCGGTGGCGATCGGCCTTGGCGACTATCTCGGTACGATCGTGGAAGGTTTGAGCGATGCCCAGGTGCAGGATATCCTCCGCACCGAGCATGGCGGGCTGACCGAATCCTATGCCGAATTATATAAGCGCACGGGCAATCGCCGCTGGCTGACCCTGTCCGAACGGATGCGGCATCATGCGATCGTCGATCCGCTCCTGGCCGGGCGCGACGAACTGGCGGGCAAGCATGCCAATACGCAGATCCCCAAGATCGTCGGCGAAGCGCGGCTGCATGAGCTGACCGGCAATGCCGACCAGGCGAAGGTGGCGCAATTCTTCTGGGCCACCGTCACCAACGATCACAGCTATGTCATCGGCGGCAATTCGGATCATGAGCATTTCGGCCTGCCGCGGCAATTGGCCCAGCGGCTTGACCAGCAGACCTGCGAGGCGTGCAACAGCTATAATATGCTGCGGCTGACACGGCATCTGTACGGGTGGAACGGCGACGCGCGCTATTTCGATTTTTACGAGCGGTCGCACCTCAATCACATTATGAGCCAGCAAGACCCCAAGACGGGTATGTTCACCTATTTCACGGGGCTGGCATCGGGGATGGCGCGCGTCCATTCGAACCCGACCGAGGATTTCTGGTGCTGCGTCGGGTCGGGCATGGAAAGCCATTCCAAACATGGCGAGAGCATTTATTGGAAGCGTGACGACGCGGTCGCGATCAACCTTTATTATGCGTCGACGCTGAAGGCGCCCGGCGCGCAGATCGACATGGATACCGCCTTTCCGCTGGACGATATGGTGCGGATTGCGGTGGCGAAAGCGCCGAAAAGGCTGGCGCTGCGCGTGCCCGGCTGGTGCGCTACCCCTGAGTTGCAGGTGAATGGCAAACCGGCGGGGGTCCGCGAAGACGGCTATCTGATGCTGACGGGCTTGAAGGCAGGCGACCAGATCACATTGTCGCTGCCCATGACGGTGCGGGTCGAAGCAATGCCCGACGATGCCAAGCTGATTGCTTTTCTGAGTGGCCCCTTGGTGCTGGCGGGCGACATGGGGCCGCGCGAACGGTCGTGGGAGGGCGTGGACCCGTCCCTCGTCACCGACCAGAGCGCGCCGGCCCTGGTGGCGGCAGGCGGCCTGCACCAATATCGTCTAGGCGAGCAAGGCAAGCCGGGCGACCTGACGTTGCGGCCCTTCTTTGCGCAGCATGACAACCGCACCGCCGTCTATTTCCGCCGCTTCGATACCGCCGAATGGCAGACCGAACGGGTGGCGTGGGAGAGCGCAGCCAAGGTGCGGGCGGACCTGGCCGCGCGCACGATCGACGTCATTCGCCTGGGCGAACAACAGCCGGAGGTCGATCATGGCTTTGCCGACAGTGGCGGATCGGAGGCGGTTTCGCACGTCGCGGACCGCAGCCGGATCGTGAACAAGGGCTTTTTCGAGTTCGACCTGGCGGTCGCGCCGGGACCGCTGGCGTTGCAAGTCGTTTATAGCGGTGGCCAGCGCGACAAGGATTTCCGCATCCTGGTGGATGGCAAACAATTGGCGCGCGAACGGCTGACAGGCGCGGTAACGTCCGCCCGCAATGTCCAGACCTATGCGCTGCCCGCCGACACGGCGCGGGGGCAGTCGAAGATCCGGGTCCGTTTTGAGGCCGATGCCTGGCAAGGGGTGGAAGTCTACTCCGCTAGCACGATACGGGCGCAGGTAACGTAAGGGCGAACCTCCGGCTCTCGGAGCATTTGGTAATGGTCGACCTTGCGTCGGGATTAAAGCGATGCGCCGATTGACCGGAGCGCGCGGACCAGGGCATCGATGTCGTCCGCGCCGTTGAACAGGGCGGGGGTTATGCGCACGCAGGCGCCGCGCGCTGGGCCGTTGCGCTGCACGGAGAAGATGCGATGCTCGTCGAGCAGGCGTTTGGCGATCGCGGCATTGGCGCTGGCGCTTGTGTGGCCCGTGTAGCGGAAAGAGGTTATTCCACCGTGCAGGCGCGGGTCGGCGGGCGTCAAAATTTCCAGCCCGGACGTACCCCGCAGGGTTTCGGCCCAGCGATCGCGCAAATACTGCAACCGGGCGGCGCGGGCGGGTCCGCCGATAGCGTCCTGAAAATCGAGGGCGGCGGGGACGGTCAATTGCGCCGCGAAATCTACCGTGCCGGTGTGGACGCGCGCATAGGCGTTCGCGGCGAAGGGTGGCGCATTGCCGATGTCGGGATCGATCAGGTCGATCTTGGCCTTGCGGATGTAGATGACGCCAACGCCAAGCGGGGCGCCCCACCATTTATGCAGATTGAAGCCGATGAAGTCGGCATCCAGGTCGGGCAGCGCGAAATCGATCTGGCCCCAGCTGTGTGCCGCATCAACGATGGCATCGACGCCCCGCGCGCGGGCCATGGCGACGATCTCCCGCACCGGGATGACGAGGCCAGTGCGGTGGCTGAGATGGGTCAGCAGGATGAGCCGAACGCGCGGATTGGCCTTGAGCGCCTGCTCATAGCTGTCGATCAACCCCTGATGCGTGGCGGGTTCGGGAAGGTCGATGCGGACGACATCGACATTGCGGCTATGTTTCAGCGAGCCGAAACAGGCCTGCATGCTGTCATAGTCGAGATCGGCATAAAGTATGGCATCGCCGGGTCGCAGCCGATTATAGCCGCCGATCAGGCTTTTGAGCGCTTCGGTCGCATTGCGGGTGAAGGCGATTTCGCTGGGATCGACCTGCATCTTGGCCGCGACGCGATCGCGCACGGCGATCAGGTCGGGCGTCAGGCCGCGCCGGGCATAATAGCTGGTGGCGCGATTGACCTGCCGGACCTTCGCTTCATAGGCTTCCAGCACCGGGCGGGCCATCATGCCCCAATTGCCATTTTCCAACTGGATGATGTCAGGCACTACATCATAATGCGCTGCGATCTTGGCCCAATGGCTTTCGTCATCGGGCCGGACGGCCGCCGCCGTCGGCAGGGCGGCGTCGATCCGTCCTGCCAGCGGGGCTGCCGCCGTTGCCATCATCATCTGCCTGCGACTAATATCCATCGAGCCATGCTATCCGATCAGAAGGTCACGCCCAAGCGAACATAATATTGGCCGCCATCGGTGTCGAAGGGGGCGTTGCGCGAGTAGATGAGGCCGCGCACCGCCTGGTTGGTGGCTTCGTCGGGATAGGTGTCGAAGATATTTTCCGCGCCCGCCCGGACCGTGATATTGTCGGTCAGTTGCGCGCTGGCCGACAGGTCGAACAGCGTCATGGCACCGAAACGCTGGAAAATGTCGCCGGTCGCATTGCCGCTGACGTCGGTCCATTTCCCATAATAGCGCGCGCGCGCCTGCAACCCGAACCGGCCGATCGTATAGCCGAGCGACGCCGTGCCATTATGTTTGGGCAACCGTTCTTCAAAGATGATCCGCTGGGTGTCGTTGGCAATCGCGGCAGAGGTGCCGCTCGTCACCTTTGTCTGGTTGTAATTATAGGCGAGGCTGAGGTCGGCCTTGCCCGGTCCCACCTGCTGGGCATAGGCCAGCACGACATCAATGCCGCGGGTGCGGGTGTCGAAGTCGTTGGTGAAATAGGTGACGGCGGTGAACCGCTGCGGATTGGGCAGGGTTGCGGGCACGGTGAAGGAGCGTGACTGGCCGAACCGGTCGCGCAGCTTGATCTGATAGAGATCGATGCTGCCGCTCAGGCCGAATGCGGACTGGAACGTCAGACCGGCGGTGATGGTGCGCGACTTTTCCGGGGTCAGCGGTTGGGCACCCAGCGCGATGGCGATCGGGTCATTAGGGGACAGGCGGCCCGTGTTGAAAATCTGGAGCGTTCGCGTGTCGAGACCCTGGGTGGTGTTGACGGCGTTGAGCTGCGCCGGGGTCGGCGCGCGGAAGCCGGTGGAATAGGTGCCGCGTACCGCGACGCCCTTGACCGGCTCCAGCCGTGCCGAGAGTTTATAGTTGAACGTGTCGCCAAAGGCCGAGAAATCCTCGTAGCGGCCCGCCGCGCCGAGCGTCAGCGCCTCGACCGGGTGGACTTCCAGGTCCAGATAGCCGGCATAGCTGGTCTGCGACCATTCACCTGAACTTAGCGGATTGAAGCCAGGGAAGCCGTTGCTGTTGGGGGCAAGGCCGGTAGCCGCACCTGGCCCGATGGCGTAGGAGGCTGGGTCACCGGGACGGATGCCGTAGGTTTCCTTGCGCCGTTCTGCACCGAAAGCGATGTTGGCGGGCTCGGCCAATCCCAGCGGCAGGCGGTAGACGAAATCGGCGTTCAGGTTGAATTCGCTCTGGCGCAAACGGCCCAGATAGAAGCTCGTTGGGCTGAGCGGGCCCAACGAAGCGTTCAGCGATTCGGACATGCTATAGTTGATTCTGCTCCGGCCGGACGAGGCGCTCAGATCATAGGTGAACTGATCGCTAATCGCGCCGCGCAGGCCACCATCGGCCTGATAATCATCATATTGCGTGGCGAAGCGCGGCGTGAACCCGACGGGATAGACGCTGCTGAAGCTGAAACCTGGGAAGGCCGTGCTGGGATTATAGACATTGCCGGTGCCGACCGGATTACGCCAATTGAAATCGGTGACGCCCTCGCCATTGCCGACCGTGCCAAAGGCATAGGCGGTGACGGCGTCGGAAAAATCATAATGGGCGTTGATCCCGCCACGGACGGAGCGCAGGTCGGGCTGGCCCCAGCGCTGGACCGGGTCGGGTACGGTGAGCGTTGGATTGGCTGCCTGGAACGCAATGGCGTCGGGACGCTGGCGGGTGCGGGAGGTGGCGTCCGATTTCGAAAATTCGCCGGTGAAGACGATGCTGCCGCGATCGCCCAGAGCCAGGCCGCCTTGAGCACCAGTCTGGTAATTTGTGCCATCGCCCTCATAATATTGCGAATATTGGCCGAAGGCTTCCATGCCCGGCTGATCGTCCAGAATGATGTTGACGACACCAGCGATGGCGTCCGACCCATATTGGGCGGATGCGCCGTCACGCAGCACTTCGATGCGCTTGATCGCCAGATTGGGGATGGTTGCAAGGTCGGCGGACTGCGCGCCGCGGCTGCCCAGCAGAGCGGAACGGTGATAGCGCTTGCCGTTCACCAAGACGAGCGTTTGGTCGGCCGAGAGACCACGGAGCGTCGCGGGGCGGACAAAAGCCTGACCGTCGGCGGCGGGCAAACGCTGGACGTTGAACGATGGCAGGAGTTGCGCCAAAGTATCGGACAGATCGTTGGAAATACTATTGTCGATGGACTTTGATGATAGCACGTCAATGGGTGCCAGCGTATCGAATTTCGTCCGCTTGGCATCGCGCGTGCCAGTCACGATGATGGAGTCGCCACTGTCGATATCGGATGCAGCGGGCATATTATCTTGCGCCACCGCGAACGCGCACGCAGAGAATTGCAGCGCGATCATCGCGCTACCGGCCAGAAATTTCATGATGGTCCCCAAAGGCTTGATCGATATTATGCTATGACCGCGCCTTTAGTATGCGCTCATGACGGTTCTGTGTATCGAACCGGGAATTTCTATCGCGTGGGAGAGGCGGTTGGTACGGGCGGGGGGACTTGAACCCCCATGGGCAAAGCCCGACGGATTTTCTTACCCGCTACGGCTTTCGCCGCCGCCCGGAGGGGCGTTTGTGGTCTGGACTATCCCTTCACCATATCCCGGCAGGCCGGGGCGCAGGTGCTGCCCGTCTAGTCTCTACACCTTCCTGAAAGCGGACTTTCAGGCTTGGCTCGGGATTGCCATGTTAAAGGTTTCCCCGAATTTGAGCAGTTCTACGTCACAGATTTCCCTGTGCGCACTCAATGATCTAAGTCCGTTGCGTCTACCGATTTCGCCACGCCCGCATTACCAAGGCTGGCTATAGTCGGGAGGATCGGCAGAGCCAAGCGCGATTTGATGGTCAGCGCCGGGCGACGTAATCGTCAATCCTCATGATCGGCATTCAGCCGTTCACGCATTTCCTTGCCGGGCTTGAAATAGGGGACGCGCTTGGCGCTGACCGGTACCTGTTCGCCGGTGCGCGGATTGCGCCCGGTGCGGGCGTCGCGGGCGCGGGTGGTGAAGGCACCAAAGCCGCGCAGTTCGACACGACCGCCAGATGCCAGTCGATCGACAATCTCCTTGAAGAAGAGATCGACGATTCGCTCGACTTCCGGGAGCGTCAGGCCCGGATTTTCGTCAGCCAGTTTCTGGATCAATTCCGAACGGATCATCGAATTTCCAGAGCCCCCTGATTTTTCCCTAGCTAATCATAGGGCTTTTACAGGGCGTTGACAATCGCGCAGGTCGGGGATTGTTTCGATACGGAAAGGATATGAAAAGCCCGCCGGGATGATGATCCCGGCGGGCTTCTCTAATTAGTCGACTTTGACGAAAGGCTTAGCCTTCGGTCTTGGCCTTGAGCGCTTCGCCCAGAATGTCGCCCAGCGACGCGCCGCTGTCGGACGAACCGTATTGCGCGACAGCCTGCTTCTCTTCAGCGATCTGCATCGCCTTGATCGAGAAGGTGGGCTTCTTGGCACGGTCGAAGCCGGTGATCATGGCGTCGAACTTCTGGCCGATCTGGAAGCGTTCCGAACGCTGCTCGTCACGGTCACGACCAAGGTCGCTGCGCTTGATGAAGCCGGTGGCGCCATCGTCGCCAGCCTGGACTTCCAGGCCGCCGTCGCGGACTTCAAGAACGGTCACGGTGACGATCGCATTCTTGTTGAGGCCAGCAGCAGCAGCGGTCGTGCCGCCAGCGGCCGGACCACCACGCTCAAGCTGCTTCATGCCGAGGCTGATGCGCTCCTTCTCGACGTCGATGTCGAGAACGACTGCCTGAACAGCCTCGCCCTTGCGGTGCAGCGCCAGCGCGTCTTCGCCCGAAATGCCCCACGCGATGTCGGACATGTGGACCATGCCATCGACGTCGCCGTCCAGACCGATGAACAGGCCAAACTCGGTCGCATTCTTGACTTCGCCTTCGACGGTCGAACCGATCGGGTGACGTTCGGCAAAGCTGTCCCAGGGATTGCTCTGGGCCTGCTTGAGACCGAGCGAGATGCGGCGCTTTTCGGGATCGACTTCGAGGACCAGAACTTCGACTTCCTGGCTGGTCGAAACGATCTTGCCGGGATGGACGTTCTTCTTGGTCCAGGACATTTCGGACACATGGACCAGGCCTTCGATGCCGGCTTCCAGCTCGACGAACGCACCATATTCGGTGATATTCGTGACGCGGCCCGACAGCTTGGCACCGACGGGGTACTTGGCCGATGCGCCTTCCCACGGATCGCTCTCAAGCTGCTTCATGCCGAGCGAGATGCGCTGCGTGTCGCGGTTGATGCGGATGATCTGCACCTTCACCGTGTCGCCGATATTGATCATCTCGTTGGGGTGGTTGATGCGCTTGTACGACAGGTCGGTGACGTGCAGCAGGCCATCGATGCCGCCCAGGTCAACGAATGCACCATAGTCGGTGATGTTCTTGACGACGCCTTCGATGATCTGACCTTCGGCCAGCGTCTGGATGAGGCCGCTGCGCTGTTCGGCGCGGGTTTCTTCCAGAATGGCGCGACGCGACACGACGATGTTGCCGCGGCGGCGATCCATCTTGAGGATCTGGAAGGGCTGCGGAATGTCCATCAGCGGGGTGACGTCGCGCACGGGGCGGATGTCGACCTGGCTGCCGGGCAGGAAGGCCACGGCGCCGTCGAGATCGACGGTGAAGCCACCCTTGACGCGGCCGAAGATGACGCCTTCGACGCGCGCGCTCTCGGTGAACTCGGCTTCCAGCTTGTCCCAGGCGGCTTCGCGGCGGGCGCGGTCACGCGACAGCATCGCTTCGCCATGGGCGTTTTCGACGCGGTCGACATAGACTTCGACTTCGTCGCCGACCTTGATGTCAGCCTTCTGGCCGGGCATCGCGAATTCGCGCAGCGGAACGCGGCCTTCGGACTTCAGACCTACGTCGATGACGGCCAGGTCGTTTTCGATGGCGGTAACGGTGCCCTTGACGACCCGGCCTTCGAAGCCGCCGTCCTCACCACCGAGGGAATCATTGAGAAGCGCGGCGAAATCGTCGCGCGTGGGGAATGCCGTAGAGGCCATGGTTAGTCCTTCACTCATCATTGCTGGCCAACCGGTTGTATCCGATGGTCTTTGGCCAAACTGTCCCGAACGCCGCATGCGGCCGGGACATCCGTTACCGCAAAAGCGATTGCGGACGCGCAGACGAGAAAAGCGAAAAGGGCGTGCGGAATACCGCACGCCTTGACGGGTCAGCCTCTGGAGCGACCTTCAAGCTGGGCGTCCACAAGCGCAATCGCCTGGCGGACGGCCGCGTCTATAGACAAATCGCTGGTGTCTAGCAAGTCCGCACCATCCGCGACTTTGAGCGGCGCATGGTCGCGGCTCATGTCGCGGGTGTCGCGCGCCTGAATGTCGGCGATCAGGCTGTCCATGTCAGGATGGCCGCCATGCGACAGGGCATCCTGATAGCGGCGTTGGGCGCGGACATGGACGCTGGCGGTGACGAACAGCTTGGCATGGGCATCGGGCGCGATGACGGTGCCGATGTCGCGCCCGTCGAGGATCGCGCCGCCCGGTTGGGTCGCGAAGTCGCGCTGGCGCTTGACCAAGGCGTCGCGCACCGCCTGATGCACGGAGACGCGCGAGGCGAGGCTGCCGACCGCTTCGCTGCGTAGTGCCGGGTCGGCCAGGGTTTCGTCGCGAAACGAGCAAGCCGCGAGCGCGTCTGATTCGATGTCGGGGTCGCCGCCTGCTTTCAGCACGGCAAGGCCGACCGCGCGGTAGAGCAGGCCAGTGTCGAGAACTGGGACACCATAATGGCGACCAAGCGCCTTGGCGATGGTGCCCTTGCCCGATGCGGCGGGGCCGTCGACGGCGATAATCATGCGGATTTTCTTTTCATGGCTTTGACAAGGCCCAGCAGGGCGATGAGGGTCCAGACGATTTCCAGCGCCATCGACGCCAGGTTGAAATGCACGGTCAGCGACCAGATGAGCAGCAGCGAACCGATAAGGTTCAACAGATTGAAAAAGACAAAGTTCATCTGTTTGGCGATGTTGCTGTAGGCATAGGCGACGACCATCATGGCGCTGCCCGCCAGACCGATGATATTGGCCCAATCGAAGGTCATGCCATGGCACCTAAATTCTGGAGCAAAGCCGTGAAGGTCGGGAAGCTGGTGGCGACCGGGCGCATGTCATCGATCGTGACGCCATCGCGCGAGACCAGGCCCGCGACGGCGAAGCTCATGGCGATGCGATGGTCGAGCTTGGTGGCGATCGGTCCGCCGCCCTTGAGCGGGGCGCCGCCGCTGCCCTCGATGATGAGGCCGTCCTCCAATTCCTCGACCGTGACGCCGATCGCACGAAGCCCAGCCGCCATGGTGGCGATCCGGTCGGATTCCTTGACGCGGAGTTCGTCCAGCCCGCGGAAGATGCTGCGTCCCTGTGCCAGCGCAGCGGCGATGAAGGCGACGGGATATTCGTCGATCATGCTGGGTGCGCGGGCCGGGTCTGGCTCGACGCCCTGGAGGGCGGAAGCGGTGACGATCAGGTCGCCCACGGGTTCGCCGCCGACTTCGCGGGCGTTGATGACCTCGATGGAGCCGCCCATTTCGCGGAGCAGGTCGATGAGGCCAGCGCGCGTGGCGTTGAGGCCCACATTGGCGATCGTCACTTGCGATCCGGGCACCAGCAGCGCGGCGACCATCGGGAAAGCGGCGGAGGAGGGGTCGCCAGGCACGATAATCTGCTGCGGCTGCAATTCCGCTTCGCCGACCAGCGTGATGATGCGGGTGCCGTCGTCTTCCACTTCGACCGTCAGGTCCGCGCCGAAGCCGCGCAGCATACGTTCGCTATGGTCGCGGGTCGGGATCGGCTCGACGACGCGGGTGATACCCGGCGTATTGAGGCCCGCCAGCAAAATAGCCGACTTCACCTGTGCCGAGGCGACGGGCAGGCGATAGTCGAGCGGCACGGCGGGGCAGGCACCGCGCATGGTGAGCGGTAACCGGCCGCCGGGGCTGGTGGTGAAGCTGGCGCCCATTTGCGCCAATGGGTCGGTGACGCGCGCCATGGGCCGCTTGCTGAGCGAGGCATCGCCGATGAAGGTGGCGGTCAGATCATGGCTCGCGAGCAGGCCCATCAGCAGGCGGGTGGATGTACCGCTATTGCCCATGTCGAGCGCACCCTCCGGCTGAAGCAGTCCGCCAACGCCGACGCCATGGATATGCCAGATGCCATCGGCGTCGCGCTCAATGTCCGCGCCCATGGCGCGCATGGCGGCGGCGGTCGCCAGCACGTCCTCGCCCTCCAGCAGGCCTTCGACCCGGCTTTCGCCCACGGCCAGCGCCGAAAGCATCAGCGATCGGTGCGAAATGCTCTTGTCCCCCGGTACGGTCACGCTGCCCGACAGGGCGGGTGCGGCGGTGAATGTCATCGGGCGGGGCAGTTCGGCGGCAGCGGTCACGGTTCGTCCAGTCTGGTCTGGCGGGAAAAAATGCGCCCGGCTTTTGACAGCGCGCTTGGGCTATGGCAAGGCGCGCGACGTTTCGTGGGCAACAGCCGTTGCGCCGCGTAAAGTCTATTTGAGCATCTAAAAAGGAACAGGCCGGACATGGTGAAGGCTGAATGGGGCACGAAACGGACCTGCCCGAAATGCGCAACCCGCTTCTATGATCTGGGCAAGGACGATCCGGTCGTCTGCATCAACTGCAACGCGGCATGGGAACCGGAGCCGGTTCTCAAGTCCAAGCAGCCGCTTCCTTATGAAGAAGCGCCCAAGAAGGTCATCGAGACCGCCGACGGCAAGCTGGAAACGGCCGACGATGATCTGGATCTGGATCTGGACGTCGATGATGACGGCGATTCGCCGGATAATGACGTCGATCTGGGCGGTGACGACGACCTGGGTGTCGAAGCCGCGGGCGACGACGATAGCGATGACAATTAACTGATTTTTGTTCTTGCCAACGAGGTTGCTGCGACTTAATGGCAGCGACCTCGCAAGCGCCAACCCAAGGGCGTTTGATGATGGTGACGGGGCCTTAGCTCAGCTGGGAGAGCGCCTGCATGGCATGCAGGAGGTCAGCGGTTCGATCCCGCTAGGCTCCACCATCCTTATATTCGACCGGCGGCCTGGTTCTTCATGGAGCCAGCCGGACATGGCTCGATCCATGCGGCGGGCCATTAGTGCCACGCCCAAATGGGGCCTTAGCTCAGCTGGGAGAGCGCCTGCATGGCATGCAGGAGGTCAGCGGTTCGATCCCGCTAGGCTCCACCATTTTCCGAAATCGATGATGTTCTGGCGCGTACGGCTTAGCTGCGTCTTGCTCATGCTGCGCGCACGCTTTCTAGAGCGTGATGACTTTACTCAGAACCGTTCGTCCTGAGTAGCCCCTTCGACTGCCTGCCAAGGCAGGCGCTCAGCAACCGTATTGGGTGTCAAGCGAGATTGGCCCATGGTTTATCCTGCTGGACGATGGCGTTTGCGATAATGAGGAGTTTTCGCATGGCGGCGGTGATGGCGACTTTGGGCGCTTTGCCTCCCGCGCGGAGGTGCTGGTAGAAGTCGCGGATGGTTGGATTGAAGCGGATGGCGGGTAATGTTGCCATGTAGAGCGCGCATCTGACCGAGAGTCGGCCGCCGGTAATATGCGCCTGACCGCGCCACTGGCCGCTGTCACGGTTCATGGGAGCGATGCCGGCAAGGGCTGCGATCTGCTTTTTGTCAGCGATACCAAGTTCGGGGAGTTCGGCGATCAGCACTGCCGCTGTCGTGGCGCCGATGCCTGGAATAGACTCCAGCAGCATAGCTTTGCGCGCGAGCGTGGCATCAGCCTCGATTTCAGCCGTTATGCGCGCATCGCACTGGCCGATTTGTCCTTGCAGGAAGGCAATGTGCTCGCGGATCGAAGCCAGCGTTTCGGCGTCATCGAGGCCGGACAGACGCTGCTTTTCGGTAACCAGCATACCGACCAGTTGCCGCCTTCTGCGCACTTGCTCGGCAAGGCGAGCCTGATTTTCAGGTGTTGGCGGTGTTCTGGCGGGCTGCATGGCGTCAGCGAAGCGTAGGATGATGCCAGCGTCAAGCGCATCGGTTTTGGCGAGTTGACCGCTCGCTCTAGCAAAATCCCGCACTTGCCTGGGATTGACGATGCTCATGGCGATCCCCGCCGCTCCCATCTGGCGAGCGAGCAACCGGCCATAGCGGCCCGTTGCCTCGCAGACGATATGGGGATGTTCAAGGGTCGCGAGCCGCCTTCTTAAAGCCGCGATCCCCGCCACCGAATTGGTACGGCGCCAAACCCCGTTAGCCCCCGGTAAGGCAATATCGAGTGCCGCCTTAGATACATCGACGGCAACATATTGGTTCGACATCATGTTTCTCCACCTTGCATACGAGCTCAAGGCTCAGGCAACCGTTCGAGACGATCATGGATGGAGCGGACGGCTTTGCTGAGGATCGCGAGCTTTATGCCCAAGGACAGGCACAGCCTATCCGCTCCGACCTGTCCGGGGTCATGACCCCAGACAGGTCGGCACCAATTCAACCAAGGCTGAAATAAATGCCAACCCCAATATGCAAGGACAGGCATTGAGCGAAGTCGGAGTCGCAGACGACCGAAGGGCAAATGGCGTATCGAAGGATATAAAGCGCAACCGACCCTTCGATACGGGTCTTCGACAAGCTCAGCCCCTACTCAGGGCGAACGGAGTGATGCGACTTAAAGTCATCATACCCTATATTGCTCGCACAACGAAAAACGGCGCCCCTTTCGGAGCGCCGTTTCGTGTTTCAGCCTCAGCGCGGATCAGCGCTTGTCGACGGGCACATAGTCGCGCTGCGTCGGGCCAGTGTAGAGCTGGCGCGGGCGGCCGATCTTCTGCGCTGGGTCGGAGATCATTTCGTTCCACTGCGCCACCCAGCCGACGGTGCGGGCGAGGGCGAAGAGGACGGTGAACATCTCGGTCGGGAAGCCGATAGCCGACAGGATCACGCCCGAATAGAAGTCCACATTGGGATAGAGCTTCTTTTCGATGAAATAGGGATCGTTGAGCGCGATCTGCTCCAGTTCCTTGGCGACGTCGAAGACGGGATCGTTGACGCCCAGCTTCTCCAGCACGTCCTTGGCGGTCTTCTGCATGACCGTCGCGCGGGGATCGTAGTTCTTGTAGACGCGATGGCCAAAGCCCATCAGGCGGAACGGATCGTCCTTGTTCTTGGCGCGGGCGATATATTCCGGGATCTTGTCGACAGTGCCGATTTCGCGGAGCATGTTGAGCGCCGCTTCGTTCGCGCCGCCATGCGCCGGACCCCACAGGCAGGCGATGCCGGCCGCGATGCAAGCGAAGGGGTTGGCGCCCGAAGACCCGGCCAGACGCACGGTCGAGGTCGAGGCATTCTGCTCATGGTCGGCATGGAGGATGAAAATCTTGTCCATGGCGTCCACGATCACCGGATCGGGCATATATTCTTCCGCAGGAACCGAGAAGGTCATGCGCAGGAAGTTGGCGGTGTAGGACAGGTCGTTGCGCGGATAGACGAAGGGCTGACCCACCGAATATTTATAGGCCATCGCCGCGATCGTCGGCATCTTGGCGATCAGACGGTGGCTGGCGATCTTGCGCTGCAGCGGATCGTTGATGTCGGTCGAGTCATGATAGAAGGCCGACAGGGCACCGACCACGCCGCACATGATCGCCATAGGGTGCGCATCGCGACGGAAGCCGCGATAGAAGGTGGTGAGCTGTTCATGCACCATGGTATGGCGCGTGATGGTCGTGATGAAGTCGTCCAGCTCAGTCTTGGACGGCAGTTCGCCGTTCAGCAGCAGGTAGCAGACCTCCATGAAGCTGGATTCTTCGGCCAGCTGGCCGATCGGATAGCCGCGGTGCAGCAGCACGCCTTCGTCGCCATCGATATAAGTCAGGCCGGATTCGCAGCTTGCCGTCGAGGTGAAGCCCGGATCATAGGTGAACATGCCGGTGTTGGCGTAGAGCTTGCGAACGTCGATGACCTGGGGGCCGACCGAGCCGTCCATGACGGCATAGTCTTTCGTCGCTCCTCCGACGGTCAAAGTGGCATTATTATCCGACATATTGTTCTCCTTGAGTGCCATCAACTTAACCGTGCGTGCCCACAGCGGTCAGCCGTTCCAAGCTTTCCTCTTTCCCCAAAAGGAAGAGGACATCGAAAATCCCCGGCGAGACGGTGCGCCCGGTGAGCGCAGCCCGCAAAGGCTGCGCAACCTTGCCCAGTGCCAGACCGGCATCCTCTGCCACGCGGCGTATCGCGTCTTCGATCGCTTCGACCGTCCAGTTAGGTGTGGTCGAGAGAGCGTCGGCCGTCTTTGTCAGCAGCGCGCGTGCCGAGTCGTCTAGCAGAGCCGACGCCTTTTCGTCAAAATCGAGCGGGCAATTTTTGAACAGAAATTCAGCGCCCTCGGCAATTTCATTAAGCGTTTTAGCGCGCGGTTTGAGCGAAGCCATCGCCTCGCCCAAAAGTGCTAGACCGGTGTCCGGCAGCGCCTTGCCCAGCCGGGCTTCGACACGGGGTGCCACCAGCGCGGCCAGGCGGGCATCATCGGCTTCGCGCAGATAATGGCCGTTGAGATTTTCCAGCTTCTTAATGTCGAAACGCGAGGGCGAGCGACCGACGCCCGCAATATCGAACAGTTCGATGGCGCGGGCGGTAGGGATGAATTCCTCGTCGCCATGGCCCCAGCCTAACCGCAGCAGATAGTTCAGCACCGCTTCGGGCAGCATCCCCATCTCGTCGCGATAGGCGTCGACGCCGAGCGCGCCATGGCGCTTGGACAATTTCGCGCCGTCCGATCCGTGGATGAGCGGGATATGCGCGTAGATCGGCTCTTCCCATTCCATCGCGCGAAGGATGCACAACTGGCGGAAGGCGTTGTTGAGATGATCGTCGCCGCGAATGACATGGGTGACGCCCATGTCATGATCGTCCACAACCACGGCCAGCATGTAAGTGGGCGTGCCGTCCGACCGCAGCAGGATCATGTCGTCCAGCTCGGCATTCTGCACAACGACGCGCCCCTGGACCGCATCCTCGATCACTGTCTCGCCTTCGCGTGGTGCCTTGAGGCGGATGACGAAGGGGGCACCTTCGGGCGCCTCTTCGGGTGCGCGATCGCGCCAGCGGCCATCATAGCGCATCGGCTTCTTGGCGGCGCGCTGTTCTTCACGGAGCGCGGCCAGTTCTTCCGGCGTGGCATAGCATTTATAGGCATGGCCGCCCGCCAGCATGGCGTTGGCGACTTCGGCATGGCGCGGTGTCCGCTCGAACTGGAACACGGGCGGTTCATCGCCGCCCAGGCCGAGCCAGTCCAGCCCGTCGAAGATCGCGGCGACCGCTTCCTCGGTCGAGCGGGCGCGATCGGTATCCTCGATCCGCAGCAGGAACTTGCCGCCATGATGGCGGGCGAACAGCCAGTTGAACAAGGCGGTGCGGGCACCGCCGATATGGAGGAAGCCTGTTGGCGAGGGGGCGAAACGGGTCACCACCGGCTTGTTCATTCCCGTTGCGTTCACCGCCATATTGCCTGACATTCGCCCTTCTGATCCATGGATGCGATGCCCCCTAGCATGGCTTTCGAGCCACGACAAACCTCCCTTATGGTCGAGGTCGCCACGCGCCTGCGCGCCGGGTTTACAGGGGTGGAGCGCTGGCTGGAGAAAGAGCGGGAGCAGGTGCCGCTTTGGGCGCCAATCGCCTTGGGAGTGGGCATCGCGGCCTGGTTCGCGTTGCCGCACCGGATGGCGTGGCTGGCCTTTTGCTGCGGGGCTTTGGCGCTGGGCTGTGTGGGGGTGTTGCTGCCCGAAGGCGCGCGGTTGCGGCGGATGATGGTGGCGGGCGGGGTGCTGGCCTGCATGGGGTGTGTTCTCATCTGGGGGAAGGCGCTGTTGCTGGGGGAACCGCCGCTGGCGCGGGCGACGTTCGTGCAGGTGACGGGCGATGTCCTGTCGGTGCGTGCGGTTCCGGCGCAGCAGATGGTGCGGGCGATGCTGCGGCCGGTGGCGGTACCGACCTTGCCGAAGGTGATCCGGGTCAATATCGCCGAGAGCGATGTGCCCGATGGTTTGGGCGAGGGCGCGCGGATTCGCTTTCGTGTGCGGTTGATGCCGCCCGCGCCGCCCAGCGTGCCGGGGGGCTATGACTTCGCGGCGCGCGCTTATTTTCAGGGGATAGGTGCGACCGGCAAGGCGTTGAAACCGATCGAGATGGTGCGGCCTGCGACGGGTGCGCCACCGCTGCGAGCACGGTTGTTCGCGCATATTGCCGGGCAGGTAGACGATCCGGCGAAGGGTATCGCCATCGCACTGGCGACCGGCGATCAGGGGGCGATTGCCGAGGTCG
Organism: Sphingobium sp. RAC03; assembly: GCF_001713415.1. Lineage (GTDB taxonomy): Bacteria > Pseudomonadota > Alphaproteobacteria > Sphingomonadales > Sphingomonadaceae > Sphingobium. Next base: position 3,141,248 of record NZ_CP016456.1, on the reverse strand, counting down.
ATGCCGAAGCGATGCGCAACAGCGGGTTGGCGCATCTATTGTCGATCAGTGGGTTGCATGTGACGGCGCTGATCGGGGCGGTGATCTTTTTGTTGATGCGGGTGATGGCGCTTAGCCGCCGTGCGGCGCTGGACTGGCCGTTGATGCTGATCGCGGCCACCGGGGGCGCGCTGGCGGGGGTCGGCTATACGCTGCTGACGGGCGCGGAGGTGCCGACGGTGCGGTCCTGCATCGCGGCGCTGCTGGTGTTGGGCGGCCTTGCGATGGGGCGGGATGCGATCACGCTGCGGCTGGTGGCGACGGGCGCGCTGATCGTGCTGCTCTTCTGGCCCGAAGCGCTGGTCGGGCCAAGCTTCCAGATGAGCTTTGCCGCTGTCACGGCGCTGGTGGCCTTGGCCGAGCATAAGCGGTTCCGCGCCTTTGCCGCCGCGCGGGACGAGGCGCGCTGGCGTAAGGTTGGGCGCATGCTGTTGGTGACATTGGCGACGGGCTTTGTCATCGAACTGGTGCTGATGCCGATCGCGCTGTTTCATTTTCACAAGGCGGGCATGTTGGGGGCGTTCGCCAATATTGTCGCGATCCCGCTGACCACCTTTGTCGTGATGCCGCTTGAGGCGCTGGCTTTGCTGTTCGATCTGGTCGGGCTTGGCGCACCTTTCTGGTGGTTGACGCAGCAGGCGCTGACGCTGTTGCTGATGATCGCGCATGGGGTGTCGGCCAGTCCGTGGGCGACGATGCTGACGCCGTCGGTGCCTACGTTCGTTTTTGCAGGGATGATGGCGGGGCTGCTCTGGTGTTTGCTGTGGCGCAGCCGGTGGCGTTGGCTGGGATTAGGGCCAGTGGGGGCAGGCGTCATCACCATAATATTGCTGTCGCCACCCGACATATTGGTGACCGGCGATGGCCGCCATGTCGCGGTGCGCACGCCTGATGGTCGCATGGCGATATTGCGCGCGGGGGCGGGCGACTATGTGCGCGATGTCTTGTCGGAAAGCGCGGGCTATGATGGTGCGCTGGAGCCGATCGCGCGCTTGCCGCAGGCGCGCTGTTCGAGCGATTTGTGCGCGGTCGGGTTGATAGCAGGTGGTCGGCCCTGGCAGTTGCTCGTGACGCGCAGCGATATGCTGGTGGACCGCGCGACCTTCGCCCGCGATTGCGCGGCGGCGGATATCGTGATTGCCGATCGTGGCCTGCCGCGCTGGTGCCGCCCACGCTGGCTCAAGATCGACCGTCGCCTATTGGCGCGAACCGGTGGCATGGCCATTGATCTGGACCATGCCACCATTCGCACGGTGCGTCAGGCGGGTGACGCGCACCCCTGGATCGCGCCGATCCCCAAGCGATCGCGCCGCTATGGTCCGTCTAAACTGCGCTCGTTCGATGCGCGGCCTCGACCTCAATTATAGCGGCGGAGGAGGCCGGCCAGTTTGCCCTGGATCTGAACCTGGCGGGGGTCGTAGATTTGCGGCTCATAGGCGCTGTTGGCCGGGTCGAGCCGCACCCTTTGCCCTTCGCGGCGGAAATATTTGAGCGTGGCTTCATTCTCGTCGATCAGGGCGACGACGATTTGGCCCTCGCGCGCGACTTCGGTCCGCTGGATCAGCGCGAAGTCACCGTCGAGAATACCGGCCTCCATCATCGAATCGCCGGACACTTCCAGCGCATAATGATCGCCCGCGCCGAGCAGCGCGGCGGGAACGGACAACATCGTCTGCCCTTCCATCGCCTCGATCGGAACACCGGCCGCGATCCGGCCGTGCATCGGGATTTCGATAACGTCGTTGGCTGCGATAAGCTGTGGCGCCGAGACCTGCGGTTTAGGCGCGATGATCGGGGCCGGGATGCGGTGCATGGCATCGGGCAGTTTCAAGACTTCGAGTGCGCGGGCCCGATTGGGCAGGCGGCGGATGAAGCCGCGTTCTTCGAGCGCATTGATCAGGCGGTGAATGCCCGACTTGGAGCGCAGTTCCAGCGCATCCTTCATCTCCTCGAAAGAGGGCGACACGCCGCCTTCCTCCAATCGGGTTTGAATGAAGCTCAGCAATTCCTGCTGTTTGGGCGTCAACATGGCTGCGGTCCTCCGTGGAACGTATAAGGAACGCATAGGAAACAGATGAAGGTTAGTCAAGCGCCGGGTGGATCAGGGCAGGGGCAGAATTTGCACTGTGTCGCCGATGGCCGCCGGGGGGGAAGCGGCGGGGCGGCGGATCAGACAGTCGGCCAGCGCCATGGCGGCGGTGGCGGCGCTGTCTTGCGAGGTGACCGAGACGATGCCGCCATCGCTGCGGAAGGCGCGGAGATAATCGTCGCGGTCGCCGGTGGCGGGGAGGGGGGAAGCGAGGCGGGCTTCGTGAAGGGGGGGGAGCGGAGCGCTTGCTCCTGCCATATGGCGGACCAGGGGCAGCAGGAAGAGGGTGCCGGTCACGAAGGCCGAGACGGGGTTGCCGGGCAGGCCCAGGAACAGGGCCTCGCCGAGGCGTCCGGCCATTAGCGGCTTGCCAGGGCGCATGGCGATCTTCCAGAAATCGAGCGTACCGCCCGCTTGCGCGAAGGCGGGGCGAACCATGTCATGATCGCCGACCGATGCGCCGCCGGTCGAGACGATGATGTCGGCCTGGCGCGCGCGATCGAGCGCTGTGACCATGGCGTCGAGATCGTCCGGCACGATGCCGAGGTCGATGACGTCGCAGGGCAAAGCGGCCAGCATCGCGGCGAGCATGGGGGCGTTGGACGAAGGGAGAGCGCCCGGCGGGGTTGGTGCGCCGGGCGGCACCAATTCGTCGCCGGTCGAGAGCAGCGCGACTTTGAGCCGCTGTCCGACGGGCAGGTGGCCATGGCCGCCCAGCACGGCCAGCGCGATCTGGGTCGGGCCTAATCGCGAGCCTGCTTTGAGCAGGGGCGCGCCCAGCGCGAAGTCCGACGCGGCGGGGCGGACGTGGCGGCCGGAGGGAAGCGGGTCGGCGGTGGCGGTGAAACTGTCGCCGTGGCGGGTCGCATTTTCCTGAATCAGGATGGCGTCGGCCCCTTCGGGCAAGGGCGCACCGGTGAAGATGCGGCAGGCGTCGCCCGGCGCGAGCGGGGGCGGGGGTGTGCCGCCTGCGCTGCTGGTCGTGGTCACGCGCCAGGGGCCGGGCGCTTCGGCGGCGCGTACGGCATAGCCGTCCATGGCGCTGAGGTCGGCCCAGGGCTGGGCGCGCTGCGCGAGGATATCGCGGGCGAGCCAGCGTCCGGCGCAGGCCATAACCGGCACGTCTTCTGCGGGCAGCCGGTTGGCCAGCGCGAACAAGCGGGCTTGCGCCTCCGCAACCGGCAGCAGGCTCATGGCCTGTGCCAGTCGCCCGACTTGCCGCCGGTCTTGCTGAGCAAGCGGACGCCGTCGATGACCATCGCCTTGTCGATCGCCTTGGCCATATCGTAGATGGTGAGCAGGGCGACGGAGGCGGCGGTGAGCGCTTCCATCTCGACGCCGGTCTGGCCTGCGGTGCGGGCGGTGGCGGTGACGCGGACGCCGGTGTCGTCCAGGTCGAAATCGATCGTCACGGCGCTGAGTGCGATCGGGTGGCAGAGCGGGATGAGATCGGCGGTGCGCTTGGCGGCCATGATGCCCGCGACCCGTGCGACGGCGAGAACGTCGCCCTTCTTGACCAGGCCCGCGAGGATGGCGGCGGCGGCCTCCTCGCTCATGTCGATCCGTCCGTCCGCGACAGCTTCGCGCGCGGTCATGGCCTTGGCCGACACATCGACCATGCGGGCTGCGCCGTCGGGGTCGAGATGGGTGAGATCGCTCATGCGCCGGTCAGCAGATGGCGGGTGGCGGCTTCGACATCGGCCTGCCGCATCAATGTTTCCCCGACGAGGAAGCAACGCACGCCATGGTCGGCCATGGCGGTGAGGTCGGCATGGCCAGTGAGGCCGCTTTCGGCGACGAAGGTGCAGCCTTCGGGGGCTTTGCCCACCAGTTCATAGGTGCGGGCGAAGTCGACGGTGAAATCGCGCAGGTCGCGATTATTGACGCCGATCAGGCGTGAGCGGAGCTTCAACGCGCGGTCGAGTTCGGCTTCGTCATGCACTTCTATGAGTGCGTCCATCCCAAGGCCGAGCGCGGTATCCTCGATCTCCGCCATCTGGCCGTCGTCCAGGGCAGCGACGATGATGAGGATAGCGTCGGCGCCGAGCGCCCGGCTTTCGAGGATTTGCCAGGGATCGACGATGAAATCCTTGCGCAGCACCGGCAGCGCGCAGGCAGACCGGGCAGCCATCAGATAGTCATCATGGCCCTGAAAATAGGGTTCGTCGGTCAGCACCGACAGACAGGCCGCACCGCCCGCCGCATAGGCCTGGGCATGGGCGGGGGGATCGAAATCTTCACGGATCATGCCCTTGGACGGGCTGGCCTTCTTGACCTCCGCAATCAGGCCGAAGCCGGAGCGGGCGGCATCGTCGAGTGCCTTGCGGAAGCCGCGCGGGGGCGTCTGTTCGCTGGCGCGGGCGTGCAGCGCGGCGATGCTGGTTGCGGCTTTGCGCCGGGCGACATCTTCGCGCTTAAAATCGCAAATCTCGATCAGCTTGTTGGTCATGTATAGGCAATCCAGCAATTGAGCAGGGCGTTGGCGAGGCCACGGTCGATCGTCTCGGCGGCTTCCTCGACGCCTTCGCGAAGGTCAGCAACGGCGTCCGCGACGACAAAGGCGGCGGCGGCGTTGAGCAGCACCGCGTCGCGATAGGGGCCGGTTTCGCCCTGGAGCAGCGCGCGCAGGGCGGCGGCGTTATGGGCCGCATCGCCGCCGCGTATGGCTTCGACCGGGTGGGTGGACAGGCCAAGTTCTGCGGCGGTGATGCGGTGCATCGCGATCAGGCGATGACCCGTGACTTCGGCCATGTCGTTGCCGCCCGCGAGCGAGAGTTCGTCCAGTCCTTCGTCGCCGGACACGATCATCGCCCGGTCGACGCCCAGTTCGGCAAGCGCCTCCGCATAGATGGGCACATAGGCCGGGCGGGCGATGCCGACGAGCTGGCGGCGGACCCCTGCCGGGTTAGCCAGCGGTCCCATCAGGTTGAAGATGGTGCGTTCACCGATCGCCTTGCGGATGGGGCCAAGGCGCTTGAGCGCGGGATGGTAGTTTTGCGCGAAAAGGAAGCCGATGCCCAAGTCCGCGAGCGTCGCTTCGGCGGTGGTGGCGGCATGGTCGAGATTCAGGCCCAGCGCTTCGAGCGTGTCGGCTGCCCCGGCCTTGGAGGAGGCCGCGCGGTTGCCATGTTTGGCGACCGGCACGCCAGCGGCGGCGACCACCAGCGACACGGCGGTCGAGACGTTGAGCGTATGATGGCCATCGCCGCCGGTGCCGCAGACGTCGATGGCTCCGGCGGGAGCCGTCACCGGGATCATGCGGGCGCGCATGGCGCGGGCGGCGGCGGCGATCTCGATCGCGCTTTCGCCGCGGCGGGCCATGGTGACGAGGAAGGTCGCGATCTCCGTTTCCGGCAGGTCCGCATCGAACAGCAGGTCGAAGGCGATGGCGGCAGCCTGCGCGTCGAGCGGCGAGGAGGGGTCGGGCAGGCGGGTCATGACGCTTCGCCTTAGTCGTGACAGGGCCGGTAAGTCGAGAGGCCGTTAGGGCTTAACTTCGCACTTTTCCCGCACAATTTGAAATATGATTTCCTATTGCCGACAGATTAGGAAAGTGACTGGCGCAGCATAGCAAAGCCCATCCCGATAGGACAGGCGTCAGGCGGATTCGCGCGTCTTCACCTTCATGCCGGCGATCCGCATGAAATTGGCCAGCATGTCGTGACCATGTTCGGTCGCGATGCTTTCAGGGTGGAACTGGACCGAGTGGATCGGCAGGGTCGCGTGGCGGAAGCCCATGACCGAGCCATCTTCGCTGGTCGCGTTGACCACCAGTTCGGCGGGAATATCCTCGACAATCAGCGAGTGGTAGCGGGTGGCGGTGAAGGGCGAGGGGATGCCCGCAAAAAGCCCGGTGCCGTCATGGGTGACGGGGGAGGTCTTGCCGTGCATCAAACCACCACGCACGACCTTGCCGCCGAAATGCTGGCCGATCGCCTGATGGCCAAGGCACACGCCAAGCAAAGGCGCGCCCGCATCGGCGCAAGCGGCGACGAGGTCGAGGCTGACGCCCGCTTCGTTGGGCGTACAGGGGCCGGGCGAGAGCAGGAAGGCCTTGGCGCCGCTGGAGAGGGCCTGGCCCGCCGAAATGGCGTCGTTGCGGACGACTTCGACCCGCGCGCCCAGTTCCATCAGATAATGGACCAGGTTCCAGGTGAAGCTGTCATAATTGTCGATGACGAGGATCATGGGGACAAGGCTATAGGGCGGTCTGCGGACGAGGGGAAGCGGTCGCATGCCCCGGTTCGATAAGAAATATCGCAGCCGAAACATCGGGACAAAAGGGCGTTGCGCCTGCTATGGGCAGCCATCGACGCGAACCCTGCCTGCAAGCATTCGCGTGACCGAGAGACGATCGCGCTCCCGCTTGCCAGCAAGGAGCGACCCTCTTGGGCGATCTCAACCATTATATAGGCTGTCGCACTGGTTCGAAGGACCAGTGCATATGAGCCGCGCCATCAATATCAAGGCGGAACTGGCCGACGTCAAAGCCATGTGCGAACGCCACACTCTCGCGATTTCGACCATCGAGGCGCTGCCGGCCGGGGGCACGCGGGTCGTGATGCTGAACCCTGACGGGGCCGAGCGGTTGCGGACGCTGATGAAGGGCAAGCTGATCGATACGCCGGTGGTGCGGTCGTCCCTGTTCCTGGCGCGGCAGCCGCGGTCGGCGGGCTGATGGAGTCCGTCGGCGCGCAACGCTGACGGAACATCTTGAAAAGCCGTGCGGGCACGCGCATATAGAGCGTGCCGGGTTCGCCCGGCTATGGTGATAAATTGTGTCGTATAATAGACGCAGCGGACCCGGGGGCAGTACCCGGCGGTTCCACCACATATCCCGATGGGCTTCATGCCCGGCGGGATGTCTGACGGGGCCGAACTAGGATCGACGTGTGTTCAAAGGCGATGTTTTTACCCGGCCCGTGTAAGCCGTTAAACTGTGCAAAACTCACAAGTGCCAACGATAACGAAGCACTCGCCATTGCAGCGTAACTGAGGGCCTCACGGCCTGACGTTACCCTAAAATAGCGCGGTTGAACCCACCGGGCAACAGAAGGGAATTCAGCGGCCTCCGGGAGGGCCGGGCAACAGAACCTCCCGGACCTTATTCCCTGACATCGTTGTTCTTGGCTTCGCGTGCGATCTTCGCCGGAGCCTTACCCGCGACTCACGTCGCGAATCGATGGACATGAACCTGTCCTTTCGATTACGCTTTTATGACAGTGGGATGAAATATTCATAAGCTGCTGTTTTTACGTGAAACAAATTTGTTTCATCGAAAATGCGCACTCTTGCGTCCATGTCATCTAAATGAAATACTCCTGGCTATAGTAAGAAGTTTTTTTCAGGAGAATTGGGATGAAGACGGTAGCGGTAATGATGGGTTTTGCGCTGGCTTGTGTCGCGCCGGGCATGGCTCAGGCCGCACCGGACGAGGTCGTCGTCGTGGGCGTGCCCGATGGCCGCCTGGCCGCAGGATCGCTGATGCGCGGCGATTTCGATAAGGCTGCGCGCCGGCTGAACGCGGTTCGCCCCGATGCGGCGAGCGATCCGGCTCGACTGATCAACCTTGGTCACGCTTATCTCGGCATGGGTCGCGTCGCCGACGCGCATGATGCCTATAAGAGCGCCCGCTTTGCGCCCGAATCCGTGCTGGTGCTGGCCAATGGCGAAGAAGCGTCTTCGCGCGACATTGCGCGCCGCGCGATGGGGCGGTTGCAAACCAGCTACGCCATGCGCTGATTATTCAACCTTTGCATTCATGTGCATAATATAGGGTCAGGGTGTCGCTCATAAGGGCGGCACCCTGACCCTTGTCGTTGTGCCAACTGTCATCATAGTGACATGTGAGTCATATAATCGTCATATAAATGACGCTCCAGTGTCATGGAATGCCAACAAGCCTGTCACGTCCCGCGCCTAATTGCCCTGCTTGAGGGTGACAGGGGGCGTTATCCGATTCGATTTTCCCCTGCGCTCCGCATCCTGAACATATCCCGGCAGCAGCCGGAGCGGAGACGACATGGCCAAGATTAACCGTATCCAAACGATCCTGATGGCGAGCTGCGCTTGCGTCGGTCTGAGCGCTTGCGGCGCAGACGACATCTCCTCGCCCGGCGAAGGCACTATCGTCATTCCCGCGCCAACGCCAACGCCGACGCCAACCCCCACGCCAACGCCGACCCCCACGCCGACCGGCGTGACCCCGGCGGCGGAATGCCCCAACATCTCCGGTTCGGCTGACCTGACCGCGCGCGGCACCATTTCGGACAAGAACGGCAACACCTGGCTGAACTGTGGTTTCCCGACCCGCTTTACGGAAAGCACCACCTTGCCGAAGGTTGCCGGTGTTCTTTACTCGCTCCCCGGCCGTGTCGATGTCGGCACCGACCAGGGTGCCGCCAGCACCAACACCGAAGTCACGCTGAACATCGAGCCCGGCGTTGTCGTGTTTGCGACCACGGGTGCGGCCTATCTGGCCGTCAACCGCGGCAACAAGATCAATGCTGTTGGCACGCCATCGCAGCCGATCATCTTCACCAGCGAATCGAACGTCCTGGGCAACGCCGACGATCAGACGTCACAGCAGTGGGGCGGCGTCGTGCTGCTTGGCCGTGCGCGGATCACCGATTGCATCGCGCCTGCAGCAGCGGCCGGCACGGTCGCGTGCGAACGTGACACAGAAGGCAGCAGCGGCGCTCTGTATGGCGGCGCCAACGATGCCGACAATTCGGGTCGCATGTCCTATGTGCAGATCCGCTATTCGGGCTTCGCGCTCGCCGGTGGCAGCGAATTGCAGGGTCTGACCCCTTCGGGCGTCGGCAGCGGCACGCAGCTTGACCACATCCAGGTTCACAACAGCTCGGACGATGGCATCGAAGCCTTCGGCGGCAACGTCCACTTCAAGCATCTGGTGTTGACCGGCAACGAAGACGATAACTTCGACTCCGACGTCGGCTATCGCGGCACCGTGCAATATGTCATCAGCGCCCAGCGCGCTGGCAACGACATTGGTGACGGCTTCCTCGAAACCGACTCCAACGGTGGTTCGGCCGCGAATAATGGCGAAGATGCGCTGCCGCGTCAGTATCTGAAGATGGCGAACTTCACCTACATCCACCGTTCGACCACGGGCAGCAACGGTGCGGCCATGCTGCTGCGCGGCGGTGCGGACCTGACGCTGGCCAACGGCATCATCGTTGCGCCGACCAACAGCTGCCTGCGTATCGACAGCACGACCACGACCCGCGACGCCGACACGGCGCTGCAGGACGCGGGCAAGCCGCGCTACATCTCGGTTGTGATGCAGTGCAACAGCACGCCGTTCAAGGGCAGCCGTGGCGTCGATGCCGCCGCCGTCCAGTCGATCTTCGAAGCCGGTGCAAACAGCACGATCAGCTACACGCCGTCGCTGACCAGCCTGTTCATCAACGGTGCGACCGAAACGGCCCGCACCGCGATCGACCCCAAGACGCTCGACGCAGCGTTCGACACCACCAACTATATCGGTGCGGTCAAGGACAGCAGCGACACCTGGTATGCCGGTTGGACCTGCAACTCGGTGACCGCCAGCTTCGGCAGCACCAGCGGTAACTGCACCGCCATTCCGACGACCTGATCGGACCCACGACCTCAACAGGGGCGGGGGAGCGTGCATTTGCGCTTCCCCGCCTTCTTTTGCACTGCATATCCCAAAGGGGGACATTTAGCATGTCGAAGCCGCTCAGCCTGGCGCGCCTGCTCCTGATTTCATCCGCTCTGGTCGCGCCTGCGGCCATGGCGCAAATCGACGCCGGTGGTGCCGTGTCGCCCGCCGCTGCCCAAGAAGACGCGCAGCAGGACGGGGTCGATGTGTCGATCCCTGGTGCCGACATCGTCGTCACCGGCCGTCGTACCAGCAATGTGTCGCAGGCCGCGCCGCAGGTGGTGAACGTACTGTCCGCCGCCGACATCCGCCGCACGGGCGAAGGCGATATCGCCGGTTCGCTCCAGCGCGTGACGGGCCTGTCGGTCGTGTCGGGCGGCTATGTCTATGTCCGTGGTCTTGGCGATCGCTATTCGCTCGCCCTGCTCAACGGCTCGCCGCTGCCAAGCCCCGAACCCTTGAAGCGCGTCGTTCCGCTCGACATTTTCCCGACCAGCGTGATCGCTTCGACGCTGGTGCAGAAGACCTATTCGGTCAACTTCCCCGGCGAATTCGGCGGCGGCGTCATCAACCTGACGACCAAGGCCATTCCGAGCGAAAGCTATCTGGAAATCGGCGTCGGCAGCTCGGCCAATACCGAAACGTCGGGCCAGATGGGCTATACCCATTATGGGGCCAAGTCCGACTGGACCGGTTTCGACGACAGCTCGCGCGATGTACCGCCGCTGCTTCAGCAGGCAATCAATAGCGGCGTGCCATTCCCGAATCTCAGCCGGGCCGAACAGCAGGCCATTTCGATGCAGTTCCTGAACTCCGCCACGTCGGTCGTTCAGCGGACCAACAGCGCGCCCTTCAACTTTTCGGGCTCGATCAACGGCGGCACCGCAGTCGATGTCGGCAGCGACGGACGGTTGGGTGTGATCGCGACCGCGTCGTACAGCAACAAGTGGCGCACCCGCGAAAACCTGCAGCAGGCGTCGCTGGACGTCGCGGCCGGTGCGGGCCGCAGCTATAATCAGGTCAGCACTGACAATGAAATCACGGTCAACGGCCTCGTCGGCTTCGGACTGGAACTGGGCGACCAGAAGCTGCGCTGGACCAACCTCTATATTCGCGACACGTTGAAGCGCAGCGCGCTGGCGATCGGTCAGAATGATGGCACCATCCAGGAAGCCGACTTCCTGCAGCAGAATACCGCCTGGTATGAGCGGCAGTTGATCGACACGCAGTTGGTCGGTGAGTTCAAGCTGTCCGATGCGCTCAGCCTCGACATGCGCGGCGGCTTTGCCAATTCGCAGCGGGAAGCGCCCTATGAGCGCGAGTTCGTCTATGTTCGCACCAACCGCGATCTGGCCATCGATCCGGTCGGTGACCGTTTCGTCAATGCGCTCAACCGTCAACGCGGCGATGCGTCGGTCACGTTCAGCGACCTCAACGAAGATCTGTGGTTCGCGGGCGTCGATTTGAGCTACAAGATCGCACCGGGCTTCTCGCTGACGGCAGGCTATGCCTTCAACGATACCAAGCGTCGGTCGTCGCGTTACGAACTGCACTTCGATGCGGTGAACCTGCCGATCCCCGTGCAGCAATTGCGTCCCGACTTCCTGCTGTCGGATGCGTCGATCCAGCTCTATGATATCGGCTTGCTGGAATTTTCGGGCAACTACCCCGTTTATGACGCAGCGCTGCGGACCCATGCCGGCTATGGCCAGGTGCAGGCGGAACTGTTCCCCGGCCTGTCGATCAACGCCGGTGTTCGCTACGAAAAGGGCGATATGTCGGTAACCGGCGTGGACGTCTACAGCACGGGCCTGACGCCGTTCAACGAGATCCGCAACGATTATTGGCTGCCAGCCGTGACGGTTACGGTTGAAGCGGCCAGGGGTCTGCAGTTGCGCGCCAGTGCGTCCAAGACGATTGCCCGGCCGCAATTCCGCGAATTGATTGCCCAGCCTTATCTCGACACCGAATCCAACCGTTTCTTCCGCGGCAACCCCTTCTTGCAGGACAGCGAGTTGTGGAACGCCGACGTTCGGGCGGAATGGTATATGGGACGTGACGAGCGGATTACGGTTGCGGCTTTCTACAAGAAGATCGACAATCCGATCGAAACCTACACCACGATCACCGACACCTATAATGTCACCACCAGCTTTGCCAATGCGCCCGAAGCGACGCTCTATGGCGCCGAGTTGGAAGTGCAGAAATATATCCCGCTCGACGGCTGGTCGGATTCGTCCTTCTTCCAGAGTCGCCGCATCGTGCTGATCGGCAACTACACCTACACCCAGTCGGAACTGAAGGTGCAGGATGGCGATACGACCATCCCCTACACCTACACCGTGGGTGATCCGCCAGCCGCGTCCGACTTCTTCCTCGACGGCGTGCCGTTGACGGGTCAGTCGGACCATCTGGTCAACCTGCAGATCGGCCTGGAAGACACGGACAAGCTGTCGCAGCAGACGCTCTTGCTGACCTATGCCAGCGACCGCGTGACCAGCCGTGGTCCCAACCTGCAGCCGGACATCAAGGAACGGCCGGGCGTACAACTCGACTTCGTGGCACGGCAGGGCGTCAAGCTGCCGGGCGGCATCAACAGCGAGTTCAAGTTCGAAGCCCGCAACATATTGGGCCGCAAGTTCCAGGAGTTCCAGGAACAGGACGGTAACCGCGTCTATTATAACCGTTACAAGATCGGCACCACGATTGCCGCGTCGATGACGGTGGCATTCTGATATAAGCCAAGGGGCCGCCTGCACGCGGCCCTGCGGTTTGCCAAGCGACCGGCTCGTTTCGTGCGAGCCGGTCGTTTTGCGTCTGGACGCTTATGGCGGTCCTCGCATCCGTTCAGCCCCAGGGCTTTTCGCGATACCATTTGGTGATGACTTGCTTGACGCCGCTGCGCACCTTCATGCCGTGATGGATGCTGGCGGGGTTCGGCTGACCGGGTGCCAGACGGTTGTTCCATGCGAGCAGTTTGCCGGTCTGGGGCTGGACCGTCTTGCCGATCTTAGTGAAGCGGGTCGCGCCGCCGGCGGTCGGTTCGTTGAGATAGACCATCAAGGTCCAGGTGCGATTGCCAGCGACCGAGCAATAGGTCGCATAGTCCGCGCCCTTGGGGTCGAAATAATCGGTGTGCGCCTTGAATTCCTGCCCGACATCATAGCGCTGCCCCTGGATCGGTTCGCCATAGGCGGTCGCGATCCCGGCAAAGGCGTCGAGCCGGGCGTTGATGGCCGCGACGAACGGGTCGCCGTGATCGAGGTCGCAGGTTTCGCTGGTGCGGAAATAGCCATCGCCATTGGCGTCGGCGATGGTGGAGGGGCGACGCTGGGCGTCGATTCGCTCGATCAACGCGGCGCAATCCTGCGCAGAGAGAAAATCGCGCAGGATGAACAGGGTGAGTTCCTTGTTCGGCACGCGCTGCACGCGGGCGTGCGCGCCGATCCAGGCGGGATCGCCGTCGGCGGCGGCGGTGATGGTCTGGTCCGTCATGGTCGGTCCTGCAATGGCGGTCGGATGCGGTAAAGACGCCGCCGTTGCTATCGTTCAGCCGCCAAAATGCAAGCGATGTGCGTGCCTGCCATCATGTCATATTACAGTCATATAAACGTCATCTTGCCGTAAGAAGAAATGCCTAGCAGGCTCCCATATCAAAGGGGGCTTCATCAGATCATGCGAGTGCCGTTCGGCCAGACTGTGCGCGGGTGGAGCGAGCGTAGACCGCGGGGCTTGCCGCCGTTTGACGGTTGGCGCCTGTTGGAGCGCGGCCTGTTGATGCTGCTCGCGTTGCAATTGGTGCGGCTCGTCTGGGCGGTCGTGGTGCCGGTCGGCAGCTTCGGCCCATGGGAGGGCCGCCAGGCGCAAATCCTGTCGCCCAGCGCGCGGCAGGCGTTGTTCGCGTCCTTCGACCCCTTCTTCCGCAGCGATGCGCCAACGCCGTCGGGCGATGGCGTGGTCACGTCGCTGGCGCTCACCCTTTATGGCGTGCGCGTCAATGAAGGATCGGGGCTGGGCTCGGCCATCATCGCGTCGCCGGATGGCGTGCAGAACAGCTTTGCCGTGGGCGACGAAATCATGCCCGGCGTGGTGTTGAAGGCTGTCGCGTTCGACCATGTGACGATCGACCGGGGCGGGGCGGAAGAGCAGATTTTCATCGATCAATCGACCCCGGCACCTGCCGCCGCGCCCGAAGGTGGCGCGCCTTCGGCCGCCCCGTCTCCGGGCGAAGGGGCGATTGCGCCGATCGGCTCCGGGCCTACGGCGGATAGCTTGAAGCGCGACATCGGCTTTGCGCCCCGGATGCAGAATGGCCGGGTTACGGGCCTGGCGGTGAGTGCCAAGGGGCCGGGCTTTGCCAGCGCCGGTTTCCGCCCCGGCGACATCGTCACCCAGATCAACGGTCAGCCGATCGGCGACCTGCAATCCATCCAGAACCAGATCGCGCCCGGTGCGCGCCTGTCCCTGACCGTGGAGCGCGGCGCTGCCGTCGCCTCCGTCAATTTGATCGTGCAAGGCCAATGACCCGCAAACTCCTCCATACCGCCGCCCTTGCCCTCGCGCTGGCGACGCCGATCGCCGCGCCGCTGATGGCGCAGCAGACGCTCAACGTCCGCGATGCCGACATCCGCGCCTTCATTCAGGACGCGGCGCGGGTGACGGGGCGCACCTTCATCATCGACAATCGGGTGCAGGGGAAGGTGTCGGTCGTGACCGACCGGCCGCTGTCGCGTTCCGAATATTTCGAGATCGTGCTGTCCACGCTGCGCGCCAATGGGCTGGTTGCGGTGCCCGCACCGGGCGGTGCCTATCGCATCCAGCCCGCCGATGGCGCGTCGGGCCAACCGAGTAGCGTCGGCCGGGGTGCCAGCCGCAACAGCTTCGTGACCGAGGTGTTCCGCCTGCGCTCGATCGATGCGGCGAGCGCGTTGGAAACGCTGCGCCCGCTCGTCAGCAAGGAGGGGTCGGTCACGGCCAATCGTGCGGGCAACAGTGTGGTGGTCGCGGACTATGCCGATAATATCGCCCGCATCCGCCAGGTGATCGCGCGGGTCGATCGCGACACGTCGGCAACGCAGATGGTGATGCTGAAAAATGCCGGTGCGCGCGAGATTGCGACGTCACTGCAGGCGTTGGTCGCGAGCAGCGGTGGCGGGGAGAATGCGGTGGCTTCGGCCGCTACCGTGGTGCCGATCGATAGCAGCAACGCGATTGCCATCCGGGGCGATGCCAATACCGTCGCCCGCCTCTCTGCCATGGCGCGTCAGCTCGACCAGCAGGCCGCGAGCGGCACCGAAATCCGCGTCTATTGGCTGGAACATGCCGATGCCGAAAAGCTGTTGCCGGTGTTGCAACAGTTGGTGGGGCAGTCGACCAATCAGCCGGTAACCGCCTCCACGCCAGCGGCGGGCGGCAGCGCCGCGCCCGCTGCGCAGGCTGCGGCCCCGGTTGCGGCTGCGTCTTCGGGTTCCTCCAGTGGGAGTGGCATTTCGACCCGTGGTCCGGCGATCGTCACCCGTTACGAAGGCGCGAACGCGATTATCGTTGCGGCCAATAGCGATGTGCAGCGAATGCTGGGCGAGACGATCCGCCAGATCGACACGCGCCGCGAACAGGTGCTGGTGGAGGCGATCATCGTCGAGATCAGCGATGCGGCGGCCAAGAAGCTCGGCGTACAATTCCTGCTCGGCAGCACTTCGACCGGCTTTGCTGCCTCCAACTATTCCAACGCATCGCCCAATTTGCTGACACTGGCGGGAGCCTATGGCGCGACCCAGCTGGGTACGACGACAACGACTGTGGTCGCGCCCGACGGCACGCGGACCACGACCGAGGTGCAGAATAGCGGCGACCTGGCCAGCACCTTGCAGCAGGCGGCGATCAACAGCCTGACCAGTGCGACCGGGGCGATCGCGGGCCTTGGTGGGAGCATCGGCAAGAATGGCATTTTCGGCGCGATCATCAATGCGGTGAAGTCCGATACGGAGAGCAACCTGCTGTCCACGCCATCGGTGATGACGCTCGATAATCAGAAGGCGTCGATTTTGGTCGGGCAGCAGGTGCCGGTGACGACCGGCGAGGCGCTGAGCCAGAATTTCGATAACCAGTTCCGCACCGTCCAGCGGCAGGATGTCGGCATCAAGCTGGAAGTGAAGCCGCAGATCAATACGGGCGGCGCGATCAAACTGTTCCTGCGGCAGGAAGTGTCGAGCGTCGCCGGGCCGGTGAGCAATTCGAGCAGCGACCTCATCATCAACAAGCGTGAGATCGAGACCACGGTCACGGTCGATGATGGCGAGATATTGGCGCTGGGCGGCTTGCTCGACGATAATGAACGCAAGACGATCGAGCGGATTCCGCTGCTGTCGGACATTCCGGGTCTGGGCGAATTGTTCAAGTCGCGCAGCCGCAGCCGGACCAAGACGAACCTGATGGTGTTCATCCGCCCGACCATATTGCGGTCGAAGGAGGATGCGCAGAAGCTGACGCAGCAGCGCTATGGCTATGTCCGGGGGATGCAGCTGCAGCGTAACCCGGACATGGAGCCGACCATCGATGAGCTGGTCCGCGACTATATGGGCGCGACACCGCCGTTGCCGCCGCAGCCGACCGATGCCGTGGTGGCCCCTGCGCAGCCGGAAGTGATCGAGCCGATCGTGCGGCAGTCGAGCGGCGTGGTGCGGCCGGTGGATCTGCCCCCAAGCGGAGGTCAGCAGTGAGCGACACGGGTTCAGCCATGCCAGCGGACGCTGCTTCCGGCATCGGGACGTTTCCCCCCGCGCCGCCGCGGCCCATCGACATCCCCTACACCTTCGCGCGCAAGAATGGCGTCGTCATGCTGCCGATCGAGGGCGAGCGGTTGACGATCGGCGTGCGTGAGGGGAGCGATCCGCGCGTGCTGCTGGAGGTGCGGCGTCATCTGGCGCGCAGTTTCGATGTCGTTTTCACGACGCCCGCCGAGTTCGACCGGCATCTGTCCAACCATTATGCGATGGAGGGCAGCGCAGCCGCGATGGCGGGTTCGCTGGATGTCGGCGCGGATGAACTGGATATATTGGCCGCCGATATTCCGACGGCCGACGATCTGCTGGATAGCGCGGACGATGCGCCCGCAATCCGCCTGATCAACGGCATCATTGCCGAAGCCGCACGGCAGGGCGTGTCGGATATTCATATCGAACCCTATGAGACGGGGCTTATCGTTCGCATGCGCGTCGATGGCGTGTTGCGCGAGACGCTGCGCATGCCGCCGCATGTCGCGCCGGTGGTGGTCAGCCGCATCAAGGTGATGGCGCGGCTGGACATTGCCGAGCGGCGCGTGCCGCAGGACGGGCGGATCGGCCTGACGCTGGGTGGCAAGCTGCTTGACGTACGTGTATCGACCCTGCCGAGCCGGGCGGGCGAGCGGGTGGTGCTGCGTATTCTCGACAAGGAAAATGCGGGGATAACGCTCGACCTGTTGGGGATGAACGGCACGCCGGACCGGATTTTCCGCGAGGGGCTGAGCGAGCCCAATGGCATCATCCTGGTCACCGGACCGACCGGATCGGGCAAGACGACGACGCTCTATGCCGGTTTGCGGCAGCTCAATGATGGCACCCGCAATATCCTGACGGTCGAAGATCCGGTCGAATATGCGATGGAGGGCGTCGGCCAGACCCAGGTGAATGCCAAGGTCGGCTTGACCTTTGCGGCCGGATTGCGCGCAATCTTGCGGCAGGATCCCGACGTGGTGATGGTCGGCGAAATCCGCGATCGCGAGACGGCGGAGATTGCGGTGCAGGCCTCGCTGACCGGGCATCTGGTGCTGTCCACCGTCCATACCAATGACGCGGTCGGCGCGATCACGCGGATGCGCGACATGCGGGTCGAACCGTTCCTGCTGGCATCCACGCTGCGCGCGGTGATCGCGCAGCGGCTGGTGCGGCGTTTGTGCCAGAGTTGTCGCGAGCCGGTGCAGGCGGACAAGTCGGCCAGTGCGCTGCTGGGTTTCGACCCCGGCACGATCATCTACCGCGCGCGCGGCTGCGATGAATGTAACGGCACGGGTTACAAGGGCCGGATCGGCGTGTTCGAGGCGATCCGCGTCGATGATACGATCCGCCGCCTGATCAATGATGGTGGCGACGAATCGCTGATCGCGCGCCATGCCTTCCTCAATGCGCCCAACCTGGGATCGGCCGCGCGCGCTTTGGTGCGTGACGGGCAGACCACGGCGGAAGAAGCGATCCGCGTGTCGCGGCGCGACTCCGTTGAGGCGGAAACGATCGTCGATGGCTGAGTATGACTATGTCGCGATCGACCCGGTCGGCAAGGACCGCAAGGGATCGATCAAGGCCGATAGCATCGAGGAGGCGCGCGCCAAGCTGGACGCGCGCAAGCTGTTCATCGTCGCGCTGGAGCCGGGCGCGGTCGAGAGCGCGCGCAGCCGCGCGAACCTGTCGCTGCGCAGCCCGCGCCTGAGCGCCAAGGAACTGACTTTGTTCACGCGGCAACTAGCGACGCTGACGCAGGTCAGTCCGCTGGAGGAATCGCTGCGCACGATCGGGCGACAGAGCGAGCAGGATCATGTCCGCGCGGTCGTGGGCAAAGTCCATTCGGGCGTAATGGAGGGGCGTCGGCTGGCCGATGCGCTGGGCGCGGAGCCGAAAAGTTTCCCGCCGCTCTATCGCGCGATGATCTCTGCAGGCGAAAGCTCCGGCAGCCTGCCCACGATCATGGAGCGATTGTCCGACCTGATGGAACGGCAAGCGCTGATGCGGTCCAAGGTGCTGACCGCGATCGCTTATCCGTCGGTGCTGGCGACCTTTGCGGTGTTCGTGGTGGCGGCGCTGATGATCTTCGTCGTGCCCAAGGTGGTCGAGCAGTTCGACACGGTGGGGCAGGAATTGCCGCTGCTGACGCGGATGGTGATGGGCTTGTCGGCGTTCCTGGCGGCCTATTGGTGGCTGTTGCTGATCGCGATGATCCTGGGTGGCGTCGCCTTTTGGCGCGCGCTCAAGAATGAGCGGTTCCGCTATCGGTTCGACGCGACTTTGCTGGGGCTGCCGGTATTGGGCAAGCTGATCCGCGATCTGCACGCCGCGCGGATGGCGCGCACGCTGTCGACCATGGTGGCGAGCCGCCTGCCGTTGATGGAGGGGCTGACGCTGACGGCCAACACCGTGCATAATCGGGTGCTGCGCCGGGCGTCTGACGAGATTGTCGAGGCGATCCGGGGCGGGGGCAGCCTGTCCGCCGCTCTGCGCCGCGCCGGGGTGTTTCCGCCGCTGCTGGTCTATCTCGCGGCGAGCGGCGAGAGCGCCGGGCGGCTGGACACAATGTTGGAGCGCGCGGCCGACTATCTGGAGCGGGAGTTCGACTCGTTCACCTCGACCGCGCTCGCCATGCTGGAGCCGATCATCATCATATTGATGGGCGGCATCGTCGCCGTCATCATCCTGTCCATCCTGCTGCCGATTTTGCAGTTGCAAAGCCTGACCGGGGCTTAGGAGTGTTTATGCCCAATTGCTTCTTTCGTCATTCCCGCGAAGGCGGGAATCCATCTCCCACCCTATCCCCAGTCCAACCGCCGGAGATGGATCCTCGAAACGAGGCACGTGACTCGTTTCGACTTCGCGGGGATGACGGGTGTGGGGTGAGGCGTTCCGCCGAACACGGCTTCACCCTGGTCGAACTGATGGTGGTGATCGTCATCATCGGCCTGCTGGCGACGATCGTGGCGATCAACGTCATTCCCGCTACCGACACCGCGCGGGTCGAGAAGGCCAAGGCCGATATCTCGACCATCGAACAGGCGCTGGAGCAATATCGGCTCGACAATCTGACCTATCCGGCCGGGTCCGACGGGTTGCAGGCGCTGCTCAATCCGCCCGCGTCGCTGGCCCAGCCGCAGCGTTATCGTCGCGGTGGTTATATCAAGAAGCTGCCTGAAGATCCGTGGGGCCGCGCCTATGTCTACACCGTGCCGGGGCGCAAGGGCGCGTTCGACATCAGTTCGCTGGGCGCGGACGGCCAGCCGGGTGGCGAGAGTGAAAATGCGGATATTTATTCCAGCGAGATGTAACTCATCTGCCGTTCGCTTCGAGCGTGTCGAGAAGCGTTTAGCTTCGCTGAACTCGGCTCTGCCTCGTTTCTCGACTTCGCTCGAAACGAACGGATGTGGGTTCAATTTTGTGCGGCGTTCCGCCCAACAGGGTTTCACGCTTGTGGAACTGATGGTCGTGTTGACGATCATCGGCTTCATTTCGGCTGCCGTCGTCATGGCCATTCCCGATCCGCGCGGGCGCGTGATCGAGGATGCCGACCGCTTTGCCGCGCGCGTTGCCGCCGCGCGCGACGAAGCGGTCGTCACGGCTGCGCCGATGGGATTGTGGGTATCGGCGTCGGGCTATGGTTTCCAGCGCCGCGAGGAGGGGCGATGGGTGCCGTTGGAGGACAAGCCTTTCGTCACCGCCAACTGGAAGGGCGGCACGCGCGCTTTGGTGGGCAAGGATGGGCGGCAACAGATCGGCTTTGACGGCACCGGGCTGCCGACCGATCCGCTGACCGTCACGCTGGCGCGCGAAGGCGAGCGGGTGTCGGTGACGGTCGATATGGCCGGGAAGGTCATGGTCGGTGGCTAAGCTGCCATCCCCTCCACCGTCATGCCGGGTTGGACGCGGTGTCCAGGGCGACGGAGGGCAGCGCTTTACGCCCTGGACCCCGGATCAAGTCCGGGGTGACGGGAAATGTGAGCGTGGCTTTACGCTTTTGGAGATGCTCGTCGCGCTGGCCGTGTTCAGTCTGGCGGCATTGGCGCTCGTGCGGTTGCAGGGGGTGACGCTGCGGACCGCCGCCGACCTCGACAGCAAGGCTTTGGGCCAGATCGTCGCGCGTAACCTGATGGTCGAGGTGCAGAGCGATCCCTTGCCGCCTTCGGTGGGCGAAGAGGAGGGCGCGGTCGCCAATGGCGGGCGGAACTGGCGTTGGCGCCGGATCGTCAAGCCGACCGATGATCAGAGGTTGCTGCAGGTGGACTTGACCGTCGATGGCCAGCCGGGCGCGTCGCCGGTGGTGCTAAGCTTCGTGCGGGTGGTGGAGTGATGCGTGCCTCGCGCCTCCATCCGTTCGGGTCGAGCGACGGCTTCTCGACTTCGCTCGAAGCGAACGGCGAGAATGGTCCGGATGCTGGCTTCACGCTGATCGAATTGCTCGTCGCGCTGATGATCTTTGCGATGCTGGCTAGTGCGGGCGTCCTGCTGCTCGGCAATAGTGTGTCGGCGCAGGCGCAGATCAAGGCGCGGCTGGATGATATGGCCGCGGTCCAGCGGGCGGGCGGGGCGCTGGCGGGCGATCTGGGGCAGGCGGTGCCGCGCATCACCCGCACGGAAAGCGGCACGCTTGCGCCGGCCTTCTGGGCAAATGGGGAAGGCGAAGGCCAGCCGGTGATGCAGTTCGTGCGCGGCGGCTGGGACAATCTGGGCGATTTGCCGCGGCCTTCGCTGCAAAAGATCGAATATTGGGTGCGGCAGGGGCGGCTGGAGCGGCGCAGCTATGCGCAACTGGACGGCGCGGCGGGCGACGAACCGGCGGCGTTGCTGGACAATGTCGAGGCGGTCGTCCTGAAATTTCGGGATGCGCAGGGCAAATGGCGGGACGATTGGACCCCGACCCAGCCCGACCTGCTCCCCCGCGCGGTGGAGATGGTGTTGACGCGGACGGGCGAGCCGCCAGTCACCTTGCGATTCCTGGTCGCGCCCGGACCGGTCGAGAAACCAATTGTCGAAGGTGCAACCGGTGCCTGATCCGCGTAAACCTAATGAACGCGGCGCGGCGTTGCTAACGGTATTGCTGCTGGTCGCGGTTATGTCCGTTGTCGCTGCGACCGCGCTCGAACGGGTGGCGTTGGCCACGCGCATGACGGGCAATGGTGGCGCAATTGATCAGGCGCGGGCCTATGCCGATGCCGGGACGCAGATTGCGCGCATGCGGATCGGTGATCTGGTCGCGTCCAACCCGGCCAGGATCACGCTGGCGGGTGGATGGATGGGTACGCCCCAGAGCATTCCCGTCCCCGGCGGCATAGCGACCGCGCGGGTGACCGATGGCGGCAATTGCTTCAATCTGAACAGTGTTGTGACAGGCGAGAGCGAGGCCAGCCTGAAGGTCCGGCCCATCGGCGTATCGCAATTTCAGGCCTTGCTTCAGGCGCTGGGTGTCGACGCGCGGCAGGCGCAGGGTGCTGCGGCCGCGCTCGCCGACTGGATCGATAGCGACAGCGTTGCGCAGCCGGGCGGCGCGGAGGATGAAACTTACGCTCAGGCGCCGCGCGCTTATCGCGCCGCGAACCGGATGATGGTCGATGCCAGCGAGTTGCGCGCGGTCCACGGCATCACGCCTGCCATTTACGATCTGGCGCGGCCATGGGTTTGCGCTTTGCCCGTCACGGATTTGTCGCCGATCAACATCAATACGCTGCTACCGACGCAGGCACCGCTATTTGCGATGCTGTTGCCGGGGCAATTGTCAGTCGCGCAGGCGCGGCAATTGCTGGCGCAGCGGCCGACGGAAGGCTACGGCAGCACGGTGCAATTCTGGGCTATGCCTTCGCTTAGCGGCCTGTCGCCGATGACCGAGGTGACGGAGCAGGTCAAATTGACGACGGGGTTTTTCGAAGTGGACGTGTCGGTGAATGTCGGGGAAACGCAATTGGTAGAGCGCGCGCTGATCGACGCGCGGGAAAACCCGGCGACGATCGTGCGACGCAGTTGGGGCGCGGGCGCATGAGCGCACGCGATGCCTTGATCGTCTTTCTGCCCGAAGCGGAAGAGGCGGAGCCGCACTGGATGCGGGTGATCGATGGCGCGTTGGTGCAGGCGGGCGTGGGCGCTAATTGGTTGGCGGCCTGCGGCATTGCCGCCTTGCCCGATCAGGCACGGGTGATGCTGGTGCCGCCCGCCGCTCTGGTGGCTTTGCATTGGACGGTTCATCCCGACCTGCCGGTGCGGCAGGGCAGGGCGGCGGCGCGGCTGGCCGCGCTGGCGGGTGGCATCGCGCCAGCGGACCAGTTGTTCGCCGCCCCTTGCGCCAATGAAGATCCCGCTCGGCCGCATATCATCGCGCTCGCCAGCCGCGCCGACATGCAACATTGGTTGCTATGGGCGCAGCATCATGGGTTGGACCCTGATCTGATCGTCCCGGCTGCTTTGTTGCTGCCTGAGCCGGAAAGCGGCTTTGCGCGGGGTGAGATTGGCGGCGCAACCGTGCTGCGCGGTGTGGACATGGCGCTGACCGGCGACATGGCGTCATCCGCTCTGATCGGCGATGCACCGATTGCCGATGTGTCGCCCGGCCTGATCGAGGGACGCGCCATCGCCGCGCTCGACAATCCGCCGCTCGACCTGCGCCAGGGCGATTTCGCCAAGCGGGTGCGGCGGTCGATCGACCAGCGGGTGATCGGGCGGATTGCCCTGTGGAGTGGCCTGATCCTGCTCGCCAGCCTGTTGATTGCGCTCATCGGCATTGCGAAAAATTATGGCGAGGCCAGCCGCCTCGACGCGGACAGTCTGGCGCAGGCGCAGCAAGTGCTGCCGGGCGCCAGTGATCCGGCGCAGGCGCTGGCCGAGATGGAAGGGCAGCTTGCCGCGCGCGGGGCGGGTGGGCGTGCCTTTACCGCACCGGTGGCCGGATTGCTGAGCGCGATGCAGGATGCACCGGGTGTGGCGCTGACCAGCTTGTCGCGCGACCCCGACGGGATGGTGCGCGCGACGCTGGCCTCGGCGAAGGCCGACGACATCAACATCGTGCTGCTCGCGCTCCAGGCGGCGGGCTTCACGATCACGGCCACCCCATCGCAGGATCCGGGCGGGCGAACGCTGGCGGATATCACGGTGCGGTCATGATGGAACGGATGAAGAGCCTTTGGGCCGAACGCTCGGCGCGCGAACAGGTGATGCTGGGCGTGATGTTCGCGCTGCTGGCGGGCGTGATCCTGTGGTTCGGGGTGGCGATGCCGCTCGACCGCGCGCAGATCGCGGCGCGCGACGACTTGCGTGCCGCGACTGATCGCAACGCGGCGGTTCGCGCGGCGGTCAAGCAGTTGAAGGCACTGCCCCGCAATGCGCAGGCGGCAGGACCGAGCGCGCCGATCGATCAGTTGGTTGGCCAGAGCGCGGGCGAGGCGGGATTGACGCTGGAACGGGCGCAAGCGCAAGGGGCGGACCGGATGGACATCGCGATCGCCTCGGTTCGCCCGGTGGCGCTGTTCAGCTGGCTCGCCACGCTGGAAGCGCAAGGCGTGCGCGTCGATACGATGAGCGCGCGGCCTGCGCCTACGGCGGGCAGTGTGTCGGTGCAGGCCGTCCTAGCACGGGGGAATGGGCAATGATGGGCCTGACCCTGTCGCGTCGGATGCGGATCATCCTGCTCGTGACGCTGGCGCTTGGCTTGCTGATCTTCCTGCCGATGCGCGTGGCGCTGGGCCTGGCCGGGTTGGAGCGGCTTGGTGTCGCTGCACGGGAAGTGCGGGGGATGGTGTGGAGCGGGCGGATCGACCAGCTGATGCTGGGCGAGATGCCGATGGGGAGCGTGCGCGCGGGTCTTTCGCCCATTGCCCTGCTGACCGGGCGTGCGCGATTCGACATAGAGCGGCGCAACGGCCTGGCCGACGATATTGGCGGCGCTTTGACGGTCGGCTTCGGCCGGATCGGCATCGACGATGTGACGGGCGCCGTGCCGCTGGGTCGCACCTTTGCGCCGCTGCCGGTCGGCAGCCTGATGCTGGACGATGTCAGTGCCAATTTCGCCGGCGATCGCTGCGGCCATGCCGAGGGGCGAGTGCGGGCGCGGATGGCGGGGCAATTTCCCGGTCTCAACCTGACGCAGGGGCTTTCGGGCGTCGTCAGCTGCGATGGCGATGCCTTGCTGCTGCCGCTGGTCAGCCAGTCGGGGATGGAAAAGCTGACCCTGCGCATCTGGCGGTCGGGACGCTATTCTGCTGAAATGCGGGTGGAGACGGCGGATCCGACACTGGCCGGGGCGTTGGGGCTGGCGGGCTTTGCGGCTGTTGGCAACGGGCAGCTGCTCAAGGTCGACGGCACACTGTGATCGAGCCGGTCGCGGCGCTGATCGGCGGGCTGGCGGGTGCGATTCTCGGCAGTTTTCTCGCGACGCTGATCCTGCGCTGGCCGCAGGGACGCAGCGTGATGCGGGGGCGATCGGCCTGCGACGGGTGCGGGCGGACGCTTGGCGCGCGGGATTTGATACCGTTGTTCAGCGCGATGATGCAGCGCGGGCGATGCCGTAGTTGTGGGGCAGCGATCGACCCTTTGCATGGCCGGGTCGAAGCAGGCTGCGCGGTGATTGGTGCGCTGGCCTTAGGCGCCATGCCCAATCTGGGCGGTATTGGCTGGGCTGTGTTGGGCTGGTTGCTGCTGACGCTAGCAGTGCTGGACTGGCGGCATTTCTGGCTCCCCGATGCGCTTACGCTGCCGCTGGCCTTTCTGGGCTTCACCATCGGCCTGTGGGCAACCGACGTGGCGCTGGTCGATCGCGCCATTGGTGCGGCGGCGGGCTATGGCGCGCTATTGGCCATTGCGCTTGGCTATCGGGCGGTGCGGGGGCGGGACGGGCTGGGCCTGGGCGATGCCAAGCTGCTGGGCGCGCTCGGCGCATGGATGGGCTGGCAAGCCTTGCCCTTCATCCTGCTGATCGCGTCGGTGACGGGCCTATTGGTGATGCTGATGACGGGCCGGGCCAAGGCGGCCGGTGCGAGAGTCCCGCTAGGGACGTTCCTGGCGCTGGCGGCAGTGCCGGCCTGGATCATCGTGCAGCGCATCATGTGAGGTAAGTGGTCGGGGAGACAGGATTCGAACCTGCGACATCCTGCTCCCAAAGCAGGCGCGCTACCAGACTGCGCTACTCCCCGACGTCGATGCGCCTTAGCGGCCCAATGTGCGTGCCGTCAATCGACTTACAAACAAAAAGGGCGGACCTGACGGCCCGCCCTTCGGAAATCTCGCTGACGCGAAGATTACATCGCGTTCGCAGCGTTGTTTGCCATCATCGCAGCGTTGTCGGCAGCGTTGGCGGCATTCATGGCATTGTCCGAGGCGTTCATGGCGTTCTCGACGACATTCTCAACCACGGCGTTCGAAGCGTTCGCGGTTTCGTTGGCCGGGGTCTCACCGCAAGCGGCGAGAGCCATCAGGCTGGCCGAAGCGAAAACTACAGCGATCTTCTTCATTGTGTACGGCTCCCATAGCATTTTGCCGCGTCAGCCACTTTATGATGTGACCCTACGCGAGCGACCCGCATTAACGTGTGCGCTGCACAAATCAATGCTTTTCTGCGTCGGTGAAGCGACAGAATCACGCGACGGGGTGTTGTCTACAATAAAAGTTCAGTTAACGCCCATGGATTCTGATGCATTGGCGATAAGGTTCAATGTGACGGCCCAGGCGGCGACGTTTTGGCGCAGTTGCGCGGGGTCCACCTTGTCCAGCGTATCGTCGGGCGTGTGGTGCAGATCGAAATAGCGCGTGCCATCCTGCTGAAGGTCGATGACGGGCACGCCCGCCCGCACCAAAGGCGCGATGTCCGCGCCGCCGCCAGCCTCCTGCTTGCTTGCGCCGATGCCGAGCGGGGCCAGTGCCGCCGCTACGCGCGTCGCCAGCGCTTCATGCCCTTGCGGTAGCTTGAAATCGACGCGCCACACCCGGTCGGCACCAAAGTCCGACTCGATCGCCAGCGCATGTTTTTCCGCGCCATGGGCCTTGAAATAAGCGCGCGCGCCGTCGCCGCCGACTTCCTCTGCGCCCGCCATCAGCACGCGGATGGTGCGGCGGGGCTGGCCTGCTTTCGCGACATGCAGGGCGGATGCCGCCGCAATGGCGCAGCCGCTGGCATCATCGATAGCGCCTGTGCCCTGGTCCCAGCTGTCGAGGTGACAGGCCGCGACGACGACGCCTGACGCTGGATCGCTGCCGGGAATTTCCGCGATGACATTGCCCGATGGCTGATCCTTGAGCATCTTCGATGTCAGGGTGAGGTGCAGCTTAACCGGTTGTCCGCGCGCAATGACGCGCGCAAGCTGTTCGGCATCGGGTACGGAGAGCGCTGCGGCCGGGATGGGCGTGACGCCATCGGCCCACATCTGGACGCCGGTATGGGGCATGCGGTGATGGTCAGTGCCGATCGAGCGGATGAGGATGCCGATCGCGCCCTTCTTCGCCGCGATGCTCGGCCCCTGCCGACGCGCTGCGCCGAAATAGCCGTAGGAGGAGCCGTCCTGCGTTGCTTCCATACCATGGCTGACGAAGGCGATCTTGCCCTTCAGGCTCGCATCGGGGGCTGCTTCCAGATCGGCGAGGGTCGGGAAATAGACGACTTCGCCGGTAATCCCCTTGTCCGTGGTCGATCCGCTATTGCCCAGCGCCGCCAGCACCAGATTTTGCGGGAAGGGCGAGAGGATCTTCGCTTCGTCATGGCCGCGCACCCACACTGGCATGGTATAGGGTTCGGCCCGCACATTGCTGAACCCCAGCGCCTTGAGCTTGGCCACCGCCCAGTCACGCGCGCGCGCCTCCTGCGGCGTGCCAGCCGGGCGTGGCCCGACTTCGGTGGTCAGCCCTTCGGTAAAGTCCCAGGCGACGTCGTCCTTGAGCGCCGCCTCGCGAATCGCGGCGCTGTCTGCTGGGGCAGCGAAGGAGAGGGTGGGGGTGAAAGCGCTGCCAAGGAGGAGGGCGGCCAGCGTGCCCGATCGGATTTTCTGCATGGATGGGAGCGTAGCGAGCGATCACCCATTTGCCAATGCGTCCCGCCTCCGCTAACTCCGCGCCAAATCCTTTCTCTGTCTTTATTCGGAGCTGCAGAACCCATGTCCGCCTCCTCGCAATATGCCTATGTCATGAAGAGCATGACAAAGACCTTCCCCGGCGCGCCCAAGCCGGTGTTGAGCAACATCAACCTGCAATTTTATCGCGGGTCCAAGATCGGCATCGTCGGGCCGAACGGCGCGGGTAAATCGACCCTGATCAAGATCATGGCCGGGATCGACACGGATTTTTCGGGCGAAGCGTGGCCGGGCGAGAATATCACGGTCGGCTATCTGGCGCAGGAGCCGCAGCTCGACCCCAACAAGAATGTCCTGGAAAACGTCAAGGACGGTGCCCGCGAGATTGCGGACAAGATGGATCGCTTCAACGAGATCAGCAACATCATGGCCGATCCGCCAGAAGACGTCGATTTCGACGCGCTGATGGAGGAAATGGGCACGTTGCAGGAGCAGATCGACGCGGTCGATGGCTGGACGCTCGACAATCAGCTTGAGATCGCGATGGAAGCGCTGCGCTGTCCGCCGTCCGACCTGTCGGTCGAAAATCTGTCGGGCGGTGAAAAGCGCCGGATCGCGCTGACCCGGCTGCTGATCCAGAAGCCCGACATTCTCCTGCTGGACGAACCGACCAACCATCTCGACGCCGAAAGCGTCACCTGGCTCGAAAATCACCTGAAGGAATATGCGGGCGCGGTGCTGATGATCACCCATGACCGCTACTTCCTCGACAATGTCGTGGGCTGGATCCTCGAACTCGATCGCGGCAAATATTTCCCCTACGAAGGCAACTACTCCACCTATCTGGAGAAGAAGGCCAAGCGTCTGGAGCAGGAGGACCGCGAGGCCACCGGCCGCCAGAAGGCGATCAACGACGAGCTGGAGTGGATCCGGGCAGGGACCAAGGGGCGTCAGACCAAGTCCAAGGCGCGTATCAAGAAGTTCGAGGAACTTGTCGCAGGCCAGAACAACCGCTCGCCCGGCAAGGCGCAGATCGTCATCCAGGTGCCAGAGCGTCTGGGCGGCAAGGTCATCGAGTTCAAGGGTATCAGCAAGGCCTATGGCGACAAGCTGTTGTTCGAAGACCTGTCCTTCCTGCTGCCGCCGGGCGGCATCGTCGGCGTGATCGGGCCGAACGGCGCGGGTAAATCCACGCTGTTCAAGATCATCACCGGTCAGGAGACGCCCGATAGCGGCGAAGTCGATATCGGTACGACCGTGCGGCTGGGCTATGTCGACCAGAGCCGCGATCATCTCGACCCAAGCAAGAATGTCTGGGAGGAAATCTCCGACGGTCTCGATTATGTGAAGGTCAATGGCCATGACATGTCGACGCGGGCGTATGTCGGTGCCTTCAACTTCAAGGGGCAGGACCAGCAGAAGAATGTCGGCAAGCTGTCGGGTGGTGAGCGCAACCGCGTCCACATCGCCAAGATGTTGAAAAAGGGCGGCAACGTGCTGCTGCTCGACGAACCGACCAACGATCTCGACGTCGAAACGCTGGGTGCGCTGGAAGAGGCGATCGAAAATTTCGCGGGCTGCGCCGTGGTCATCAGCCATGACCGCTTCTTTCTCGATCGCTTGGCCACCCACATCCTTGCGTTCGAAGGCGACAGCCATGTCGAATGGTTCGAAGGCAATTTCGAAGCCTATGAAGAGGATAAGCGCCGCCGCCTGGGCGATGCGGCCGATCGGCCCACGCGCCTCGCCTATAAGAAGCTGACCCGATAATCGCGCATCACGGATTTTTGACGATGACCAACTCTACCCCTCCGTTCCGGGCCGAT
This sequence comes from Sphingobium sp. RAC03, assembly GCF_001713415.1. Classification (GTDB taxonomy): domain Bacteria; phylum Pseudomonadota; class Alphaproteobacteria; order Sphingomonadales; family Sphingomonadaceae; genus Sphingobium. Next base: position 3,111,876 of record NZ_CP016456.1, on the reverse strand, counting down.
CATGTCGGCTCGCTGCTGCGGCCTGCTGCCGTTACCGCTGCCCGAAAGGCCTTTTTCGAAGAAGGGAGCATCTCCCGCGCGGAATTGACCGCGATCGAAGATGCCGGGATCGTCGAAGCGGTAAAGATGCAGGAATCCGTGGGCCTCAAGGTCGTGACCGATGGCGAAATTCGCCGGTCCTTCTGGCATTATGATTTCATGGGCGGGCTGACCGGCTTCGACCTGGAACAGCGCGACCCGGAGGAAGGCGCGCAATTCCATGGCGTCAAATTGCGGCCGACCTTCCCGGTCATCACGGGCAAGCTGGACTTCCCAGCTGACCATCCGATGCTCGACCATTTCCGGTTCCTGGCGAAAACGACCAGCGTAACGCCGAAGATTTCGATCCCTGGCCCTAGCTGCTGCCATTTTCGGACCGCGAAGGAGGATATTCGCGTCCCCGAATATGCCGATCTCAGTGCGCTATTTGCGGACCTGTCCGCAACCTATGCCAAGGCGGTTCAGGCCTTTTATGATGCGGGTTGCCGCTATCTGCAGATGGACGATATCTTCTTCGCCTATCTCTGCGACCCCAAGCATCGGGCGCAGAAGGTCGCCGAAGGCATTGATCCCGACTGGCTGATCACGGCCTATGCCCGCATGATGCAGGACGCGATCAAGGATCGCCCGGCCGACATGCTGATCGGGATGCATATGTGCCGCGGCAATTTCCGTTCCACCTGGGCGGCCGAAGGGGCCTATGATCTGGCGGCGGATGCCATCTTCAATCAGACCGGCGTCGATCTGTTCTTCATGGAATATGATAGCGAGCGGGCCGGTGGTCTGGAGCCGCTGCGCTTTCTGGCCAAGGGCAAGCAGCGGGTTTACCCCGGCTTCATCACGACGAAGGTGCCCGATCTGGAGCCGATCGACGGTTTGAAGCGCCAGATAGAGGAAGCGGCGAAATATGCCGACATCGACCAGCTCGGCATTGCGCCCCAATGCGGCTTTGCTTCCACCGAAGAGGGCAATGCGATCACGCCGGATGAGCAGCGGGCGAAGCTCGAACTCGTGGTGCAGACGGCGCAAGCCATCTGGGGCGAAGCGTAATTCTATTGCGGTTGCAACATTTGCAACCGCAAGCCATCGCTTTGCACTTGTTATGATACCGCTATCAATGCAGGAAGACGGTGCCTTTCAGGCATCCTCTCCTAAAACTTTACGGGCCGGTCTTTGCGAAGACCGGCCCTTTTTTTGTGATCGTCGGTAGCGTCGCGGCTTTCCGTCGCGCGGATCAATTGACCCGCTTGATCCAGACCTGTCCGCCTTCGCGCGTTTCCGAGATGAAATTGGGAATGTCCTGCACCAGGTCGGACAAGCGCTTATAGCCATAATTGCGCACGTCGAAGCTGGAGCGGTTCCCGGCCAATTGGCCTACCGATCCCAATCGCACGAATCCGCGTTCGTCGCGGGTGACCGATCCATAGGCGTCGATCAGCAATTTGATGACTTCCTCGTCCACGGCTTTCTTCGCCACCGGGGCGGGTGGCGCGGCTTTGGCCGGACTGGCTTTCGCAGGCGTGCTTTTTTCTGTCGCTGGCGGCGACTTGGCGGCGGTTGCTGTCGCTTTCTTCGCGACCGGCTTGGTCAACGGCACTTCGGCTGCGGCCAGCGCTGCGACGTCGATGAAGCGGGTGCAGGCACGGCGGAAGCCTTCGGGCGTCTGAACCGAGCCAAAGCCATAGACCGGGATGCCCTGCTGCCGGATGCGGGTGACGAGCGGGGTGAAGTCGCTGTCGCTCGACATGAGGCCAAAGCCATCGACCCGGCCCGATGCCATCAGGTCCATGGCGTCGATCGTCATCTTCATGTCGGTGGCGTTCTTGCCCTTGGTCAGATCGAACTGCTGCTGCGGCTCGATCGCCTGCGCGACCGAGAGCGCCGCCCAGGTCTTGAGCGTGGTCTTGCTCCAATTGCCATAGGCGCGGCGGATATTGACCGTGCCGAGTTCGGCCAGGACGGTCATCACCGGATCGAAATGCGCAGCGGACGCATTGTCGGCATCTATCAGCAGCGCGATATTGCCGCTGCCATCGCGTGTCGACGCCATATCAGTCCTTTCAGGCGGGCGAGAAAATGCCGCTTTGCTCGTCCATGACGTGCAACTGGCCGTCGGCAATGGCGAAGAAGGCACCGACGAGTTTCAATTCGCCCTTGCGCTCCTTGGAACGGACGCAGGGGAAGGTGCGCAGGTTGGCGAGGCTGACCTTGACCGCTTCCTGCTCCATCGCCCGTTCGACGTCGCGGCTGCGGTCGTCGCCATGGGCGGCGATCACGGTTTCGCGGGCACCGTCGAGCAATTCGATCCAGGCATGGATGAAGCCGCCTTCGCCCGGTTCCGCGTCTTTCAGATCATGGCTGAGCGCGGCCTTGCAGCCGCCGCATTTGCCATGGCCCATGACGACGATCTCGCCCACTTTGAGCACCTGCACCGCAAATTCCAGCGCCGCCGACACGCCATGATGGCCAGGCGTCGTTTCGAACGGGGGCACGAGGGCAGCGACGTTGCGGACGACGAAGATTTCGCCGGGGCTGCTGTCGAAAATCTGGGTCGGGTCAACCCGGCTGTCGGAACAGGCGATCACCATGACGCGGGGGCTTTGCCCTTCGTTCAATTCATCCCATCGGCCGCGCTGTTGCGCCCATCCGGTTTCACGGAAGCGGCGATAGCCTGCGAGCATGTCGGTAAAGTCGGTCATGCGACGGGGTGTGCCCGACAATATCAGCACTGGCAAGACCGGCCCTGCATCGCTATCTGGGGCCAATGAACGACATTGCCCCCATCCCCGTGCCCGGTCAGCCGGAGCGCATGCGCAAGCCCGACTGGATCCGCGTCAAGGCACCGACCAGCCCCGCCTATCATGAGACGCGCAAGCTGATGCGGGACAAGGGGCTGGCGACGGTATGCGAAGAAGCGGCCTGCCCCAATATCGGCGAATGCTGGTCGAAGAAACATGCGACCGTGATGATCCTGGGCGATGTCTGTACCCGCGCCTGCGCCTTCTGCAACGTCAAGACGGGCATGCCGCGCAAGGTCGATGTCAATGAGCCGCAGAATCTGGCCGATGCGTCGGCGGAGATGGGACTGGAGCATATCGTCATCACCTCGGTCGATCGCGACGACCTGCCCGATGGCGGCGCGTCGCAATTCGTCAAGGTGATCGAGGCGCTGCGCCGGACGACGCCTAACACGACGATCGAGATACTGACCCCGGACTTCCGCAACAAGCATGAGCGGGCGGTCGAGATGATCGTCGCGGCGCGGCCGGACGTTTATAATCATAATCTGGAGACGGTTCCGCGCCTCTACCCGACCATCCGGCCCGGTGCGCGCTATTATGCGTCTCTGCGATTGCTAGAGTCGGTCAAGCGGCTCGATCCGTCGATCTTCACCAAGTCGGGCATCATGCTGGGCCTGGGCGAAGAGCGGCTGGAGGTGCATCAGGTGATGGACGATATGCGGTCGGCCGATATCGATTTCCTGACGATGGGCCAATATCTGCAGCCCACGCCCAAACATACCAAGGTGATGGAGTTCGTCACCCCGGCGGCGTTCAACAGCTATGCCGCGATCGCGCGGGCCAAGGGCTTCCTGCAGGTTGCATCCAGTCCGCTGACCCGGTCGAGCTATCATGCCGGCGAGGATTTCGCGCAGATGCGCGCGGCGCGTGAAGCGAAACTGGCCAAAGCGGCTGTGAAGGCCTGAATTCTCGATGCCCAAGCATAGCGAAACCCGCCATCTGCCCTATACGCCGACCCAGATGTTCGACCTGGTGTCCAATGTCGCGGCCTATCCTGAATTTCTGCCCTGGGTCAGTGCGATCCGTGTCCGATCGGACAGCGAAGCGGACATGGTTGCCGACATGATCGTGGGCTTCAAGGGGATCAAGGAAAGCTTCACCTCGCGCGTTCACAAGCATCGGCCCGATCATGTCCGAGTCGATTATATGGACGGGCCGCTCAAGCATCTGCACAATGAATGGCGCTTTCGCGATGACGGGCAGGGTGGCGTGCTGGTGGATTTCGAGGTCGAGTTCGAGTTCAAGAACCGCCTGTTCGAAATGCTCGCGGGCCAGGTGTTCGACCGGGCGTTACGCAAGATGATCGGCGCGTTCGAAACCCGCGCCGCCGCGCTTTATGGCGCGGAGGGTTCGGGCAGCAACAGTTCGAGCGCGCATAGCGCCGCTTGAAGCCGGACGCCGCCGCGGCCGGTATCGCCGAAATGCCGCATGTCAGCGACGACCTTGTCCGCCGACGCGCCGCGTTCGGCGCGGGCGAAGACGACCGTACCGACCGGTTTCTGTTCGGTGCCGCCGCCTGGCCCTGCGATCCCGGTGATGGCGACGGCGACATGGGCGTGGCTTTGCTTGAGCGCGCCTTGGGCCATGGCCCAGGCGGTGGCGATCGAGACGGCGCCGAAGGTTTCCAGCACATCCTGAGACACTTTGAGAAGTTCGACCTTCATGTCATTGGAATAGGTGATGAAACCTGCCTCGAACACGTCGGATGATCCGGCGATCTCTGTGAGCGCAGCCGATACCAGCCCGCCGGTGCAGCTTTCCGCCACGGCGACGGTGCGGCCTGCGCGCCGGTTGGCGATGATGACGCGCTCGGCGAGATCGACGAGTTCGGCGGGAAGGATGTTGTCGGGCATGGCGTCAGGATAGCGCGGGAAGGGAGAGGGTGGCAACCGCCTGCGCCGCAATACCTTCGCGCCGCCCGGCAAAGCCCAGCCGCTCGGTGGTGGTCGCCTTGACGCTGATGCGATCGATGGGCACCGCGAGAATGGTGGCGATGCGGGTTCGCATGGCGTCGCGATGCGGGCCGATCTTGGGCGCTTCGCAGATGATGGTGAGATCGATATGATCGATCCGCCCGCCGCGCGCCGTCACTCGATCGCCCGCATAGGCGAGGAAACGATCCGATGACGCGCCGCGCCATTGCGCGTCGGAAGGCGGGAAATGGCTGCCGATATCGCCTTCCGCCAGCGCGCCGAGCAGGGCATCGACGATGGCGTGGAGGGCGACGTCGGCGTCGCTATGCCCGGCGAGGCCACGATCATGCGGGACCAGCACGCCGCCCAGCCATAATAATTCGTCCGCCGCCAGGCGATGGACGTCATAGCCCATGCCGACGCGCACGGTCATGGTGGTCGCGAGCCGGGCTTCGGCGCGGGCAAAATCCTGGGGATAGGTCAATTTTTCCAGTCCTTCATCGCCATCCACCAGGATAACGTCATGGTCGGCGGCGCGGAGAATCTGTGCGTCGTCGGTGGCTTCGCGGGCGATGTCCCAACTCCGGTGCGCCGCGAGAATCGTGTCGAAGCGGAACGCCTGGGGTGTCTGCACCCGGAACAGTCCGTCGCGGGGCACGCCGTCGGCCATGCGTCCGTCCATTCCGCGCACCAGCGTATCGGCAACCGGCAATATGGGGATCGCGCCGTCTGCCTCGCCTAGCGCGCCGAGCAGTCGGTCGATCACGGCACCAGGCAGGAAAGGCCGCGCGGCGTCATGGATCAATACACGCGCTGCGCCGTCCGTCGCTGCGATCGACTCTAGCCCGGCGCGCACGGAGCCGCGGCGGCTATCGGCGCCTTCGATGAAGGATGCCGCGCGATCGCCGAGCAGTTTGCGGGCCGAGTCTTCCTGCCCTGCGCCCAGCACGATATGGATCGCATCGATCGCGCCATGCGCTGCGAGCGCGTCATAGGCATGGGCCAGCACGGCCTTGCCCGCCACCAGGCGAAATTGCTTGGGCGCGTCGCCACCGGCCCGGTTGCCCTGGCCCGCCGCGACGATCAGGGCGACAGTCTTGCTATTGTCTATCATGGGGCCAGCGCATAGCCGAGTGCCGGGAGGGCCGCCAGACCCCATCCCTTGCCGACCCTTCCCATTTCGGCTATGGCCTGCCTGTTTTTTAGGCATTAGCATTAGAGTTTATGTCCAGGCTTTCCCCCATTTCCATCGGCCCGGTGACCATCGCCACGCCGGTCGTTCTTGCGCCGATGACCGGTGTGACCGACATGCCGTTCCGCACGCTGGTCCGTCGCTATGGCTGCGGCCTCAATGTGACCGAGATGATCGCGACCGCCGCGATGATCCGTGAGACGCGCCAGTCGCTGCAGAAGGCGGCCTGGCATCCGCTGGAAGAGCCGGTGTCGATGCAATTGGCGGGCTGCTCGCCGACCGAAATGGCCGAAGCCGCCAAGTTGAATGCTGACCGCGGCGCGGCGATTATCGACATCAATATGGGCTGCCCGGTCAAGAAGGTCGTCAATGGCGATGCGGGCAGCGCGCTGATGCGTGACCTGCCGCTGGCCGCTGCGCTGATCAAGGCGACGGTCGAGGCGGTGGATGTGCCGGTGACCGTGAAGATGCGGATGGGATGGGATCATAGCAGCCTCAACGCGCCCGAACTGGCGCATATCGCCGAAGATCTGGGCGCGAAGCTGATCACCGTCCATGGGCGGACCCGGTGCCAGATGTACAAGGGCAGCGCCGATTGGGGCTTCATTCGCTCCGTTAAGGAGGCGGTGAAGCTACCCGTGATCGCCAATGGTGACATTTGTTCGATCGAGGATGCCGACATGGCGCTGGAACAGAGCGGCGCGGATGGCGTGATGATCGGCCGCGGTGCCTATGGTCGCCCCTGGCTGATCGGACAGGTCATGGCCTGGCTGGAGCGGGGCGAGCGTATTCCCGATCCGACGCTGGAGGAACAATATCACGCGATCATAGGCCATTATAAGGCAATGCTCGACCATTATGACAACCATACCGGCGTTAATATGGCGCGCAAGCATATCGGCTGGTACACCAAGGGGCTGACCGGATCGGCCGAGTTCCGCCATGCCGTGAACCAGGAACCCGACGCCGCCAAGGTGCTCGACATGCTCGCTGGTTTCTATGAGCCGTTGATCGCCAGCGGTGCGGATGCCACCGCCATGCGTCAGGCGGCATGACCGTTGCCATGACGGTCGTCCCGCCGCTTCGCATGCAGCAGGACGGACCATCGCTCAGCGACCAGATGACGGCCTTGCCGGTCGCGACCCTGTTGGTGCGGCCGGACAACAGCATTGCCGAAGCCAATGTCAGTGCCGAGACGTTGCTCAACATGGCGCGGTCGGCGATCATCGGCAGCGATGTCGCGCGGACCATCCGCATTGCAGAAGCCGGGGCGCGCTTCGATATCTGGCACAGTAACAAGCCGATCGCCGCCTATGACATCAAGGTTCATGCCGGGCGCACCGCCGAGATGGAGGTTGATCTGATGATCTCCCCGATCATCGATCATGAAGGCTGGCGGGTGGTGTCGCTCCACGCGCAGAGTCAGGCGCGTAAGATCGGCCATCGCGGCACATCGGGCGGGGCGCGGTCGGCCATGGGCGCGGCGGCGATCCTGGCGCATGAGATCAAGAACCCGCTATCGGGTATCAGGGGTGCAGCGCAACTGCTTGAATCGGGGCAGGATGGCCGTGACAGTGCCTTGACCCAGCTCATCTGCAACGAGGTCGACCGCATCGCTGCGCTGATCGACAGGATGCAGGATTTCACGACCGACCGGACGCTGGAATGCCGCCCCGGCAATATCTACCCGCTGATCGACCGGGCGGCCGGGATTGCGTCGGCGGGATTTGCCAGAAACGTAAAGATCATAAAACATTATGATCCATCCTTGCCATTCGCCAACATCAATGAAGATGCGCTGGTGCAGGTGATGATCAATCTGCTCAAAAATTCGGCCGAAGCGCTGGAGCAGGTCGAAAATCCCTCCATCCGCGTGGAGACGGCCTTTCGCCATGGCGTGTCCGTGGTGATGGGTGGAGGCAAGGGGAGTGCGGTCCTGCCGATCGAGATCGTCGTGGTGGACAATGGACCGGGCGTTCCCGAACATATATTGGACCATCTGTTCAACCCCTTCATCACTGGCAAACGGGACGGGCAGGGGCTGGGGCTGGCGTTGGTCGATAAGCTGGTCCGCGACATGAGCGGCTTCGTCCAATATTCGCGCGATGCGCAGGCGGGCGAATCGACCTTCCGCATCCTCCTGCCGATGGGCATGGGCTAATGGCGGCGACGGGGTCCGTTCTGGTCGTCGATGACGATCCGGCCATCTGCGTGGTGGTGGGCGAGGCGCTGCGGCGGCAGGGGCATAAGGTGAAGACCGCCGCATCGATCCGCGAGCGGGCGGCGCTGATGGAGAGTTTCCGGCCCGACATCCTGATCACGGACGTCATGCTGCCCGATGGCGATGGGTTGGAGGGCGTGGCGGACATCATCGCCAGTCGCCCGGACCTGAACGTCATCATCCTGTCGGCGCAGAACACGCTCAACACCGCGATCCGCGCGACCGAAAAGGGCGCGTTCGAATATCTGCCCAAGCCGTTCGATCTCAACGAACTGACTCGTGCCGTCGCAGATGCGCTAGGCACGCGGGAGAGCGCGACGGAGGAGGAGGGCGATGGCGGGCTGCCGCATGACGGCCTGCCGCTGGTCGGTCGATCGCCCGCGATGCAGGAAGTCTATCGGACCATCGCGCGGGTGCTTTCCAACGACCTGTCGATCCTGGTGCTGGGCGAGTCGGGCACGGGCAAGGAACTGGTGGCCGAAGCGATCCACAGCCTGGGCCAACGACGCACGCGCCCTTTCATCGCCATCAACATGGCGGCGATTCCGCGCGAACTGATCGAGGCGGAATTGTTCGGCTATGAGAAGGGCGCTTTTACCGGCGCCCATGCCCGCACCGCTGGCAAGTTCGAGCAAGCGCAGGGCGGCACATTGTTCCTCGACGAGATTGGCGACATGCCAATGGAGGCGCAGACGCGGTTGCTGCGCGTCCTGCAATCGGGCGAGGTGACGACGGTGGGCGGGTCCAAGCCGGTGCGGGTCAATGTCCGCATCATTGCCGCGACCAACAAGGATCTGCCGCCGCTGATCGAGGAAAACCGCTTTCGGCAGGATCTCTATTACCGGCTGAACGTCGTGCCAATCGCCTTGCCGGCGTTGCGGGAGCGGCGCGATGACGTGATCCTGCTGGCGCGCCATTTTCTGGAGCGGGCGGCGCAGGAAGGCCTGCCGCGCAAGACGCTGGCGGACGATGCGGCGCAATTGCTGATGGCCTATCATTGGCCGGGCAATGTGCGCGAATTGCAGAATATGATGCAGCGGCTGTCGGTGCTGAGCCGGGAAAATGTCATCACTGCGGACATATTGCGCAACATGCTGCCGATGGATGCGGTGCCCGCTGATTATGCCGCGCCTGCCGATCATCTCGCCCACGCCGTGCGCGATTGGGCGAAGCGGCAGCTGGGTATCGGGCTGGGGCAGGCCAATCGCAGCCTACATGATGATCTGCTGGCGGTGATCGAGCCGATCCTGTTGCAGGAGGTGCTGTCGAGCGTCGATGGCAATCAGATTCGCGCCGCCGGATTGCTGGGCATCAATCGCAATACGCTGCGTAAGAAACTGACAGATTATGGGCTGGACCCGCTCCAGCTCCGCCTTGCCGACTAATCTGCATCAGCGGGATTTTCGGGACGAACCGACGGGCGATATCGACCAGCGACAGGTTTTGGCCCAAATACTGTGTTTGATCGGGCACGGGGTTGTTGTAACAAAGCCACTATGAGCGGCGCGACCACATTTTCCCGGCGGGCATCGACATGGCGCCGACGATTGCCGCCTTTCCTGCGGCATGGCCGCCTTGCGACGCTGGTTGAGGGCGTAACGCTCGCCCTGTTCCTGGGCGTCGCGGTGCTGACCTATCAATTGTTGGCGGGCGGGAGCGCGCCGTCGGGCGACCTGCTGACCCCGCCGATTATCGCGCTGTTGCTGGTCGCCAATCTGGTGCCCGCGATCGCGCTGCTGATGCTGTTGGGGCGGCGCGTGGCCAAGCGGCGTGCGGCGCAATCGGCGATCGGCAGCGATGGGCAGTTGCACGTCCGGCTGGTCGCCATCTTCTCGATCGCGGCCAGCGTGCCGATGCTGCTGGTGGTAATCTTCGCGTCGCTGCTGTTCCAATATGGCGTGCAATTCTGGGCATCCGACAGCGCGCGCGGGATGCTGCAAAATGCCAGCGACCTGGCGCGCGGCTATTATGAGCAGAATCTGCGCGAGGTGAGCGATGAAACCGTCACCATGGCGGACGATCTGCGCGATTATCTGACCCAGTCCGATGTCTCCAGCCCGCGCTTTGCCGAAGGGTTCATCTTTCAGGTGGTGACGCGCAAGCTGAACCGTGCGTCGATCATCGAGGTCGGCAAGGACGGTGTTGCGCGCACGGCCGCGACGGTCGAACCGGACAATCGCCCCGCATCCGAGATATTGACGCCGGAAGTCACCAAGCGGCTGGCGGCGGGCGAAAATGTCGTTGTGCAGGCGCGGCAGAACCAGATCGAGGCGGTGACGCTGCTCTATCCGGGGTCGAAAATCTATCTCTACGTCACACGCAATGCGGGCAGTTCGTCCTTTTCCAATGCGGAGCGGGCGAAGACGGTGATCGCGGACTATGACCTGTTCGCGGCGCAGTCGCGCGCGTTGCAGTTGCGGTTCAACATTGCCTTGTTCGTGGGATCGCTGCTGCTGGTCGGTATTGCCGTCTATATCGCGCTGGCGGTGGCCGACTGGATGGTGCGGCCGGTCAATGAACTGGTGACGGCGGCGCGGCGGATCACGGCGGGCGACTTGTCGGCGCGCGTTACCAGCCTGCAAAGCCGTGACGAGATCGGCACGCTGGCAGCGGCGTTCAACCGGATGACGCAGCGGCTGGAAGCGCAGACCGGCGCACTGGTGGGCGCGAACAGCCAGTTGGACGAGCGGCGCGCCTTCATCGAGGCGATCCTGTCCGGCGTCAGCGCTGGCGTATTGTCGGTCGATCGTGACGGCGAGATCCAGTTGCTCAACCGATCGGCTGCGGCGATTTTGGTGGAGGAGGGCGATGATCCGGTCGGTCGGACATTGGCCGAGATCGCGCCGGAATTGGCGGAGTTCATCGCGTCGGGCGACGGCGCTGGCATCGTGCAGGTGCGCGCGCATGGCGACCTGCGCACGCTGGCGGTCAAGCGGTCCGAGGATGCGTCGCGCCATATTCTGACGTTCGACGATATTACACAGCAATTGTCCGATCAGCGCCGCGCCGCCTGGTCCGATGTTGCGCGCCGGATCGCGCATGAAATCAAGAACCCGCTGACGCCGATCCAGCTGGCCGCCGAGCGACTCCAGCGCCGCTATGCCGAGGAGATCACCAGCGACCGGCCGACCTTCACCCGGCTGACCAGCACGATCGTTCGGCAAGTGGGCGATCTACGCCGGATCGTGGATGAATTTTCATCCTTCGCGCGGATGCCCAAGCCCGTGTTTCGGCGCGAGGCCGTGGCCGATATTGCGCGCCACTCCTTGTTTCTACATGAGGTCGCGCATCCGGCGATCCGCTTCGAATTCCATACCGACCAGCCCGACCTGGAACTGGTATGCGACCGGCGGCAATTGGGGCAGGCGCTGACGAACATCGTCAAGAATGCGGTGGAAGCCATTGAACCTAAGCCGGTTCCCGACGATGGCAGTCCGCGCGGTCATGTTCGCATGACGCTGGCGGGTGAGGGCGACGCGCTGATCATCACAGTCAGCGATGACGGCATTGGTTTGCCGCCCGAACGCGACCGCATCCTGGAACCCTATATGACGACGCGGACCAAGGGGACGGGTCTGGGCCTGGCCATCGTCAAGAAGATTGTGGAGGAGCATCTGGGGGAAATCCGCTTCGACGATGCGCAAGGTGGCGGTGCACGCGTGACGTTGCGGTTTGCCGCAGGTGCGCTGGAACGACTGGAAGAGGGGCAGGTAATCGCCATGCCCCAAGGTAATTTGACGGGAAAAGTGACGGCCAATGGCGCTTGATATTCTGATAGTCGACGATGAAGAGGATATTCGCGATCTGGTCGCGGGTGTTCTGGAGGATGAAGGCTTTACCGCCCGCACCGCCGGCAATGCCGACGCCGCGATCGAGGCGCTGGACGCACGTCGTCCTTCGCTCGTCCTGCTCGACGTTTGGTTGCAGGGATCGCGGATGGATGGGCTGGAACTGCTGGACGAGATCAAGCGGCGTGACCCCACCATTCCGGTGCTGATGATTTCGGGCCATGGCAATATCGACACTGCCGTCGCCGCCATCCGCAAAGGCGCAGCCGACTTCATCGAAAAGCCGTTCGAGGCCGACCGGCTGCTGCATCTTGTCAGCCGCGCCACCGAGACCGAACGGTTGCGGCGCGAGAATCAGGTGCTGCGCGCGCGGTTCGGGCAGGATGACGAATTGACCGGCAGTTCTGCGTCGATCAACGGCGTGCGCGCCACGATCAAGAAGGTGGCGGGCACTGGCAGCCGCGTGCTGATTTCCGGGCCGGCGGGCGTCGGCAAAGAGATTGCCGCGCGGATGCTGCATAGCTGGAGCGGGCGGGCCGACTCGCCCTTCATCATCGTCGCCGCCGCGCGCATGGACCCCGACCGGGTCGAAGAGGAATTGTTCGGGCTGGAGGACCAGAGCGGCCTCGTCCGCCCCGGCTTCCTGGAGCAGGCGCATGGCGGCACGCTCTATATCGATGAAATCGCCGACATGCCGATCACCACGCAGGGCAAGATATTGCGCGTGTTGACCGACCAGAGCTTCACGCGCGTTGGCGGCCAGCGCCATGTGAAGGTGGATGTGCGGGTTATTTCGTCCACGGCGCGCGACCTGGCGGGCGAGATTGAGGAAAGGCGATTCCGTGAGGATCTTTTCTATCGCCTCAATGTCGTGCCACTCGCCATTCCGCCATTGTCCGAACGGCGCGACGATATCCCGCCGCTGGTCGAACATTATCTTGCCCGCTTCGCCGCAGAACGCCGTGTGCCGCCGCCGGAAATGGCGAGCGATGCCATGGCTGCGCTGCAGGCCAATGAATGGCCGGGCAATGTCCGCCAGTTGCGCAATGTCATCGAACGCACGATGATCCTGGCACCGGGCGACCGGATCGGCCGGATCGAACTTGACATGCTGCCGCCCGAATTGACCAGCGGTGGCGGCGGGGAGGGGATGGGCCAGTCCGCGATCATGGGCGCGCCGCTGCGCGAAGCACGCGAGAGTTTCGAGCGCGAATATCTGCGCATTCAGATCCGTCGTTTTTCGGGCAATATCTCGCGGACCGCGACTTTCATCGGCATGGAACGATCGGCATTGCACCGGAAATTGAAGCTGTTGGGGATAACCGACGACAAGGAATAGACGCGCGCCATTCCCCATGGACGACTGTTCGCAATTGCGATACGATCGTTGCGCCTCCGACAAGCGGGGGCAAGCAAGACACCCTGCTTAAGGGCGCACGAGCGGGTAACGTCCCGCCAAGAATAAAGGACTGGCGACGACCATGGCCGACAAAATGAACAATTTGCAGGATATTTTCCTCAACAGCCTGCGCAAGAGCAAGACCCCGGTGACCATGTTCCTGGTCAAGGGCGTCAAGCTGCAGGGCATCATCACCTGGTTCGACAATTTTTCCGTGCTGCTGCGCCGCGATGGCCAGTCGCAGCTTGTCTACAAGCATGCCATTTCGACAGTCATGCCAGCGCAGCCGATGGACTTGTCCGACCTGCGCAAGGCGAGCGAGGGCAATGGCAAGGCCAAGCTGCTGCAGGAAATCTTTCTGTCGGCCGTCCGCAAATCGGGCAGCCCGGTGACGATGTTCCTGGTCAACGGCGTCATGCTGCAGGGCGAAATCGCCGCCTTCGACCTGTTCTGCATGTTGCTGGAACGCGATGGCATGGTCCAACTCGTCTACAAGCACGCCATTTCGACGGTCCAGCCGCTCCATGCGCTCGACCTGACTGGCGAGAATGAACAGGACGATTGACCGACCCTGCGCGGATCGCACGCGCCGTCCGCATTTCATCGAATACTAGTCTATGCGCTCCCGCGCAGGCCGTTGTCCCGTTCCTCCGTTGAACCGGGTAATTGTCTGTTCGGGAGCGTCCTGTGTTTTGAGGCGTTAAACTTCTATGGCCATATTCAATCGCGATTCCGAAGATGAAGTGGCGCGCGGCGCGCGCGCTGTCGTCGTTCATGCCGAAACCCATGGGGGCGACCGGCGCGACAGCGACGCCCGGCTGGAGGAAGCGCGCGGCCTCGCATTAGCGATCGGGATCGATGTGCGTGCGGCGCAGGCGTTTCGGGTGCGGGATCGCAAGCCCGCCACCTTGTTCGGCAGCGGTCAGGTCGATCAGATCGCTACACTGGCGCGGCAGGAAGAGGCCGACCTCATCATCGTCGATAATAGCCTGTCTCCCGTGCAGCAGAGCAACCTCGAAAAGGCGTGCGAGGCCAAGGTCATCGACCGAACCGGGCTGATCCTGGAAATCTTTGGCGAACGCGCCGCGACCAATGAAGGGCGGCTGCAGGTCGAGCTGGCGCATCTCGATTATCAGGCCGGGCGCCTGGTGCGCAGCTGGACCCATTTGGAGCGGCAGCGCGGCGGCTTCGGCTTTCTGGGCGGTCCGGGCGAAACCCAGATCGAGGCGGATCGGCGCATGATCCGCGATCGCATGGCGAAGATCCGCAAGGAACTCGATCAAGTCACGCGCACGCGCGGGCTGCATCGCGCCCGGCGGCAGCGCGCACCTTGGCCGGTGATTGCGCTGGTGGGCTATACGAATGCAGGCAAATCGACGCTGTTCAATCGCATGACCGGCGCTGACGTCATGGCGCAGGACTTGCTGTTCGCGACGCTTGATCCGACCATGCGCCAGATCGCGCTGCCGGGCCTCGACAAGGCGATCCTGTCCGACACGGTGGGCTTCGTCTCCGACCTACCGACCCAGTTGATCGCGGCGTTTCGCGCCACGCTGGAAGAAGTGTTGTCGGCCGACTTGATCGTGCATGTTCGCGACATTGCCCATCCGGACAGCGATGCGCAGCGCGATGATGTGCTGGATGTCTTGGGTGAACTGGGCGTCGCAGGCGAAGCTGCGCTGGAGCGGGCGGAGGGTGAACCGCCCGCGCCACTGATTATCGAGGCGTGGAACAAGCTTGATTTGTTGGATGCCGACGCCGCTGTGCTGGCGCGCGAAACGGCGGCGCGGCGCGATGATGTGGCGATCCTGTCGGCGCTGACCGGGGAGGGGGTAGAGCAGCTTCAACGTATGATCAGCGACCATATGACCACGGGTGCGAAGGTCTATGGCCTGCGCATTCCGGTGTCGGATGGCGCGGCGATGGCCTGGCTCCACGAACATGGCGAAGTGCTGTCGACGGATGTGGAAGAGGAGGAGAGCCGCGTCGAGGTGCGGCTGTCCGATGCGGCCTTTGCGCGGTTTGGGAAGCGCGGCGAGGCTTAGGCCGTTTTCTCCTGCCGCTTGGCTTGCTGCCATAGTTCTTCCTTCGCTTCCAGCGAGAGGGCGGCGAAGTCGGCGCCAGCCTGCTGCTCCATCGCGCGGAAGCGGCGATCGAATTTGGCATTGCCTGCGCGTAGAGCAGCCTCCGGGTCGACCTTCAGATGGCGTGCGAGGTTGACCACGGCGAACAACAGGTCGCCGACTTCCTCGGTGCGTTCAGCCTGCGTGGTCGCGGCGCGGACTTCGTCCAGTTCCTCGACGATCTTGTCGTTGACGCCGACCGTATCGGGCCAGTCGAAGCCGGTACGGGCGGCGCGCTTCTGTAGCTTTTCGGCGCGAAGTAGCGCGGGCAGGGCGTTCGCCACACCGGCAAGCGCGCTGGGGTCCGGTTCCTTTTCGGCCCGTTCGGCGGCTTTGATCGCCTCCCATTGGGCATGGCCGTCTTCGCGCCGTGCGTTTTGTCCGAAGACATGGGGATGCCGCCGGGTCATCTTTTGGGTGATGCCGTCGATCACATCCTGCAGATTGAAGTGACCGGCCTGTTCGGCCATGCGGCTGTGGAAGGCCACCTGGAGCAGCAGGTCGCCCAGCTCATCGCACAGTGCCGCCATATCGTTGCGCTCGATGGCGTCGGCGACTTCATAGGCTTCCTCGATCGTATAGGGTGCGATCGAGGCGAAATCCTGCGCGATGTCCCATGGGCAGCCCGTGTCCGGGTCACGCAACCGCGCCATGACGGTGGCAAGCGGCATGATGTCGGCGGGACTGGCTTTGGACATGGGCGGTTCCGGCTGTTGGAGAATTTGATCCAGCCGATAGGGCCTGTGCCCGGCTATGGCCAGGGCGGTTTCGATTTGAAGCGCGACATCCATGGGATGCGTAGCATTTCATCCAGGGTGGGGCGAGCCCCACCCTGGATGGCAAATCTACCGGGCGTTGAGGAGGGTGATTTGCTCTCCCAGAACGTCATGCGGGGTGCGATAGTTCAGGCACTTGCGAGGGGTGCTGTTGATGCGATCAGCAACGGCCTGGATTTCCTTATCCGATAGCAACGCCAGGTCCGTGTCAGACGGCAGGAAGCGCCGTATGCGACCGTTGCTGTTTTCCACGCTGCCCTTTTGCCAGGGTGCCGATGGCAGGCAGAAATAGCTCGTCATCGCGAGTTTCTTCTGGAGTGTCACAAAGGCAGCAAATTCCGTTCCCCGGTCAAAGGTGATGCTCTGACGCAGGGAAGGGGGCAGCATGTGCAAGTGGTGCTGGATTCCCGACATGACGCCGGCGGAATGCCGACTGGGATTGCGGGCGAGGATAGTAAACCGGCTGCGGCGCTCGACCAGCGAGGTGAGGTTGGCTTTGCCATATTCCAACCTGAAGATCATCAGGTCGCCTTCCCAATGACCAAAGCTGCTGCGATTACCGATTTCGGAAGGGCGTTTGCCAATGGTGTTGGCCAAAGGGATATGCAGACCGCGGGGCTTGCGCGCATAGCGCTGCCGTCGAGATCGACGGGCAACAGGCAGAAGGCGCCACAGGCCCTGGCTTCGTCCGTCCGGCCCATAGACGAACTGGTAGATGGTCTCGTGACAGACGGCTTCACGATTACCGCGATGGCGTCGAAGGTATCCCGCAATCTGCTCCGGCGACCAGGCTGCTGACAAGCGGTCGGCGATATAGGCGGCAAGCTCGGGCTTTCGGGCGATTTTGCCGCCACGCACCCGGCGCCTGTCCGCCATCGTTTGTGCGGCCGTTGGAAAATAGCCACGAAACACCGGCTCGTCATCGAGATGCTGATTACGTTTGAGCTCGCGATAGATGGTCGAACGATGTCGCTGCAGCGACGCTGCTATCTGATGCACGGACCGCCCGGTTGCAGCCAGTTGATAGATCTGTCGCCGCTCATCCAAACCCAGATGCTGGTAGCCGTTCATCATGTGCCTTCCTGGAAAGGGGATCAAACCCCTATAAATCCTAGGATTTCGCACTTCGATCTAGAATCCACCCAGACTCGATCATAAAGTCCGATAATAAGGATTATGTTAAATATGGTGCGGCGTTGTCTCAGTCTTCCTGGATCTGGCTATGCGCCTGGGTGTCGCGCATCCGCACATAGACCACCAGCGAAATGGCGATCATCACCGTGACATAGATGTAAAAGGCTTGCTCCATGCCCGCCTGCTTGAACCACAAAGCGACGAACTCCGCCGTCCCGCCAAACAGCGTATTGGCCAGGGCATAAGGCAGCGCCACCCCCAACGCCCTGATGTGAGCGGGAAAAAGCTCAGCCTTCACTACGGCGTTGATCGAGGTGTAGCCAGTGACGATGATCAGCCCGGCCATCACCAGCAGACCGGCGATCAGCGGGTCTTTGGTCACGGCCAGCGTCGCGAAAATGGGATAGGTGCATAGGACGCCCATGACGCCAAAGCCGATCATCAGCGGCTTGCGCCCGATCCGGTCGGACAGCGCGCCTGCGACCGGCTGGAGCAGCATGAAGGCGAACAAGGTCACGGCGTTGATCTGCGAGGCCGTTTCCCGGCTGAGGCCACTCGTGTTGACCAGGAATTTCTGCATGTAGATCGAATAAGCGTAGAAAGCGATCGTGCCGCCAGCGGTCAGCAGCATAACCGTCAGCGTTTCGCGCGGATGGTTGGTGATGAGTTCGACGAAGCCGGACTTGGGCGCGCCTGCCGCTTTAGCCACGGCAAAGCTCTGCGTTTCGGCCAGGCCGCGCCGCAGCCAGAAGACGATCACCGCCAGCCCGCCGCCGATGAAAAAGGGTATGCGCCAGCCCCAGGCATCCAGTTGCGCTTCGGTGAGCGTCGCCTGTAAGATCAGCAGCACGCAGATGGCGACCAACTGCCCGGCGATCAGCGTGACATATTGAAAACTGGAGAAGAATCCGCGCCGGTTCTTGCCCGCCATTTCCGACAAATAGGTCGCGCTCGCGCCATATTCGCCGCCGATCGACAGGCCCTGCATCAGCCGCGCCAGTACCAGCAGCAGCGGCGCGGCGACGCCTATCGTCTCATAGCCTGGCGTTACCGCGATCAGGAGCGACCCCGCGCACATCAGCGCGACCGACAGCGTGAGGCCACTCTTGCGACCATGGCGGTCGGCATAGACGCCCATCAGCCATGCGCCGATCGGCCGCATCAGGAAGCCGACCGCGAAAATCCCGGCGGCGCTCAGCAATTGGGCGGTGCGATCCTGGCTTGGGAAGAAATGCGGCGCGAAATAAAGGGTGAAGGCGGCATAGGCATACCAGTCATACCATTCGACCAGATTGCCGGTCGAGCCGCCGATAATGGCCTTGAGCCGCTGGCGCTGGGTGGGTGGTGCGAGCGATGGCGTCATGGCGTCAGCACCATCTCGCCATTCTGCACGCCCCAGCTTTTGAGGCGGGAGAGCATGTTCATGCCGATGACATTCATCTCTCCAAACGCGGGCGAGACGACAACGGGCAGGTCGCTGGCCGTCACCGGGCCGATGGTCAGCGTGGCGATGCTCGACCGGCGCGCTTCGACCTTGCCGTTTGCGGTGGTCATGACGACACCGGGCTCGCCGATGTCGTAATTGAGGCCTGCCGCACGGGCGGTCGGTTCCGACAGCGCGGTGACGGTCGCGCCGCTGTCGATCAGGAAGCGTGCGGGTGTGCCGTTGATGCTGGCTTCGACCCAATAATGGCCATCACGGGCCACGGGAATACGGATGGCCTGTCCCTCGGCGCGGACGGGAGGTAGCGTGGGCGGTGCATCGCTGACCGGCCCGCCCTCCTCCGCCCAGCGGCCGGTGAGATAGCCCTGCTGCTGCGCCAGGGTGAACAGCCCGAACAGCCCCGCGAAGATCGCCACCCATAAGAGCGCTAGGCGCAACAGCGATCCCCAGGCCAGCCTTCGCCCGATCAGCGCTGATCCGACCAGCACGAGCGCGAGGACATACCAGAGGGTCGATGCTGCCTGATCGCCGTCCATCAATCCCCCTGCTCTGCCGTCGCCAGTTCCACGGTCATGCCGTCATAGCCGGGTTCGACGCCGCTGGGGAGTGTCCGCCGCAGCGTCGCATAATCCATGCTCTGGTCCATATGCGTCAATATGGCCTGGCCGGGCTTGGTTTGTGCGATGCTGTCCAAAGTAAGGGCAAGGTGCGGATGGGTCGGGTGCGGCTTTTCGCGCAGGGCATCGACTACCCAGACATCGAGTCGGTCATAGAGCGCGAGCATTTCCGGCGTCAGCTCATGGAAATCGGTGGCATAGCCGATCGACCGGCCGCCATGGGTGAAGCGGAACCCGGTGGACCAGATGTCGCCATGAGGCTGATCGACGCAGGCGATGTCGATGTCGCCGATCCGCAGGCTGTCGGGCAGGATATGCGGGGCGATGGTCGGGTGATAGCCGTTGCGCCCTTCAAAGGCATAGGCGAAGCGCTGCGACAAGAGCCGGAGTGTCTGTTCGCGCGCATAGCCGGGCACGGGCGAGCGGCGATGGTGGAAGAGTTGGCGGACATCGTCGATGCCATGGCTGTGATCGGCATGGTCATGCGTCCACAAGATGGCGTCGATTTGGACCACATCGGCGGCGAGCAATTGCGCGCGCATGTCGGGCGAGGTGTCGACCAGGATGCGGGTGGTTGGGCTTTCGACCAGGATGGACACGCGGCTGCGGCGGTTCCTCGGCTCGGTTGGGTCGCAGGTGCCCCAATCATTGCCGATGCGCGGCACGCCGGACGAGGTGCCACTGCCCAGGATGGTCAGTTTGAAACTCATGCCACCTTCTTGAACAAGGTGCGGAAATTGGCGGACGTCGCGGCGGCCAATTGTTCTATGCTTTCACCGCGCAGGGTCGCGAGGAAGCGCGCGGTGTCCGCGACGAAGGCCGGTTCGCAGGGGCGACCACGATGGGGCACCGGGGCGAGGAAGGGCGAGTCCGTTTCCACCAGCAGCCGATCCAGCGGCAGGCGAGCCGCTGTCTCCTGCAAATCCTTCGCGCTCTTGAAGGTAACGATGCCCGAAATGCTGATGTAGAAGCCCAATTCCATCGCCGCATCGGCAAAGGCGCCGCTGGCGGTGAAACAATGGATGACGCCGGGATAGGCCCCCTTCCCCATTTCATCGCGCATGATCGCCAGCGTGTCTTCCTCCGCATCGCGGGTGTGGACGATCAGCGGCAGTCCTGTGTCGCGCGAGGCGGCGATATGCGCGCGAAAACTCTTCTGCTGCCGGTCGCGGTCGCTATGGTCGTAATAATAATCAAGGCCGGTTTCGCCGATACCGACGACGCGCGGATGCGCGGCTCGTTCGACCAGCTTGGCGGTATCGACATGGGGATGCTCGTCGGCTTCATGCGGGTGGATGCCGACCGTCGCCCAGACGTCGGGCGCACGGATTGCGGTGTCGAGGACGGCATCCCACTCGCTCTCGCGGGTCGCGATATTGAGCATCAGGTCGATGCCGGCCGCGCGGGCGCGTTCCAGCACATTCTCCTGATCCT
This sequence comes from Sphingobium sp. RAC03, assembly GCF_001713415.1. Lineage (GTDB taxonomy): Bacteria > Pseudomonadota > Alphaproteobacteria > Sphingomonadales > Sphingomonadaceae > Sphingobium. The sequence goes on along the minus strand of NZ_CP016456.1, from coordinate 3,090,995 downwards.
CAATCAAGCCCTTGTAATTCAAGTGGCAATGGCTGTCGATCAGCATGACGATCAGGCGTCCGCTTCGGTCAGTTCGAGGCGGGGGAAGAGCGGTTTAGGGGCGGCGAGAATGAAATCGCTTTCTGCCAGCGGCGAATACCAATGATCGCCAATCGCTTCATAGGTCCGCTTGTCAGCGGGAATGCCCATGTGATCGAGCAACGCCGTAGCGCTCGCCGGGACAACCGGCAGGACGGCAACAGCGAGTTGGACGATCGCTATATAAAGCGTCGCCAACACCGTTTCCATCCGCTGCGGATCGGTCTTGCGCAGGCTCCATGGCGCTTGCGCGTCGATATACTGGTTGCAGGCAAAGGCTGCGCGCAGCCAGGCATCAATCGCGACCGACGGCGCCAGGTCCTCCATCGCTGCTGGCATGTCCGTGCGCACAACGCGGTCGATCAAGTCGATCAAGTCGGTATCGGCGGCGTCATGGCCATGGATTGCCGGCAGATAGCCGTCCAGATTCTTCGCAATGAAGCTCAATGTGCGCTGGGCCAAGTTCCCAAAGGCGTTCCCAAGATCGCTGTTCGACCGCTGGACAATCGCTTCCGCGCTGTAGCTGCCGTCATTGCCGAACGTGACTTCTGACAACAGGAAATAGCGCAACTGATCGACGCCGAACCGCTCGGCCAGTGCGATGGGATCGGCGACATTGCCGACCGACTTGGACATTTTCTCGCCGCGGTTGAGCAGGAAGCCGTGGCCGAAAATCTGGCTGGGCAAGGGCAGCTTCGCACTCATCAGGAAGGCTGGCCAGTAAACGGTATGGAAACGCACGATATCCTTGCCGATGATGTGGGTGATATCACCCCCCTCGGCCCAGTAGCGCGCCATCCGCGCCGCATCGTCGGGATAGCCGCAACCGGTCAGGTAATTGGTCAGCGCATCGACCCAGACATACATGACATGGCCGTCGCTGCCCGGCACCTTCACGCCCCAATCGAAGCTGGTGCGCGAGATGCTGAGATCGCTCAGGCCGCCTTCGACGAAGCGGAGGATTTCGTTGCGGCGGCTGTCGGGCTGGATGAAGCCGGGCTGGCTTGCATATAGGGCCAGCAGCCGATCCTGATAGGCGGACAGGCGGAAGAACCAGCTTTCCTCGACGGTCCATTCGACCGGCGTGCCCTGGGGCGAGAGTTTGACGCCCCCTTCCCCTTCGACGATTTCCTTCTCGTCGTAAAAGGCTTCGTCGCGGACCGAATACCAACCTTCATACCGACCAAGATACAGGTCGCCATTGGCCTCCATCGCCTGCCAGATCGCCTGGCTGGCGCGGTGATGATCCGGCTCGCTCGTGCGGATGAAGCGATCATGGCTGATGTTGAGAACCGACGCCATGTGCTGGAAATGCGCGGCCATTTCATCGGCAAGCGCGCGCGGTTCGATGCCGCGTGCGCGCGCGGCCTGGTCCATTTTCAGGCCATGCTCGTCGGTGCCGGTCTGGAAAAACACGTCGCGGCCCATCATCCGCTGGAAGCGGGCGATCGCGTCGGTGGCGATCACCTCATAAGCGTGGCCGATATGCGGACGGCCATTGGGATAGCTGATGGCGGTGGTGATGGTATAGGGTTTGGACATGGCGCCTTCCCTAGCGGCTGTTCGCCTGCGCGCAAAGTCGCTTTTCAGGCGGCGCGCGGTGCCAGCGCCGCGACATGGCCCGCCAGTTCAAACACCACTGCCGCCGGATCGAGCGACAGGATGATCGCCCCGCCCGCGAGCCGCCGCGCTTCCTCCCAATGGTCGAGCGCCACGCCAAGGGCGGGACCATGGCGGTGCCGGGCCGCTTCGGCGAGGAACGCCGGCGCGCGTTCCAGAAAGGCTTCATAGCGGGGACGGGCCGCCTTGGTCGCCAGCGTTTTGGCGAGCAGGAGCCGCTGCCGGTTGCCAGGATCGCCATCGGTCGCGATCGACGCCAAGGCTGCCTCGATTTCCGCCAGATTAAGCCCGGCATAACGCAATGCCTTGCCCGGCGACCCTTCCCCTGCCCGGACCAGTGCGTCCATCTCCGCGGGCGACAATTCCCCCTCTCCTGCGTGCAGCACGGATCGCATCGCCGCATCGTCGAGCGGATCGAAGCGCAGCGTGCGGCAACGTGAGCGGATGGTCGGCAGCAGGCGGCCGGGCGCGTGGCTGACCAGCAGGAACAGCATGTCAGTGGGCGGCTCTTCCAGCGTCTTGAGCAGCGCATTGGCCGCGCCGCGTTCCAGATCGTCGGCGCTGTCGATCACCACGATGCGGCGCGTCGATAGCGACGGGGCCGATTGAAGCAGCCGTCCGAGCCCGCGCACCTGATCCACGCTGATGTTCCGCGCGGTGACGCCATCCTTTTCCAGCGGCGCAAGTTCGGCATAGTCGGGATGGGCACCGGCATCGATCAGGTGGCGAACCCGATGGTCATCGGGCACGGCAAGCCCATCCCCCTCGACCTTCGGCCCTGCGGCGTCGGCAAGCAGGCGCAGCGCCAGCGCGCGGGCGAAGCTGCCCTTGCCGATGCCGCGTGGGCCGCTCAATATCCAGCCATGATGCATCCGCCCGCTGGCCGCCGCGCCGATTAGCAAGCGGGCTTGGGCGTCATGGCCGATCAGCGACGTCATGGCAGCAGATCGGCCAGCGCTTCGAGCAAGCGGGCGGTGACGGCATCCGCTGCGCCCGACGCATCGATAGGCCGGAAACGGGCGGGTTCTTCGACGGCAAAGCGGGCGAAAGCGTCCGCGACAGCGCGATGGAAGGTGCGATCCCGCCCGCCGATCCGGTCGGATATGTCGCCATCGCGGGCGCGGGCGCGCGTTTCAGCGTCCGACTGCGGCAGGGAGAGGAACAAGGTCCGGTCGGGGAGGAATCCGGCGCTGCCGATCCGGTGCAGCGCTACTATGTCGGCATCGGTCAGGTCGCCCTGTCCCTGATAGGCCCTGCTCGAATCGAGATAGCGGTCGGACAACACCCAGGCACCCCGCGCCAAGGCGGGACGGATCGTCTTTTCGCCATGGTCGGCGCGCGCGGCGGCGAACAGCAGGGCTTCGGCGCGCGGGCTCCAGCGATCCGCGCCGCCGGTGAGCAGCAACGCGCGGATGGCTTCCGCGCCTTCGCTACCGCCGGGCTCGCGCGTTTCGACAACTTCCAGCCCGCGCGCGCGCAGGGCAGCGGCGAGCGCGCGAAGCTGGGTCGATTTACCCGCGCCCTCTCCGCCTTCCAGCGTGATGAAGCGGCCCGGACTCACCCGAACAGCGACTTCATGCCATTCCAGATGCGGCCGAACATACCGGCTTCCGCCACATCTTCGCCGGCCACCAACGGCATGACCTGCGGCGGCGTGTCGGGCGTCTGCACGATGAGCTGGGCGATCTGCTGCCCCTTGGCGATCGGCGCCTTGATCGGGCCGGTATAGACGACCTTGACCTTGACGTTGGCCGACGCGGTGCGGGGCAGCGTCACCGCCATATTATGCGGCGCGACCAAAGGCACGGTCGTCGCGCTGCCCAACTGGACCTCGGCGGTTTCGACCACCGCGCCCTTCTTGAACAAAGGCTGCGCCTTCCACGCCTTGAAGCCCCAATCCATGAAGCGCACCGATTCGCCGATGCGGCCATTGAAGCTGGTCAGACCGGCAACGACCATGACCAGGCGGCGGCCATCCTGTTCGGCCGACCCGGTGAAGCCATAGCCCGCTTCCTGCGTGTGCCCGGTCTTGAGGCCGTCTGCGCCAGCGATCTTGCCCAAAATGGGGTTGCGATTGCCCTGGCTGATGTCGGCCCCGCCCATCGTCTTGCCCCAGGTGAAGGAGCGCGCGGCGTAGAAGCGCTTGTAGAGATCAGGCGTTTCCTCGATCGTCGCCTGGGCGAGGCTGGCGAGATCTTCGGCTGTGACATAGGTCACGCCTTCATCCGGCCAGCCATTGCTGGTGCCGAAATGGCTGTTCTTGAGGCCCAACCGCTTGGCTTCCTCGTTCATCTGCGCGACGAACGCCTGTTCGGTGCCTGCAATCCCTTCGGCCAGCACGACGCAGGCGTCATTACCCGACAGCGTGACGATGCCATGCAGCAGATTTTCCACCGAGACTTGTTCGCCTGCCGACAGGAACATGGTCGATCCGGCCTGCGGCCCGTGCCACTGTTTCCAGGTTTCGGGGCGCACGGTGAACATCGTGTCGAGCTTCAATTCGCCGCGCTGGATCAGGCGGAAGGCGACATGCGCCGTCATCATCTTCGCCATGGAGGCGGGCGGCATCCGCGTCTGGCCACCCTTGTTAAAGAGAACCGCGCCCGACGACAGATCCTTCATATAAGCGATCGGCGCTTCGCTGGTGTAGGGCGGCGCGGCGGCAGTCAGGGGCTGGGTCAACAGCCCGGCGAAGAGGAGGACTGCAACGGACTTGTTCATGACACTGCCTTCAATGGAATGGAATCGTGCGGCGCTGCGCCGGGTCTATCGGGCGTCATTAGCGATGATGGGCGCATTCTCAAAGCCCCCTGCTGCGGCGGCCCGGACGCCCGCCTGCGCCGCGGTTCGGGTAGGATAGGGGCCAAAGCGCACGCGCCAGAGGCTGCCGCCCTCGATGGCGGTTGCGCCGATGCGTTTGGCGAGCGTTTCTGCGCGGTTGCGGGAGGAGAAGGCCCCGACCTGGACGACATAGCCGCCCTTGGTCGTGACGGGTGGCGCGGGGGACGTCGCGGGCGGTTTGGGGGATATGGGTGCGCTGGCGACTGACTGGCGCGGCGGCAATTTGGCCCGCAAAGGCGCCAGCAGCGCGGCGGGCGTTTCCAGTCGTTCGGCGGCGCGTTGGTGGGCGCGCAGCAGAGCGCGATCCTGCTCCGGCGGATTGACGCGGCGCACCCGTACGGGCGCTGCACCGGCTCCGATGATCCCCAATTGCTCCGCCGCGCCGCGCGACAGGTCGATCAGCCGATCATTGGCGAATGGCCCGCGATCATTGATGCGCACCAAAATGGTCTTGCCGCTATCGAGCGCGGTCACCTCGACATAGCCGGGCAAAGGCAAGGTCTTGTGTGCGGCGGTGATCGCCATAGGCATGAAGGCTTCGCCGTTGGCGGTCTTGTTGCCCTGCAATTCTTCCCCATACCAACCGGCATAGCCGACCGCGTCATAATTGGGCGCGTCTTCGGGTGTGTAGGTGACGCCCGCCACGGTGTAAGGTGCCCCGATCGTGACCGGCTCGTCGGCGACCATCGGCATCTGTGGCACCGGGCGCGGCGTGGTCGTCGGTGGTGCCAGTGGTGGCTCTGCGCCACAGGAGGCCAGCACCAGCAGCATGCCGGCTGCCGCTGACGGCGCACCTGCCCTATTGTTTGACCGCATCGGCCAGCAACCCCACGGACAGGGCGTAGAAATTGGAGCAATTATAGTCGAGGATCGCGCGGTAATTGCCGGTCAGCAGATAGGCGGTGTTGCCCGGCCCATCCGGCTCCAGCAGCGTCGCCATCACGCTGTCGGCCGGCCAACTGTCCCGCGCCAGCGACATGCCCATCTTGCGCCATTCGGCGATGGTCAGCCAACGGCTATGCCGGTTGAACACGCGCGGGCAGCGTGCTGGCTGCGTCCGGGCCGTAACGGCCGCGCGGTTGAAACCGCTCGGCACATTGACCGCCACGCCCCAGGGTTGCCCGGCGCGCCAGCCCGACTGCACGAAATAATTGGCGATCGACGCCAGGGCGTCGGCCTCGCTGGTCCAGATGTCGGCCTTGCCATCGCCATCGCCATCGCGCGCCAGGCGCAGATAGACGCTGGGCAGGAATTGCGGATAGCCCGTTGCGCCTGCCCAACTGCCGACCAGGCGGCTGCGCGGCACGCCATTGTCCAACATCTTGAGCGTCGCCAGCAATTCGGGTTCGAACAGCGTCCGCCGACGCCCTTCCCACGAAAGGGTCGCGAGCGAACGGATCAGATCGAAGTCGCCAGTATAGGAGCCATAATTGGTCTCATGGCCATAGATCGCGACCATGATTTCTTCGGGCACGCCGGTTTCCGCCTCGATCCGGGCGAGACGCGCGCGATTGTTACGATAGGCAATCCGGCCGCGATTGATCCGCGCGGAATCGACATGTTTCACGCGATAAGGCTCGAAATTCGGGATCGGCGAATAAGCGCCGCCACCCGGCTGGCTCTGGTCCAGTTCGATGACGCGCAGATTGGGTGTCAGCGTGGCAAACACGCCATCGAGCGTCGCATCCCTGATCCCCATCGCCCGCGCCTTGGGCCGGATGCTGTCGAGATAAGCGCGGAACGCCGCGTTGTCCTGCGCCACGGCCGGGGTCGGCGCGACGCTGCAGGCGGCGACGCCAGTCAGGCCAAGCAGCAGCGAAAATATGGATGTATGCAAAGAATCTCCCATAGCCCCGTTGTTGCACAGGCAGGAGGCGAGGTGAATCCCTTAATGGCGCGTCGGCCCCAAGAAAGGGATGAACCGATCGATCGACGATTTTTGCGCTTGGCAACGCCGTCCGGCGCGCTAGGAAGCGGGACAACGGAAGTGTGGCCGAGTGGTTTAAGGCAGCGGTCTTGAAAACCGCCGTGGGTGCAAGCTCACCGTGGGTTCGAATCCCACCGCTTCCGCCAGAAATCGCTAAATGCGACATATCCCACTCAAATACGGCAACGAAATTTGGCGCGACTTAAATCTCGTTGCCGTGCTGTCCAAAGACGGCCAGGCCCGCGATAGCAAGCAAGATGCACTATCGCGGGCAAGACATAGCGTTCATCTTAATTCGTTCATCAAGACGCCATTCGGTTCACGTCCCAATGTAGACGCTTTTCCTGCACGAGCCCCTGAATCATGCCTTCCATCGTTCCCGCTACACGGCTCCAATCGTGGGCATGAAGCCAGTCGTGCATCGCGGCCTGGACAGTCCTTCTTTCTTCCGGGCTACGCAGTAAACGCCCGATTACCTCGGCCAGCACTTCTGGATCATTATTGTCCGCCCATGCGGCTGCATCACCCAGTTCCGCGAAAATCTTCACCCGCGTTGCGACAAGCGGGACCATGCTCGCGAGGGAGACGCGGACGGCTCCACTGGCCGAATCCGTGCTTTCGCTATAGGGTAATGCGATGATGTCGCACGCAGACAACAGGCCGTTGACTTCCTCGATCGGCATGAAGGCTTGATGCCATTCGATGGCGTCATACACGCCCAAGGATTTCGCCAACGCCTTGCATTCGGAAATATAGGCTTGATGGCCTTCGCCTGGAAACTGGGCATTGACTAGGCGAAGCTTAAGATTGGGCCAGTCCTGACGGAGGATCGCGGCCGCGCGAATAAGCTTGTCTATGCCCTTATGCTGGAAAAAGAAGCCGTGGCATCCGATGATGGGCGCGTCGTGCTGGGTAAAACGCTTTGGCCATGGTGCCTGATCCGGCGCGAATGCGCCATGGGGCAACAGACCGATATTATGCTTTAACCCCATCGACAAAAGGAAATTCATATCCGCGATATTGTGGACAAGAACCCTGCTGAATTTACCGAGTCCTTCCAGCAATGTCATCAGTTCATGCGAACTGGCGCGTGCCATGTTACCGGCATTATGGAGAACAACGACCGTCACCTTGCCAACCAAACGATCATCTAGCGCCAAACGGCCGAGTTGATCCCAGGATAGTAGTCCATCCTGATGCTGAATGACCAGAGCTTCGGCGTCGATGTCTTCGACGGCATTCAAGATATCGTCGATCTTGGGCACATTATCGACGGCCCATGTCGGAATGTGGCGCGGGACCGACGACACACGCCGGGGCGTGCGATGATCACATAGGACGGTTAGTTCGCGTTGGGCCGCTGGCGAAAAGTGATCGACGATATATTGCGAATATTGGGCGATGCCGCACTGGACGCCCCAGGTGCTGACCCAAGCTACACGCGCTTTTTCGCCATTCGACGTATCGAGCAGATTTTCGACCATCGCTGTATAACGATGGAGCCATGCCATCTTATCGCTTTCCCGCGCGGCCGCGATAAGAGCACGTTGCCGACGTTCTTCTATCACCATGTCCTGATCCGGGTCGGCTTGCTCCCGCAACGCTGCCGCCAGATCTTCAACGTCCGGTTCCACCCACAAGGAATGGTGCCCGCTCACATGGCTTTCCGAACGTGCGAAGCGATAGTCGATGAGACGCGCTTCCCGCTCGCTGCAAAAATCACGCTGCCCACCATGACCGGTAACGATCAACGGCAATCCGGATGCCATCGCTTCAAGCGCAGGTAAATTATACCCTTCCCCACGCGATGGCAAAACCATGACGTCGGCATCGGCGTAAAATTGTAGCAGTTCATCACGCTCGACGTCCCGGTTTATGATCTCGACCGTTGCGAGGTCGGGATAGCGCGACACGAGTTCTTCCAGTTGCTGCTCGACATCATTGTGCGGGTTAGGAAAAGTCTTGATGACCAGACGCACAGGATCGGCAGAGGTAAATGCCTTAGCCCAAGCCGCCAGCAGAATGTCGATACCCTTGCGCTTGAAGCAGGACGATACATGAAGGAAACGCACTTCCTTACCGCGCGGGCTTCGTCCGCCAGCCAGCGCTTGATAAGGTTCGATATCGACCGGTTGGCCGATCGTCGCAATCGGAATCGACAAGCCAGAATCGAGAAGCGCGTTCGTTACAGTACGTGCAGGCGAAATTATAGCGTCGAAATTCTTACCCAAACGTTCGATTGTGTGTTCTGGGACAGCGCTTTCTTCCCAAAAGAACAGGGCCATCATCAGACGATAAGAGCCGTCGGGCACTATGACCGGATAATGATGGCTGATAACAACTTCATTGCCATTGTCCGGTGCAGCTCGCCCTGCCAACTCGATCATGAGGGGCTTGTCGTCTGCAGGCACACCTTCTGTATGGTCTATGGGATCTGTTTCGATTGCAAGAAAGCGCGCCTGACCAGGGAAGCTCGCTTCCAGCGATCTTGCAAGCATGCGATTGATGATCGCGAGGCTGTAGCTTCCCAAGACATGTCCCGCGACCACATGGCCAAGGTCAGCAGCATGGGTGCCACGATGGGCCATCGTCAGCGGCTTGTGTCTCTCCGCAAGCCATATGTTGATCGCGTTCCACATCGCCGCCGAGAAATGCCTCTTGGCATCCGCCATAACATGACTATCGCCCAGAATATCAGGGCAATTGAGAACCGCTACCGGAATATCGGCATCGTCTAGAGCCTGCATACAGGCATCATGCGAGGCCGGTCGGGATGATGTCGCATCCGACATTTCCTGCCGCAGCCCCGTCATGGAAATGCCATTGGAGAGGACAGTCTCCTCAATCCAGGTCATGAGCATCCCGGCAAAAGATGGTCTTAACCCATCACGCTGAAACGCCAGGCTATCCATGACAATATAGTCCAGCGCGACGCCATCATTACGCGCTGCCCGAAGCAGGTCGAAGTTATTTTTGGCGAAAGAATGAAACAGGTCGGACCCGACGATGCGGTCACCGATTTGAGGCGTGAGAAGATGGTCCTGCAGACAGCTATTGGCAATCTTGCAGACATGGGCGGCAAATTGATTGCCGACGACAAAATGCCCACCGTCGGCATAGATGGCGCGTACCCTATTCCCGCCTTGCCGGAATATCTCTTCAAGCCAATAACTGGTGATGCGATCAAGTCGGTGGCTCGGATCAGGTTTTGCAAAGGCGGTCAAATCGAAGTAGATTTGAGGCGCTTTCTGGCAGGCTTCATTGCGAGCCAGCGCGATAGCAACCTTTGCCAAATCATTTTCGTCCGGCCGACTTCCGCGGACGTCTTCCGGCAGTCTCGCAATAAGGCGTTTTAGGACTTCGGCGTCTGCGCGCTTTGCTGGCGGCTTACCGCTCATCTGGCGCGCTGCCTCGACGGCACCAGGCATGGCCGCGCCCGTTATGTTATCATCCCGCACGAGGGCCTGCGCCGAATCAAAAAATTCGACCAACTTCGAGCACTTTGCTCCAACCAGATGGCGAGCTAGATAAAGGCGCGGTGGCGGGCAGTCGATGGACATCCTTTTACGGATCGCATCCGGCAAGCCATCATCGACGATCAGGACATCGGCCGTTGACAGCAGTCCACAATACACAGCGTCCAGATCACAGCTAATCCGGACAACGCCAGACACCAATTTGCTGATATTGACGTCGCCCGCCTGCCGGTCATGCAGGTCGCAAAAAACCACGAGAGACGGCGCGTCTGTTACAGCGACAAAAGCCGTACGGAAATCCCGAATGATGCGGGAAGCGGCATCGTCATCGGCAGCAACTGCCACGATAACAGCGGACGCTGCGTTTACACCGACCTTTTCGCACAGTGCCCTACGGGCCTGGTCGGAAAGCGCAATGGGCATGATGTCGGTCCGGCAGGCCACTTGTCCGACTGCCGAGTCAGCCTCGACATAGAGATGGGCGGCACGGCTTGCCAAATCCTCAATCAGCAGGTCGATCATCTCATTTGCAGAAACTTCGTTCGCCGCTGCGCGTGACAGCCCCCCAAAGCCGGCGGCCTCGAACATAGCCAGTTCCGCGCCATCGAAAAGGCGCCGGCCGGTCAATTTATTAGGAGCAGGAGGAGCCAGACGCTCCACCAGTATCAGGTCGCCCTTTTGGCGGCGCATCAGTCGGCGGAAAGCGGCATCGGCCATATAATCGGCACTGTAGAGGATATGATGAAAGTGATCCGCGTGGGTTTCGAACCACTCGACGTTCCTGATGGCGCAATTGGCCTGCAACCATTCGCTTACCGGCGTTCGGCTCGTGCTGATGATCGTAAGGTCAAACCTGTCTGCGAGCGCGGCTGCCAAGGCATTGTTGACGCCAGAGAGTCGATGTTCGGGTGGAACGTCCATCATCAACAGCGCCATTTCCATCCGCCTGGATGGCATGCCCCCTTCATCCTGTACGGTAGCAGAGGTAGACGGGCGGCTCTCGCGCAGCAATTTTTCAAGCGCGTCGAGCGCGACGGTTGCAGACTTTTCCCATGTGAACAACGCCGCACGCCGCGGGCCAAAATCGCGCAATTCCTTCTCAACCGAAGGATTGGCCAGGATGCGTTCGATCGCTCGCCCGATTTCGACGATGTTGGCAGGATCGGGCGCGAGATCGGATCGACCAACGACTTCGGGAATGCTGGTTTTCGACGAACCTACGACGGGGGCTCCGCAGGCCATGGCCTCCAATAGCGGAAGGCCAAAACCCTCGCTAAAGGATGGAAAGGCGAATGTGCTGCTGTAATGATAGAGCGCAGGCAGATCGGCATCGGAAACAAAGCCAGGCAACACAATGGTTTCCGGGTCCATCCCCTCCGCCCTCGCCAAGTCGTGGATATAACGCTGCGCAAAGCTGTCCATCTTGCCGGCAAAAACAAGTTGATGCCCATCACGGACGCTCTTGGACATGCTGCCATAGCCTGCAATCAGTCCTTCGATGTTCTTACGCGGCTCCAAAGGACTGGCCATCATCACATAGGGACGGGAGATCCCATATTTTTCCAGGAGATCCGCTCTTTGCGCGGAGCTCCATTTCGGCGCGCGAAACTGTTCATCCACACCGCCATAGGCAACAACCACCTTGTGATCGGCAATGCCGAGCTTGGCGATAGCGTCATCTCCCGCGTAGCGCGAAACTGCAAGCAACAGATCGGCGTGGCGGGCGTCGTTCAAACGGCGAAAATAGGCAGCACGATCATGTTCCCCGCCCAAATGACGCGCGGGATCTTCCAAAGGTATCAGGTCGTGTAAGGTGATGACGTTGAGATAGGGCGCGTCGCGCTCCACAGAGACAACCGTATCGTCCCAAAAGCCCTCGAACAGGCTAGGAACGAACACGACGTCGGGCGCCAGGCTTTCGAGAAAATGCGCGCGCACAAGTTCAGCCGCGCGATTGCGCCATGCATTTGACGGATCCGCCGCCGTAGCCATGGGAGGCACCGAATAGGTAACGACAGAGCTAGGCGGAAGCAGCCCCTCAAACGAACGACGGATATCATCCACGGATTCGGAGAAGGATCGATTAAGCGCAATGATGAATTCATGGTTTCTACCAGCCTTTACCATCGCGCGGGCCATGGACATGGCGTATCGGCCGATTCCACGATGTCGGCTGCCATTCTGACATGCCTGCAGATCTATAACGATGCGCATCTATCAATGTTTTCCTTGAACATGCGTGGCCAGAAGGTTCCATATGGCTTTTTCACGTTCGCCCAGTTCAGGCGGGCACACCATGACTCTTGACTTGCCTTCGGCGGGGGCGGGACTGGCTTGCGTATGCGCGATTTCAGCACCGGCCAATATGGGGTGGTCAGCAAGGCGATGGGGAGCAAGCCGAAGCACGGTGCCGAACGCTGTACGGGCCGAATTATGCCGGTTTTGCGCCGTTAACACATAGCCAAGATGTAACCATGGATCCACATATAGGGGATCGATTGCGATCGCGCGACGGTAGGCGAGTTCTGCTTCGGGTTGCTGGTTTTGGTGGTTGAAAGCATGGCCGAGCTGTAGAAGAAGATCGGGATTGCTCGGCTCAAGCCGCACTGCAGCTGCATAAAATTTCTCGGCTTCTTTCCAATCCCGTTTGCGCGCAGCTTTTCTTGCCTGGGACCGCAACCACACTGCCTTCCACCCCATCGGCCGATCAGGACGGCATTCATCAGCGTGCGCAAAAGCAGCATTGACCAGATATTCCTGCGTCTTTTCCTCGCCTTTGTCTGCCAGCAATATTTCAGCGATGTCGCGATTTTCAGGGTCAAGAAGAAGGGCGCGGGCTAAAGAACGCATTCCTTGTTCATGAAGATGCGTTTCGCGCTGCACATAGCCTAGATGGCGGTGACCGATAGAATTTTCTGGCTGCGCTTTCGTTGCATTGCGATAGGCGAGCTGTGCTGCATCCGGCATTCCCAAATGACCATAGGCATGACCTAGCTGCACCCAGAGGCGTGCATTCATAGGTACCAATCGCAATGCCCCAACATAGGCATCAACAGCTTGGCCCCAATTCATTGCATGGGCAGCGGCACGTCCCTTTTTTCTGGCTAAATATGCACAGAAGCGAGCGGCAAACGGGACCATCTTCAACTTGGCGATTTCAAATGGGGCGTTCGAAACAGGATCTACCAACTTCATAGCATACTCTAACTGTCAATTTTGACCGAATAAGACGCGCTGCCCAAGCCTCAGCCTAACAGACCCAAGCCCTGGAAGACTTTACAACTTCGTACCGATTACAATATGGGGGGAAAGCGCCCGTGAGCTCCAATTATGCAACCGTAAGCCCGTGACCTTGTGTATAACGTCAATCCCATGCTGCTTAGTTTGATCTAGCTCATATCAGAAAATAAATCACTTTATATCAATTTTTTAGATCAAATTACATGACATATGATCTGGTATGCGAAGTCTCAAATCGGAAGGAGCTGGCGCGTTGAAACCAACGAATTCATGGTTCCTACAATTTCGAGCCTTGCAACCGCCTTGGCAAGAAAATTTTGTCGAAAAGCATAATTTCATGGAAAATGGTAAGGGGTTGCTCTCTTCTGAACGAGGCAATGAACCGCATTGCTCAATGCTGGGCGAGTAAGGCGCATATCGTGATATTACCGTAATAGAGCGATCCCTCCACCCGCCGCAGGACGTTACCTGTGGTGCAGCGGCACGTTGATTGACTAACCGCTGAGCCATCCCTAAATCGCCGCGCATGTTTGCGCGCCTGCCCGTCACCGGGCAACGCCTCCCTTTTGAGTCAGGAATGTCCATGTTCGGCGCACTCGCCAAGTCCATCTTCGGTTCGTCCAACGAACGCTATGTGAAGTCGCTGGGCAAGATCGTCGATCGGATCGCCTCGTTCGAACCATCCGTGCAGGCGCTGAGCGACGCGGATCTGGCCGCACAGACCGCGCGGTTCCGCGAGCGGCTGGCCGCGGGCGAGACGCTGGACGACCTGTTGCCCGAAGCCTTTGCCACGGTGCGCGAAGCGTCCGTCCGGGTATTGGGTATGCGCCATTTCGACGTGCAGATGGTGGGCGGCATCGTCCTGCATCGCGGAGAGATCGCCGAAATGCGCACGGGTGAGGGCAAGACGCTGGTGGCGACGCTCGCCACCTACCTCAATGCGCTGGAGGGCAAGGGCGTTCATGTCGTCACCGTCAACGACTATCTCGCCAGCCGCGACTGCGACTGGATGGGGCAGGTCTATCGTTTCCTGGGGCTGACCACCGGCGTCATCGTGCCGAACATCAGCGAGGATCAGCGCCGCGCCGCCTATGCCGCCGACATCACCTATGCGACGAACAACGAACTCGGTTTCGACTATCTGCGCGACAATATGAAATATGACCGCGCGTCGATGGTCCAGCGCCCCTTCAACTATGCCATCGTTGACGAGGTGGACTCGATCCTGATCGACGAGGCGCGCACGCCGCTCATCATTTCCGGCCCGACCGACGACAAGTCCGAACTCTATGTCTCAGTCGATGCGATCGTGAAGCAGGTCACGGAAGCCGACTATGAGAAGGACGAAAAGCAGCGCTCCGTCACGCTGACCGAAGACGGCACCGAGCGGATCGAGCGTCTGCTGGAGGATGCCGGGCTGCTGCAGGGCACCAATCTCTATGATTTCGAAAATACCCAGGTGGTGCATCATGTGAACCAGGCGTTGCGCGCCAATGTCATGTTCCGCCGCGACATCGATTACATCGTCAAGGACGGCAAGGTCATCATCATCGATGAATTTACCGGCCGCATGATGGATGGTCGCCGCTGGTCGGATGGCCTGCATCAGGCGGTGGAGGCCAAGGAAGGCGTCCAGATCGAGCCGGAAAACCAGACGCTCGCCTCCGTCACCTTCCAGAATTATTTTCGCATGTATCCCAAGATTTCGGGCATGACCGGCACCGCGTCGACCGAAGCGACCGAATTTTACGAAATCTACAAGATGAACGTCGTCACCATCCCGACCAACAAGCCGGTGCAGCGGATCGACGAGCAAGATAGTTTCTACAAGAATATCGAGGACAAGTTCCGCGGGATTGCGCGGACGATCAAGGAACATGCCGAAAAGGGCCAGCCGGTTCTGGTCGGCACGGTGTCGATCGAAAAGTCCGAAATGCTGTCCGAATTCCTCAATCAGGAAGGCGTGCCCCACGCCGTTCTGAACGCCCGCTTCCATGAGAGCGAGGCGCATATCGTCGCACAGGCCGGGCGCAAGGGCGTGGTGACGATCGCCACAAACATGGCCGGTCGCGGCACCGATATTCAGCTGGGCGGCAATCTGGAACTGCGCGTCGAGGACGAACTGCGCGATGTGCCCGAAGGCCCGGAGCGTGACGCCGCGATCGAGCGGATGAAGGCGGAAATCGCTGCTGAAAAGGCCGAAGTGCTGGCCGCTGGCGGCCTGTTCGTGCTAGCGACCGAGCGGCATGAAAGCCGCCGAATCGACAATCAGTTGCGTGGCCGTTCGGGCCGTCAAGGCGACCCCGGCCTCTCGCGCTTCTATCTCAGCCTCGACGATGATCTGATGCGTATCTTTGGGCCGGACACGATGTTCGCCAAGATGATCCGCTCCAACCTGGAAGATGGCGAAGCGCTGCCCCCGTCCAAATGGCTGAGCAAGGCGATCGAGACCGCGCAGAAGAAGGTCGAGGCGCGCAACTACGACATCCGCAAGCAGGTCGTCGAATATGACGATGTCATGAACGACCAGCGCAAGGTGATCTACGAACAGCGCTCCGACATCATGGATGCCGATACGGTGGACGACGTCGTCACCGACATGCGCCATGAAACCGTGAACGACATCGTCGGCGCGTCCTGCCCGCCCGGCACCTATCCCGAACAATGGGACATGGTGAAGCTCAAGACCCGCACCTCCGAAATTCTGGGGCTGGAGGTTGATTTCGACGCTTGGATGGCCGAGGATTCGATCGACCCGGAAATGATCGAGGAACGGCTGACCGCCATGGCCGACGAAGCCGTCGCCGAGAAGGTCGCCAATGTCGATTCGGCCGACTGGCACATGATCGAAAAGTCGATCCTGCTCCAGAGCCTGGATCATCACTGGAAGGAGCATCTGGCCACACTCGACGCGCTGCGCCAGGTCGTCCATCTGCGCGCCTATGCGCAAAAGACGCCGATCAACGAATATAAGCAGGAAGCCTTCGCCCTGTTCGAACGGATGCTGGAAAATATCCGCGAGGATGTGACTGGATCGATCGCGCGGGTGCAGTTCCGCATGGACGAAGCGCCACTACCGCAATTCGACCTGCCGGTGCTGCCCGACTTCATCACCACCCATATCGATCCCTTTTCGGGTGAGGATAACAGCGCCGACATCGACGCCGGGCAATGGGGCGGGATCACCACGACCATCCCCAGTCGGCCGCTCGACACGGCACCCGATAGCGACTTCGCCAATCTCGACATCAGCCGGAATGCGCTTTGCCCATGCGGGTCGGGCCAGAAATACAAGCATTGTCACGGCGCCTTGGCCTGATCCTGCGTCGGGCGGATGGGTAGTTCCGTCCGCCTATGGCTAATATTGGGTTGACCAGATGGGGCATGGTTTCGGTAACGAAACCAGCCGATAATTGCACCTTATCCTGGGGGGAGCCGGGAGAAGAGCATGACCAGCACGTCCAATCGTTCACAAAGTGACCGTCGTCGCGAAAGTCGCTTCGTCGCCAATGCGCCAGCGACCCTGCTATGGGACGGGGACAGCCGCCCAGTCACCATCCTGAACATTTCGGTCTATGGTGCGCTACTGGGCGGTGCCCATGTGCCGCCGGTCGGTGCCCGCGTGACATTGATTGGCGATCATCTGGAAATATGTGGCACGGTCATCTGGCAAGGTGATGATCGATGCGGCCTTCTGCTTAGCCGTGCCGTTGATCCGCTGGCCGTGATCGACGAACCATCGGTGCGCACGACCGAACCGCCCATCACGCTACGTCGGGTCGCGCCTGGCCGTTACGCTTAAAGAGAACGCCATCGATCTTCTCGACCCGCGCGTCACTATCACAGTCCAGTTATACCGTTGCCCAAGCGCCGCCATCAGAGTGCTAAAGGCTTGGCAAGCCTAGAATTTGCAGCCATAGACCACGCCAATCATCCGTGTGACACTGTTACGGTAACGTTACATCTGATTTGAAGATTGACGGATTAATTAGGCGAAAAATGGCGAGCGAATCTCAATATATTGTTCCTGTGGTCTTGTCTGGGGGATCGGGAACTCGACTATGGCCGGTGTCGACGCCTGAGCGTCCCAAGCAACTGCTATCGCTAACGGCAAAGCAAACCATGCTTCAATTGACCATCAGTAGGACGGAAGGCTATGCCGGTGCTTCGGTTAGTTCCCCGATCATTGTTGCCAATGCCGCACACGCACCCATTGTCGATGAACAATTGCAGGCTATCGGAATCCACGACTATCGTCTGATACTTGAACCGTCGGGGCGCAACACCGCGCCCGCAATTGCGCTGGCAGCATTAGAGGCGCGACCTGATGATATTCTGCTGGTGATGCCAAGCGATCATATCATCCTTGATCTGCCTGCGTTCCATACTGCCATATCGCGTGCGTTGCCGCTTGTTTCAGAAGGTCTGCTAACCACATTCGGCATCGAAGCGGACGGCCCGGAGACGGGATATGGTTATATCCAGATGGGTGCTGACCTTGGCAATATGGTGCATAAGGTAGCAAGGTTCGTTGAGAAGCCTGACGCATCTACTGCCGTAAAGATGTTGGCTGAAGGCAAATATGTCTGGAATGCTGGCATATTCCTGTTTCGGGCCGACGCCTATTTGGAAGCGCTTGAACGTCACCGGCCGGATATGCTGGCCGCAGTCAGGGCGTCCCTTAAAGGCGCGAAGCGCGAAGGATTGCATGTCCTGCCGGAACCGGAATCCTTCGCGGCTTGCCCCTCTGACTCGGTAGACTATGCCATTATGGAACGCGAGGCGCATGTGGCCTGTGTTCCTGTCAATATGGGCTGGTCCGATGTCGGCAGCTGGGACTCGTTGCATGCGGTCAGCACTAGAGACGCCAACGACAATGCAGTACGAGGGGAGGCCCTCCTGTTGAACGCAAGAAACTGTTTGGTGCATAGCGATGGACCCCGCGTCACGCTGGTCGATATTGACGACTTGATCGTGGTCGTTTCAGGACAAGAAGTCATGATATTGCGTCGCGGCGAATCTCAACAGGTTCGCCGCGTGACGGAAGCGGTAAAGGGCGCTAAGCCTGCCACAGGGGCGTAAGTTTTCCGCGTCTGCAATCACATTCCCTAGCGGGCATAGCGAGTTTTTATGACGGGTGTTTCTATCGCGGACCTGATGGCCGTGTCTGGCGTCGCTTTCGGTACAAGTGGCGCCCGCGGCCTCGTGAGCGCGATGAGCGACCGCATATGCTTCGCCTACACCATAGGCTTTCTGCAGCATCTGGAAGCCGAGGGATTGTTTCACTCCGGACAGCATGTTGCGATTGCTGGTGATCTTCGCCCATCCTCGCCCCGGATCATAGCCGCCTGTGCAGCCGCTATTGTTCATAAGGGCGGACATGTGGACTATTGCGGTTTCGTACCTTCGCCAGCGGTGGCAGCCTATGGCTTTGCGCGGGACATGGGGTCGCTCATGGTTACGGGCAGCCACATACCCGACGATCGCAATGGCATAAAATTCAACCGTCCCGATGGTGAAATACTCAAGGCGGACGAACTGTCCATCCGGGCGCAAATAGTGGATTTGCCGGATATATTCGACGGCAGTGGGATGTTGTTGGCGCCTCCCCTAAAGTTTCCCCTTGTCGATGCTACGACAACATATATCGCACGCTACGTCGATTTCTTTGGTGCGCGCGCATTGGAGGGGCTTAAGCTCGGCATTTACGAACATTCGGCCGTCGGTCGAGATGTCCTTGTTGCTTTGGTCAAGCAGATGGGCGGGCAAGCCTTTCCTCTCGGTAGATCGGAAACGTTCATTCCAGTCGATACGGAGGCGGTTCGCCCTGAAGACCATGTCCTCGCCCGCCAATGGGCTGCAGAATTGCAACTCGATGCCATTTTGTCGTCAGATGGGGATTCGGACAGGCCGCTGCTGGCCGACGAAACGGGTATATGGATTCGTGGGGATATATTGGGCATTTTATGTGCCAGGGCCTTGGGTATCAAGGCGGTCGCGACGCCGGTCAGTTGCAACAGCGCGGTGGAGCTGTGCGGCCTGTTCGATGAGGTCCGCCGGACCCGGATCGGATCACCCTACGTCATAGAAGGCATGCAGGGACTGAGTTGCACAGGTCATGCCACGATATGCGGCTATGAAGCCAATGGCGGCTTTTTGCTTGGCACTCCTGTTGAAAGCGAGGGCGTTGTTTTAGACGCGCTACCGACGCGCGACGCCATGTTGCCAATGATAGCAGCACTAGTGGATGCAAAGCGCCGAAGCATCACTCTGTCGGCGTTGCAGGAACAGTTGCCGGCCCGATATACGGTGAGTGATCGCCTGCAAAATTTCCCCACCGATCGCAGCCAGGCGTTGATTTCCTATCTTCAAGCTGGCACCGAAACCGATATCCTCGCTCGGCTAAAGAGTATGCTGGGCGCGGTAGCGGGGAAAGCGGTCCGGTTCGACACGACAGATGGGTTGCGGATCTATTTCGACAATGACGACATCGTCCATCTTCGCCCCAGCGGTAATGCACCGGAGTTGCGTTGCTATACGGAGAGTGCGGATGTGGAAGCGGCATCGACGCTCAATCAGCAAATTCTACACCTTGTCGCAAACAGTGATAGTAATATTCTTGAATTTCAAATCTAAAAATAGAATACTATTATCGACACATTATTCTCAAAAATGTTCGATTGATTCAGAAATAAACATTTTATCTGGCACGAGGTTTATATGAAAACGGCAATAGTTACTGGAATAACCGGGCAGGATGGTGCTTATCTTGCTGAACTGTTGCTGGGTAAGGGTTATGAGGTTTATGGAACCTATCGCCGCACCAGTTCCGTCAACTTCTGGCGGATCGAGGAACTTGGCATAAGTCAGCATCCTAACCTCAAGCTTGTGGAATATGACCTCACGGATCTTGCATCGAGCATTCGTCTGCTACAAACGGCCAAGGCGTCAGAAATCTATAATCTTGCCGCACAAAGCTTCGTAGGCGTATCCTTCGATCAGCCGATTACGACCGCCGAGATTACCGGCATAGGCCCTTTGAACCTCCTCGAAGCCATCCGCATCGTCGATCCCACGATCCGCTTCTATCAGGCCAGCACGTCGGAAATGTTCGGAAAGGTGCAGGCCGTACCGCAAATTGAGGACACGCCCTTTTATCCGCGCAGTCCCTATGGCGTTGCCAAGCTGTACGCGCATTGGATCACGGTGAACTATCGTGAAAGCTATGACATCTTCGGATGCAGCGGCATCCTGTTCAACCATGAAAGTCCACTGCGCGGCCGCGAATTCGTAACCCGCAAAATCACCGACACCGTCGCGAAGATCAAACTTGGTAAGATGGATTGCCTGGAACTTGGCAATCTGGACCCGAAGCGGGACTGGGGATTTGCCAAGGAATATGTCGAAGGCATGTGGCGCATGCTGCAGGCCGACGAGCCGGACACCTATGTTCTGGCGACCAACCGCACTGAAAC
This sequence comes from Sphingobium sp. RAC03, assembly GCF_001713415.1. Lineage (GTDB taxonomy): Bacteria > Pseudomonadota > Alphaproteobacteria > Sphingomonadales > Sphingomonadaceae > Sphingobium. The sequence goes on along the minus strand of NZ_CP016456.1, from coordinate 3,070,338 downwards.
CGTCCGCGATTTCGTTCGGATGGCGTTTAAAGCTGCGGACATTGAGGTCGAATTTTCGGGCGCCGAAGAGCAGGAGGTTGCCACCGACGTTGCAACCGGCAAGATCGTCATGCGCGTCAACCCGCGTTTTTATCGCCCTGCCGAGGTCGATTTGCTCATCGGCAATCCCGAAAAAGCTGTCACAAAACTGGGCTGGAAGCCGGAAACGACATTGGAGCAGTTGTGCAAGATGATGGTAGACGCGGACCTCATACGAAACCGTTTGAACGCCTCTTTCTGATCTCGATTTGAGCGTTGAAGGCACGATGCTAGTAGCCGGGCGATCGGATACCACATCTACGTGGCAACGGTCGTTCCACGGCCGCAGTTAAGGTGAGACATCTATGAGCAGAATTTTGATTACCGGCGTAGATGGGTTCACGGGACGCTACCTAACCATTTTGTTGTCGCGTCATGGTCACGAAGTCGTTGGTATATCGCATATGCCGATTACTTCGCCTATCGAAGGATTGAGCAGGTCTGTCATATGTGATTTGACCAACGCCAAAGCCCTTACGGACACGATCGCAGACATCAGGCCGGATAAGGTCGTGCATCTTGCTGCAATCGCATTTGTCTCTCATGGCGTAGCCGAAGATATTTATCGTACAAACATCGTGGGTAGTCGCAATCTGCTGGACGCCCTCGATAAAGCGGGAAATGTCGATACAATCCTTCTGGCCAGCAGTGCTAATATTTATGGAAATCGGGTAAGTGGCGCCATTACCGAATCTGTTTCGCCTGACCCTGTAAACGACTATGCTGTCAGTAAATTATCGATGGAGTTTGTTGCCCGCCTGTACAGAGAACGTTTGCCGATCATCCTCGCCCGGCCGTTCAACTATACCGGCGTCGGACAATCAATCAATTTTGTCATACCCAAGATCGTTCATCATGTGCGTCAAAAGGCAGATGAGATAGAGTTGGGAAATCTGGACGTTTCCCGTGATTTTTCGGATGTCCGTGATGTCGTGTCGGCCTATGCCTCTCTTCTGGACGCGCCTTCTGCTTTGGGCGAAACATTCAACATCTGCTCCGGCAAGGCCTATTCGCTGAGAGAAGTAATCGCCATGATCCAGGAGATTTCGGGACGCGATTTCGCCGTTCGCGTCAATCCGGACTTTGTTCGCGAGAACGAGGTAAAAACATTGTGGGGAGATCGTAGCAAGCTCGATGCGGTGTCCGGGCAAAGGCCGATATATGATCTACGCGATACGCTGATATGGATGCTCAATCACTAGTAAACGAGTGTTGCAGGCGAATGGCGTGGTTACTTTTGAACAATCACAGTTACTACGCTGAACTGAATATTTGTGGCATCGCTCTATCCTGACCGATGTGAAAATATGTTTGTTCCAAAGGGCATTGTGCCTAAACTGGCCTCCACCCCTGTCATAGCGAGACGAATATGCAACGCTCCCCCCTCGCCCCTGCCCACTTCCCTGTCCTGCCCTCTATCGCGGGTGTGACGCTGCGTGTGGCGCAGGCGCGCTATAAGGAATGGGACCGCTGCGACCTCACCTATGTCGAGTTGGATGCCGGCACGGCGGTCGCGGGTTTGACGACGCAGAGCCTGTGCCCATCGCCCGAAGTCGAATGGTGCCGTGATGCCATTCCGCTGGGGTCGGCGCGGGCGCTGGTGGTCAATGCGGGCAATGCCAACGCCTTTACCGGGCATCGTGGTCGCGCGGCGGTGGAGGCGATTGCGGCCAAGGTGGCGAACCATCTGGGCTGCCTGCCTTCCGACGTGCTTGTGTCTTCGACCGGGGTGATCGGCGTGCCCCTGCCGATCGACAAGGCCGAAGCGGGCCTCGAAGCGGCGTTCGTTGCTGAACCCTGCGGCTGGGAGGCAGCGGCTACGACCATCGGCACCACCGACACCTATGCCAAGGGCGCCCATGCCTCCGCCATGATCGGCGACACGCGCGTCGAACTGGTCGGCATCATCAAGGGATCTGGCATGATCGCCCCGGATATGGCGACGATGCTGGGCTACATCTTCACCGACGCGGCGATCGATCCGGCGCTGCTCCAACAGATGCTGTCGGCGGCCAACAAGCGGACCTTTTCCTGCATCACCGTCGATAGCGACACCTCGACCAGCGACACGGTGCTGGCCTTTGCCACCGGCAAGGCGGGCAATGCGCCACTGACCAGCATGGACGATGCGGGGGCGGACGCCTTTCAGGCCGCACTGTCGGACATCTGCCGCCAGCTCGCGCATCTGGTGGTGCGCGACGGCGAAGGTGCAACCAAATTCGTCGAGATCAGCGTCGAGGGTGCAGCAAGTGACGAGAGCGCGCATCGTATCGGCCTGTCGATCGCCAATTCGCCGCTGGTGAAGACCGCGCTGGCGGGCGAGGACGCCAATTGGGGTCGGGTCGTCATGGCCATCGGCAAGGCGGGCGAACCGGCCGATCGCGACCTGCTCTCCATCCGCTTCGGCGCGACGCAGGTGGCGACCGGCGGCCTGGCGGTCGAAGGCTATGACGAAGCGCCGGTGGCCGCGCATCTCAAGGGGCAGGATATCGAGATCGGCGTCGATCTGGGTCTGGGCGAGGGGCGCGCGACAGTGTGGACCTGTGATCTGACCCACGGCTATATCGCGATCAACGCGGATTATCGCAGCTGATGCAGCTCAATATCCACGCCCCCGTCGTCGCCCTAATGCGCGAGGTCGCGCGCGACATCGTCATGCCGCGCTACCAGAACCTGGCGCGTCACGAGATCAGCGAGAAGGCGGCAAACGACTTCGTCACCATCGCCGACAAGGAAAGCGAAATCCGCCTGGCCGAGGGGCTAAGTGCGATCCTACCCGAAGCCGGGATCATCGGCGAGGAAGCCTGCGCGGCCGATCCGGCGATCCTCGACCGGGCGGGTGAAGGGCTGAACTGGATCATCGACCCGATCGACGGCACCGGCAATTTCGCGGCAGGCAATCCGCCCTTCGGCATCATGATCGCGCTGGCCGATGGCGGCGCGACGCTGGCGGGGTGGATCCTCGATCCGCTGACGGGCCGCTTGTGCCATGCCATGCTGGGCGGGGGCAGCCATATCGACGGGGAACAAGTACAGGCGCGCGAGAGCGGCGGCGAGCTGCCGATCGCGGCGCTGGCCGTCTATTTCATGACGCCGGAGGAACGGGCGGATATTCAGCGGCGATCGCAGGACCGTTTCGCGCTGGTGGACATTCCTCGCTGCGCCGCCGAACAATATCCCCGGCTGGTGCTGGGGCAGAATGATGTGTCGGTGTTCGCGCGCACCCTGCCTTGGGACCATGCGGCGGGCACATTGTTCCTGAACGAAGCGGGCGGCTGCTGTCAGCGGCTCGACGGATCACCCTATCAAGTCGGCGATACGCGCCGGGGTCTGCTGGGCGCATCTTCGCCGCGTTTGTGGGACAGGGCAGCGGAAATCCTGTTCCGCTAACCCTGCCCCGCCTGCATCGATCTTACAGGACGCTTTCGAGCCAGCTCTTGAGCGCGCTCTTGGGCGCAGCGCCGACCTTGGTCGCGGCGGCTTCGCCATTTTTGAACAGGATCATCGTCGGGATGCCGCGCACGCCATATTTGCCCGGCGCGTCGGGATTTTCGTCGATATTGACCTTGGCGATCACCACCTTGTCACCCAGTTCCTCGGAAATTTCCTCCAGAGCGGGGCCGATCATCTTACAGGGGCCGCACCATTCGGCCCAGAAATCGACAAGCACGGGCTTGTCGGCGTCGATCACATCCTGCTGAAAGCTGGCGTCGGTTACTGCCTTGGTGGCCATGTCGCTATTCTCCTTGCGTTGCTTGGCTATCTAGGACGCCTGCTCGCCCGGCTCAACGGGCGGGAGCGGCAAATTCTCCTGCGCAGGCACAAAGCCGGGCTTGTGTGCGGCGAGCAGGGTGGGTGGCAGGGTGATGAGACGCGGCGCGCTGGTATAGAGCAGCCCCGCCTCGATCGTCCGGTCGGGGAAGATGACTTGCAGCGCCGCGACATAGGCCGCCATCTGGCGGATATGGGCGATCGGCACTTCGGCCAAAGTCAGCGGCGCAACCCGCCCGGTCTTGAAATCGACGATCTGGACACGATCCGCGCCGACGCACAGCCGGTCGACCGTGCCTGCAATGACCGCTTCGCCGACCACCGCCGCGATCGGCGCTTCGGCCAGCGCATCGGGACTGAACAGTCCGGCGAAATCGGGCGCTTCGATCACGCGCAAGGCCTGGTCGATCACCTCCTGACGCAGCGCCCCGTCGTCCGCACCTTGCTGGGCCAGCCAGCGGTCGGCCGCGTCCCGGCGGCGATCGACCGGCACGGCGGGCAACCGCTCAAACAGCGCATGAAGCCAGCGGCCGCGATCAGCCGCCGCGCGCATCGCCGGGGTCGGCGGCGGATAGGGCTGGTCATCCTCCACCGCTGCCGATGGCGCGAGTGGACGCGGCGGGCGCGCTTCGACCGGCGCTGGCTGGCGCAACCATGTTGGTTCCGCGACACTATCGCGCGTCTCGGCCACTTCCGTATCGGCCTTCGCGGCTGGGAGATGCTCGGTCCCCCGCCAGCGGCGCACCTGGCCCCAGATGGGGTCGTCTTCCCACGGTGCCCCAAGCGATTCCATCGCTGCCTCTACCGCGCCATACCAGCTTTCTGGCTTCACCTGCCCCTTGGCGGCCGGACCCAGCGATCCGGCAACAACCAGCCGCTCCTCGGCCCGCGTCAGCGCGACATAGAGCAGCCGCCAATGCTCCTGCCGCTCGACCCGCGCCGCCTCTTGGGCGAGGTCGCCAATTGGCCCCTGCCGTTCGGGCTTGCGCGGCGGCAGGATCGGCAGGCCGTTCCATTCCAGCCCGTCCATCCGGTTGCCCGCATCGGGATCGAGGCAGGCGTCCGCCAAAATGACGATGGGCGCCTGCAAGCCCTTGGCCCCATGCACGGTCAGCAGCCGCAGATTGTCCCCTTGGGCTGCAGCATCGCGCACGATGTCCACCTCGCCGCGGTCGAACCAGTCGATGAACCGCTGGAGCGAGGGGTGATCGTCCTGCTCGAACCCTAGCGCAGCGTTCAGCAATTCCTCGATCGGGTCCGCCGCTTCGGTGCCCAGCCTATCGATCAGGCGACGGCGGCCATCCATCGGCCCGGACAGGATCGCTTCGAGATAGCGATAGGGGGTCGAAAAATCGGCCACCGCCAGCAGCTCGCGCAAGGGCTGGAGCAGGCCATCGTCCAGCGAGCGGGTCAAGTGCCGCCACAATCCGCCGCGCCGCCCGATCAGCCGGGTCATGAGGTCATCCTGGGTCCAGCCGATCAAGGGCGACACCACCAGCGCAGCGAGGTTGAGATCATCCTCCGGCTGTACCGCAAAGCGCAGCGCGGCGAGCAGGTCTCGCACGGCGAGCGGCGCATTGAGCCGCAGGCGGTCGATCCCCGCAACCGCGACCTTTTCCTCATAGAGGCGGGCGACGATCAACCGGGCCAGTTCATTGCGGCGGCGCACCAGGATCATGATGTCGCCCGCGCGCACCGGGCGGCCCCGGCTTTCGAGCATCAGCCCCTCATCGATCCAGCTCTTGATCTGGCGCGCGATATTTTCGGCCAGCTTGCGCTCCTGATCGGCGGCCCAATTTTCCTCACCCTCGGCATCGTCAGATAAGCCCGCGATCACCGGCTTCCACAATTGCACTTCGCCGGGGTGGAGATTGGCGCTGATATGGCGCACATCGCCGGGTTCCAGCCCCAGCCGCCCTGCATCGAGGGTCGCGATGGTGCGGTCCACCACGTCCAGCACCGCCGGGGTGGAGCGGAAACTATGGTCCAGCGACAGATCGTGGAGCCGGTGGCCGGACTGGTCGGCATCGCGCTGGAACAGAATTTGCGCAGCGGCGAAATTGGCGGGGCTGGTCCCCTGAAAGCCGAAGATCGCCTGCTTGAAATCGCCAACCGTGAAAATCGTGCGGATCTTTTCGCCCGCTTCCCATTCGGTTGCGAAAAACTCTTCGGCCAATGTGCGAACGATGCGCCATTGCGCGGCGTTGGTGTCCTGCGCCTCGTCCACCAATATATGGTCGATCCGCTGGTCCAGTTTGTAGCGGATCCATTCGGCAATACCGTCCTGTTCCAACAGGCGGGCAGCGCGGGCAATCAGATCCTCGAAATCGACGGCCCCTGCCAGCCGCTTACCCTCGGCATAGGCCATGGCATAGGCGCGCCCAGCATGAAGCCCCTGCGCCAGCAGCGCGGCATAATCGGCGCGAGCCTTGGTCGCGAGCAGTTCGGCGCAGCGCGTATGCAGGCGCGAGGACAAGGCACCATAGCCATCGTCCGGCGGCACCCAGCCCTTGGCCTCGATCAGATCGCCATCGGTTTTCGCCCAGGCGCGGTGCAGATCGGCCAGGGTCGCCGCGCGCGTGGCGGGATCGGCAGCGCGCCAGACAGCGATCCGGTCACAGCGTTCCAGCCCCCGCCCCTTGCCCCAGGCGACATTGGCGGCGACCAGCGCAGACAAGGTCCGCATGTCAAAGACATCATCGGAACATTGGTCAGCAAGCCATTGATCAATATCGCCTTCCGGCAGATCGAACTGGCCCGCGAGCCAGGGCGCGATCGGATCAGGCAGGGCAGCCAGCGCATCGACGCGCGCGGCGCAGCGCAGCAGGAAATGTTCCGCCCCGCCCTCACCCAGTCGCAGACTGATTGCCTGGAGTGCACCGATCAGTGCGCCATCGCCCTGCTCCTGCGCCCGCACCGCCATGTCGGCCAAGGTCTGCCGCGCCAGCGCGCTCTGTTCGCGCTGGTCGAGCGGACGGAAGCCCGGCACCAGGTCGGCCTCCAGCGGGAAGGCGGTCAGCAATTGCTGGCAAAAGCCATGGATGGTCTGGATGCGCAGGCCACCGCCGGTCGATTCCAGCACTTCGGCAAAGAGGCGGCGGGCGCGTTCGCGGGCATCGGGGCCGGACTCTTCCCCCAAAGCCTCAAGATCGGCGAACAACCCCTTGTCATCCATCTGCACCCAGGCGGCGAGCCGGTCATGGATGCGGTCGGCCATTTCCGCCGCGCCCGCCTTGGTGAAGGTCAGGCACAGGATATTTTCCGGGCGCACCCCTTGCAACAGCAGGCGGAACACGCGCGCCGTCAGCACATGGGTCTTGCCCGTGCCCGCCGATGCGGACAACCAGACATGAGCGTCGGGCGCGGCGGCCTGTGCCTGATTGCCGAGCAGCTTCTGGAGCGGGCGCGCCTTAGCCATCGTCGCGGCCATACCATTCCTCCAGCCGCATCAGCTGGTCATAATCGCCATAATTGGCGACTTCCGGGTTGAGTTGCGCGGTAAAGGGCGCGGTGCCAAGCAGATAGTCGGCGACCAATCCGCTGAATTGTTCATGGGCATGGGCGGTGAAGCTCGCCGTGACGATCTTGCCACGGCTGCCGGTCGGATCGACCGGGCTTTCGCGATAGCCGAACTGGTCACCCTTCTTGGCGAGCGACCAATATTCAAAGTCGGCCGCGCGGGGTTGATCGCCCAGCCCCGCAAAGCCGCCCATTTCTGCGATGACGCCCAGCAGGCCGAGTTGCAGCGAATAGCCCGCCTTGACCATCTTGGCGCTGGGCGGCTTGCCGGTCTTATAGTCGATGACGCCGAGCGTGCCGTCTGACAGCCGGTCGATCCGGTCGGCCTTGCCCATCAAGGTAACCTCCGCGACCTCCGCCCGGCCTTCGCGTTCGACCGCCAATATGGTGCGCCCCGCCGCTTTGTCCTTGGCGACCTCCGCCGCGATCCAGCGGATCGCTTCCATCAGGCGTGGTTGCCACAGGGCTTTGAGCAAGGGATGGACTTCGGGTCGGTCGAACATCGCCTGCGCACGCGCTTCAAGGTCAGCGGGTTCGAGCGTGCCCGCCTCTGCCCAATACTGCAGGATTTCATGCACCGCCGTCCCGCGCCAGGCCGGACCCGCATCGGCATCGACCGGGTCGAGCCGGGCCAAGCGCAGGATGCGCCGGGCGTAGAAAGCATAGGGGTCGGCCTTGAGCCGATCGACATCGGTAACCGGGATCAGCCTTGGCCGCACGGACAAAGGCGGCACAGGCGCCGGGCGCGCCGCCGGGTGATGGCCATCGGGCCGGTCGATCGCCTGCGCCAGCGCGGCATAGCGGTCGGCGCTTTTCCACTGCGAGCCGGACATGGCCCTCAACCGCAGCCAGAAGCGCGAAGCAACCGCCGGGCCGCTCCCGCCGCGCCGCGCACGGGTGATGAGGACATGCGGCGCGCCCAAAGCACTGGCGAAATCATGCGCGGCAAGGCCAATGCGGGTTTCAAGCCCCGGCAGACCGAGTTCACGGCGGATGCGCGGCGCAAGCCACGGATCGGGCGCGGGCAGGCCGGGCCATGTGCCTTCGTTGAGGCCACCCAGCACCATCAGGTCGGCCTGTTGCAGCCGCGCCTCGATCAGGCCCAGAATCGCGATGCGCGGATGGCCGCCCTGGGGTGGGCGCACCGACACGCCGCCCAGCATATGGTCGAGCAGCACCGGCAGCGCGCGCATATCAGCCTGACGCGGGCCTTCGGGCGCGGCCGCCTCCATCTCCGCGAACAGATCAGCGGCGGCCTGCCCCTGATGCCCGGCCCAGATCGCGTCGCCCGTCAGCGCGCCGGCCTGCTCGCGGATAGCGGCAAGCTGGCCCGACAGGTCGGGCGTTGCGAGAAAAGCGCGCTCCAGCGGTTCGAGCAACGCACGCGCCTGCGGCCACCAGTCGCGCACCTGTTCGCGCAAGGCGCCCTGCCGGTCCTCATCCTCGCGCGGGCCCAATAATTGGTCGATGCCGATCAGCCCGGCCTGCGGACGCGGGCCACGCAGCAGCAGGTCCAGACCACGCACACGCTCTAGCCAAGCGAGCCGCCCCGCGCCGCGCATCACCAGCGGATGTTTGAGCAGCGTCAGCAACGCAACCGGCGCAAAGCGTTCCGCCACCGCCTGCGCCATCGCGATCAGCAGCGTGCCGGGCGGCAGGCGCGAGAGCGGCAGGCCCGCCGAATCGTCCGCTTCTATGCCCCAGCGGCGCAGATGCGCGGACACGCGCGTCGCCAGCTGCCGGTCGGGCGTCACCAGAGCGGCGGTGCGGCCCGGTGTTTCCAATGCCTCGCGCAGCGCGATGGCGATGGCTTGCGCTTCTTCGCCCGGCGTCGCGACATCCAGCGCCTCGACGCCCGCTAGCGAGCGATCGGCGGTTTTCAGGTCGCGCCAGCCGCTGGTGAGCTTTGGCGGCAGCATCGCGTTGGAGATGTTGCGCCCGCGCACTGCGCGCGCATCATGCTCGCTGCCCCAGCGCCATTGCGCCACATCGTCGCGCGTCGCGCTCATGGCGTGGAGCAGGCGCTTGAGCGCATATTGGGGGTGGCTCTCATGCCCCGCAGGCGCGCGGCCCGTCACGGGGTCAGGATCGAACGGGCCGATCGCCTGCCAGGCAATATCGTCCATATGCTGGTCCAGCCCAGCGAACACCACCATGCCGCCCGGCATCTCGCCAATCCGGCGCAGCAGTCCGGCCACGGCAGGGGCCGTGGTCGATATACCCGCCGCTACCACGAAGCCGGAAGGTGGCGCGTCGGCCCAGCGTTTGGCCAGCCGATCAAACAGGCGATTGCGCCGATCGACCAGATCGATGCAGCCAAGCCGCGCCAGTTCGGCCGGCCAACGGGCAATGATGATTTCGAACAGGGTCAATGACTTCTGCCAATGACCGGAGAGTTCGTCCGAAAGGCTGAGCTTACGCAGCGCGTCAGGGGTCAGCCGTTCGACCTGCATCTGGTCCAGCACCTGTCCCAGTGCCTGTCCCAGTTTCAGCGCCTGTCCGGCATCGATACCGGGCTGTGCCTGCTGTACCAAACGAGCAAGGATCATCTGGCGCTGCATCGGCGCGATCGCAGGCGCGATGGGATCATCTTCGCCCAGCGGATCGAGTGCCCCGCCGACTTGCTCACCTATGTCCGGGTCGCCGATCGGAATAAGCCTCGGCAGCAGCAATCCACCGCCCGACGCGCGCACGAAAGCGTCGGCTACCGCCCGCACGCCGCGATTGCTGGGCAACAGGATCATCCCCCGCGACAGCGCCAGCGGATCGCGCCCCTGCCGCGCCATGATGCCCGCGACCAGCGCGTCGGCAAAGGCGCGATGCGCCGGGATCGTGAAGAGTGCTGGCTGTCCGCGATCACCCATGGGCGAGCATGGCTTCGACCACCGGAATGGCCTGCGGCGTGCCGACGTCGAACCATAGACCCTGGTGCGACACGCCATAGAGCCGCCCGGCCGCGATCGCACGGGACCAGAAGATATTGGTGGAAAAGACGTCGGCAGGCGGATCGACCAGCAGCGACGGAGATAGGATCTGTACGCCGGTAAAGACGAAGGGCGCGACATGCGCGCTCTTGCGCCGGGTCAGCCGCCCATTGGCATCCATATGGAAATCGCCCGGCCCATTATGGCAGTTCGCCCGCGCCAGCGGCACCAGCAACAGCAGCGCGTCCATCCGATCGGCATCCCAATGGCGCTGCATCAGCGCCAGCGTATCCTGCGGCCCGTCGATCCACAGATTGTCGCTATTGGCGCAGACGAAGGGCGTGTCGCCCAGCAGCGGCTTGGCGTGGACCAGCCCACCGCCGGTCTCCAGCAACTTGGCGCGTTCGTCCGAGATCAGAAACTCCGCACCGCCCTTGCGCGCGCGCAGATGCGCCTCGACCGTGTCGGCGAGATAATGGACGTTCACCACGACCTTGCGGATGCCGCCTGCTTCCAGCCGATCGAGCGCATGATCCATCAGCGGCTGGCCCGCCACCTTGACCAGCGGCTTGGGCCGGGTCGCCGTGAGCGGACGCATCCGCTTGCCAAGACCCGCCGCCATCAGCATCGCCGTGTCGATCATGCCGCCGCAAACTCCGTGAGCGCCTCATGGCGCTTGTCGGTCGGGATGTTGGCGGCGAACCAGTCCGCCACCGGGGTGAGCGCGGGATGCGCGAGGTCGCGCTCCAGCAGCCCCCACATGCGCGGCAGGTAGGACAGGTAACGCGGCTTGCCATCGCGCTGCCACAGGCGGGTGAAGATGCCGATGATCTTGGCATTGCGCTGCGCGCCCAGCACCGCATAGGCCGCATCGAAATCGGCGGGCGGACTGGCAACGGCTTTATAATGCGCCAGCATCACGGCCTCGACGGCAGGCGGCACATCGCGCCGCGCATCCTGCAACAACGAGACGAGATCATAGGCAGGATGCCCGGCGAGCGCGTCCTGAAAATCGAGAAGGCCGAGGCCATGCGACGTCGCCCGGTCGATCAGCATGATATTTTCGGCATGATAGTCGCGCAGTACCGTGACGGTCGGGCTGGCCGATTGCTCGACCAGCGGCAGCACGGCATCCCAGGCTGCGACATAAGCATCCTGATCGACCGCAAGGCCGATCGCCGGGCAATACCATTCCGTCAGCAGCCCGACTTCGCGCTGATAGACGGCGCGGTCATAGGCAGGCACGGGCGCGGCAGGCAGGCGGTGCAGGTCGGCCAGCAGGTCGATCGCGCGGGCATAGACCGCCATTTCCTCATCGGGCCGAGCATCGAGATGCTCCTTGACGCGCAGGTCGCCGAAATCCTCGATCAGCACCAGCCCGTCGTCCAGATCGCGCGCCAATATGCGGGGCGCGGCAAAGCCATCAGTCAGCAGATGTTCGGCGATGGCGATGAACGGGCGAGGATCTTCATGTGGCGGCGGCGCGTCCATCAAAACCGCGCGGCGGCTATCGTCGATGACCCGGAAGTAGCGGCGGAAGGAGGCGTCCCCTGCGAGCGGGACGATGGCGGCGTCGCCCCAGCCCGCGCGGGCGAGGAAAGCGGGCGCGGCGGCGGGCGGGATCATAGCTGTGACCATCGCTCCGTCCAAGCGTCCGGCACGTCCGCTGTCAAGCGCCGTCCGCCATCCGGGTCGAACGCAATGGTCAATCGCAGCGCATGCGGCCACAGCGCATCGCCCAGCCGGTCGGGCCATTCGATGATCAACAGGCTGTCCATCAGATAATCGCCCAGCGCCAGTTCCTCGGCCTCGCGCGCATCGTCCAGCCGGTAGAGATCGACATGAGCGACCGGCAGCCGGATTTCGGGCACGTCATAGGGCTGGACGATCGCGAAACTCGGACTGGGCGCCTCGCCTTCCAGCCCCAGCGCTTCGAGGATTCCGCGCGCCAGCGTCGTCTTGCCCGCGCCCAGCCCGCCATAGAGCGCGATCACATCGCCAATGCGCGCCTGCACCGCAAGGCACCGGCCAAGGTCGAGCATCGCCGCTTCGTCGGCCAGATGGACGGCGCGGTCAGCCACGCGGCAATTCGATCACGATCATGGTCCCCTGCCCAGCCTCCGATACCAGTTGCAACGTGCCACCATGCGCCTGCGCCAACTGCCGGGCGAGCGGCAGGCCAATGCCCGCGCGTCCCCCGGCCCGCGCCTGCCCCGCGCGCGCAGTCGGATCGAAAATCGCATCCTGCTGCGCCGTCGGGATGCCGGGACCATTGTCGGAAATCACGATCCGCGCCTTGTCCGCCCCGCCATCGCCATGGAGCAGAACCCGCGCGCCCTTGCCGCAATGGGCCAGCGCATTGTCGAGCAGATGGTCGATCGCCTGGCCGATGCGCCGGGCGTCGCCCTGCACTACGCCCAGACTGCTTTCCAGCGAGACGGCGAGGTCGATGCCCTTGGCTTTCGCGTCGCTGCTGAGCCGTGCGGCGCTCTCCCGCGCCACGGTCGCGAGATCGACCGGCGCACGGTCGATCGGCAAGGTGCCTGCTTCGCCCTGTGTCAGGTCGAGCACATTGTCGATCAGCATCGCCAAGCGGCTCGTGCTTTGGAGAATGCCATCGACATAGTCCTTGGCCGACGGGCTGAGTTCACCGGCATAGCCCGCGCTCATCATCTCGGCAAAGCCAGCGATGGTGGTCAGTGGGGTGCGCAGTTCATAGCTCATATTGGTGACAAAGGCGGTCTTGATCTGGTCCGCTTGCTCCAGCGCTTCGTTGCGGTCGCGCAGCACCTGTTCGACCCGGCGACTGTCGGTCACGTCGAGCATGGTGAAGAGCGCATTGCCGTCGGGCAGCGGAATGGCGGCAAATTCGAAGATGCGCCCATCGGCAAAACCGACATGGCCCGCGCGCTGCTTGCGCTCGATCGTGGCGGCGCGGACGAGTTCGCGGACCAGATTAGCCTGTTGCGGCTTGGCGAGCCGCGCCTGCACGTCGCGCATCAGGTCGTCGATGCGGGGATGTTTTGCCAGCATTTCCTCGGTCGCGCCCCAGATACTGCGGAACCGGCTGTTCCACATCTGCAACCGTCCGTCGGATGAAAATACGCCGATCGATTCGAACAGATTGTCGAACGTCGCCGTCCGCACCCGCAGCAACGTGTCGCGCGCGCTCGACAACTGCACCTGCTCGGTGCGATCCTCGAAGATCAACAGCAGACCGCCATCGGGCAAGGGTTGAGCATAGACGCGCAAATGGGTGCCGTCCTGCAACAGCCAATTTTCCTCGCGCGGGTCGGGCGACAGGAACCAGTCGCGCCGCTCCGCGCGCCAGGCTGGGAAATCGCGATGTTCCGGGATGCGCCGCGCGTCGCGCATCTGGTCCAATACGCGCTCGAACAAGGGCGAGTCGGCCAGTTGCTCCTGATGCAGAGCGAACAGGCTGATGAAAGGCTGGTTCCAGAAGCGCAGCGCCCGGTCAGGACCGAAGCGCGCAACACCGGCCGACAGGCGATCAAGCAAGTCGCGCTGCGCCGCTTCCAACCGCCGATGCTCGACCCGCGCCTGTTCCAGTTCATGCTGGTCGACCGCGTAGCCCGCGACCCCGGCGACACCGAGCGGTACATCGACCACGCGCATGGTCCGCCGCTCGCCATCGATCGTGGCGGGCACCATCCGCGCAATCGGCTCGTCCTGCGCGACGGCATCGGCGGCGGCGGCTTGCGCGGAAAGGCCAGCCACCGGCTCTACCAATTCGATACCCTGGGCGATGACGTCATGCGCGCTGCCGCCATCGACGGCAGCGACATAGGCGCTGTTGACGAGGCTGAGGCGCAGGTCCGGGGTCCGATGCCACATCGGGAAGGGCGCCGCCTCGACCAGGCCCGCCAGCGCTTCGAGCGCGTCGCTTAACTGTTCGACCTTGCTTTGCAGCGAGCGAATTTCCGCCTGGCTGTCGGTCGCGTCGAATATCCACAACACGACGCCGCCATTGGACGCCAGTTCTGGTCCGGCGGGGGCGCCGCGTATCAGCAACAGCCGCGAGGAGCCTACCCCGCGCACCGGCAGCGCGAAGCTCTTGCCCGCACGCTGCGCCGACGCAATCTCGCCCGCCAGCGCCGCTGCGTCCTCAGGCTCCAACCCGCCATCGGCAGCGGTGAGTTCGGAGGCGAAGTTCGGCACACGCGGCTTGCCCAGCCATTTGGCGAGGCGATCGGCGGCTTCCATCCGTCCGTCGGGATGAATGATGACCGGCGCGGCCGGGGCCGACGCCAGCAATGTGGCAAGCCGGTCGAACTTGCCCTGCGCCTGCATGCCCTCACGCCGCATCCGCTGTCCGCTGGCAAGCGCCCAGACGGCCGCTGCCAGCCATAAGGCCAGCACGACACCCAATATGATGGCGGCAAGGGGGCTGAGCGTCATCATGACGCAGCCTCTCCCTTTCGCCGAACCTGCCTGTCCCTGTTCATAATTACGCCCCGACTATCGCAAGTCGGGCGCAGCGGGAAGCGGGGATTCAAGGAATTGCAGGGTTGGGGCGGAGGTGCGTAAATATGATGCTGCACGTCAAAGAAATCCTCCCCCGGCGGGGGAGGTGGATGGCCGCAGGCCAGACGGAGGGGTGTCACGCCATCGATAGGGTAACACCCCTCCGTCAGCACTGCGTGCTGCCACCTCCCCTGCCAGGGGAGGATCACACAGAAAGAGGGAAGGCAGCGCCCTCCCCCTTCATCATATCAGTAGCGGTAGTGGTCAGGCTTGTAGGGGCCTTCGACTGGCACGCCGATATAGTCGGCCTGGCGCTGGCTCAGCTTGGTGAGCTTCACGCCCAGCTTTTCCAGATGCAGTTCGGCGACCTTTTCGTCCAGATGCTTGGGCAGGACATAGACGTCGTTGCCATACTGCTCGCTCTTGGTCCAAAGCTCGATCTGCGCCAGCGTCTGGTTGGTGAAGCTGGCCGACATCACGAAGCTCGGATGACCCGTGGCGTTGCCCAGGTTAACGAGGCGACCCTTCGACAGGACGATGATCTTCTTGCCATCGGGGAATTCGACTTCATCGACCTGCGGCTTGATCTCGGTCCACTTCATGTTGGCGAGGCCCGCAATCTCGATTTCGCTGTCGAAATGGCCGATGTTCGATACGATCGCCATATTCTTCATGGCGCGCATATGATCGACGGTCAGGACGGCTTCGTTGCCCGTCGCGGTGACGAAGATGTCGGCGCGGGGCGCTGCTTCTTCCATCGTCACGACTTCATAGCCTTCCATCGCCGCCTGCAACGCGCAGATCGGATCGACTTCGGTCACCAGCACGCGCGCGCCGCCATTGCGGAGCGAGGCGGCCGAGCCCTTGCCGACATCGCCGAAGCCCGCGACGCAAGCGACCTTGCCGGCCAGCATGACGTCAGTGCCGCGACGGATCGCGTCGACCAGCGACTCTTTGCAGCCATAAAGATTGTCGAACTTCGACTTGGTGACGCTGTCGTTCACGTTGATCGCGGGGAAGGGCAGCTTGCCCTTCTTGGCCAGCTCATAGAGGCGATGGACGCCGGTGGTGGTTTCTTCCGACACGCCCTTGATGCTAGCGACGGTCTTGGTCAGCCAGCCCGGACGCTCGGCCAGGACGCGCTTGAGCACCGCGCAGAAGATTTCCTCTTCTTCGTTCGACGGCGTGAACAATTCTTCACCGGCTTCGACCCGTGCGCCCCACAGCGCGAACATGGTGGCGTCGCCGCCATCATCCAGGATCATGTTGCAGACGCCGGACTCATGATTGTGCCAGTCGAAGATACGCTCGACATAGTCCCAATATTCCTGCAGCGTTTCGCCCTTGATGGCGAAGACGGGCACGCCCGACGCGGCGATCGCGGCAGCGGCATGGTCCTGCGTCGAATAGATGTTGCAGGTCGCCCAACGCACTTCCGCGCCCAGCGCGGTCAACGTTTCGATCAGCACAGCGGTCTGGATCGTCATGTGCAGCGAACCAGTGATGCGCGCGCCCTTGAGCGGCTGCGACGCGCCGAATTCCTCGCGCAGGGCCATCAGGCCCGGCATTTCGGTTTCGGCAATATCCATTTCCTTGCGGCCAAAGGCAGCGAGGCCGATATCGGCAATCACATAATCCTGCGCCTGGGCGGCGGGTACGGTGGCCACGAGCATATCTCCGTCAGTCAAATAAAGGCTGGCACCGCTGACATGAGCCGGGCGGCGACGATGGGCCGGGCTTTACCAAGCGACGGCCCTTATGGCAATGCAATATAAAGATGTCTTTATGTGCCTATCGCCTATGGCGCTCAGGCGGACCCGGCACCGCTCACCAGATGCGACGAATCGATGCCCATCGCCGCGAAAATAGCCGACCATTTGCGGCGCGCAGGCGTTTCGAACAGCAGATCCTTGTCGCCCGGTGCCAGGAACCAGCTTTCACCGGTCATCTCCTGTTCCAGCTGGCCAGCACCCCACCCGGCATAGCCCAGCGCCACGAGATAGCGACTTGGCCCCCGCCCCTCGCCGATCGCCTTCAAGATATCGAGCGAACCCGACAGGCCCCAGCGATCATCGACCTGCACCATGTCCTGCCCCGCCCAGTCGAGCGAATGCAGCACGAAGCCTCGGCGCGGCTCGACCGGGCCGCCGCGCAGCACGGGCCTATCCGGCACGCCGCTACCGTCAATATCGAAACTTTCGAGCAGATCGCGCAGCCGCACCTCCTCCATTTCCTCACCCACGGCGATGCCCAGCGCGCCATGTTCGTCATGCACGCACAGCGCGATCACCGAATGATCGAAGCGCATGTCGTCCATGCCGGGAAGCGCGAGCAGGAAATGCCCGCCATAGAAGCGCGACTGGTCCATGGGCGGACTATAGCCACACGCACGGCATTGCCAAGGACGGCTTGCATGATGCCCCCTCCCCTTGACAGTCGGTCCGCCAAGCCCGACCTCCCGCCCGACACAAGGCCAGGAGATATGACCATGACCATTGCCACAGGCGAGCGCCTCCCCAGCACCACCTTCACCAAGATGACGCAAAACGGCCCTGAAACCGTCGCTTCGGACGAGTATTTCGCGGGCCGCACCGTCGCCATCTTCTCGGTGCCGGGTGCCTTCACCCCGACTTGCTCGGCCAAGCATTTGCCCGGCTTCGTTGAAAAGGCCGATGCGCTCAAGACCAAGGGCGTGGATGAAATCGCCTGCACCGCCGTCAACGATGTGTTCGTCATGGGTGCCTGGGGCAAGTCCGCCGGTGCCGATGACAAGGTGACGATGCTCGCCGATGGCAATGGTGATTTCGCCAAGGCCGTGGGCCTGACGATGGACGGCAGCAAGTTCGGCCTCGGCACGCGCGGCCAGCGTTTCTCGATGATCGTCAAGGACGGCGTCGTCGCCGAACTCAATGTCGAGGAACCGGGCGACTATAAGGTTTCGTCGGCCGACCATATGCTCGGCCAACTCTGATCGTTGCGAAGGCGCGCTGAACAACTAGCGCGCCTTTGTTGCAGCAAGCGTCTTCCTTCCGTCACGCAAAGGCGGTAACAGGGGGCGATGACACAGAGCATCGGCAAGGCGACGGTCGCGCAACTCGACCATATTTATCAGACATCCATCGAAAATCTGCGTGAGGCCATGCGCGCCTACGCCCGCGACGGCAGCGTGCCCGCGGCCACCGCGCGTAGCGAACGGCTCTTCTGCTATCCCGAACTGCGGATCATTTATCATGGTGAAAGCGACATGCCGCCGCCCGGCCGTTCCTTTGCGCGCCTTTCAAAGCCCGGCCGCTATGTGACCACCATCACCCGCCCGGCGATGTTCGCCGACTATCTGGCCGAACAGATCGACCTTTTGGTCCGCGACTATGGCGTCGAGGTGGGAACGGGCCTCAGCACCCAGCAAATCCCCTTCCCCTATGTGCTGGACGGGCTGGACATCAGCGCGCTCGACGGCACGCCGCCGACCGAACTGGCGCGGCATTTCCCGGCGACGGAACTGGCCGAGATTGGCGACGAGATCGCGGATGGTCTGTTCATACCCAATGCCGATGGCGACCGACCCTTGGCGCTGTTCGACGGGCTGCGCACCGATTTCTCGCTGGCGCGGCTTAAACATTATACCGGCACGCCTGCGGAGGATGTGCAGCGCTATATATTGTTCACCAACTATCATCGCTATGTCGATGAATTCGTGGCCTGGGCCTGTGCCGAGTTGAAGCGCGAAGGCAGTCGCTTCACCGCCCTGTCAGGCGCTGGTGGCGTCTATGTCACGTCCGAAACCGCCGATCCCGCGCGGATGATCGCCGACAGCGCCTGGCGCCGGCACCAGATGCCCGCCTATCACCTGATCGCGCCTGACCGCAGCGGCATCACCCTCGTCAATATCGGCGTTGGCCCGGCCAATGCCAAGACGATCTGCGATCATCTCGCCGTGGTGCGCCCCGAAGCCTGGCTGATGATCGGCCATTGCGGTGGTCTGCGTCCCAGCCAGCGGATCGGCGACTATGTGCTGGCCCACGCCTATCTGCGCGACGACAAGGTGCTGGACGCCATGCTGCCGCCGGAAATCCCCGTCCCGGCCATCGCCGAAGTGCAGGTCGCGATGGCCAGCGCGGCCGAAGCCGTGCTGGGTGGCGGCGACAAGGAAGATTTCCGCCGTCGTCTGCGCACTGGCACCGTCGTCACCACCGACGATCGCAATTGGGAATTGCGCTATTCCAGTTCGGCGCTGCGGTTCAGCCTCTCGCGTGCCGTGGGGATCGACATGGAATCGGCGACGATCGCGGCGCAAGGCTATCGTTTCCGCGTCCCCTACGGCACTTTGCTCTGCGTTTCCGACAAGCCGATCCACGGCGAACTCAAGCTGCCGGGGCAGGCCAACCGCTTCTATGAGGAAGCGATTGCAGGCCATTTGCGCGTCGGGCTGATGACCTGCGAATTGCTGCGCAAGGAGGGTGCGAAGCTGCACAGCCGCAAGCTGCGCGCATTCAACGAGCCGCCGTTTCGCTGATCAGGGGACCAAGAATCAGGCAGCCGCGCGCCAGATGGCGACGCGGTTCTTGCCTTCCTTCTTGGCATCATACAGCGCCGTATCGGCACGCGCGACCATATCCTCCAGGCTTTGGTCGGACGCGAGCAACTCGGCCACCCCGAAACTCGCGCGCAAGGCGGCTTCCGGGGCATTCGGCACGACAAGGCAACCAATCTCTGCGCGCACACGCTCCATGACATCGGCCGCCGCCGCCGCATCGGTCTCCACCAGCAGCAGGCCAAATTCGTCACCACCCAGACGCGCCACGATATCCCCGCGACGCACCGCATTGGTCAGCAACTGCGCGAAACCGCACAATGCTGCATCTCCGGCGATATGCCCGTGCCCATCGTTCAACGCTTTGAACCCATCCAGATCGCAGACCACCAGCGCCAAGGGCCGCTGGTGCCGGTGCGCATGGGCGATCGCGCGACTGGCGGATTCGTCCAGCCCGCGCCGGTTCAATACATTGGTCAGCGGGTCATGGCGCATCTGCCTGCGCAATTGATGGGCAAGGTCGCCCGCCACCACCATGACGGCGGCGACGCCCAGCCCGACATAGATGGACGGAAGCCCCAGCCCAAGCAAAGCGCGATACAGGGCCATCCCTTCACCGGGCGCCCGACCCAAATCCGTTGCAGCACTGGCAACGAGCCCGGCTTCGAACAGCGCGAGGATGAGGCTCATGCTGAAAAAGGCCATCTCCGGCGCGCTGAAACGCCGGTTGCGGGGCCAGAGCGCGATCGCCGAACACAGCATCAACAGGCCGACATAAGATGGCACGACGATGCCTTGGAGCGACCGGTCCCCGATCAACGCCACATAACTGCCGCCTGTGGCCACGACGGCACCACAGAGGGTCAGCGCGAGCCATGGGACCGGCTTCCCCGATCGTTGCCGGACGCCCACGAGCATCAAGGATGCGCTCACCACGATCAGGCAGGACGTCAGGGCCATCAGACTGCCGCTGCCCAGTGCGGCACCACCTGCATTGGCCAGCCATTGTCCGGTTGCCGCAACATAGGATAGCGCCCAGCTACGCACATGACGTTGCCGCCCAAAGTGCAACCACGCCACCCCCATCGCCAGTGCCATGATGACACTGGTGAAAATGAGCAAAGCAATGATGATGATAACCGGGTCCATGAAGACCAGCCCCTAAGAAGTTTACGCTGCTTTTACCAGCCGCAAGACTTGCCTTCATTCTGTTGGATCAGCCATTTTTGCAATGGCGCAAAATAGGCGGTCATGGACTTGCCGGAAATGGTGCGTGTACCAGTAAAGGTCTGCAGTGCGTCGGGCCAGGGTTTGGACGCCCCCATTTCCAGCATGGCGTTGAGTTTCGCCCCGACATCTTTGTTGCCATAGAAGGAACAGCGATGCAGCGGCCCTTTCCAGCCCGCTTGCTTGCACGCTGCTTCGTAGAATTGGAATTGCAGGATTCTGGCGAGGAAATAACGCGTATAGGGCGTGTTGCCGGGGATATGATATTTGCCACCCGCATCGAACTTCGTCTCATCGCGCGGCGCAGGCGGGATGATGCCTTGATATTGTAACCGCAGGTCGGTCCATCCCTTCTGCATCTGGTCCTGCGGGATGGACCCGTCGAACACACCCCAGCGCCATTTGTCGATCAGCAGGCCAAAGGGCAGGAACGCGACCTTGTCCATCGCCTGCCGCAGCAGCAGCCCCAGATCCTTGTCCGCGCCGGGCACCTTGGCGGCATCAAGAAGGCCGATCTTCACCAGATAATCGGGCGTGATCGACAATGCGACGAAATCGCCGATCGCTTCATGGAAGCCATCATTGGCCCCGTCCAGATAGAGATAGGGATTCTTGTTATAGGCGCGCTGATAATAATTATGGCCGAGTTCGTGATGGATGGTCACGAAATCGTCGCTGTTGATCTTGGTACACATTTTGACGCGCAGATCGTCTTTATTGTCCAGATCCCAAGCCGACGCATGGCACACGACTTCGCGGTCGAGCGGCTTGATGAACTGGGTGCGGTCCCAGAAGGTCGCAGGCAGCGGCTCCAGCCCAAGCGAGGAATAGAAGCCCTCGCCGATCTTGAACATCTGCTTTTCCCAATAGCCGCGCCGCTGCTTTTCCGGGGTGTCGGGACTGTCCACCTGATCGGGCCGGGTTTCGACAAAGCCCTTCGCCTTGAGCAGGTCACCGACATCGAAGCCGAGGTCGCCAGCGCCCGCGGGCGCCACCACATCATAGATATTGCCCCATTCCTGCGCCCACATATTGCCGAGCAGGTCGGCGCGGATCGGGCCGCTCGCGGGCTGCACCTCCGCACCATATGTCTCGTTCAGCTTGGTGCGGGTGTAGCAATGCAGCTCGTCGTAGAGGGGCTTCACCTCGGCCCATATCTTGACGGTCAGCTCAGCGAAATCATCGGCAGGCATGTCATATTTCGACCGCCACATCGCGCCGGTATCGGCAAAACCCAATTCCTTCGCGCCTGCATTAGCGATATCGACCAGCTTGGCATAATCGCCGCGCATCGGCGCGCCGACATTATCATGCCAGCTCAGCCACATTTCCTTGAGTTCCTGCGGATTGCGGCTGGAACCCATTTTTTCTTCGATGTCGCTGCCGTTGATCGGCTGACCGTTCAGCGTGCCCTTGCCTTTGCCATAGGTGGATTGAAGCCGGGTCGAGAGGTCGTTCAACTTTTGGGCTGCGCCAGGCGTCGTCGGGGCAGGCAAAGTGAGTGCGGTGCGCAGCAGGTCGAGCCGCCGCTTGGTTTCCACCGACAGGCCAGGTGCGGTCGCATATTTGGCCGCTTCCAGCGCGTAATCGACCGTCATGGTGGTGCCGATCGCACCAAAATAGGCAGCAACAGCGTCACTGTCGTCGCTGATATAGGTGGAATTGATCCAGGCGGCCCGGCTGGAAATGAGCGAATGATCGAACATCGCCTTTTCCACCTTGGCGAGGAAGGCGTCGGCCTCGGTCGCCGTCGGTGCGGGAGCCTGCTGCGCCATCGCGGGCGACATCATAAGGGCGGCCGCAAGCGCGGCGATCGAGACGGCGATTTTCATGGAAGTCCCCTCATAGGCGTATGAGGGGAAAGTGGCCTGACCGTGCGATCCCGTCAAGCGGTGAGAAAATCGACCATCGCTTGCCCCATCTCCTTGCGGGTCACAGCGTTCATATGGTTGCCGGGAATCTCGGTGTAGCTGCCATGAGGCAAAATATCGGCCAGTTCCTGCGCCACGCCATTATCCTGATCGTCCGCGCCGCAGATGACCTTGGTCGGCTGCGCGATCCCGGCAATGACGGCTTCGGGCGTATCGACGAACGTATTGAGAATATGAAGCAGGGCCACCGGGTCGCCCTTGGTCGTCTTGAGGAAGGCTTCGGTCATCCATTGCGAAGTGCCGCGTTCGAACGTGCCGAGATTGGTAAGCACATTCTGATAATAGCCGCCATTGTCGAGCGATTGCACCAGTCCGCGCAGTCCCATCCCCGCCAGGATCACCCGGCGCGGCGTCGCGCCGCGTGCCAGCATCCGCACCGTCGTCCGCGCACCCAGCGAATAGCCGCCAAGATCATAGTCGGTCAGGCCCATCTGTTCGATCAGCGCCAGACCATCATCGGTCAGCGCATCGGCCGGATAGGCGGCGGGATCATGCGGCTTGCCGCTTTCGCCATGCCCACGCAGGTCCGGCATGATCAGGCGAAAGCCCGCCGCTACCAGCTTGGCGGCATGGCCATAGCGGATCCAATTTGTGTAGGCGTTGGAGAAATAGCCGTGGATCAGCACCAGATCCCGCCCTTCACCAACGACATGCACCGCGATCGGCAGGCCATCGAAGCCCTTTACATCATGGCGTTCGATGGGGAGGTCGGTCATGGCACTGTCCTTTGGCTGGGGCGGGTTGCCGATATGGCGTCAGTCGGCGCGGCGCAAGAGTGCGATCAAGACCAGGCCTCGCTACGCCTGCCAGGACGGACGATCCGTCAGGCCCGCAATCAGGCCCGAAAATGCCGTATCAGCGCAACGGCGAACCAGCTTTCTGTCGGCCGAAATGACGATGGTTTCCAGCATTTGCGCCGCGGCCAGGAAAAAGCAATCATAGGCCGGGTGGTCCAGTCGCAGGCTTATGTCCATGGCGCGATCGGCCAGGCCCGCAGTCGGGATCAGTTCGACGATGTCGGGCAGCACTGCCACCGCCTCCCTGGCTTGAGCGGAACCGATTTCCTGCGCTCGCACCTTCTTCCACATGACGTTGGCGAACTCGGCCATCAGCAAGTCGGGCGCAACCAGTCGATGCGGCAAAAGAGTAAGAGCAATACTGACTTCATTCGACAGAATAGGATCATCGCTGCCAATGACCCAACGGGCAGCAACGCTCGTGTCAACGATGAGCATCAGTCGACGTGATCTTCTCGCAGCAGTTCCTCAGGCGGTGTCTGCCGTACATTCCGGGGCGTCATCGCGCGTATATCTTCAAGACGGGTCAACATGCTGTTCAGGCGATCACCGGTCATCGGCCGACCGCGCGTCAACGCATCGCGCAACTCAGCTTCCAACGAACGCTGATTGCGTACCGCCAGTTCACGATAGGCAGCGATGACTTGTTCATCGAGATTGCGGATAAGAACTTGGCCCATGCCGCTATGCTATCATCATGATAGCATAGCGGCAAGGTCAAGCTATCAGCCCTTCTTAAGGTGGCGACGGCCCAGCAATTCGGCGATCTGCACCGCGTTCAGCGCCGCGCCCTTGCGCAGATTGTCGCTGACGCACCACAAGTTGATACCATTTTCGACGGTCGAATCCTCGCGCACGCGGCTGATGAAGGTCGCGAAATCGCCGACGCATTCGACCGGCGTGATATAGCCGCCGTCTTCGCGCTTATCGACCAGCATGATACCGGGCGCTTCACGCAATATGTCCTGTGCTTCCTTGGCCGAGATTTCATTCTCGAACTCGATGTTGATCGCTTCGCTATGGCCGACGAACACGGGAACGCGCACGCAAGTTGCGGTCAGCTTGATCTTGGGATCGAGGATCTTCTTCGTTTCCGCGACCATCTTCCATTCTTCCTTGGTCGAACCATCGTCCAGGAAGACGTCGATATGCGGAATCACGTTGAAGGCGATCTGCTTGGTGAACTTCTTGGGCTCGGCCGGATCGCCGACGAAGATGTTGCGGCTCTGCTCGAACAGTTCGTCCATACCCGCCTTGCCAGCGCCCGACACCGACTGGTAGGTCGCGACGACGACGCGCTTGATCTTGGCGGCGTCATGCAGCGGCTTCAACGCCACGACCATCTGTGCGGTCGAGCAGTTGGGGTTGGCGATGATGTTCTTCTTCTTATAGCCATCGATCGCATCGGGATTCACTTCCGGCACGATCAAGGGAACGTCCGGGTCCATGCGATAGAGCGAGCTATTGTCGATCACGACGCAACCGGCCGCCGCTGCCTTGGGCGCATATTGTGCCGTCGGGCCGCTGCCCACCGCGAACAGGGCGATGTCCCAGCCGGTGAAGTCGAAATGTTCGATGCTCTGGCATTTGATGGTCTTGCCACTATCGCCGAAATCAACGGTCAGCCCCTGCGAACGCGAGGAAGCGACGGCCGCGATCTCGTCAATCGGGAACTCGCGCTCGGCGAGAATGGTCAGCATTTCGCGGCCCACATTCCCGGTGGCTCCTACGACGACGACCCTGTAACCCATGACTAAACTCTCCACTCCAAAGCAAATCTTGCGGAGTGCGCGCCATAGCGATACTGGGCCTTTTGTCCAGAAAGAAGGGCTTGTCCACTCGATAGCGGGCGCAATATCCAGTGCGTCGTACCTCTGTGCCGCCCTTCATCCTCTTTGAAAAACGGATTGTAATCGATGCAGTCAGCGCTGCTGCCACCCCTGCCCGACCGCTGGTTTCACAGCTTCGCATTCCCCGACGGCAGCCGCGCCGATGGCATCAAGCCGCTGGCCTCGCTGCAGGAAGAAGCCGACCAGATCTTCATTGCGCCGCTTGCGGGCAAGCGCGTGCTCGACATCGGTGCCTGGGATGGTTTCTTCTCGTTCCAGGCGGAGCAACGCGGCGCGACCGATATCTTGGCGACTGACCATTTCTGCTGGTCGGGCCAGGGTTGGGGCGACAAGCGCGGTTTCGACCATGCCCATGCCCAGTTCGCATCCAAAGTGCGCTCACTCGACCTCGACGTGGCCGACCATAAGGCGGACAAACTCGGCCAGTTCGACATGGTGCTGCTGCTGGGCGTCCTCTACCATGTGCCCGACCCCTATCGCACGCTCGAAGCCGCGGCCGCGATGAGCCGCGATCATCTGGTGATTGAAACGGTGACGGCGCTGCGCCACGAGCCGGTGCCCGCGATGCGCCTGTTCACCGAACTGGAGCTGGATGGCGACCCCACCAATTTCTGGGCGCCCAACATCTTGGCATTACAGGAAATGTGTCGCCGCTTTGGCTATAGTCGTTTTCAGGTGTTGCCCGAAGCGCTCGACAATCAGGGCTGGCGCAAATGGGCCATGCCGCTGCGCCGCAAGGACCGTTACCGCCGGGCGATCTTCCACGCCTGGCGATAACTGATGTTAGGCTGGCAGCGCATCGAAGGCGATAGTGAGCCGCGATTGCGGTCCCGAAAAGGGTGCAGTGCCGTGCCATAGATAAGAGGGAAACAGTACCAGCCGACCGGCTTGCGGCTGTATCACCCGTCGAGGCGGTAGCGCGGTCAGGTTGAGGGCATCATCGGGCACGCCAAACAAAATGGTGCCTTCACCCGACCGATGTTCCGCCGGAACATCATTGGGTAGCGCCACATAAAAGGCTGAACTGATCCAGCCCTGAGGATGGATATGGGGCACATGCCGACCATTTTCGCGCAGACGCACCGACCATGAGCCGGAAAACTGTATGTCGCCGGTCCGTCGATCTAGCAACGGATGACCCGGTTGATTGGGCAAGTCCGCCAGCGCAGATTGCGTGCAACGGTGTAACTGTCGCTTGAGCGCCATGATCACGGGACATCTGCGGCGATCAAACAGATCACCGCGGGTCTGCGTGCCGCCGCGCAATGTCTGGTCGGCGGGGTGGGCGGTGGTCACATGCAAGCGTTCAAGCGATTCGCGCAGGTCTACAAGAAAGGCCGATTGGTTGCTCCAGCCATCCGGCGTGCCAATATCAAGGTCACGAACATAATGGTCATAACCCGCCAGCCAATGCTCGCGTTCATCCTCAAGCAGGCGCCATATGACTGTCAACAGTGCCCACCCGGTCTGGTCCAATGGCGCATGTCGGGTGGCAAGCAGCGCATGACTGAGCGCCTCGTCGGGGTCACCCTGCGCCAAGAGCAGTTGGGCGAGATTGGCTTGCAAACCGGCGCGGGCGGGATCGGCAGCAGCAAGGGTTCGGGCCAGGTCGATCGCTTCCCCGTGCCGTCCAGCCAGCCCCAACGCCCGGATGCGGACCACGCTTAGCTGATCAGGATCATCAAGCATAGGTTGCGCCCGGTCAATCAGCCCCAATGCCCGGTCATGATCGCGAATGTCCATGGCGACGCGGATGCCTGCCAATAGCAGTTGGATATGGCGTGGCTGCTGTTCAATTGCTAAATCGAAAGCGTCAAACGCTTCGGCCGCGCGTCCAATCTGAGGCAATAGCCTGGCCAATGTGTCCTGGGCATCGACATGATCGGGATAACGACGCAATGCCGCTTGATATTGCGCTACAGCCTCATCGAACCGCCCCATTTCCGCGAGGATATGCGCACGAAGCGTAAGCGCTGGCGCGATATCCAACCCGCCATCGATGGCGCGCTTGATCGCGTCCAGCGCGCTGGCGCGATCGTCGGACGCCCGGAGTGCCGTTGCGAGATTATAGCATGCGCGAAGATCCGATGGCTTTCTTACGAGTAGGGCGCGATACGCCGCCGCCGCCGCATCGGGTCGATCCTGAGCCTGCGCCATCAACCCTTGCACGTGCAGGATGCGATCATCCTGCGGCGCAATTCGTGCAGCCTGGTCCAGCGCCTCTTCGGCGATGCCGAATTGCATCTGATCGGTCGCCACGATTGCGAGGTTGATCCACCCCTCCGCATAACGGGGTTGCACGGCCACTGCCCGTTGAAGCGCGGCTATGGCTGCAGCCCCGTCGCCCATATCATGCAGATGATTGCCATAGGCGTTCCAAAGCTGCGGGTTGGTCGCCCCGCCTTTCAGTGCAGCTTCGAATGCCATCCGCGCGCCTACCATGTCACCCTGGGCACGACGTGCAGACGCAAAGATATAGAGCGCATCGGGATGATTGCGCACCGGCGCGACCATAGCCCGCAGCATCCGCTCGGCAGTGACAGCCTGCCCTGCCTGCAGCGCATTGAAGGCTTGCTGTAGGCGCTTTACGTCATCGACCTGCAAAACGCCTGTCATGGTCCGGGTGCAATCCCGCGACGGGCCAGGAAATCCTCGATCGTGCGCCACAGATGCACGCTGACGCCCGGCCCACCGACGCGATGAGTCTGGCCGGGATAGGCCATCATCTCGAACGGCACCGCCGCACCCTGCATCTTCGCCATCAGCGCGGTGGCATTGTCGAACACGACATTGTCGTCGGACATGCCATGGATCAGCAGCAGCGGATCGACAATCTTCCCCGACTCCTCGACTGCGCCCGACGCGGGATAAGCGCTGGGTGTGTCCTGCGGCTGGCCCAGATAGCGTTCGGTATAATGGGTGTCGTATAGTTCCCATTTCGTCACCGGCGCGCCAGCGATCGCCGCAGCGAACACGCCCGGCGCCTTCTCCAGCAGTTTCAGCGACATATAGCCGCCATAGGACCAGCCATATGTTGCGATCCGCTGTGGATCGACGAAGGGCTGGGCCTTGAGCCATTCGACGCCGACCAATTGATCCTCGACCTCCACCGTGCCCATCGCGCGATAGAGATGGTCCTCGAACGCCTTGCCGCGATCGGGTGTCCCGCGATTGTCGATCGCAAAGACGATCCAGCCTCGGTCGACCAGATATTGGTTGAGCGCACCGCTCCAACTATTGGTCACCTGCCGCCCGCCGCCGGGACCGCCATAATGGATCATGAACACCGGATAGCGTTTCCCCGGCTCGATCGGCGGGGTCATGATCTTGGTATAGAGCGTCGTGCCGTCCGCCGCCTTCACCGTGCCGAATGTCGTCTTCACATGGCTGGCGACATAGGGCGCATAAGGGTGGCTTCCCGTCAGCGCATTTTCCGACAACCATTGCAACTGCTTGCCGCTGTTATCGGCCAGATAGACCTGTTTTGGCTGGTCGCTATTCTGGCGGCTGACGACGATCCGGCTTGCCTTGCCGTCCATCACCGAATCATTCCACCAGCCGCTGCGCGTCAACGCCCGCGCCGCCCCGGCCTTCGTCAGCGGTGCGACATAAAGTTGCTGTTCCAGCGGCGTTTCGCGATTGCCGGTGAAATAGACGAGGGCTTTGTTCTCATCCACGCCCACCACGTCGCGCACGTCCCACTTGCCGCTGGTGAGCGGCGTCCATTTGCTCCCGCGCACATGATAGAGATGCCCATGGCCGGTCTTTTCCGACCACCACAGGAAACTCCCGTCCGCCAGCGGCCGGAAATTGTTGGAGAGGTTGACCCAGCTTTTCGCCGTTTCCGTAAGGATCACCCGGCCCTTGCCGGTCGCGGGATCGACCGCCAGCAGGTTGAGCCGCTTCTGGTCGCGGTTTTCGCGCTGGACATAGAGGGTGCGACCATCCTTCGACCAGTTGACCCGCGCCAGATAGATGTCCGAATCCGGGCCAAGATCGACCTTCACCTGACCCGAACCATCCGGCTTCATCACGTAAAGATCGACCAGCGCGTTGGGCGTGCCTGCAGCCGGGTAGCGTTGTTGATAGACCTTGGTCCCCTCCCCGCCGATCGCGGTGCGGGTGACGATGCCGACCGGGGCTTCATCGACCCGCGCCACTGCGATCATCGCCTCGTCGGGCGACCACCAATAGCCGGTGCGCCGGTCCATTTCCTCCTGCGCGACGAACTCCGCCACGCCCCAGCTCACCGTTTCGCTTGCGCCCTGCGTTATCTGCCGTTCCGCGCCACCGATCGGCTGCACGAACAGATTGCCGCCCCGTACGAAGGATACGAAGCGCCCCTTGGGACTGACCACGCCGTTCAACTCGCCATCGGGCGTGTCGGTCAGCCGTGTCACCTGTCCATCCAGCGCGGCGAGATAGAGGTCACCATCGACGGGCACGAGGATGGTCTTGCCATCGGACGACCAGTCATAGCTGGTAATCCCGCTACTGCCCGCGACGCTGCGATCCCGCTCGCGCTGCATCTTTTCCGCTTCGCTCAGCGCCGCGCCGCTGCCGGTCTTCTTCGAATCGACCAGCATCCGCTCCGCTCCGGTAGCGGTGTCGATCGCCCACAGGTCGAGCCGCTCCTTCTCATCCGCGCGCGGTTTGAGCAGGGTCACAAGCGTCCCGTCCGGCGACAATGTCAGCGCGCGTGGCTGCGGTCCAGCGAGGTCGGGACTGGCAAACACACGTTCCAGCGTCAGTTTTTCCTCCGCGTGCACGGACACAGCGGAACTCAACAGCAAAGCGCAAAGCGCGGCACTGGCTTTCAGATAAGGGGGCATCGACATCCTTTCGGCTCGGCGCGCGCACGCGCCGGATCAGGACCGCAGGATTAAAGCTGCGTATCAAAAGATCAATGCCGGGAAATAATCTGTCCTGTCATGGCGGGTAAGCCATGGTGGGCGCGGCAGGGATTGAACCTGCGACCCCACCCGTGTGAAGGGTGTGCTCTACCACTGAGCTACGCGCCCCCTATAAGGAGGAAGCGGCCATTGGCATTGCAGGCTGTCCCTGTCAAGCGGGTGCCGAAATGGAGCGCGCGGAATCGCTCTTCCCGCCGTCGCCATTCGGCTATAGAGGATCGCGACAACGCAATTGGAGTGATGAGATGATGCGCCCCGCATTTTGCCTGATGATGACCGGATTGCTGCTGGCCCTTTCGGCCTGCAACACGGTGCAAGGCGTCGGGCGCGACATCGAGTCGGTCGGCACAGCGGGCAAGGACGCCATACGCTGAACGATGATGGCGCTTGGCCCTCTTGGATCGGTGACCGGTTAGCCGGTAAGACTTGTTTTATCGGGAACGATCCGTTTCCCGTTACGGCTCTGGAACTTGTTAGGGGCGCGACCTATTGTGGTGGCGTCCCTTGATCGTTTCTGGAGTCTACCTCATGAAAAAATATCTGATTTCCGCCGCCGCTCTCATCGCCATTGCCGGTGGCACGGTCGTCATCGCGCAGGCCCCAGCCGAGGTGCCGGGAAGCAAGGATGTCGCAAAGGTCAGTGGCGGCAGCTACAAGGTCGATGGCGGCCATACGCAAATCGTCTTCGCCTATGACCATATGGGCTTCACCAATAATGTCGGTGTGTTCGCCGAACCGACTGGCACGCTGATGCTCGACAAGGCGAACCCGTCGGCCTCCACCGTCAGCATTGACGTGCCGATCGCCAATCTCAAGACCGGCGTTGCCAAGCTGGACGAACATCTGCTCAAGGCCGACTTCTTCGATGTCGCCAAATTTCCGACCGCCAAATTCGTCTCGACCAGCGTGAAGGCCGAAGGCACCGGCGCTACCATCACCGGCAATCTGACCATCAAGGGCATCACCAAGCCCGTAACGCTGGACGCCGAATTTTACGGCGCGGGCACTAACCCCATGAACAAGCAGGAAAATGTCGGTTTCGTCGCCACCGGCTCGATCAAGCGCAGCGATTTTGGTCTCGGCTATGCCGTGCCCGTCGTCGGCGACGCAGTCGAACTCAAGATCATCGCCGGTTTCCAGAAGTAAAGTCTATCGCTGGGGGGAGGTCATCCCCCCAGCGCCCTATTTCTCAAACCGCTTGAAGAAGCTGTCCTCATTCCACGTCGGTCGCTCCGCCGCGTTCGCCACCTGCAAGGTTACCGCCGTCACATAGGCGTTCAGTTTCGCCGTTTCAGCAGGCATCACCGGCTGGTCCACATCATCGAACGGCGAATGATAGAGGTTCGCACGCCAGGCTTTTTCCGTTTCGGCTTCGGGCGTGCCCGCCTTGAAACCATATTTGAAAAAGAGCGCGGGGATGCCTTCGCGGATGAAGGCATATTGGTCGGAGCGGATGAAGACGTTGCGATCGGGGAAAGGATCGGGCGTGATCGGCAGGTTCATCGCCGCGCTCACCGCCTGCGCTACGCCAGCCAGCGAGCTTTGGTCATAGCCGACCGGCGTCACGCTGGTCAGCGGGAAGATGGGCAGCGCCATGTCGAAATTAAGGTTCGCGACGATGCTCTTCTGCGGCACGGTCGGTCGCCGCGCGAAATAGCGTGATCCAAGCAGGCCTTTTTCTTCGGCCGTGACGATGGCGAAAAGGATCGACCGCTTGGGCTTCACCTTGCTCGCCTTGAGAGCCTTGGCGATTTCCAGCAGGCTGGCTACGCCCGACGCATTGTCGAACGCGCCGTTGTAGATGGCATCGCCTTTCATCGGCGTGCCGATGCCATAGCCGTCGAGATGTGCGGACATGACGACATAATCGTTGCGCAATGCGGGGTCGCTGCCGGGCAGAACCGCGACCAGATTGGGCGAAGACAGGTCGCGCCGGGTTGCAGCAACCTGCGCCTTTAGGCGTAACGCCAACGGGAAGGACGCGACCGGCGCAGAGGCATCGGCGGCAGCAGCGATGATTGCGAAATCCTGTCCCGACCCGGCAAACAGGGCTGCGGACTTGGCGGGATCAAGCTGCGCGCCCAGGAACGGCGTCCGCGTCTCGCGCAGCGCCGCATCGCGATAATAAAGCGCAGGGGCACCGGCCAGCGCCACCCGCCGCGTCCAGGGTATCTCCACCTGCTTGGGCGTGACCAGCATGATCATGCCGACCGCGCCCTGCGCCGCCAGCCATTGCGCCCGCTCCGACCGGGCATGGGATTTGAGCGCACCCGAAATCGTCGTCGGCCCACCCGACAGGACGACCACCATCTTGCCCTTGATGTCCAGTCCGGCAAAATCGTCATGGCCGACTTCCGGCAGATGCAGACCATAGCCCGCGAACACCATCGGCGCGTCGATGCTTTCGGGAACCGGCCCACCGCCACCGGAAAAGATGAGATCGCCCGGCACCGCGAGCGGCGCCTCCCCCTCCGGCCCGACCAGCGCCGCGCTGCTGCGGTCGGACTGGATTCGCTGTTCCACGAAATCGACGGGCTGCTTATACCCGTCCACCCCGGCGGGCTTCAGGCCAAGCGCCTTGAACTGGCCGATCACATAGTCGGCGGCACGGTCATAGCCCGGCGTACCGGTCCCCCGCCCCTCCATGGCATCGTCGGCCAATATCTTCACATGCGCCCACCAGGCCGCACCGTCATCCCCCTGCGCCAGCACCGGCGCGGACAAGGCCAGCGAAAGAAGCGGGAGAGCGGAAAAAAGCGCGCGCATGACGGGATGCTCCTCTATGAACCAGGCGCTATCTTGCCCTATCTGGTGAGACGAACAAGGGGGTGGGAACCGCTAACGATCTGTGTTCCTTGCCGATAGACCATGATCCGGGAGATGATTTTGCCACGCCCCCTTGTGCTGATGCCCCTGCTGCTTGGCCTATCCTCGTTGGGCCTGCCCGCTCAGGCCGCGACGCGCGGCTTTACCATCACCAGTTTCGATGCGATCCGCGTGGATGCGCCCGTGACCGTGGTCGTCAAGACCGGCAGCGGCGCGTCCGCGCGGGCGGAGGGCGACCAGAGCGCGCTAGACCGGTTGAAGGTCGATGTGTCGGGGCGGCTGTTGATCGTGACCATGGCGCGGCCACGATCGGGCGAGAAGAGCGGCGGCGCGGCAACCTTGCGCCTGTCCACGGGCATGATCGATCGCATCGTTCTGACCGGTGGCGGTTCGGTGACGGTCGACCGCATGAAGGGATTGCAGGGCCAGATCGTGCTGGGCGGCAATGGCGATGTCGGCGTGGCCGATGTCGCGCTCGACCGGATCGACGTCGCGCTGGCGGGCGGCGGTCGGGCGACACTTAGCGGTCGGACGGGTGTGGCCAATATCCGGGTGAATGGACCTGGGGCGGTCGCCGCCGAGGGGCTGCGGGCGCGGCAGGCAAGCATCGCCAATGATGGACCGGGCAGCGTCACGCTGACCGCCGAGGTGACCGCGAAGGTGGTATCGACGGGATCGGGCGATGTGACCATCGGCGGCAAACCCGCCTGCACCGTTGACAATCGCGGCACCGGACGAATCCAATGCGGTGACGAAAGCTATTAGGCGCAACATTTGCGTTCAGGGCAAATGCTGCGCTGCATCGCGATTTTTCAACCAAAAGACTGGATATTGCGCCGACTTGGCGCAATGGTGCGCGCATGGTTGGCGCAATAAATCCTCACAGTTTCAGCGACTCTCTCGTCATTCTCGGCGCTGCGGGGCTGGTTATTCCCGGCTTCTCGCGCTTTCGCATCAGCCCGGTGATCGGCTTCATCTTGGTCGGGCTGGCGGTGGGGCCGAACGGCCTTGGTGCGCTCGTCGGGCAATATCCCTGGCTCTATCATGTGACGATCTCCAATCAGGAGGCGATCGAGCCCTTTGCCGAGTTGGGCGTCATATTATTGCTCTTCTCGATCGGGCTGGAACTGAGTTTCCGTCGATTATGGACGATGCGAACCCAGGTATTCGGTGTCGGCGCGGCGGAACTGATCCTGAGCGCCGTGCTGATCGCGACGGGCCTTTATCTGCTCGGTCAACCAACGGCAGGGGCGATCGGCCTCGGCCTGGCGCTCGCGCTTTCGTCCACCGCCGTGGTGCTGCCGATGGTCGGCACCCAGAGCGCGGTCGGCCGGGCCGCTTTTTCGATGCTGTTGTTCGAGGATCTGGCGCTCGTCCCGATCATCTTCATGCTCGGCGCGCTGGCGCCGTCCGTTGCGGCCAGCCCGGACGGGGCGTGGGGTGCCATGGGCGACACGCTGCTGCGCGGTGGCATCACCATCGCCTTCATGCTGGTGATGGGCCGTTTCCTGCTGCCCCATGTTTTCAGCCAGGCGGCGCGCACCAAAAGCCCCGAAGTGTTCCTGGCGGCTAGCCTATTGGTGGTCATCGTCTCCAGCCTCGCCACCTCGCTTGCGGGCCTGTCGCCGATCGTGGGTGCCTTGCTCGCGGGCCTGCTAATCGCTGAGACGGACTATCATGGCGAGGTCGAGGTGATGACCGCTCCGTTCAAAGGGCTGGCGCTCGGCGTCTTCCTGATCACCGTCGGCATGAGCCTGGACCTGCGGGTCATCCTCGCCAACTGGCAGAGCCTTGTGATGGCGGTCGTGGGCGTTGTCTTTGCCAAGACGCTGGTAACGACCGCGCTGCTCTATTTCTCCGGCGCGCGAAAGGGCACTGCGTTGGAGGTCGGCGTGCTAATGTCCAGCCCGTCGGAAACCACGTTGATCGTGCTGTCCACCGCCGCGGCCGCGCAACTGATCCTGCCCTCTACCGCCGCCTTCTGGCAGATCGTGACCGCGATCGGCCTGACGATCACGCCGCTGCTGGCGCGCATCGGCCATGATGTCGCACGCCGGCTGGAAATGGCGCTGGGCGAGGATCGCGTCGATCCGACCGAAGACCATGCCGAAGCGGCGGCGGTCGTCATCGGCTTTGGCCGGGTCGGGCGCATGGTGTGCGATCTGCTCAAGACCCATAAGCAGCGTTTCATCGTCGTGGAATCGGACCCCGACGTCGTCGCCGAAGCGCGGCGGGCGGGCTATCCCATCTTGTTCGGCGACGTGTCGCGCGTGGAGATGCTCGACAAGCTGCGGCTGGGTCATGCCCGCGCGCTGATCCTGACGATGGACGATCCGGTGCTGTCGGTGCGTGTGACCCAGCGGGTGCGCGGCTGGGTGCCGGACCTGCCGATCATCGCGCGCGCCCGCGATACCGATCATGCGGCGCAACTCTATCGCGCAGGCGCGAGCGATGCCGTTCCCGAAACGCTCGAAAGCTCGCTGCAACTGGCCGAAACCGCGCTGGTCGATCTGGGCGTCGCGATGGGGCCAGTGATCGCGTCGATCCACCAGACCCGCGAAGATCTGCGGATGGGGATCAAGGAAGCGGCGCAAATGGAAACCGCGCCCAAGCTGCGCCGCCTTCGTCCGGACGAAGAGGCTGCTTAATCCGATACCACAGGCGGGCTGAACACGGACCAGCCGGTGCGGCGCGCCAGTTCCTCCAGCGCCGCCGTGCCGATCTGGCTATTGCCGCTGGCGTTCAGGCCCGGTGACCAGACGGCGATCGAGGCGCGGCCGGGCACGATTGCCATGATGCCGCCGCCCACGCCCGACTTGCCGGGAATGCCGACGCGAAAGGCGAAGTCGCCCGACGCATCATAATGGCCGCAGGTCAGCATCAGCGCATTGATCCGCCGCGCCCGGCGGGGTGGCACCACCCTACCACCGCCCGGATGCTGGCCATCCAGCATGAGGAAACGCCCCGCCAGAGCAAGCTGGCGACAGGTCATCTCGATCGCGCATTGGTGAAAATAGCTGCCCAACACCAGATCGACCGGATGGCGCACATTATCGAAGGCGCGCATATAATTGGCGAGCGCCGCGTTGCGGAACCCCGTCGCGGTCTCGGACGCAGCCACCGCTTCGTTGATCGCGATACTGTCGTCGCCGCTCACATAATGCAGGAAGCGCAGCATTTCGCCGATCGCCACGCGCGGCTCATGCCCGCCGAGATTGACGTCGGTCACCACGATGGCCCCCGCATTGATGAAGGGATTGCGCGGAATCCCCTGCTCATGCTCCAACTGGGTGATCGAATTGAAGGCATTGCCCGACGGCTCGCGCCCGACCCGTTGCCATAGCTGATCGCCGACCTTGCCGAGCGCAAGGGTCAGCGCAAAGACCTTGGAAATCGACTGGATCGAAAAGCCGATGTCGGCATCCCCGCCTGTGATCATGCGTCCGTCGGCGGTAGCGATCGCGATGCCGAATTGCGCCGGATCGACCTTGGCCAGTTCGGGGATGTAGGATGCGACGGCACCACGCTCATCCGCCTGTGCCATCATGGCGATGATATCGCCGACAATGGCGTCGAGGTCAGGGGTCATGGGCGCTGCTACATATCCGCAATAACTATGACTTTAATCATAGGCGCTATTCCTGTCGGTTGGACAGATTATTCTGTCCCGCCCGATGATCCCCGACCTGACCCGCTGCTATTATTTCAACCCACCGCCCATGGCGCGGTAGAGTTCCACCATGTTGGAGGCGCGTGTCAGCCGCGTAGTGAGCAGGCTCTGTTCGGCATTCGACAACGCCCGCTGCGAATCCAGCGTCGTCAGGAAGCCATCGACCCCCGCACGAAAGCGAGCCTCCGACAGCGTATAGGCAACCCGCGCCGCATCACGCTGCGACGTCTGCGCCTCAAGCTGCTGCCCCATCGTGCCCCGCCGAGCGAGCGCATCCGCGACTTCGCGGAAGCCCGTCTGCACGCTCTTCTCATAGGTCGCCAGCATCGCGTCATAGGTCGCCTTGGCATAGGCGAGATTGCCCTTGTTCTTCCCGAAGTCGAAGATCGGCAAAGAGGCGGTCGGCGCTACCGACCAGAAGCTGCTCCCCGATCCGAACAGGTTGGACAGGCCAAGGCTGAGCGAACCAAATGCCGCCGTCAGCGATATATTGGGAAAAAATGCCGCCCGCGCCGCGCCAATATTGGCGTTGGCGCTCAGCAATTGATGCTCTGCTGACGCAATGTCCGGGCGGCGCAGCAGCACGTCCGACGCGATATCGGCTGGCAGATTTTCGATCGTCGCGCTCGCCGTCGGGAACCCTTCGGGCAGGTCAGTCGCAGGCACGGTCGTTCCGGCCAGCAGGTTCAGTGCATTTTGATCCTGCGCGACCAAGGTGGTCGTTTCGGCAATGGTCGAACGCGCCGCATCATAGCTGGTCTGCGCCTGACGCACTTCCAGTTCGGACGCGATGCCCTTGGCAAAGCGCGCCCGATTGAGTTCCAGCGTCTTGCCGAACGCCTGTTCCAGGTCGCGCGCGATGCGTAACCGTTCCTGATCGGCCGCCATGGTAAGCCAGGCAGTCGCCGTCTCCGCGATCAGCGCGGTCTGCGCCGCATTGCGCGTTTCGACGCTGGCGAAATACTGCTCCTGCGCCGCTTTGCTCAGATTCCGGACCCGGCCGAACAGATCGACTTCCCAGGCGGAAATCCCGACCTGCGCCTGGTACAAATCGGTTCGCCCCGACCCCGCCAGCGAAAAGGGCGAGTCCTGATAGGTTGCGGTGCCGCCCGCCGAAACGCCGGGCAACAGGTCAGCCCGCTGCACCCGATATTGCGCCCGCGCCTGTTCGACATTGGCCAGGGCAATGCGCAAGTCACGGTTGTTCGCCAGCGCGGTCTCGATCACCCGCGCCAGCCGCGCATCGGTGAAGAAATCCCGCCACGCCGTATCGGCCGGAACGATCGCCGCGCCGTTGTCGGTGCCATAGGCTGGTCCCCGCGGCGATGCCGCCGGGACAGCCAGTTGCGGCCGCACATATTTGGGGGCCATGTCGCACGCGGCGAGCGCCAGCGACAGGGTGATGGCGCCCAGCGCCTTTAGATTATGCATGATCATGCCTCCTGCGGCGCGGCGGGCGTTGCCCGGTCGTCGGCCGCTTCATGAGTCTTATGTTCGCGGAACAGCCGCTTCACGACGGTGAAGAAGACGGGGACGAAGAAGATCGCCAGCACCGTCGCCGACAACATGCCGCCGACCACGGCCCAACCAATCGCATTCTGACCGCCTGCGCCCGCCCCGTTGGACAAGGCCAAGGGCAGCACGCCGAAGATGAAGGCGAAGCTGGTCATCAAGATCGGCCGCAGGCGCAGCTTGCCCGCTTCCAGCGCCGCCGCCGCAGGCGACAGCCCTTCGCGCATCTTCTCTTCGGCGAACTCCACGATCAGGATCGCGTTCTTGGCCGACACGCCGATGGTGGTGATCAAGCCGACCTGCAGATAGATGTCGTTGTTGAGGCCCGCCAGCGTCGCGGCGATGACCGCACCCAGCACGCCCAACGGCACCACCAGCATGACCGCGATCGGCACCGACCAGCTTTCATAGAGCGCCGCGAGGCACAGGAAGACGATCAGCAGCGACAGTGCATAGACATAGCCTGCCTGTCCGCCCGACGTCCGTTCCTCATAGGAAATGCCGTTCCAGCTATAGCCGATGCCCGGCGGCAATTTGGCGATATGTTCTTCCATCGCCTGCATCGCCGTGCCGCTTGCGACGCCAGGTGCAGGCGCACCCATGATGTTCATCGACGGCACGCCGTTGAAGCGTTCCAGACGCGCCGGACCCTGGGTCCATTCGGTCGTCACGAACGAAGACAAGGGGGCCATGACGCCACTGCTGCCCCGCACATGCAACGCACCGATGGCATCGGGCGATGTCCGAAACGGCGCATCGGCCTGCACGAACACACGCTTCACCCGGTCACGATCGATGAAATCATTGACGTAGCTGCTGCCCATATTGGTGCTGATCGTGTCGTTGACGTCCGCCTGGGCAATGCCCAACGCGCCCGCCGCGGCCTGATCGACATTGAGTTTGAGCTGCGGCGTATCCTCCAACCCGTTCGGACGCACCTGCGCCAGCCGCTTGTCGGCCATCGCCATGCCCAATAGCTGGTTGCGCGCCTCCAACAGCTTTTCATGACCGACATTGGCATTGTCGAGCAATTGCAGGTCGAAGCCGGAGGCATTGCCCAATTCCTGCACAGCAGGCGGCACGAAAGCGATGACCATGCCCGACGAAATCTTGCTGAACGCCATGTTCGCGCGCTGGGCAACCGCCATGACGCTATTGTCCGAACCCTTGCGTTCCGACCAGTCCTTCATCCGGGCAAAGACGATGCCGACATTCTGGCCCTGGCCAACGAAGCCGAAGCCCGAAATGGTGAAGACCGCCGCGACATTATCCTTTTCCGACTGGGGGAAATGGTCGCGCACTCTGGCCAGCGTGCGTTCGGTCTCTTCCAGCGAAGAACCGGCAGGCAAGGAGACCTGGCTGATCAACGATCCCTGATCCTCCTCCGGCAGGAAGCCGCTCGGCAAGCGCAGGAATATGAAGACCATCCCGACGACGATCGCGGCATAGACCAGCATGCTGCGGCCCCAACGATGCTCGATCTTTTCGACGTTGCGGCCATAGCCCTTCACGCCCTTGTCGAAGGTCCGGTTGAACCAACCGAAAAAGCCCTTCTTGTCGGCATGGCCATGCTTCGCAGGCTTCAGGATCGTGGCGCACAAGGCTGGCGTCAGGATCAACGCGACCAGCACCGACAGGATCATTGAAGAGACGATGGTGATCGAAAATTGACGGAAAATGACGCCGGTCGATCCAGCGAAGAAGGCCATCGGCAGGAACACCGCCGACAGGACCAGACCGATGCCGATCAGCGCGCCGCTGATCTCGTCCATCGACTTCTTGGCCGCCTCCTTGGGGCTGAGCCCCTCGTCCTGGATAAGGCGCTCGACATTCTCGACCACCACGATCGCGTCATCGACCAGCAGGCCGATCGCCAGCACCATGCCGAACAGGGTCAGCGTGTTGATGGTGAAACCGGCCGCGCTCAGGATGGCGAGCGACCCCAACAGCACCACCGGCACGGCGATGGTCGGGATCAGCGTGGCGCGCCAGTTCTGGAGGAAGAGGAACATCACCACGAAGACGAGCAACACTGCCTCAATCAGCGTATGGATGACCTGTTCGACCGAGAGGGCCACGAAGGTCGAGTTATCGACCGGAAAATCATATTTGACCCAGGTCGGGAAATTCTTGGACTGCGCCTTGATCTGTTCCTTGACGCCTTCCACCGTATCGAGCGCGTTCGCGCCGGGGGCGAGTTTGATACCGAAACCGGCCGCTGGATGGCCGTTGAACTTCGCGCCGAAGCTGTAATTTTCCGACCCCAATTCGACGCGCGC
The DNA here is from genome assembly GCF_001713415.1 of Sphingobium sp. RAC03. Classification (GTDB taxonomy): domain Bacteria; phylum Pseudomonadota; class Alphaproteobacteria; order Sphingomonadales; family Sphingomonadaceae; genus Sphingobium. Next base: position 3,030,025 of record NZ_CP016456.1, on the reverse strand, counting down.
CACATCCGACAGACGCACGACCGCGCCGTCGCTGTTGCTGCGCAGGCGGATCGCGCGGAATTGTTCGGGCGTCCGCAGGCGCGACTGGGCGGTGATGGTGGCGTTGAGCGCTTGGCCCTTCGGCGACGGCGTGCCGCCGATCTGGCCAGCGGAAACCTGGGCATTCTGGGCCTGGATCGCGGCTTTCACATCGCCGGTCGTCACGCCCAGATTGGCCATCTTATAGGGGTCGAGCCATACGCGCATGGCATATTGCGCGCCCAGCAACTGGGTATCGCCTACGCCTTCTACACGGCTGATGGGATCTTGCAGGGTCGAGGCGACGAAATCGCCCGCATCCTGCTGATCATGAATGCCATCATCGGCATAGACCGCCATGACGAGCAGGAAGCTGGACGTCGATTTGGTGACGCGCAGCCCTTGTTGCTGCACTTCCTGCGGCAATAGCGGTGTCGCCTGCGACAGCTTGTTCTGGACCTGCACCTGCGCAATGTCCGCGTCCGTCCCCTGCTCGAAGGTCAGGGTGATGGACAGATTGCCCGCGCCGTCACTGGTGGAGGAGAAGTAGCGCAGATTGTCGATGCCCTTGAGCTGTTGCTCGATGATCTGCGTTGTCGTGCTTTCCAGCGTCTGAGCGTTCGCGCCGGGATAGCTGGTGGAAATGCCGACCGAAGGCGGGGCAATTTCGGGGAATTGCGCCACGGGCAGCGTGCGAAGCGCAAGCAGGCCCGCCAGCATCATGACGATGGCCAAGACCCATGCGAAGATGGGTCTGTCGATGAAATAGCGTGCCATGGCTTAGTTCGCCCCGCCCTGCTTTGATCCCTGCGGCGCACCCGGCGCCGCCGTCACCTGCTGCGGTGCGCCGGGCGTGACGACCGTGCCGGGGCGCAGGTTGAGCAGCCCTTCCACGATCAGCTTATCGCCAGGCTTCAACCCGCTGGTGACGATCCACTTGTCGCCAACCGCGCGGGCTACCTGAACCTGGCGCATCTCGGCCTTATTGTCTTTCCCCAGCACCATCGCCGTGGCCCGACCACGCGCATCGCGGGTGATGCCCTGCTGCGGTGCCAATATCGCCTCGCTCTGCTGCCCTTCGACCAGCTTGGCGCGGACATACATGCCCGGCAGCAACATGCCGTCGGGATTGGGGAAGGTCGCGCGCAGCGTCACGGCGCCCGATGTCGGATCAACCGACACTTCGGAAAATTGCAGCCGTCCTTCGATCGGATAGGTGCTGCCATTGGGCAGCAGCAACTGGATGCGCGCGCCGTCCGCTTCGCTGACGCCGCCCCGCTTCATGGCTTGTTTAAGGTCGATGATCTCAGCGGCGGACTGCGTCATGTCGACATAGACCGAATCGGTGCGCTGGATCGTTGCCAGCGGATCGGCCTGGCCGGTCTGAACCAGCGCGCCGGGCGTGAACAGAGACCGACCGATCCGGCCCGAAATCGGTGCCTTAATGCGGGTGAAGCCTTGGTTGACCTGGGCGGCCTCTACCGCGCCACGCTGCGCTGCAACATCGGCACGCGCTTGCTGCGCTGCCGCATCGGCATTGTCATATTCCTGGCGGCTGACGGCGTTCACGCCGACAAGATCCTTATAGCGCTGCGCCTGTAGCGCCGTTGATCGGATCGCTGCGTTGGCGCGGGCCAGCGAGCCTTTCGCTTGTGCCAGCGCCGCGCGGTAGGGCGCGTCCTCGATTTCATACAGCAGCTGCCCCGCGCGCACCATGGCGCCTTCGGTAAACAGGCGGCGGCGAATGACGCCACTGATCTGCGGACGTACCTCCGCTATTTCCAAAGCCACGATGCGGCCCGGCAATTCATTCACCAACGGCACCGACTCGGTTTTCAGCGTGACGACGCCGACGGCCGGTGGCGGGGGCGCGGGCGGCGGGCTTTCCCCGCACGCGCTCAGCGCCAATGCCGACGCGCACGCCAGCAACCCGATGAATGTCCCCTTGTGCATCGCCTAAATTCCGTTCCGATGTAGATATCCATTCGGAATGAACGTTCATTCCGCTTGCCCCGCAATTAGGTTCGTGCCACAGGATATTCAAGAGACAAAATCGCAGGGGAGCAGAAATTGGTTGCGGTGCAGCATGGCAAGAGCGTGGTGAACATAGAGAAATCCGGCAAGGCCCGCATTTTGGCGGCGGCCCGTGACCTGTTCGACAGCCATGGGTTCCACCAGACCTCAATGGCAGAACTGGCGGCCGCTGCCCAAGTGTCGGTCGGCCAGATCTATCGGCTCTTCAAGGGCAAGGAAGACATTATCGAAGCCCTTGTCCATGCCGACGCCGACGAATGGTGCGACGATATGGCCATCCTGCGCGAACGGCTACATGCCGGTTTGTTGTCGATCGAACAGACGTTCGAACAATTGCTGCTGCACACGATCGACGAAAAGAACGAAGCGCTGTCCTTCGACATATTGGCCGAAAGTTTCCGCAACCCCGCCGTCGGCGATACGATTGCGAATATGTGCATGCGGTTTCGTACGTATATTCGCGATTTCGCCTGCGCCGCCAATCCTGATCTTTCGGGCGAAGCGCTGGAGGGCGCGGAGGAAGTGGTGTTGGCCTGCATGTTCGGATTGGGCCATCGCAGCCTGTCGCGACCGCAACTGAGCGCCGCCGCCACCGCCACCCTGTCGGCACGGATGATCATCGCGGCGCTCCGCGCGATCAACTGATCCATCACCGCACCTTGCGGTAGACCTCTACCGTTTCGCGCGCACAACGATCCCAGCTATAGCGGGCCGCGACACGCAATCCGTCCGCGCGCGCCTGCGCCCGCCAGCCGTCATCGACCAGGGCCTGTTCCAGCCGCCGGGCGAAATCATCGACATCCTCCGGCGCGACCAGCATCGCCGCGCCGCCGGTAACTTCGGGCAGGCAAGACGCATTGGCGACCACCACCGGCACCCCGCTCGCCATGGCCTCGACCGGCGGCAGGCCAAAGCCTTCATAGACCGAGGGATAAACGAACAGGGCCGCACCCGCATAGAGCAGCGGCAAATCGGCGTCGGGCACGAAGCCCAGATAGCGCACCCATCCCTCGCGCCCGCCCTTTTCCATCCGCGCCTGCACCGCATCGCTCAGCCAGCCAGCCCCGCCGGTCACCATCAAGGGCCAGCGGTTTCGCACGGCGGGCGGCAATTTCTCCCAGGCGCACAGCAATTCCGCGATCCGCTTGCGCGGCTCGACCGTGGAAACGCACAGGGCATAGCCCTGCGACTGCAGGTCATAGCGCGCCAGCGTGGGCGCGATCGCATCGTTCGTGCGTGGGTGAAAGTCGGGACTGGCCGCCAGCGGCACCGCCGTCACAAGTGCCGGATCGATCGAGAGAAAGTCCGCCACTTCCGCCCGCGTCGTCTCGCAATCCGTGATGATATGCCCCGCCCGTTCGACCGAAAGCCGAAAATAGCGCTCAAACTGTCGCAATCGCTCGGCCGGGTGGGTTTCGGGATAGCGGAAGATGGACAGGTCATGGACGGTGATCACGCCCCCCTCCCCGCCCGGTGGCAGAAAATAATTCGGGCCGTGGAAAAGGTGCGTTCGCATGACCGTGGCGTCGCGCAAATTCTGCGCCCATTTGCTATGCTTGCGTAGCCAGCGTTGCACCTTGTTGCGACGCTGGCCGACCTGAATATCCAAAAGCAGGGCAGCGGGATCAGCGATCCATTCGCCATTGCGATAGAATCGGACGCTATCCACCCCGTCCAGAGGCGGAAGGCGCTGCGCCAATTCCCAGCTATAGCGCCCGATACCCGACAGCCGGGGTTCGAGCGCTTCGACCGAAAGAATGATCCGAAGGCTCACGTCATCCTGTCCCAAGCCGTATATACCAGCGCGCGGCTATCGACGGACTGGGCAAAACCGCAAGGAAAATCAGCGGCAGCCCCTTTATTTCGCCGCCACGCCTTCGGGCAGGACGACCGCTGACCAGCTTTTGCCCGGCACCAGATACTTAGCCGCCAATACCTGCAACTGCGGCGCGGTCACGGTCAGCATGTCCTGGCCCATCCGCTGCATCGCCTCGACATAGCGCGGATCATGAGTCGCGCCCTCCATCTGGTTCATCCAGAAAGCATTGCCGGTGCTGGCGCGCGTCAGCAATTGCCGCATGGGCGCGACGGCCCGCTGCAATTCATCCTCGCTGACCGGATTTTTCACCAGATCGGCGGCGGTGCTTTTGACGACGTCATAGAAATAGGCGACGCGATCGGGCCGGACCTGACTGGTCACCAATATATAGCCGCCCGCATCATAGGAGAAAGGCCAGTTATTCTGGACGCTCGGCGAATAGGCAGCCCCCTCGGCCGACCGCAGCCGGTCGAACAGGCGGTCGTTGAATATCTGGGTCAGTATCTCCAACTGGCGCGCTTCCTTTTGCAGCGTGAAGCCGCCTGCCGTCGGCCAGGCCAACACGGCCGCCGCCTGCTCCTTGTCGCCCTTGTGCCGCAACACTACCGGCTCCTTGACGGGCGCGGGGAAGCGCATCGCGCGATTGGCCGCAGGCGCGGGCGTATCGGATCGCGGTGCCAAAGCGCCAAAGGTCGCGGCAACCGCCTGGACCGCCTCCTCCGCCTTCACATCGCCGAATATTTGCACCTCGATCGGCCCCGATGCCAGCACCGGCTCCCACACGGCGCGAAAAGCCTGCGGCGTCAGCGCGGCGATCTCTTCGCGCGAAGGCGTGCGGAACCGCACATCCTTGTCATGCAGCAACCAGTTGAGATCGCGCCCCAACACCGCGTCAGCCGATTGCGACATGGCATCATAAGCCAAAATCGCGCCGGTCTTCACCCGCTCGATCGGCGCTGGATCCCAGCCGGGCGCTGCCAGCTTGGTCGCAAACAGACGCAACTGGTCGCGATAATCCGCTGGCCGGGTCACTGCCTGCAATTCGAACGCATCATCGTCGATGCCGAACTCCATGCCCATGCGGCGGCCATTGGTCAGTTCGTCCAGCTCGCGCTGGCCCAGCTTGCCGATGCCGCTGGCGACGAGCGCATAGCCGCCCGCCCAACTCGCCACCGGCTTGGTCGGCGAAAAACTCTGCTGGCCATGACCGAAGCGGACGTTGATCCGCACCTTTTCCGTTTCGGCATCATTGGCGAACAGGGTCAGCTTCACACCGTTGGAAAAAGTGATGCTCTCCATACCCGGCAGACCAGTGGCCGTGCGCGACACGACCGTTGCAGGTGCGCCAAGCGCAGGCAGGTCATCCATCGTCACGGGCTTTTCAGCGAGCCGGACATTGGTCGCCGCCTTGACCGGGGCGGCAACGGCCGCGGCGAGACGAGTATCCGTGCCCGCCTCCACCTTGCCGGTCACCAGCAGGGCGCGGAAGACGTCGGCGGAAAACAACCGCCGCGTGGAATCCAATATCTTCTGCGGTGTCATGGCGGGCTTACCGGCGCGGAAGATATCCACGGCGGCCTGCGGACTGACGGTTGTCTCGCGAATGTCCACGGCGCTAACCAGATCGCTCGCCTGCCTGGCGCTCGCCTCGGTATCGGCATTTTCGACCTGGATCGACAGCGCCGTATCCATCTGCGCATATTCGCGGTCGATCTCCAGCTGGCTGGGCGGGCTGGCCTTGGCGTCTTCCACGATGGCGCGGACATCGGCCAGCGCCTTTTCCCAATCATCATTGGCAGGAATGATCGACATAAAGGTGCCGTCCGCCGAACGGCTGACATCCTGCTGCTCGACACTTGCTTGCAGGAAGCTGCCCCCGGCCCGCGCCGCCTGTTCCAACCGGCGACTGATGATCTGCAGCGCCAACATGTCGGTCAGCTTGTCCTGATTATACAGGATCGTGTCGGCCCGCGGCTTCCACGGACGCAGCCAGGCCGCCGTCAGGCCGACCGGCGTGCCGGGTTCGATCAGCACCCGCGTCGCCGGACTTTTTGGATCGGGCTTGCCGAAGTCGGGAATGGCCGCGCCCTTGCCCGTTGCGCTCCAATCCGCGAAATTGTCGCGGATCAACTGCTCGGCCTGCGCGGGGTCGATGTCGCCCGCTATCGCAAGCACCGTATTTTCAGGGCGATACCAGCGCTGGTGAAAGGCAGCCATCGCCTTGGCTGTCGCGGCGTTCAGAGTGGCGACAGTGCCGATGGGCGAATGATCGGCCAGAGGCTGTCCGGCGAAGAAATGCTGGCGACTGGCATCCGATACCCGCATCTGGGTGCCCTCGCTTTCCCGCCGCTCGGCCAATACCACCGCGCGCTCGGCGGCGATGGCGCTATCAACGATGTTGGGATCAGCCATCATGCCCGAAAGAATTTTCAGACTTTCGTTCAGGCTTGCCTGTGTGGCTTGGGGCAAGTCGAGCGCGTAGGTTGTGCCCGTCGGCGACGTGACGGCGTTGCTGTCGCTGCCGAAGGTCACACCCAAACGCTGCCAGATACGTTTGGATTCGCCGTCCGGCACATGGCGCGACCCACGCATCGTCAGATGCTCCATATAATGGGCATATCCCATTTCATCGGGCCGCTCCATCAAGGAACCGGCATCGATCCGCAACCGCACCGACACCTGACCCGGCGGCACGCCATTGCGCCGGATGGCGTAGCGCAACCCGTTGGACAGCGTACCGAATTGCCAGGCGGCATCGATCGGCACATCGCTATTTTCATAGAGCCAGGGGCGCGTCTGCGCCTGCGCAGCGCCTGTCTTGGCAAGGGCGGTCGGTGATTGCGTCTGTGCGACAAGCGGCACGGACGAGACCGACAGCAACAGGGCGAGAACAGAGAGCGAAGTGGCCGACCGGCGGGGGAAAAAATGCATAGGCCTATTAGCCTAGCGGCACTTTCCTGAATGGCCACTGACAATCATCGTCAGGACGGGAGACTGTTGCCCCCATCGGGTGGAGCGCGCCGGAACCCTGTCCCGGCACGCTCGATCCTATTTTATACGCGCGGTGCGCCGGTGCGCTGGACGGCGCCCTTGTGTGCGCCGACCGGGCCGCCGCTGCGACGACGACGGAAGGGACGCTTCTCGCCACCCTCGGAGTCGGGACGATGGGCCCGATCCGGGATGCCGCGCGACTGCTTCTGGCCGTCCTGATATTTGCGCTGACCATCGGCCCGACGCGCCTGCTGCTGGGGCGACTGGCTCGGACCCTTTTTCGGGGCGGCGGGCTTGGGCATGTTGCGCACCGCTTCCATGAAATTCTCCGGCAGCGCTTCGATTTCCAGCTTTACGCGGGTCGTCTTTTCGATCGCCTTGAGGAAAGGCCGTTCGTCATCCGCCACGAAGCTGATCGCGATGCCCTCCGCCCCGGCGCGCGCGGTGCGGCCGATGCGGTGGACATATTGTTCCGCCACATTGGGGATTTCGAAGTTGATGACGTGGGACACGCCCGACACGTCGATGCCGCGCGCAGCGATATCGGTCGCAACCAGCAGCTTCACCTTGCCCTGGCGGAAAGCCTGCAAGGCCGTGGTGCGCTGGCCCTGGCTCTTATTGCCATGGATCGCGAAAGCATCGATCCCGGCGCCTTCCAGGAAACGCACGACACGGTCGGCACCATGTTTGGTGCGGGTGAAGATCAGGGCGCGATCAATCTCTTCGCTCTTAAGCATCAGGTGGAGCAGCGCTTGCTTTTCCGCCTGGTTCACGAAGATCGCGCGCTGACGCACACGTTCCGCCGTGGTCGATTGCGGCGCGACGCTGACCTTGACCGGATCGTTGAGGAACTGGGCAGCAAGCGCTTCGATTTCCTTGGGCATGGTGGCCGAGAAGAACAGATTCTGCCGTTCGCGCGGCAGCATCTTGGCGACGCGCTTCAACGGCTGGATGAAGCCCATGTCCATCATCTGGTCGGCTTCGTCGAGAACGAAGATTTCCGTGTCCTTGATGGTCAAGGCGCGCTGGTCGATCAGGTCGAGCAGGCGGCCAGGCGTTGCGACGACGATGTCGACGCCACCGGCCAGCACGCGGATTTGCTTGTTGATCGGCACGCCGCCGAACACGGTTTCGACGCTCAGCTTGAGGAAACGGCCATAGTCGCGGAAGCTCTGCGCGATCTGCGCCGCTAGTTCGCGGGTCGGTGCCAGCACGAGCATCCGGCAGCCCTTGAGTGGCGTCACCTTGGGGTTGCGCGCGAAATAATCGAGGCTAGGCAGCGCGAACGCCGCGGTCTTGCCGGTGCCGGTCTGCGCGATGCCGCAAAGATCCTTGCCGTCCAGCAGCGCCGGAATGGCTTTTTGCTGGATCGGAGTCGGGGTAACGTAATTTTTGGAGGCGAGCGCCTTCATGATCGGCTCAGCCAGACCAAAGTCATTGAATTCCATGTGTAAACTCACAAGTGGGCCATGCGCCAACCTGATCTGCGGACGCAGCAAGGGCGCTAAGGCGGGTTACGAAACGACCCGCGTGAAAAGGGAAGCCTCAAGCTTGACGCAGACTCTCATTGGCCGGTCCGTGAGCCCTTTGTGACTGCTTCAGCCACCATAGGTTTGCGGACGATCACGCTGCCAATCGCTGTGGGGCCAAAATGGTCCCTCTGCTGCGCTGCAACGCATATGGCGAAGGCGCAGACAAAAAGCAAGCGGCCGCAACATCCTGTCGCGGCCGCTCATTTCTTTAGGTGAAAAGGCTCAGAGCGTTATTTCGACATGCTTGGTCTTCATCTCATCGCGCACATCGCCGCCGAACATCATCTTGAACACGCCCGTCAGCGACATATCCGCACGCCAGATTTCCGCCGTGCCCAGATCAAAGCGCAGCATAAGTAGGTTGGGATCATTCCGCCCGCCCGGATACCAGGCCTCGACCTGCTTGGACCAATAACGATCGATGACCGCCGCATCCGTCTCTTCGGTCAATGTCCCGTCGATGCAGGCGAACAGGTCATGATCCTTGGCGGCATATTGCGCCATCGCGGGGCCGCCGGGGGCCAGCCGATTGTCGCGGCTGGTGTAGAACCAGAAGCAGTGATTGGCATCGGGATCGAGCTGCGCCGTCATCGGCAGGCTATGCTCATGGCTGTTCTGCAAACCGATCATCACAAACGGGCTGCTTGCCAAATCGCTCCAGAAACGGTCGCGGATTTCGGATTCGGTGCTCATATGGGCTCTCCAATTGCTTCCCCCAATCAATCGACGGCAGCCAACGAAGTTCCCCGCCGCTTGATCTTGAGCCTGCTTGCCTCCACATAGCGTCCATGCTGATCGAGACCGAACTGACGCCCAACCCGGCGACCATCAAATTCCTCCCCGGCCGCACCGTCATGGGCGCGGGCACCCGCGATTTCGCGACGCCGGAGGAAGCCGAAGCTTCGCCGCTCGCCGACGCGCTGTTCGGCTTGGGCGATGTGACCGGCGTCTTTTTCGGCAGCGACTTCATTTCCGTCACGATCGCGCCGGGTTCCGAATGGTCTGATGTAAAGCCGGATATTCTCGCGACCCTGCTCGAACATTTTTCCGCCAACATGCCGCTCTTCAAGGCTGGCTCCGCTGCCGAAATCAGCGTGCCCGGCGATGAGGGCAGCTTTGGCGATGATCCGGCGGATGCCGAAATCGTCGAACAGATCCGCGAGCTCATCGATACGCGCGTGCGCCCGGCCGTCGCCAATGACGGCGGCGACATCATCTATCGCGGCTTCGACAAGGGCACCGTCTATCTCAAGATGCAGGGTGCCTGCGCTGGTTGTCCCTCGTCCACCGCGACGCTCAAGAACGGGATCGAGCAATTGCTCAAACATTATGTTCCCGAAGTCACGGAAGTCCGCGCGGTCTGAACCGCGCATGTGATTTGGCAAAACGCGACTGATCGACTAACCGCTAGGCGAATCCGCTCTTTTGCGGAGCCTAAAGGGAGTATCCTTTGCGCCTGCTGGTGATCGACACTGCGACACAGGCCTTGTCCGTGGCGTTGCTGGAAGACGGCGCGCTCATCGGCCGCCATCATGAAATCGTCGGGCGCGGCCATGCCGAAGCCTTGCTGCCGGCCATCGCCGCCTTGCCCGACGGCGGACGCGCCGACGCCATCGCAGTCGATGTGGGACCGGGCAGTTTCACTGGCGTCCGCATCGGCATCGCCGCCGCCCGCGCACTCGCCCTCGCCTGGGCGCTACCGCTCCATGGCTACAGCGCACCATCGATCATCGCCGCCAGTGCCGCGCGACGGCATCAGGGCGACGATCCGGTCATCGTCACCATCACCGGCGGTCATGGCGAGCTTTTCTGGCAACCCTTCACCAGCGACGGCATGACCGCGACCGGCCCGGTCCAATCCACGCCCATCGCCCTCCTCGCGGATCAGATCAGCGCGCCCGTCATCTATGGCACGGGGGCCGAGGCCTTGGTCACCGCACGCGGCGCAGGTGCGGCGCTGACCCTTTATCCCGATGCGGCCGACTATCCGTTGATCGCCGACCTGCACCCCCTGCCGTCGACGCCCCTCTATGGCCGGGGCGCCGATGCCAAGACGATCGCGGAGCGCGCAGCATCATGATGCCAGAGCTGATCTTCGACAGCTATGATGAAGGCGAACGCAACGCCATTGCCGACGCCATGACGGTCATGGACGTCGCCTTCGATCCGGTTTTCGGGGAGGCGTGGACCTCTGCACAACTCGCAGGCGTCATGTTAATGCCAGGCACTTGGTTAACAGTCGCGCGGATTGATGCGGCCCCGTTAGGCTTTGCTCTGGTGCGATCCGTATTGGACGAATGCGAACTGTTACTACTCGCGGTTGACCCGCCGTGGCGCGGTCGCGGTGTTGGCGAAGCGCTGTTGCGCGACAGTTTGATGCGTGCGCGCCGTAGGGGCATCACATCGATGAACCTGGAAGTACGCGCTTCAAATAACGCCATAAAACTATACGAAAAAACCGGCTTCGAATATGTGCATCGTCGCCCCGGTTACTATCGCGGCAATGATGGACAACTTCATGATGCTCTGAGCTTTCGTATTGACATGCGGATATGACCCAATAGCCCCTTGCGAAATGAGGCTATACCGTCTAGCGGAAACCTACCGCTGCAGAAATCCATTTCCACCGGCGGGTCGCATTATAAAAAGCCTTCGTAGGAAATAGAAAAATGGAAACCGAATCGGCACAGAGCGAACTGCTCATTACTTTGACGTCCGACATCGTCGCCGCACATGTCTCCAACAATAGCGTTGCCGTCTCCGACGTCGCTACGCTGATCCAGAATGTACATGGTGCATTGTCGGCGCTCAACGAGCCGGTCGCCGCGCCTGAAGTCAAGCCGGAGCCTGCCGTCTCGGTTCGCTCTTCGATCAAGCCTGACTTCATCATCTGTCTGGAAGATGGCAAGAAGCTCAAGATGCTCAAGCGCCATCTGATGACCCATTATCAGATGACCCCGGATGATTACCGCGCCAAGTGGGGTCTGCCGGCCGACTATCCCATGGTCGCCCCCAACTATGCCGAACAGCGCCGCAATCTGGCGAAGAAGATCGGCCTGGGCACCAAGCGCCGCCGGACCACCCGCGTCGCAAAGTAAGTCTTTGCCGGCATGAATAAGGGAAGCCAGGGGCGCATCGACGATGCGCCCCTTTCCTGTATCTGGCCTTTCCTGTCCGCGTAAAAGCCGCTAGGCAATGGGTCTTTCCCCGGACTTTCCATTTGAGCGAGCCTTCATGAACCGCAAGATCGACGTCGAAGCCCTATGCCATGAAAAAGGCCTTCGCATCACCGAACAACGGCGCGTGATCGCTCAGGTGTTGAGCGACGCCATGGACCATCCCGATGTCGAGGAACTGCATAAACGCTCCGCGATGATCGATCCGGGCATCTCGATCGCCACCGTCTACCGCACCGTCCGCCTGTTCGAGGAAGCGGGCATCTTGGAACGCCATGACTTTGGCGACGGCCGCGCCCGCTATGAAGCGGCACCGGAATCGCATCATGACCATCTGATTGATGTCGAGACCGGCAATGTCATCGAATTTGTCGACCCCGAACTGGAGCAGCTGCAAAAGCAGATTGCCGAGAAGCTCGGCTTCCGCCTGGTCGACCATCGCATGGAACTGTACGGCGTAGCCCTGGAACGGAAGAACTGACGCTGGCGCCTGTCCGCCGCACGGTCCGCATCGCAGCGCTGGTCGCCAGCCTGCTTGCCTGTCTTATCCCCCATCTGCTCTGGAAGCTGGCTAGGCAACGGTCGCCCTGGCCGCGCCGCTTCCTGGCGCTGGCGGCGCGCGCAATCGGTGCGCGCGTGGAGCACGCGGGGCAGCCGCATGATGGGGACATGGTTCTGCTCGCCAATCATGTCAGTTGGATCGACATATTGGCACTCGGCGGCAACACCGGCGCGGCCTTCGTCGCGCATGACGGCATCGCGCGCTGGCCGGTGATCGGCTGGCTCGCAGCCCAGAACAACACGCTGTTCGTCGCCCGCGGACGGCGCGGCGCTCTGTCCCATCAACTCGATGCGCTGCGCGCCGCGATGCAAGGGCATCAGCCGGTCGCGCTCTTCCCCGAAGGCACCACCAGCGACGGCAGCGGCCTGCTGCCGTTCAAACCCTCGCTGCTCGCCGTCCTCATCCCTCCGCCCCGCGCCGTGCTGATCCAGCCGGTGCATATCGACTATGGCGCAGCGACCGGTGAGATCGCCTGGCATGGCGACGAACCCGCTGGCACCAACGCCTGGCGTATATTGGGTCGCAAGGGACCGCTCGTCGTGACGCTCCGCTTCCTGTCGCCCTTCGACCCAGCAAGCTGCGCCGATCGCAAAGTGATCGCGGCAACCGCACGCGAGGCGATCGCCGCAAGTATCGCCCTGCACCAGCGCCCTTTCGCTTCTGTCCCGCCCTCTATATAGCTAGTGGCCATGAATCGTACCGATGCCCCCAAAGCGCCTGCCACCTTCCACGTCAAATCCTTCGGTTGCCAGATGAACGTCTATGATGGCGAGCGCATGGCCGAGATGCTTGGCGCGCAGGGAATGACGGCGGCGGCGGACGGGACGGATGCCGATCTGGTTATCCTCAACACCTGCCACATCCGCGAAAAGGCGGTGGACAAGGTCTATTCCGACATCGGCCGCATGACCCGCGAAGATGGTACCCGCCCGATGATCGCGGTCGCAGGCTGCGTCGCGCAAGCCGAAGGCAGCGAGATCAGCCGCCGGGCCAAGACCGTCGACATCGTCGTCGGCCCGCAAGCCTATCACCGCCTGCCCGACCTGATCGAAAAGGCCGGACGCGGGGAAGAGGCCGTCGATACCGACATGCCCGCCGCCTCCAAATTCGGCGCGCTGCCCGCCCGCACCAAGCAGGCGCGCCCCACCGCCTTCCTGACGATCATGGAAGGGTGCGACAAATTCTGCACCTATTGCGTCGTGCCCTACACCCGCGGCGCGGAGATCAGCCGGTCATGGACCGCCATCCTTGACGAAGCCAAGGCGCTGGTCGATGGCGGCGTGAAGGAAATCACCCTGTTGGGTCAAAACGTCAACGCCTGGTCGGGCGAGGATGACAAAGGCCGGATGCAGGGCATGGACGGGCTGGTGCGCGGACTGGCCGAGCTGCCCGGTCTCCATCGTATCCGCTACACGACCAGCCACCCCAACGACATGAGCGACGGCCTGATCGCCGCCCATGGCGATTGCGCAAAGCTAATGCCCTTCCTCCATCTGCCGGTACAGTCGGGCAATGACCGCATCCTCAAGGCCATGAACCGCAGCCATGATGTGGCGAGCTATCTGCGCCTCCTCGACCGGGTTCGTGCGGTGCGGCCCGACATTGCCCTGTCGGGTGACTTCATCGTCGGCTTCCCCGGCGAAACCGACGCGGAGTTCGAAGATACGCTCCGCATCGTCGATGCGGTCGGCTATGCCCAATGCTATTCGTTCAAATATAGCCCCCGCCCCGGCACCCCGGCCGCCGACATGGACGGGCAGATTCCCGCTGCCGTCATGGACGAACGCCTTGCCCGGCTCCAGGCCGCGATCAACCGGCATCAGGTTGCGTTCAACAGCGCCACCGTGGGTCGCCGCACTGATATCTTGCTGGAGCGCAAAGGCCGTTATCCCGGTCAGTTGATCGGCAAAACGCCCTGGCTCCAGTCCGTCCACGTCACCGCGCCCGATAGTGCGATCGGCGACCTTATCGAAGTCGATATCATCAGCGCCGGTCCCAATAGTCTGGCCGGCGAGTATAGCAGGAGGAAAGCCGCTTGAACCAAAGCCTCGTCATTCCCGCATGGGCGGGACGCCATCTCTCCGATCGACCGCTGTGGCGGATCTTCAAGAGATGCATGACGAGCAAGGGAGGCTGACCATGGGCAAGAAACCGAACCCCCACCATCGCAGCGAAGTCACCGAACGGGCAAAACTCGAAGTCACCTTCGACAAGCCGCATCTGCTCGGCACGTTGTTTGGCCAATATGACCGCAATCTGGTTGCGATCGAAAATCGGCTGGGCGTCTACATCGCCGCGCGCGGCAACAAGCTGCAGATCGAAGGCGAGGCGCAGGCCGCCGCTCGCGCGCGCGACGTCATGACCGGCCTCTACAACCGCATCGTCGCGGGGCAGCAGATCGACACCGGCGCAGTCGAGGCCGTCATCGCCATGTCGTCCGAACCGACGTTGGACGGCATCATCCGCCATGATGTCGCCGAACCGCCCACGGTGATGATCCGCACCCGCAAGAAGACGATCGTCCCGCGCTCGGCCACCCAGGTCACCTATATGGAGGCGCTGAACCGCAACGACATCATCTTCGCCCTGGGGCCAGCAGGCACCGGCAAGACCTATCTCGCTGTCGCGCAGGCGGTCAGCCAGCTTATCACCGGCACGGTGGACAAGCTGATCCTGTCGCGCCCCGCGGTCGAGGCGGGCGAGCGGCTCGGCTTCCTGCCCGGCGACATGAAGGAGAAGGTCGATCCCTATCTCCGTCCGATCTACGACGCGCTCTATGACACGCTCCCCGCCGAGCAGGTCGAACGACGCATCGCCAGCGGCGAGATCGAAATCGCACCGCTCGCCTTCATGCGCGGCCGCACCCTTGCCAACGCCTTCATCGTGCTGGACGAAGCGCAGAACACCACCATCGCGCAGATGAAGATGTTCCTCACCCGTTTCGGTGAAGGCAGCCGCATGGTCGTCTGCGGCGATCCCAAGCAAGTCGATCTGCCGCAGCCCGGCGCATCGGGCCTCGCCGATGCGGTCGCGCGTCTGGATGGAGTCGAAGGGATCGCGATGGTGCCCTTCGGCATCGGCGACGTCGTCCGCCATCCCGTCGTCGGGCGCATCGTCCAGGCCTATGAGGGGCCGGATGCGTAAACGACATACTCGTCCGTTCGCACTGAGCGAAGTCGAAATGCCCGGCCGAGCAGAGCGAGGCGCCTTCGCTTCGCTCTGGCACGGGCTTCGACTTCGCTCAGCCCGAACGGAAAGCAAGGCATATCATGATTGAAGTCGCTCTCCTCCACGAAGATGGCTGGCCCGGTGCGGACTGGGAACAACTTGCCCAAAGCGCCGTCGCCGCCGCCATCGCCCACAGCCCCTATGCGGCCTTCGCGACCGATCAGGCGCTGTATGAAATCGCGGTCAAGCTGACCAGCGACGCCGAAGTGCATGAGTTGAACCGCGCCTATCGCGACAAGGACAAGCCGACCAACGTCCTGTCCTTTCCGATGGTGCAGGCCGACCTGTTGCAGGGCACCGCCAACACCGACGATGGCGAAGTCCTGCTCGGCGACATCGTGCTGGCCGAGGGGATCTGCGCCACCGAAGCGGCCGACAAGGGCATCTCCATCGCCGATCATGCCGTGCATTTGATGATACACGGGACTTTTCATTTGCTCGGATATGATCATATGGACGACAATGAGGCGCAGGCCATGGAAGCGTTGGAAATCGCCGCGCTGGCCAGTCTCGGACTTCCGGATCCCTATGGGGATCGCATGATGACAGGGGATTAGGACTAACTATGGCTGAGGGCAGCCCGAAGGACGGCAACGGTTCCAAGGAATCGGACAGTAGTAACGACGGCGGCTTATGGAGCGGCATCAAGTCGCTTCTGTTCGGCGATGGCGAATCCACCAGCCTGCGACAGGAACTGGAAGAGGCGCTCGACGAATATGACGAGGATAGCGAGGAAGTCGGCGCAGCGCCGCCGACCAAGGGCGACCTGTCGGCGATCGAGCGGCAGATGGTCCGCAACCTCCTCCATTTTTCCGAACATACGGTCGATGACGTCGCCGTGCCCCGCGCCGACATCATCGCGATCGAGGAGAAAGCAAGTTTCGCCGATCTCGCCGCGCTGTTCGCCGAAGCGGGCCATAGCCGCATCCCGGTCTATCGCGACACGCTCGATACCATCGTTGGCATGGTCCATATCCGCGACGCCTTCGCCATATTGGCGGGCAAAGACCCCGTGCCCGACACGCTCGAACCGCTGATCCGTCAGCCGCTCTATGTGCCTGAAAGCATGGGCGCGCTTGACCTGCTAGCCGAAATGCGCGCCAAGCGTACCCATCTTGCTATCGTGCTGGACGAATATTCGGGCACCGAGGGGCTGTTGACCTTCGAGGATCTGGTCGAGGAAATCGTCGGCGAGGTCGAGGATGAGCATGACGATGCCCCTGAAGCGATGCTGGTCCCGCTGGAAGACGGTCTGTGGGAAGCCGATGCCCGCGCCGAACTGGAGGACGTTGCCGAGGAAATCGACGAGAAGCTGGGCGATATCGACGAGGATGTCGATACGCTGGGCGGTCTCGCCTTCGTCATCGCGGGCCGCGTGCCTGAACCCGGCGAAATATTGATGCACGACCAAAGCGGCTGGAAACTCGAAATCCTCGCCAGCGACGGACGGCGCGTGACCCGGTTGCGGCTGCACCCGCCGATCAAGCGGGCGGTCGAAGAGGACGGCTAAGGCAACCCCAGCAAAATTGAGTTACGGACGGGAAATATTAAGGGCTGGGCTTTAGCATCGCGGTCATAGGGTAAAGTGCGGCGGCGATGCGAAGCGAACGGATCAGGACTAGAACGGGTGCCCGTAGCGCCGACATGCTGCTGGCCGCGCCATGGAGCGGGCTGGAAAGGCTGTTGCTGGCGGCTATCGCCATCGCCACGCTCTTCTGCACGCTGATCACGCCCCCCTTCCAGGCGCCCGACGAAAATCAGCATTATATGAAGGCGCTACTGCTGTCGGAAGGCCGCGTCCTGACCGAACAGCGCGGCGATCTGATCGGCGCGACCTTGCCGCGCGCCGCCGTGGACTTTCACGCCGTCGATTTCCCCACCGATGTTCCGCCCACGTTGCGCCGCTTCGATCGCGCCACGCTGGAACGGAGTGACGATGCGGATGCGCAGCGGCCCGGCACTGCCTTCGCCGACTTTCCCAATGTTGCGAGCTACGCGCCCACTCTCTACGCCCCCGGTGCAGTCGGCCTGTATCTGGGCGAAGCGCTCGACCTGTCGCGGCGCGCTGCCTTCTATGTCGGTCGCCTCGTCAATGCAGCGACCGGCCTGTTGCTGCTGATCGCCGCGCTGCAATGCCTGCCCTTCGGCCGCAATGCCCTGCTCGCGACCGCGCTGCTCCCGACTTTCGCCTATCAGACCGGATCACTCTCGCCCGATGCGGTCATCAATGGCCTCGGCTTTCTCGGCCTCGCCCTGGCGCTGCGGATCGGCTTCATGGGCGCAAGCCCCGCCCGCGCCGCCGGATTGTTCGTCACTGCCCCGCTTCTGGCCCTCGCCAAAGGCGTCTATCTCCCCATCATGGCGGCAGGCCTGCGCTGGCCGCAGGACCGGCGCGACTATCGGCCATGGCTGCTGATCGGGGCGATGTTGGTGGGGGCCATCGGCTTCATCTTGTGGATGACATTGTCCGGCGGCAGTCAGGCGCTTTACCATATCCAGTCGCGCCGCACCGGCGAGACGATGATGACCGCCCCGCTCGCCGACCAACTGGCCGTCATCCTGCACGATCCGTTAGCCTATGTCCGCATCCTCGTCTCCAGCGTGACCGAACGCGCGCCCGTCTATGCCCTCCAGATCGTCGGACGCTTCGGCTGGAACGCCATCCTGCTGCCGCTGCTCGCCTATCCGCTTGCCCTGCTCATGCTCGGCACAGGCATCGCAACTGGCACAGGCGCGCGTTTCGGCGTCGGTCAGCGGCTCTGGTGGCTGGCTGTTGCGGGTGGCATCGCCTTGCTGATCGAAACCGCCATGTATCTGACCGGCACGCCATTGGGTGCCGACTATATTCAGGGGACGCAGGGCCGCTATTTCCTGCCGATCCTGCCCCTGATCCTGATCGCCCTCTCGCCTGACCGGCCGATGCGCGGCGCGCCCCGTCTGTTCGCAGGCACAGCCCTGCTGCTGCTCGTCATCGCCGCCATGACGCTATTCGACAGTTTCTGGGTTCATGGCTTCATCACCACCGACGGCATGCCACCGCATGACAGCCTCGCCCGCGCTTTACTGCTACCCTCGCCGCGCTGGTAACCACACCCGGCACAGCAGCAGCCAGCCGAACCCGGTGACCCAACCCGCCATCACGTCACTCGGCCAATGCACGCCCAGCCACACCCGGCTGATACCGATCAGTGCGATCATCACGCCCGCCGCCCAATAGACGCTGCGCCGCCCGGCCAGCATCGCCAGTGCGCCGAACAACATCATATTGCCCGCCGCATGGCCGCTCGGAAAGCTGTAACTCTGGACGATGTCGAGATGCGGCAACAGGTCGGGGCGCGGCGCGGCGAATATCTGTTTGAGGATCAGGTTGAGCGCCGTACCCCCCGCCATCATCAGCGCCAGCCACAGCGCATCGGCCCGCCGACGCCACCACAACAAAAGGGGAAACACCACCGCCAATATCGCAATTCTGCCGATCGTGTCGCCGATCGCCGTCACCAGCCGCATCAGCGCAATGGAAGGCCCGCCCCAAGCACTATCGCGTGCTTCGCCAGCCGCGCCCATCAGGCCGACATTCAAGCCATCCAGCCACCCCGCGCGCTGCATCCACGCAATGGCGACGATGCACAAAAGCGCGAGGACCATAGCCCCCGCGCCTTTCTCCCGTGTCCAGCGATCAGATATGGATCGCACGCCCATAAGCGGCCAGAACGCTTTCGTGCATCGACTCCGAAATGGTCGGATGCGGGAAGACCGTGTGCATCAATTCCGCCTCGGTCGTCTCCAGCGTCTTGCCGATCGTATAGCCCTGGATCATCTCGGTCACTTCCGCGCCGATCATATGCGCGCCCAGCAATTCGCCGGTCTTTGCGTCGAACACGGTCTTGGTGAAGCCCTCGGCCTCGCCCAGTGCGATCGCCTTGCCATTGCCGATGAAGGGGAACATGCCGACCTTCACCTCATAACCCGCTTCCTTCGCCTTCGCTTCGGTCAGGCCGACGCTGGCGATCTGCGGGTGGCAATAGGTGCAGCCTGGAATGTTGCGCACGTCCATCGCATGGGGATGGACATCCTTGTTGCCCAGCACCTGCGCGATCATCTCGGCGACGATCACGCCCTCATGGCTCGCCTTGTGCGCCAGCCATGGCGGCGCGGTCACGTCGCCGATCGCCCAGATGCCATCGACATTGGTGCGGCCATAGGCGTCGGTCTTGACGTGGAAGCGCTGGTCCGGCTCGACGCCGACCTCTTCCAGACCCAGATTTTCGACATTGGGGACGATGCCGATCGCCACGATCACATGGCTATATTCGGCCTCGATCGCCTTGCCCGTCTTGTCCTTGATCGTCGCGGTCACGCCCTTGTCGCCGGTCGCGATCTTTTCGATCTTGGCCCCGGTCAGCACGGTCATGCCCTGCTTCTTGACCGCCTTTTCCAGGAAAGCGGACACATCGGCATCTTCGACGGGAACGATGCGGTCCATCATCTCGACCACGGTCACATCAGCGCCCATGTCGTTGTAGAAGCTCGCAAATTCGATGCCGATCGCGCCAGACCCGATGACCAGCAACTTGGTTGGCATTTCCGGCGGCGTCATGGCGTGGCGATAGGTCCACACCCGCTTGCCGTCGGCCTTGAGCTGCGGCAGGTCGCGGGCGCGCGCGCCGGTCGCGATGATGATATGCTTGGCCGTCAGTTCCTCGGTCTTGCCATCCTTGGTAACGGACAGCTTGCCCTTCGCCACCAGCTTGCCATCGCCCATATGGACGGTGATCTTGTTCTTCTTCATCAGGTGGGTGACGCCCTGATTGAGCTGCTTGGCAACGCCGCGCGACCGCTTCACCACCGCTTCGATGTCCGCCGTGATATTGTCCGCTGCCAGGCCATAATCCTTGGCATGCTGCATATAATGGAAAATCTCGGCCGACCGCAGCAGCGCCTTCGTCGGGATGCAGCCCCAGTTGAGGCAGATGCCGCCCAGATTTTCGCGCTCGACGATGGCCGTCTTGAGGCCGAGCTGCGCAGCGCGGATCGCGGCGACATAGCCGCCGGGGCCGGAGCCGAGGACGATGAGATCGTAGGTATCAGCCATGGGTCACACTCGCTTCTTGTAATTAGGCTTCCGCGATCGGCGGAACGGAACGGGGCTGGCGATCCTCTCCGATCGCCACGAAGGTAAAGGTCGCCTGGGTCACGCGATAGGATCGATCGTCATGTCGCGCACGACGCCACGCTTCTACCGCAATCTTCATCGACGTGCGCCCAACGGATTTGAGGGTAGCGAACACCGAAACCTCGTCGCCGACGACGACCGGGCGCAGAAACGTCATGCCCTCCACCGCGATCGTCACGGCACGGCCATGGCTGTAGCGCGCGGCTACCGATCCTGCGGCCGAATCCATCAGGCTCATCAGCCAGCCGCCGAAAATATCCCCATAGGGATTGGTATCGGCGGGCATGGCGATGACCCGCACCGCCGGGTGATGCTCCGGCGGCTGCTCGTCGACGAACGGCATCAGGCGAGCATGCCGATCGGGTTTTCGATCAATTCCTTGAACGCCTTCATCAAACGCGCCCCATCGGCACCGTCGATGGCGCGATGATCGAAGCTGCCGGTGGCCGACATGACGGTCGCGATCTGCAGGCTGTCATCGACCACGAACGGCCGCTTCTCGCCCGCGCCGATCGCCATGATCATGCCCTGGGGCGGGTTGATGACCGCTTCGAACTGCTTGATGCCGAACATGCCCATGTTGGAGAGCGAGGCGGTGCCGCCCTGATATTCTTCCGGCTTGAGCTTGCCGTCCTTGGCGCGGCTGGCGAGATCCTTCATCGCGTCGGAGATGGCGGCGACGCCCTTGCTGCCGGCATCGGTGATGATCGGGGTGATGAGACCACCGGGGATCGACACCGCGACAGAAATGTCGGCGCGCTTGAACTGCAGCATCTGGTCGCCCGCAAACTGGACGTTGCATTCGGGCACCTCGGCCAGCGCCACGCCCAGCGCCTTGATCAGCAGGTCGTTGACCGACAGCTTGACCTTGCGGCTGGCAAGCCCCGCATTGAGTTCGCCGCGCAGCTTGAGCAGCTTATCGAGCTGGATATCGACCGTCAGGTAGATGTGCGGCACTTGCTGCTTGGATTCGGTCAGGCGGCGCGCGATCGTCTTGCGCATGCCGCTCAGCTTGACGACCTCGTGCGGAATGCCGAAATCCTGCGCGCCGGTCGGCGCGGCCGGTGCCGGGGCCGCAGGAGCCTTTTCGGCAGGGGCGGCAGCAGGCGCGGCGGCCGACTTGGCCGTGCCTGCCTTGGCCCCGTCCAGATCGCCCTTCACGATACGGCCATTGGGACCGGAACCGGTGACCGCCGCCAGATCGATGCCCTTGTCCTGGGCCAGACGGCGCGCGAGCGGGCTGGCCTTGACCCGACCCTCGGCGGGGGCAGCAGCGGCGGGCGCAGCCGCAGCCTTTGGCGCTGCGGCAGGCGCTTCGGCTTCCGCCTTGGCAGGCGCTGCCTCGGCCTTGGGCGCAGCTTCGCCACCACCGGCAGCGACGGTCGCGACGTCCTCGCCTTCTTCGGCGATGATCGCGATCACGGTGCCGACTTTCACGCCTTCGGAGCCTTCGGATACCAGGATTTTGGCGATCACGCCTTCATCGACCGCTTCGAACTCCATCGTCGCCTTGTCGGTCTCGATTTCCGCCAGCAGATCGCCGGACGATACCGTATCCCCTTCCTTGACCAACCATTTGGCCAGCGTCCCTTCCTCCATGGTAGGGGACAAAGCGGGCATCTGGATCGTCTTGCTCATGCGTTCTGGGCCTCTTCTTCAATTATGCGGCACGCGCCATTTGCTGTTCGTTTTCACGCATTCGCCGGAACGGTCAAGGGACGCCTTGCGCCAAAGCCGATTATGGCCCACATTTCACCCCTATGGTTCGTTCGGTCCGATTGACCGAACGGCATGGCCATCAAATCTTTGCAGGGGCAATATTCAGTGCGGGCATATCTGGTTGTCGTGGACGAATCGCCGGAGGCTGAAACCGCGCTGCGCTTTGCCGCGCGGCGTGCAGCCAAGACCGGCGGCACCGTCCGCATCCTCGCCCTGATCCCACCGGCCGAGTTCGTCCAATGGGGCGGCGTGCAGGCCACCATGGAGGATGAAGCGCTGCAACGCGCCGAGGCGCTGGTAACCAGTGCCGCCGGAACATTGATGGATGAATCCGGCATCCGTCCCAGCATCACCGTGCGCCAGGGCGAAGCCGTTGCTGTCGTGCGCGAAACTCTCGACGAAATGGACGATGTCGCCGCACTGGTATTGGGCGCCGCCGCCAGCGGCCCGCCCGGCCCTCTGGTATCGCATTTCGCCGGCGCAGATGCGGGCCGCATGCCCTGCCCCATCATGGTCATCCCCGGCGCACTCGACGCGGAATCGATCGACCGCCTGAGCTGACGCTCGATCCACGCGCCGTCATTCCCGCGAAAGCGGGAACCCATCTCCCACCCAAACGCTCCGGCACCAAGTCGAGAATGAAGCACCACCATTGCGGGCAAGCTAGAGTATCCGTGATGGTCAAGCGCATGCTGTGGTCCAGAGACGATCTGCCCTGAGTAGCGCATTTGCGGTGACGATGAGCTTTCGCATGATGGCTGTGATGGCGATTTTGGCGGGTTTTCCGGCAGCGATGAGCTGCTGGTATTTGGCCTTGAGGTTTGGATTGAATCGGGCGGCGACCAGAGCAGGCATGTAGAGAGCCTGTCGGACATTGGCCCTACCGCCGCGGATGAAGCTTTTGCCTTTCCATTGGCCGGACTGGCGCGCGACCGGGGCAAGTCCGGCGAGCGAGGCAGCCTGCTTGTTATCGAGCGATCCGAGTTCGGGCATGGTGGCGATGATCTGGTTGGCGGTGAGTGTGCCGAGGCCAGCGATGCTGGTGAGAATGTGGTGGCGCCGGACGAGCTTTTCATCTGCGGCAATGACGGCCGCGATTTCAGCGTCGAGCGCAGCGATGTGGCGAGCGATCTGTTCGAGCCGTTGGCTGCACTGGCGCTTAAGCAGCGTGACGGTGAGGTTCTTTTCGCGGTTTTTGAGCGCGGTGCGATCACGCACCAGACCATCGCGGGCGTTGACGAGTTCGGCCAGTTGGTTCTGCTGCGGGCTTCGGGCGGGCCTGACCGGGGGTTTCAGCGTCACCGCCATCCGTGCGAGCAGCCTGGCGTCGATGCGATCGGTCTTGGCGAGCGTGCCTGTCGCCTGAGCGAAGCGCCTTGCCCGTTCCGGGTTGAGCTTGACGCAGGGCATATGGCCGAGCGCGACCTCCAGCGCGCGGTGGTAGATGCCGGTAGCCTCATAGGCGATCCGCTCGACCTCCCATTGCCCGGCCCATGCGATCAGGGTCTTGTGGCCCTTGGTGGTGTTGGGGAACTGGCGCTCGATCCCGATGGGATGGACATAGCAGTCCAACGTCGCTTTGGAGATGTCGATGCCGATGGTTTGTGGTAGAGAGTTGCTCATCTTTTTCGCTGTCCCATGCTTGTCATCCGGGCCTTAAAAGCCCCGGTATCCGTTCGGGCCTGATGAAAAAGAAAGGGGCGATCCTACTCTAACCCGGTCCCTTCACGACCAGCGGTTTTGCGATCCGTCCCCTTCCGTCCGGTCCGGGGTGGCCACCCCGGACCGGACATCGCATCCTGACCCGAACGGACCACAAAGTCATAAGACAAGCATGATGACTTTAAGTCGCATCACTCCGTTCGCCCTGAGTAGGGGCTGAGCTTGTCGAAGACCCGTATCGAAGGGTCGGCTGCGCTTATATCCTTCGATACGCCATTTGCCCTTCGGTCGTCTGCGACTCCGACTTCGCTCAATGGCTACTCAGGACGAACGGTTCTGAGTAAAGTCATCACGCTTGTCTTATGACTTTGTGGTCCGTTCGGGTCAGGATGCGATGTCCGGTCCGGGGTGGCCACCCCGGACCGGACGGAAGGGGACGGATCGCAAAACCGCTGGTCGTGAAGGGACCGGGTTAGAGTAGGATCGCCCCTTTCTTTTTCATCAGGCCCGAACGGATACCGGGGCTTTTAAGGCCCGGATGACAAGCATGGGACAGCGAAAAAGATGAGCAACTCTCTACCACAAACCATCGGCATCGACATCTCCAAAGCGACGTTGGACTGCTATGTCCATCCCATCGGGATCGAGCGCCAGTTCCCCAACACCACCAAGGGCCACAAGACCCTGATCGCATGGGCCGGGCAATGGGAGGTCGAGCGGATCGCCTATGAGGCTACCGGCATCTACCACCGCGCGCTGGAGGTCGCGCTCGGCCATATGCCCTGCGTCAAGCTCAACCCGGAACGGGCAAGGCGCTTCGCTCAGGCGACAGGCACGCTCGCCAAGACCGATCGCATCGACGCCAGGCTGCTCGCACGGATGGCGGTGACGCTGAAACCCCCGGTCAGGCCCGCCCGAAGCCCGCAGCAGAACCAACTGGCCGAACTCGTCAACGCCCGCGATGGTCTGGTGCGTGATCGCACCGCGCTCAAAAACCGCGAAAAGAACCTCACCGTCACGCTGCTTAAGCGCCAGTGCAGCCAACGGCTCGAACAGATCGCTCGCCACATCGCTGCGCTCGACGCTGAAATCGCGGCCGTCATTGCCGCAGATGAAAAGCTCGTCCGGCGCCACCACATTCTCACCAGCATCGCTGGCCTCGGCACACTCACCGCCAACCAGATCATCGCCACCATGCCCGAACTCGGATCGCTCGATAACAAGCAGGCTGCCTCGCTCGCCGGACTTGCCCCGGTCGCGCGCCAGTCCGGCCAATGGAAAGGCAAAAGCTTCATCCGCGGCGGTAGGGCCAATGTCCGACAGGCTCTCTACATGCCTGCTCTGGTCGCCGCCCGATTCAATCCAAACCTCAAGGCCAAATACCAGCAGCTCATCGCTGCCGGAAAACCCGCCAAAATCGCCATCACAGCCATCATGCGAAAGCTCATCGTCACCGCAAATGCGCTACTCAGGGCAGATCGTCTCTGGACCACAGCATGCGCTTGACCATCACGGATACTCTAAACATTACCCTTACCGCTTATGCTTGCCCCGCTTCGCCCCCATATGCCGGATGTTGACTGGCCGCCCGCGATGGCTGCCCGGCCGTGTCCGGTCGCGCTTCATCGGCCCGCCGCGCGGCGCGGGATGATCGGGCAGTTCGAAGCGTAGCGATCCGTTGATCGGGTCCGCCTCGGCCAACCGCAGTTCCAGCCGCTGACCGACCGTATAGCGATCGCCGCTCTCGACCCCTTCCAGCGCCTTGCCCGCCTCGTCATAGAAAAAGCGTTCAGCGCCCATGGTCGATACCGGCACCAGCCCGTCACCGCCCAGGCCATCGACCGTCGCGAAGAAGCCGAAATTCTGGACTCCGGTAATCCGCGCCTTGACCAGCTCGCCGACATGGGCGGCCAGGAACGCCGCGACATAGCGATCGACCGTATCGCGCTCGGCCTCCATCGCGCGCCGTTCATGGCCGGAGATCATCTCGCCGACCTTGCCCATATTCTCATAATCCTCCTGGCTCAGCGAGGATCGATCGGGGATGGTCCCGCCCTTGGGCGTGGGCAGTTCCAGCCCATAAGCCCCGACCAGCGCGCGATGGACCAAAAGGTCGGCATAGCGGCGGATCGGCGAGGTGAAATGGCCATAGGAACCAAGCGCCAGGCCGAAATGCCCCATATTCTGCGGGCTATAATAGGCCTGGGTCTGGCTGCGGAGGATCTGCTCCATGATCTGCGGCTTCGCTTCCGCTTCCCCCACCCGCTTGATCAGATGGTTGAAGGTCGCGGGCCGGATCACCTGCCCCAGCGCAAATTCAATGTCGAAGGTCGCCAGATATTCCTTGAGCGCGACCAGCTTGTCGCGGCTTGGCGGTTCATGGACGCGGTACATGACCGGCGCCTTCTTCGCTTCCAGCGCCTTGGCCGCCGCGACATTGGCGGCAATCATATAATCCTCGATCAGCATATGCGCGTCGAGCCGTTCGCGGACAGCGACGCTGACGATCTTGCCCCATTCGTCCAGCACCACCCGCCGTTCGGGCAGGTCGAGCGCCAACGGCTCGCGCGCCAGCCGCGCCTTGTGCAACAAGGCCCAGCAAGCCCAAAGCGGCTTGAGCGCCGTTTCGAGCAATTCATGCTCGCCCGTGCCGTCGATCGCCGCCTGCGCATCCTCATAGGCCATGACCGACGCGACGCGGATGACCGCGCGACTAAAGCGCCAGGCGGTCACCTTGCCCTGCGCATTGATGGTCAGGTGGCACACCATCGCCGCCCGGTCCTGTCCGGCCCGGAGCGAACACATGTCCGACGACAACTGATGCGGCAGCATCGGCACGACAAGGTCTGGAAAATAAACGCTATTCCCGCGCTTGCGCGCTTCGCGATCGAGCGCGCTGCCGGGGCGTACATAGTAGCTGACATCGGCAATCGCGACGATCGCGCGAAACCCGCCACTATTGTCCGGGTCGCTGTCCGCTTCCGCCCACACGGCATCATCATGATCGCGCGCATCCACTGGATCGATCGCCACGATCGGCAAGTGGCGCAGGTCTTCGCGCTTGTCCTCATGCAGCGGCAGGGCAGCGGCGACCAGCGCCTCTTCCTCGGTCGCTTCGGGAAAGACATGGGGGATGCCATGTTTGTGAATGGCGATCAGGCTGAAGCTGCGCGGCGCGAACGGGTCGCCCAATATGTCTGTCACCCGCGCCGAAATGCGCGGCGGGCGGCCGGATGGCTCGGCCAGGACGAGATCGCCCTTCTTGGCGGTGCCCGCGTCGCTGATCGGCGTATCCTTGCGGATGCGCTTGTCCACCGGGCGCAGCCATAATTTGCCGTCGGCCATCTCCTCGACCACGCCCAGCAGCATCTCGGTCGCCTTGGCGAGCTTCTTCATCGGATGCGCAACCCAGCCGCGCCCGGCTTCCTCGGTCCGCGCCAGGATTCGATCGCCAATGGTCAGCGCGCCGCGCTTGCCGCGCTCTACGACCCGCAGGCGCGGCGCGGGCTGGCCTTCGGCTTCCCACCGTTCCGGGGTCGCGATCAGCGTCGTGTCATCGACATCGATGATCCGCAGCACCGTCACCTTGGGCACCCCGCCCAGCTTGTGGAAGGCCCGCGCCGGGCCAAGATCGATCAGCCCTTCGTCGGCCATATCCTTGAGCAGCGCCTTGAGCGCGATCTTCTCCTGCCCCTTGAGGCCGAAGGCTTTGGCGATCTCCCGCTTGCCCGCGGGCTGGTCCGATGTGGTGATGAAGTCCATCACCTGATCGCGCGTCGGGAAGCCTGCGGGGCGGACCTTGTCCGGTGTCTTGTGCTTTTGGGTTGATGCCATGCACTTAGCTATAGGGACGCCGCCCCTGCGACGCCAGTGCCCCCATTCTGAACCGGCGCTTGGCCAACCAGTTGCCATCGTTCCTTATTTGTTCTATTCTTGGTCATGACCATCGAAAAGGGCAGAGGCGCGACCGTCAACGGCGAAAGCCATCGCTTCAATCTGCCGCAGCGCGCGGTGGACGGTGACTGGCTCGATCTGGCCATGTTGGAAGGCGCACTCCCGCAACTCCGCACCGAAGTCACGGTTGAACGGCCGCGCACCATCATCGCCCGCAATGCCTCCCCCGACATCGGCTTCGACCGGTCGATCAATGCCTATCGCGGTTGCGAACATGGCTGCATCTATTGTTACGCGCGGCCAAGCCACGCCTATCATGATCTGTCGCCGGGGCTGGATTTCGAAACCAAGCTCTTCGCCAAGCCCGACGCCGCCGCCCTGCTGCGCGCCGAACTGGCCAGGAAAAATTACAGCGTTGCGCCGATCGCGATGGGCACCAATACCGATCCCTATCAGCCGATCGAAAAGGACTGGCGGATCACGCGGCAGGTGCTGGAGGTGCTGGTCGAAACACGGCACCCCACCTTCATTACGACCAAGTCCGACCGCATCCTGCGCGACATCGATCTGCTCGCGGACCTGGCGCGCGACAATCTGGTGGCGGTGATGCTCTCCGTCACCACGCTCGACCCCAAGGTAGCCCGCACATTGGAGCCGCGCGCACCTCATCCTGAACGGCGGATGGAAGCGATCGCGCAACTGGCGCAAGCGGGCATTCCCGTGACAGCCAATATGTCGCCGATCATTCCGGCCATCAACGACCATGAAATCGAAAGCGTGGTCGCCCGCGTCGCAGCGGCAGGCGCGCGCGATATCAACTATATCCTCGTCCGCCTGCCGCATGAGGTGGCGCCACTGTTTCGCGCCTGGCTCGACGCGCACCATCCCGACCGCGCGGCCAAGGTGATGGCGATCATCCGCGACTTGCGCGGCGGGCGCGATAATGACCCTAATTTCGGCAGCCGGATGCGCGGCCACGGGGTCTGGGCCGATCTGATCCGCAGCCGCTTCGTCAAGGCGCGGCGGAAGGCGGGCTTTGGCGACGATCGGCTGACCTTGCGCACCGACCTGTTCCGCCCGCCCGAAGGCGCGCAGATGCGGCTCTTCTGATCAGCCGACCAACCGCATGCCCGACCGGCGGGTGCGCGTCTTATAGCCGTCCGCCTTCACATCCATCCGCTCGAAGCGATGGATGGTAAGCCCCCGGATAGCCCCGATCGCATCGACCTGATCCGCGCCCAGGCTGAACCTGTCGCCTAGGAAGACGCGGGCCGCTTGGCCATCGCTGACCGGCGCGCGCAGGAAAATTTCGCTGCGGCCCCCTTCGGCCTGCCCCAATATCTCGGCCAGCTTGGCAACCGCCTCCGCCGTTTCTACATCGACCGTCAGTTCCATGCGCGATGCGCTGGCGATCTGGCGGAAAGGCTCGACGCCGCGCACCGTGACGCGCGGGGTTTCCTCGCCCGGCAGCCGGTCGAGTTCGACGACCAGCAGCGCGCAATCACCGTCGCGCGCCAATTCCTCGATCGCCTTACACGCATCTTCTTCGAAACAACTGGCCTGAAACTGCCCGCTACTGTCGGAGAAGGTCGCGTTAGCATAACGCGCGCCGCGCTTGGTTTCGCGCCAGCGCACATCTTCCACCATGGCCGCCATGATGGTCATGACGCGCCCTTCCTCGTTGGGCATGCCCACCGGCTGCTGACAGACCGCGCCATAGCTGCGCGCGCCGCGCGCGTCGGCCAGATGGCGGTAGCGATCGACGGGATGGGCGGAGAAATAGAAGCCGAACGCCTCCTTTTCCTGCGCCATGCGATCGGACACGGTCCAGGCCTGATGCGGCGGAATGCGAACATCAGCATGGGGCGTCTCAACGTCGCCGAACAGGCCACCCTGCCCGCTCTCCCGCGCCTGCGCCGCGCTGACGCCGACGGCCAGGATCGTTTCTGCGGCAGCATGGACTCCCGCACGGTCGGGATGGACATCATCGAACGCCCCCGCCGCCGCCAGGCTTTCCAACTGCCGCCGGTTGAGCAGGCGCGGCTCGATACGGTCGGCGAAATCATCCAGCGATTTGAATGGCCCCGCCGCATCGCGCTCCGCGACCAACTGGTCCATCGCCTTCTCGCCCACGCCCTTGAGGCCACCCAGCGCATAGCGCACGGCAAAGCCCAAACGCGGGTCTTCGCCTTCATAAGGGACAGCCTCGACCGAAAAGTCCGCCTGGCTTCGGTTGATGTCGGGCGCAAGGCAGGTCAGCCCCATGCGGCGCATATCATCGACGAAGATCGTCAGCTTGTCGGTCAGATGGATATCGAAAGCCATCGACCCGGCGTAGAATTCCGCCGGATAATGCGCCTTAAGCCAGGCCGTCTGATAGGCGAGCAACGCATAGGCGGCGGCGTGGCTCTTGTTGAAACCATAGCCTGCAAATTTGTCGATCAAGTCGAACAGTTCGTTCGCCTTGGCCTTGGGAATGTCACTCTTGGCGGCGCAGCCCTCGACGAAACGCGAGCGCTGCGCGTCCATCTCCGCCTTAACCTTCTTGCCCATGGCGCGGCGCAACAGGTCGGCGTCGCCAAGGCTGTAGCCCGCCAATATCTGCGCTGCCTGCATCACCTGTTCCTGATAGACGAAGATGCCATAGGTTTCTTCGAGGATCGGTTTCAGCAATATGTGGGGATATTCGATCGCCTCCTGCCCGTTCTTGCGGCGGCCGAACATCGGAATATTGTCCATTGGGCCAGGCCGGTAGAGCGAGACAAGCGCGATGATGTCGCCGAAATTGGTCGGTCGGACGGCGGCGAGCGTCTTGCGCATGCCTTCGGATTCCAACTGAAACACGCCGACCGTGTCGCCACGCTGGAGCAGGTCGTAAACCGCGCTATCGTCCCAGGCGAGCGTATCGAGATCGACCGTCACGCCGCGCGCCGCCAAAAGCTGGACCGCTTTTTGCAGCACCGACAGCGTCTTGAGCCCCAGAAAGTCGAACTTTACAAGGCCAGCGCCCTCGACATATTTCATGTCGAACTGGGTCACGGGCATGTCGGACCGAGGATCGCGATAGAGCGGCACGAGCTGCTGCAAGGGCCGGTCGCCGATCACCACGCCGGCGGCATGGGTGCTGCTGTGGCGGGGGAAGCCTTCCAGCTTCATCGCATAGTCGATCAGCCGTTTGACCTGCGCGTCATTGTCATATTCGGCGCGGAACTCGGCAACGCCGTTCAACGAGCGTTCCAGCGTCCAGGGGTCGGTCGGGTGGTTGGGCACCAGCTTGGCTAGACGGTCGACCTGGCCGTAGCTCATCTGGAGCACGCGGCCGGTATCCTTCAGAACGGCGCGCGCCTTCAGCTTTCCGAAGGTGATGATCTGCGCGACATGATCGACGCCATATTTCTGCTGGACGTAGCGGATGACTTCGCCGCGCCGGGTTTCGCAAAAATCGATGTCGAAGTCGGGCATCGACACACGTTCCGGGTTCAGGAAGCGTTCGAACAGCAGCCCCAGTTGCAGCGGATCGAGATCCGTGATCAGCAGCGCCCAGGCCACGACCGACCCGGCACCCGAACCACGGCCCGGACCCACCGGAATATCATGATCCTTGGCCCATTTGATGAAGTCGGCAACGATCAGGAAATAGCCGGGAAAGCCCATCTGAATGATGATGTCCGTCTCGAACTGGAGCCGGTCGAGATAAGGCTGACGGGCGGCGCTATCGATGATCCCCAGCTTGGCGAGCCGGGCGTCAAGGCCCGCACTCGCTAAGTCGCGCAGCATCCGCGCCTCGCCCTCGATATCGCCAGCGAGGCTCGGAAGGATCGGCTTGCGCTTGGGCGCGGCGACGGCGCAGCGTTGCGCCACGACCAGCGTATTGGCGAGCGCTTCGGGCAGATCCTCGAACAGCCGCTTCATTTCGCCGGTCGGCTTCATCCAGGCATCGGGCGAACTGGTCCGCCGGTCGGGCATATCGACATAGGCGCTGTCCGCGATGCACAGCATCACATCATGCGCAGCGTGGAAATGCGGCTCGGTAAAACAGGTCGGGTTGGTGGCGACCAGCGGCAGGTCACGCGCATAGGCGAGATCAAGAAGATGGGGCTCGGCCTTGCCTTCGACGGGATCGAGACGGCGGGAGAGTTCGACATAGAGCCGGTCGGGAAATAGCGCCTGCAGCCGGTCGGCATAGGCGAAAGCCGCGTCGGGCTGATCCTCGGCAAAGAGGCGTGCCAACGCCCCCTCCCCGCCTGCGGTCAGCGCGATCAAGCCTTCGGTCCGTCCTTCCAGCACGTCGAGGCCGACATGAGGCACTTCTTCCAGGGGACGGTCGAGATGCGCCATCGAAACGAGCGCGCAGAGATTGTCATAGCCCGTCGCGTCCTGCGCATAGAGGGCGAGCCAGTCATGGACCGCCGACGCATTGGCCGGACGGCCGGGCCGCAAGATGCCGAGCATGGCGCCGATGATCGGCTGCACCCCGTCGCTCTTGCACGCATCGGAAAAGGCCATCGAGCCATAAAGGCCGTTGCGGTCGGTGATGGCGGCGGCGGGAAAACCCAGCGCCTTGGCCTGTTTCGCGATGACCTTGGGATCGATCGCGCCTTCCAGCATGGTGTAGGAGGAGAATATGCGGAGGGGAACGAAAGCGGCATGAGGCATGGCCCCAATATGCACCTGCCGCGATTCGACGCCAGCCCCCTGCGCATCATTCTTCCAAATCGCACAATGATCTTGCCTTCGGGGCGTCCTGCTGGTCAAATTCCGCGACAAACAGGGAGAAGGCCATCATGACGGACATGAACCCGGTTTCCACGCCCCCCGGACTGATCGACAGGGCGAAATCCATATTGCTCAAACCCAAAAGCGAATGGGAGGTCATCGACGCTGAACCTGCCAGCGTCGGTAGCATCTTCATCGGCTATGCGATGATCCTGGCCGCGATACCGCCGCTGGCCGGGCTGATTGGTGGCCAGATGTTCGGCTATGGCGCGCTTGGCATAAGCTTTCGGCCATCGCTGGTCGGCGCCGTTGGCAGCGCCATTGCCCAATATGTCTTTTCACTGATCGGCCTGTTCGTGCTGGCCTGGCTGATTAACTTGCTGGCACCCCGGTTCGGCGGCCAGAAGGATATGATCAAGGCGGTCAAGGTGGCGGCCTATTCGGCGACGGCAAGTTGGCTGGCCGGAATATTCCTGCTGCTGCCGATGCTCGGCATATTGAGTATATTGGGGCTCTACAGCCTCTATCTCCTGTATCTCGGCTTGCCACGATTGATGCGGGCACCAGCCGACAAAGCCATGCCTTATACGATCGTGACGATCGTCGCCGCCATATTGCTGTCCCTCCTTGCTGGTGCCGTCGCCGCGCCCTTTTCGCGATTTGCAGCGCCATCAGTGGGGGACTCCGCAGTCGATGGGCAAATGACCATTCCGGGTGTCGGCACGGTCGATCTCGGCAAGCTCGACGCCGCCGGCAAGAAGATGGAGGAAGCCGCGCGCAAGATGGAGGATGCGGCCAAGACTGGCGCGCCCGCCGTCGCCCTGTCCCCGTCCGCGCTGCAGGCGTTGTTGCCTGAACGAATCGGTCGGTTCGAGCGGACCGAAATCGAAAGCGCGGGAATGGCTGGCGGCGCGCAAGCGAGCGCCCGCTATCAGGCAGGCGACGACGATATGAAGGTGGAAATCATCGACCTGGCGGCGATGGGCGCGATGACCGGGATTGGCGCAGCGTTCAATGTCCAGTCCAACCGCGAAACAGCGACCGGCTATGAGCGTACGCAGACGGTCGATGGACAGTTGGTCAACGAAAGCTGGGATAAGGAAAGCCGCGACGGCAAATATGCGACCAGCATTGCCAATCGCTTCATGCTGTCCGCCAGCGGCACCGTGGCCAATATCGACGAACTCAAGTCTGCGGTCCAGGCGATCGGCCCGGAGAAGCTGGCCGCGATGGCGCAGTGACAGACAAGGCGCGACATCCCTGTTGGTGTCGCGCCCTGCCTTAATGTTGTTCCAGCCGTCCTTCGTGCAGGCGAACCACCCGGTCCATCTTCTGCGCCAGCCGTTCATTATGCGTGGCGACCAGCGCGGCGGAGCCTTCGCCACGGACTAGCCCTAAAAATTCGGCAAGCACGATGTCGGCGGTGCGCTCATCCAGATTGCCGGTCGGCTCGTCGGCCAGCACCAGCGCAGGGCGGTTGGCCAGCGCGCGGGCGACCGCGACGCGCTGCTGCTCGCCGCCTGACAACTGGCTGGGGCGATGGTCGAGCCGGTGGCCGAGGCCAAGCGCGGTCAGCAGCGATTCGGCGCGAGCCTTGGCAGCGCCCATGTCCACGTCGCGGATCACCTGCGGCAGGATGACATTCTCGGTTGCGTTGAAATCGGGCAGCAGATGGTGGAACTGATAGACGAAACCCAATGCATCACGGCGCAGGCGGGTGCGGCCGTCATTGTCGAGCTTGGCCGCTTCCTCGCCGCCGATGCGGATCGAACCATCGAAGCCACCCTCCAGTAGGCCGACGGCCTGGAGCAGCGTCGATTTGCCCGACCCCGATGGACCGAGCAGGGCGACGATCTCGCCCGGCCCCACATTGAGGTCGACGCCGCGCAGCACGTCGATGGTGACGCCGCCCTGGGTGAAGCTGCGGGTGAGGCCCGTGACCTTCAATATGTCATTCATAGCGCAGCACCTGGACCGGATCGGTATTGGCGGCCTTGAAGGCCGGATAAAGGGTGGCAAGGAAGCTGAACACCAGCGCCATGATGCAGATGGTGGCAATCTCCACCGGATCAGGCTGCGATGGCAGTTCGGTGAGGAAGCGGATCGAGGGATCCCAGAGATTTTGCCCCGTCACGAACTGGATCGCATTGACGATCCCCTGGCGGAAGAAGAGGAAAGTGAAGCCCAGCACCATGCCCGCCACCATGCCCAGCGTGCCGATGGTGACGCCGACCGTCATGAAAATCTTGACCAGGCCGATCCGGCTGGCCCCCATCGTCCGCAGGATGGCGA
Organism: Sphingobium sp. RAC03; assembly: GCF_001713415.1. GTDB lineage: Bacteria > Pseudomonadota > Alphaproteobacteria > Sphingomonadales > Sphingomonadaceae > Sphingobium. Next base: position 2,995,209 of record NZ_CP016456.1, on the reverse strand, counting down.
TGTCGCGCGTCTTGGCGCGGACCAGCATGATGAGCGAGGAAAGGATATTGAACACCGCGACCAGCACGATGATCGAGAGGACGACGAACATCGCGATCCGCTCGACGGCCAGCGCCTCGAACAGCGAAGCGTTCATCTGTCGCCAGTCGGTGACGACGGCGCGCCCCGCGACTTTGCCAGCGAGCGGCTCCAATATCTGACCGACCCGATCGGCATCGACGGTTTCGACCTCGATCATGCCGACCACGTCGCCGAGCAGCAGCAACGTCTGCGCATCCTCCATCGGCATGACGACGAAGGCCTTGTCATAATCATAGACGCCGACTTCGAAGATGGCGGCGACCTGATAGGCGACCTGGCGCGGCACCGTGCCGAACGGGGTCGAGCGACCAGCCGGATTGATGATGGTCAGGCTGTCGCCCAACTGGATGCCGAGATTTTCCGCCAGCCGCGAACCAATGCCGATCCGGCTGCTATTGGCAGTCAGATTGTTGAGCGTCCCCGCCAGCACCTTGCCCTTGAGCGTCTTGTTGGTGCGGATGTCGGGCACCGTCATGCCACGCACCAGCACGGCTTCGACCCGGCCGTTGAAGGTGGCGAGCAAAGGCTGCTCGATCATCGGCGTGGCGTTGGTGACGCCGGGCGTCGCCCTCGCCTGCGCCAGCACCGACTGCCAGTCCGGCAGACGCCCGCCATAGCCCTGCACCACCGCATGGCCGTTCAGCCCCACGATCTTGTCGAACAGTTCGGCGCGAAAGCCGTTCATGACGCTCATCACGATGATGAGCGCGGCGACACCGAGCATCACCGCGGCCAGGCTGATGCCGGCGACCAGGAAGATGAACCCCTCCCCCTTGCCGGGCAAAAGGTAGCGCTTGGCGATCATGCGTTCGTAGCGGGAAAGAATCATGTGGCGCGGACGGCCTCTGTGGAAGAATAGGCTGATCGTCTAGGCATGGCGGGACCGAACGGCAAGCATTGCCAGATTGTTGCATCACGGCCACAGGGCGCACCGCAAAATCACAGACGCCCGATTTTGCCCGTGACTCCGGCCCGCCGCAGTCATAGCAAGACCCTAGAAGCACAGGTAAAAGGCCGTGGTTCAGGGATACTGCATCCCGCTTCGAGCTTAGGGGGCTGAGAAGCGGTTGAGGCAGACCAAGGGGGAGACGAGCAATCGTCTATGAAGCGCCCGGATCGTGAAAACACGATCCGGGCGCTTTTTATTTGTCCTTCGCGCCCAACGATCACCATTGGACAAAAGGTCCAAGGTCGGTATTTTTCCGCGCGCCCCATGCCCGTTTCGCCCTCTTGAAACCGTCGGGCTCAAAACCATATCCACGCTGTCCAGCCGCCTTATGGGGTTGGGCGCAGTATCGCCGGACGCCTGTTTCGGGTCCGGCCCGTTCATTTTGCTCTTTGGGAGATTATGACAATGCGTGCATTTGACCTTACCCCTTATCGTCGTTCCACCGTGGGTTTCGATCGTCTGTTCGACCTGATCGAAAACAACGCCCGGTTGAGCCAGGGTGACAATTATCCCCCGTTCAACATCGAGCGCCTGTCGGAGGATCGCTATCGCGTGACGCTGGCCGTCGCCGGTTTTCGTCCCGACGAGATCGACATCACCGCGCAGCAAAACCTGCTCCAGGTGATCGGTCGCAAGGATGAAGGGTCGGCATCGGATCGGTCCAAATATCTACATGTCGGCATCGCCAACCGCAGCTTCGAGCGGCGGTTCGAACTCGCCGATTTCGTGCGGGTGGAAAAGGCTGACTTGGCCGATGGCCTGCTGGTGATCGACCTGTTGCGCGAAGTGCCCGAAGCGATGAAGCCCAAGAAGATCGCCATCAATGGCGGTCAGCTTGTGGAGATCACCGCCAAGGACCGCGACGCCGCCTGAACGGCGGAATGACGTAAGCCTGTGGGGCGCGGCCTTTGCGAAGGCCGCGCCCTTTTCTATATCTCGACCTGGCTGCCCAGTTCGACCACGCGGTTGGTGGGCAGGCGGAAGAATTCCATCGCGCTTTCCGCGTTGCGGAGCATCCAGGCGAAGATTTTTTCGCGCCACAGCGGCATGCCGGGCTTGGACGACGGCAACAGGGTCTGGCGCGCCAGAAAGAAGCTGGTGTCCATCATCTTGAATGCCTGGCCGCAGCCCGACACATTCTTAAGCGCCGCGGGAACGTCGGGCTCCTGCATGAAGCCATATTGCAGCACCATGCGGAAGAAGCCGCGACCCAGATCCTCCAGCTTGCAGCGGCCGTCATCCTCGACCACGGGCACATCCTTGATCTTGACCGTCAGCAGGATCACTCGCTCGTGCAGCACCTTGTTATGCTTGAGATTGTGGAGCAGCGCATGGGGCACGCCATCGGGCGTCGAGGTCATGAAGACCGCCGTGCCGGGCACGCGTACCGCGCTGTTGGCGGCGGAAGCCACGAACACCGGGATCGGCATCGCGGCTTCGCGCAAACGATCCTGCACCAGGCGGCGACCGCGCGACCAGGTGGTCAGCAGGGTGAAGATGATGAAGCCGATCAGCAGCGGGAACCAGCCGCCATCGGGCACCTTGGTCAGGTTGGCCGCGAGATAGGCACCATCGACGATGTAGAACACCGCCAGCACCGGCGCGGCATAATACCATTTCCAGTTCCACAGCCGGTACAGCACGACGGTCAGCAGGACGTTGTCGATGAACATCGCACCCGTGACTGCGATGCCATAGGCGGCGGTCAGGTTGGACGAGGTCTTGAAGGTCAGCACCAGCAGGATGACCATCACCATCAGGCCCCAGTTGATGAGCGGGATGTAGATCTGGCCAGCCGTCGCGGCGCTGGTGTGGGCAATACGTAGGCGCGGCATGAAGCCGAGCTGGATCGCCTGTTGCGTGACCGAGAAAGCGCCGGAGATCACCGCCTGCGACGCGATGATCGCGGCCATGGTGGCGAGTGCGATGAGGGGCAACTGCGCCCATTGCGGGGCGAGATTGTAGAAGGGACTGTCGAGCGCTGCGGCCCCCTCTCGAAACAGTAACGCGCCCTGCCCCATATAGTTGAGCATCAGCGCGGGCAGCACGAAGGCGAGCCAGGACACGCGGATCGGATTACGGCCGAAATGGCCCATATCGGCATAGAGCGCTTCGGCCCCCGTCACCGCCAGCACGACCGAGCCGAGCGCCAGGAAGGCGGGCAGCGGATCAGTGACGAAGAACATCACCGCCCAATAGGGGTTGAAGGCGTAGAGGATGCCCGGCGTCTTGATGATAGAGAGGATGCCCAGCGTCGCGATCGTCACGAAATAGAGCAGCATGATCGGACCGAACAGGGTCGCGACCTTGTTGGTGCCCAGCCCCTGTATCCAGAACAACCCGACGAGAATCAGGATCACCACTGGCAGGATCGCAGGGGCCAGCACCGGATTATAAACGGCAAGCCCCTCGACCGCCGACAGGACCGAGACGGCCGGGGTGATCATCGAGTCGCCGTAGAACAGCGCCGTCGCGAACACGCCGAGCAGGACGATCCCGCGCGACCAGCGCTGCGTCTTGGTCTGGCCGTTGATCAGTGCGAGCAGCGCCAGGCTGCCGCCCTCGCCCTTATTATCCGCGCGCATGATGATGCTGACATATTTCAGCGTCACCACCAGCATCATCGACCAGAACATCAGGCTGATGACGCCCAATATATGGTCGGGGTCGAGCGTCAGTTCATGATGCCCGGCGAAGGTTTCGCGGAAGGCGTAGAGCGGGCTGGTGCCGATGTCGCCAAAGACGATGCCGATCGCGCCGACCACCAGCTTGACGGTGGCCTTCTGCCGGGCATGGCCGTGGCCGGATTCTTCCTCGCCGGACGTCGGCGCGGTGTTGGGAAGCAGGTCAGCCATGCAGGAAAAACGCAATGGTCATACTGTGTCGACATCCGAAGAGAAGCGATGACGGACGATGCTGTCACCCCACAAACCGCCGCGCCCTACCATGCCCTCCGGGGGCGTGCAATGCGACGCTGCGTGCCTAAGGTGCGGCCGTTCCATCCTGAGCCAGAAGGGCATCGATACGCGCGATATTGGCTTGAAGTTCCGTTTTCATCCGGCTGCCTTCCGGCGCGCTATCCGCCAACGGCGCCCAGATGCCACGAGCAGCCTGCAACTGGTTGTTGCGTGCCAGCGCCAGGCCGTAGAAATAGCGCGGCGCGAGACCTTCGCCATCCAGCGCCATGGCCCGCCGGAACGCGAAATCCGCGCCCGGCGACAATATGCCATCGGCATGGGCGACCAGCGCATTGCCAAAGCCGAGCCAGAGCGTGGCGTCGTCGGGCCTGGCGCGCAGGCCGGATAGCAGGATGTTGGCGGCATCCTTTGTCTTGCCCTGACGGCCCAGGCCATCGGACAGAATCAGCCATTGCCCGGTCGGGCCGAAACGTTCGCCGAGGCTGCGCCGTTCTTCGGCCAGCTTCTCGTCAAACTGGCCCTCGACCGGCTTGGTCGACCGCGGCGCACCGGCAAGGCTGGGGTTCCCCTGCCAGGCATAGCCCGCCAGCCCCAGCAGGAGCGCGGCCGCGCTGATCTCCCGCGCGGAACGGGGGATGCGGCCAAGCAGCAGCATGGCGAGGAAAGCCAGAGCCGCGAGGCCGAAGGCGAGGAACCAGCCGGTCATGACCGCACCTTTCGCTTGATCCGGCCGCGCAGGAGCAGCAGGCCAAGGCCAAGCAGCAGCAAGGGTGCACCCCAGAGCGGCCAGAGGATGGGGGCGGCGGTAGGCTCGTAGCTGACCCAGTCGCCATAGCGGGCGATCAGCCAGGTGCGGATCGCTTCGGGCTGCTCGCCCGCCATGATCCGTTCTCGGATTTGCGAGCGCATGTCGCCGGCCATGCTGGCATTGCTGTCGGCGATCGACTGGCTCTGACAGGTGAGGCAGCGGATGGTTTCCATCAGCGCCTTGGCCTTGCGCTCCTGTGCGGGGTCGGCGAGTTGGCGATCGGCATAGGGCGCAGGCGGCAGCGCGGTCTGGGCGGCGAGCGGCGTCGCGATCAGCGCGAGGAGGAAAGCCATGATCAGTCTCATTGCGCGGCCCTCAGCTTTTCGAGGATCATCGGCACATCGTCGGCGCGGATGTCGCCAATATGCTGGTAGGCGATGCGCCCCTTGCCATCGATGACGAAGGTTTCGGGCACGCCGGACGAGCCGAGCGCGATTTGGACGGCGCTGCGGGCGTCGAGGCCGATGCGGGCATAGGGATTGCCGTAGCGGGCGAGGAAGGCATCGACATCGGGTCGGGCATCGCGAATGGCGATGGCGTCGATCTGCACGCCTACCGCCTTGAGCGTTTCGAGTTGCGGGGCTTCCGCCGCGCAGGGGACGCACCAGCTGGCAAAGATGTTGAGCAGGCGCGGCTGGCCGGTCGCCATTTGCGCGCTGGCGAGTGGCGGGCGGTCGCTGGCGGCGGCGGGCAGCGTGAAGGCCGGGAGCGGCTGGCCGATCAGGCGGGAGTGGATGACGCGGTCATCGGGCTGGAACAAGCCGCTGGCGAACAGGGCGATGAAGCCGAGGAACAGCCCAAGCGGCAGCCAGATCAAAAGCTTCCTCATGCCGTCGCTGCCCTGGCACGCCACTTCATCAGCCAGCCGCGCCGTTCGCGGCCCAGCAGCGCCAGGAAGCCGCCCAGCGCAATCAGGATGCCGCCGAGCCAGATAAGGGTGACGAAGGGCTTCCACCAGATACGCAACTGCCAGCGACCGCCTTCGACTTCCTCTCCCAGCACGACGTAAAGTTGGCCGTCCCAGCGGGTGAGCAAGGCCGCTTCGCTGGTGGTGGTCGGGGGCGAGGCGAAGAAGCGGGACTGGGGGTGGATCATTACCGGGCCGCCGCCGCGACGCACCTCCATATCGGCTTGGAGCGCGGTCCAGTTATCGCCCGCTATGGGTTGGATCTGTACGAATCGCAGTTGCCAGCCTGCGGTCTGGATCATGTCGCCGGGGCGGGCGGCGACCAGCTTCTCGACCGTGAAGGCGGAGTCGCTGGCCATGCCGCCTAAGCTGACGGCACAGCCGAGATGCGCGATGACCATGCCATAGGTGAAGAGCGGGGTGCGGCGCAGATTGCGTTTCCACAACGGCGCGAGACTGGCGACGCCGACCGCTCCGGCGATGACGAGGCCGAGGAACGGCAGGATGCCGATGCGGCCCCAAGCCAAAACGGACAGCGAAGCTGACAAGGATAGCGCTATGAGAAAGGGGATTAACAAACGTTTGGTCACCACCCGCGCATCGTCCCTGCGCCAGCGTACCAGAGGGCCGACGGCCATGGCGATCATCAACGCCAGCGCGATCGGCCCGGCGATCCGGTCGAAATAGGGCGCCCCGACCGAGACCTTGTGTCCGAAGGCTTCGGTCATCAGCGGATAGAGGGTGCCGATCAGGACCAGTCCCAATATGACCGTCAGCAGCAAGTTATTGATAACCAACATGGTTTCACGGCTGACCAGTTCGAACGGCGCGCCTTCGCGCACGGCACCGATGCGCCAGCCGAACAGGGCAAGCGCCCCGCCGATATAGAGGGCGAGCAGGCCGAGGATGAAGCTGCCGCGTTCCGGGTCCACCGCAAAAGCATGGACGCTGGTAAGGATGCCTGAACGGACGAGGAAGGTGCCGACCATCGACATGGAGAAAGCAACGACCGCCAGCATGACCGTCCAGGCACGCAGGGCATCGCGGGTCGCCAGCACGGTAACGCTGTGGAGTAAGGCCGTCGCGGCGAGCCAGGGCATCAGCGAGGCATTTTCGACCGGGTCCCAGAACCACCAGCCGCCCCAACCCAGTTCATAATAGGCCCAATAGCTGCCCGCCGTGATGCCCAGCGTCAGCATCACCCAGGCGGCCAGCACCCAGGGGCGCATCGCGCGAGCGAAGGCGGCATCGACCTGCCGCGTCAGCAACGCGCCGATCGCAAAGGAGAAGGCGACGGAGAGACCGACATAGCCGATATAGAGCGTGGGCGGATGGAAGGCGAGACCGGGGTCTTGCAGCAGCGGGTTCAGCCCCTGCCCGTCCGCCGGTGCGGGAGCGATGCGGGCGAAGGGGTTGGAGGAGAAGAGCAGGAAGGCGTAGAAGCCGAGGCTGATCGCGGCCTGCCCGCCCAACGTCGCCATATGGGTGTCGCGGCGCAGCGCGCGTTCGAACAGCGCGACGGCGGCACCGGCGACGCCCATGACCGTGACCCAGAGCAGCATCGACCCTTCATGATTGCCCCAAGTGCCCGCGAACTTATAGAGCCAGGGCTTGGCCGAATGGCTGTTGGTCGCGACCAGCAGCACCGACATGTCCGAGCGCAGAAAGAGCATGACGAGCGCGATGAAGGCGACGGCAGTCAACACGCCCTGCGCCACGGCGGCGGGACGCACAGCGGCGAGCAGATCGGGCTTGTTGCCCTTGAGGCCCGTGAAGGCGAGGACAAGCTGCAGCAGCGCAAGCGCGGCGGCGAGCCAGAGCGCGGCGAGGCCGATTTCGGCGATCATGGGGCCTTATCCACGCAAAAATGATCCTCCCCCTGTGGGGGAGGTGGCTGGCCGCAGGCCAGACGGAGGGATGTCCTGCTATCGAGAGGGTGACACCCCTCCGTCAACGCTTCGCGTTGCCACCTCCCCTGCCAGGGGAGGATGAGAATATCGTAAAGCCTCACTGGTCCACCTCAATCTCGCGGGTGGTTTCATTGTAGCTCATGCCTTCCAGCTCGCGCGGCATATAGCGTTCGTCATGTTTGGCGAGCAGGTTGGTGGCGACGAAGGTGCCTTTGGTATCGAACGAGCCTTCGGCGACGACGCCGCTGCCTTCCTTGAACAGGTCGGGCGCGATGCCGCTGAAGGTGGCGGGGACGGTGGCCTTGCCGTCGGTGACGTCGAAAGTGATGGTGACGCCATCGGGCGCGCGCTTGAGGCTGCCCTTGACCACCATGCCGCCAAGGCGGATCGGTTTGCCGGGTTCGACGCCCTTGGTCTTCACATCGCCGGGCGCGTAGAAATAGGCGGCCTCATCCTTGAGCGCGGAGGCGGCGAGCAGGCCCGCACCGATGAGCGCCACCAATGCAGCGAGCGCGAGGATCAGCCGTTGATGCTTGGCCTTCATGGGCGCTCCGCCAGTTGCTCGGCCTGGGCCTCGGCACTGCGCATCGTGCGCCAGCTGAGCCAGCTGACGGCCGCCGTGCCCAACAGCGTGACCGCATAGGCGGCGATGACGAAGGTCCATTGCTGCATCGGGGTCACCCTCTCGCGAGACGCTGCATGCGCGCCTCGACCTTGTTCTGCGCCAATATCGCGCGCATCCGCATCAGGACGATCGCGCCGAACCAGAGTGTGAAGCCGAGCAGCGTCAGGCCCAGCGGCCACAGGATCGCCATGTCGATGCTTGACCCGCGCATGGTGATGGATGGCCCCTGATGCAGGCTGTTCCACCACACGACCGAGCGATTGATGATGGGAATATTGACCGCACCGACAAGGCCGAAGATGGCAGTGACGTTGCTGACGCCGCCCTGCCCGGCCCCTTGGCGGGCGCTGGCATTGGCGAGCGCGATATAGCCAAGATAGAGGAAAAGCAGGACCAGCATGGAGGTCATCCGCCCGTCCCATTCCCACCAGGTGCCCCAGGTGGGGCGGCCCCAGATCGATCCGGTGGCCAGGCAGATGGCGGTGAACAGCGCGCCGGGTGCGGCGATCGCGCGACCTGCCACGGCGGCGAGCGGATGCCGCCACACCAACTGCATCAGCGCGGCGATGGCGATGCCGGTCCAGCCGCCCATGCCGAGCCAGGCAGCAGGCACATGTATATAAAGGATGCGCACCGTCTGCCCCTGCAAATAGTCGGCGGGCGTCAGCCACAGCCCGCACGCGCAGCCCGCCAGCAACAGGGCAAGCCCCGGCCAGAACAGCCAGCCCGTCAACGGGCGCGCGATCTTGAGGAAGCGGGCGGGATTGGCGAAACGATGCATCAGGGCTGCGTCTGTAGCGGGGCATGCAGGGCAATGCCAGTGGGGCGTTTTGCGGATGGACGGGGATTTACGCAGCGCAACGACGAGATTGACAGTCCGCGCTTACTTCGTCGATAGCCGGTGCCATCGGGCCTACACGGACGCCCGGTCAGACGGGGTCCGTCCAAGTCCGTTCCATTCGCCGCGCCTGCGGCGTGAGGAGCGTTAGATGACCGACCCGGTTACTGACATACAGCCGCCGCGCATCAGCCTGATCGCGCTGTTCCTCAAATTCCTGCGTTTCGGCGCGCTCGCCTTTGGCGGGCCGGTGGCGCAGATCGCGATGGTGCGCCATGCGTTGGTCGAGGAGGAGCGCTGGATCACCCCTGGGCGCTTCAACCGGCTACTCGCCGTGTTGCAGATATTGCCCGGACCCGAAGCCCATGAACTGTGCGTCCATCTGGGGATGATGGCGCGCGGGCGGCTGGGCGGACTGCTCGCCGGGCTGGGGTTCATGCTGCCGGGACTGGCGCTGATGATGGTCGCGGGATGGCTTTATGTCGGCTGGATCGCGGGCAATGCCGGGCTGACGGGCGTGTTGCTCGGCGTGCAGATTGTGGTGCTGGCGATCATCGCGCGTGCCGTCGTGCGGATCGGGGAGCATATCATCGAGGATCGGATGCTGGCGGTGATCGCCGTGGTGGCGCTGGTCTCGACGCTGGAGGATGTGCCATTCTGGGTCATATTGATCGCGGGTGGTGCTGCCTATGCAGTGGCCGACCGGCCGGTGATCGCCGCGCTGGTGCTGCTCGCATCCATCATCGGTGCGGGAATGATCGGTCATTTTACGAGTGAGGCGGAGGCCGCCGCGCCGATGGTAGCCGCTGCGCCCGCGACCGTGGCGATGCTATTCATCGCAGGGTTGAAGGGTGGCCTGCTGACCTTCGGCGGGGCCTATACCGCCATCCCCTATGTCCGCGCCGATACGGTGGGGCGCGGGTGGATCAGCGATTCGGCGTTCCTCGATGGGATCGCGCTGGCTGGGATATTGCCTGCCCCGCTGGTGATCTTCGCGACGTTCGTCGGCTATGTCGCGGGCGGGCCGATCGGCGCGCTAGCGGTGACGGCGGGGATGTTCCTGCCTGCCTTCGCCTTTTCCATGATCTTCTTCGAAAGACTGGAAGCGGTGGTCGAAAATCCGGCGCTGCACCGGATGCTGACCGGCGTCGCGGCGGCCGTGGTGGGCATCATCGCCGCGACATTCGTGCAATTGGCCCAGGCGACGGGCGCGCGGGTGGAAAGCCCGGTCCTCGCGATCCTGCTGTTCCTGGTTGCTTTGGTCGTGGCCTGGCGGGTCAAGGGCGCGTGGGTGACGCCCGCGATCGTGGCGGGCGGGGCGCTGGCGGGATGGGTCATCGCGCCCTGATGACGGGGTCCGGCGGCGCAGTCCCGACCAGTCGAAATCGCCGCTCGACGCTTTTTTGTGACAGGAGGGCGACAAAGCGGCTTCGAGTGACTATATGCGCGCTCAACGACGACCCCTGGATATTCCTTATGGGTTGTCAGGAACGGCTATGGAACCGCTCGCACCCATGATGACTACGAACCCCTTCGACGACGACAAGTTGCGCGAGGAATGCGGCATTTTCGGCGTTTCGGGCGCTGATACGGCGTCCGCTATCGTCGCGCTTGGCCTCCACGCGCTCCAGCATCGGGGGCAGGAAGCCGCCGGTATCACCAGTTGGGACGGGCATGATTTCCACACCCACCGGGCCATGGGCCATGTGGCGGGGAATTTCGACCGGGACGAGGTGATTCGCGGATTGCCGGGCGACGCGGCATGCGGCCATGTGCGCTATTCGACCACCGGCGAGACGTCGCTGCGCAATGTGCAGCCGCTCTATGCCGAACTGAATTCGGGCGGATTCGCGATCGCTCATAATGGCAATATCTCCAACGCGATGAAGGTGCGGCGCGAGCTGATTCGGCGCGGGTCGATCTTTCAGTCGACGTCGGATACCGAGGTCATCATCCATCTGGTGGCGACGTCCAGCTATCGTACCTTGCTCGACAAATTCATCGATGCGTTGAAGCAGGTCGAGGGTGCCTATTCGCTGATCGTCATGACGCCCGAAGGGATGATCGCCTGTCGCGATCCGCTGGGCATCCGGCCGCTGGTGATGGGCAAGCTCGGCGATACGACGATCTTCGCATCCGAGACGGTCGCGCTCGACGTGGTGGGTGCCGAATATCTGCGCACGATCGAGCCGGGCGAACTGGTGATCGTCACCAATGAAGGCGAGATTCGGTCGCATCGGCCGTTCGGCCCGGTGCATCCGCGTCCCTGTATCTTCGAGCATGTCTATTTCAGCCGCCCCGATTCGATCGTCGACGGGTCGAGCGTCTATTCGGTCCGCAAGGCGATCGGCGCGCAACTGGCGATCGAGAATCCGGTCGAGGCGGATTATGTGATCCCCGTGCCCGACAGCGGCGTGCCCGCGGCGATCGGCTATGCCCAGCAATCGGGCATTCCGTTTGAACTCGGCATCATCCGGTCGCACTATATCGGGCGGACCTTCATCCAGCCGGGCGACAAGGTGCGCCATCTGGGTGTGAAGCTGAAGCATAATGCCAACCGCGCGCTGATCAAAGGCAAGCGGATCGTGCTGATCGACGATTCGATCGTGCGCGGGACGACCAGCTTGAAGATCGTGCAGATGATGCGCGAGGCGGGCGCGGCAGAGGTTCACATGCGGATCGCATCCCCGCCGACCAAGCATAGCTGCTTCTATGGCGTCGATACGCCCGAACGCACCAAGCTGCTGGCGCACAAGCTGGACGTGGGCGGCATGCAGGATTTCATCCATGCCGACAGCCTGTCCTTCATCTCGATCGATGGCCTGTACAAGGCACTGGGCGAGGCGAAGCGGGCCGACACGCGGCCGCAATATTGCGACGCCTGTTTCACCGGCGATTATCCCACCGCGCTGACGGATCAGGATGATGTGGTGGTGACCAATCAGCTGGAATTGCTGGCCGAGCGGGTGGCCTGACGGGCTTTCCTTGCGCTTTTCTCCGAACCTAAAAGATCCGTTCGGGCTGAGCCTGTCGAAGCCCCTTTCCTTGTGCAGGAAGTGAGGCCCTTCGACAGGCTCAGGGCGAACGGAACATAAATCAGTTTGAAAATGACGAGATGCTATGACTGACACTTCCTCTCGCTCCGGCCCCCTCTCCGGCAAATTGGCGCTCGTCACCGGGGCCAGTCGTGGCATTGGCGCGGCCACGGCCGAGGCTTTGGGCCGGGCGGGTGCGCATGTCGTGCTGACCGCGCGGACGACCGGCGGGCTGGAAGAGGTGGAGGAGCGCATCCACGCCGCAGGCGGCAGCGCGACGATCGCGCCGCTCGACCTGATCGATGGCGAGAGCATCGGGCGGCTGGCGCAGGCGATCGGGGGGCGCTGGGACGCGCTCGATATATTGGTGCTGAACGCCGCGACGCTGGGCGCGCTGGCGGCGGTGCCGGCGATCGACGCCAAGGAATTTGCGCGACTGTTGACGCTCAATATCGCTGCCCCCCAGGCGCTGATCGCGGCGTTCGACGGGATGCTGCGGGCAAGCAAGGATGCGCGGGTGGTGGCGGTGACGTCGTCGGTCGTCAGCCCGCGCGCTTATTGGGGTGCCTATGGTGCGTCGAAGGCGGCGCTGGAAACGCTGGTGGGTGCCTATGGTGAGGAGATGAAGAATATCTCGGCCATCCGCACCCATATCGTCGATCCGGGCGCGACCCGCACGGCGATGCGCGCGCGGGCCTTTCCGGGGGAAGACCCTGCGACGCTCAAGGGGCCGGAGGTCGTGGCCGATGCGATTGTCGGACTGGTCGCGGCGGATACGCCGACCGGGCACCGGATGCGGGTTGAGGGCTGAACGCGGCGCGGGCGTTTCTCGACTGCGCTCGACACGAACGGCGGTTTTAGGCGGGCTTCACCAGCGTCACTTGTGCCACGTCGATGCCGCCGCCGCGGAAGCCGCCTTCGCAATACATCAGATAATAGCGCCATAAGGCCACGAAATGTTGGTCGAAACTGGCGGGCAGCAGGCCTTGCTCGATCGCTAGGTCGAAGCGTAAGCGCCAGCGGCGGAGTGTCTGCGCATAATGCTGGCCGAAGCGGTAGATGTCGCGCCACTCCAGCCCCTGTTGCTCAGCCAACGCGCGGAAGCGGCTTTCCGACATCAGCATCCCGCCGGGGAAGATATAGGTCTGGATGAAGTCCGCGCCGCGCGCATAGCGGTCGAAGATCGCGTCATCGATCAGGATATATTGGATCGCCGCGCGGCCGCCGGGTTTGAGCAGGCGGTGGATGGTGGCGAGATAGGCGGGCCAGTAGCGCTGGCCGACGGCTTCGACCATTTCGACGCTGGCGATGGCGTCATATTGCCCCTGCGCATCGCGATAGTCGGTGAGGCAGATTTGCGCGCCAGAGCCGAGGCGATCGCGGGCATAATCGGCCTGCTCGGTCGAGAGGGTCAGGCCGGTATAGGCGATCGCCCGCCGCTCCATCGCCTGTTCGGCGAGGCCGCCCCAACCGCAGCCGATTTCGAGCAGGCTATCGCCATCCTTGAGCGCCAGCCGGTCGAGAATGGCATCGACCTTGCGCCGCTGCGCCTGTTCCAGAGTCTCGATTTCGCTGTCAGGGTCGATGAACAAGGCACTGGAATAATGCATGAGTTCGTCCAGCCAGAGCTGGTAGAAATCATTGCCCAGGTCATAATGATAGGCGATGTTATGGCGTGATCCGGCACGGCTGTTGCGCCGTGCCCAATGGATCGCGCGGCCGATCCAGCGGGTTGGGCCATTGGGCCGCGCGACCCGGCCGAGCGCGACGGCGTTGGTCATGAACAAAGCGAAGAGCGGCACCGGGTCGGGACTGGTCCATTCGCCCGCCGCCCAGGCGCGATACCAGCCCGCCGACCCGCCAGTCGCCAGCCGGACCAGCGCGCGCCAGTGGACGAGATGGACTTCGCAATGCGGCCCCGGCGTCCGACCGCCCAGCATCCGGCGCGCGCCGTCGGGCAGGATGGCATCGAGCGATCCTTGATCCAATCCCCGGTCGATCCGGTCGAGCAGGCGATGGAAGAGCGGTCCCAATGCGCGGCCCATCCGGGTGGGGGTGCCGGAGCGGGGCGGCTGGCGCACGGAAAGTGCGCGGCGGCCGCGGCGGGGATCGACTGCATTCATGGCGTCATTCCTGCCCGAAGCAGGCGAGCGCTGCAATCACCCCTTTGCGTGGCGATAGGCCGCTAAGGCGCGCTCGCGGCCTTCGCGATGGTCGATGATCTTGGGTGGATAAGCGGCGGGGCGCGCGCCATGGGCGTCAGGGTCGTGAATGAATCTGTCGTTGAGATCGGCCAGTTCGGGCACCCAACGGCGGATATAGGCGGCGGCGTCGAATTTTTCCGACTGGCTGAGCGGGGCCATGATGCGGGTGAACAGATTGGCGTCAACGCCGCTGCCCGCCACCCATTGCCAATTGACGCTATTATTGGCGTAGCTGGCATCGACGAGCGTGTCCCAGAACCAGCGTGCGCCGTGGCGCCAGTCGATCAACAGATGTTTGATGAGGAAGCTAGCGGCGATCATGCGGACGCGGTTATGCATCCAGCCGGTCGCCCAAAGCTGGCGCATCCCTGCATCCACGATCGGATAGCCGGTGCGCCCGGTCTTCCAAGCGGTAAAGTCCGACCCGGCGCTGCGCAGATCGCGCCATTGCAAGGCATCGAAATCGGACCGGGCATTTTCCGAGCCATAGGTCGGCATCTGGCAAATCTGCACATGGGCATAATCGCGCCAGATCAATTCCTTGAGGTAGATAGTTGCATCTTGTCCTGAAGATGCGACGCGGTGCCAGACGGTAGCGGGCGAGATTTCGCCGAAATGAAGATGCGCCGACAGGCGCGAGGAGCCTTCGACCGAGGGCAGGTTGCGCGCGACCGGATAGTCGCCAACTTCATCGAGAAAACTAGTGAGGTGCGCGCGCGCGCCTGCTTCGCCGGGCGTCCAGTCTTCGGTGAAGCCGCCCGCCCAATCGGGCTTGGTAGGCAGCAAGGCCCAGTCATCCAGCGCGTCGCTGGCAGGCCATTGATCCGGGGACGGGATGGCCGCAGGCGCGCGGGTCGGCGTGGGCGGTGGCATATGGTCCATCACCGCGCGGGAAAAGGGCGTGTAGATGCGATAGATGCCCCCTGCCCCGGTCCGCACCGCGCCCGGCGGCAACAGCAGACCGCCGTCGTGAAGGCAAAGATCGAGTGTCTTGGCCACCGCCTTTTCCGCGTTGCGCCACCAGGGTTCATAATGGTGCAAGGCATGGACACGGCGCGCGCCTGTTTCCTGCGCCAACTGTGCGAGGATTTCAGCCGACGCCCCGCGCCGAAGGATGAGACGCGCCCCCTTCTCGCGCAGCCGCTCGTCCAGGCGGCTTAGGCTGTGGTGCAGCCACCAGCGCGACGCGCCGCCCATCGCCCAGGTGCGCGGCGTGTCATCGTCCAATATATAGACCGGGATGACCGGCCCCTCCTGCACGGCAGCGGCGAGCGCAGCCTGATCGGACAGGCGCAGATCCTGGCGGAGCCAGAGGAGGACGGGGGCGTTGCTGGACATGATGGGGCAATGCGCGGCACCGGGCCGGGTTCCAACCACCCTATCGGGCATATTGTGGACCAACGGCCCGTCGCAAATCAGGCCATGCGCGATTCGATCCATGGACGCGCACGGCAGCCGCGCTTATCCTTAGGTTCGGTGCCCTGCTGGGGTGTGTGGCACCATATGAGAAAGATTCAGGGGATTTATGGCTTCCACGCCCAATGAACAGGAAATGGCATATCGGCCGTGCGTCGGCATCATGCTGGTCAACAGGGATGGCAAGGTTTTCGTCGGCCAACGGCTCGATAATGTCGTGGAAGCCTGGCAAATGCCGCAGGGCGGGATCGACGAGGGCGAAGACGCCAAGGCCGCGGCGCTGCGCGAACTGGGCGAGGAAACCGGTATAGGGCCGGAACATGTCGAGATCATCGCCAAGGCCAAGGATGAGCATTTCTACGATCTGCCGCCTGAATTGCTGGGCAAATTATGGGGCGGCAAATATCGCGGCCAGCGCCAATATTGGTATCTCGCTCGTTTCCTGGGGCAGGATAGCGACGTCAATATTCAGACCAAGCATCCCGAATTTCGCAGCTGGAAATGGGCCGAGCCTGAAACGTTGCCGGAACTGATCGTACCGTTCAAGCGCAAGCTGTATCGCGATATCCTGCAGGAATTCAAATCGTTGATCTGACCGTTGCGATACCGTTCCTGCGGCAGGCCGTGCGCGAAACAGGCACTTAGGGGCTTAAGTTTTGCGGTCGAGCGGGTATGACGGACCCATGCGTGCATGTTTGATCCTGATATCGTTCCTGTTTGCCGCCCCTGCTTTGGCCGCTGACCCCGTTTTGCTGCCGTCATCGGTACGCGAAATGCTGGAGGCGGCGATCGCCAATGGCAGCGAGACGGAGATCGCTACCGTTGCGAAGATCGCCCGTCAGACCAATCCCGCGTCGGGTGACGAAATCCAGCGGATGGTCAATAGCTGGAAGGAACGGACCAAGGCGACTCACGACACCGTGATTCGCGAGGCGCGCTTCACCGAATTATGGACCGGGCGGGTCGAGGCGGGCGGGTTCCGCTCGACCGGCTCCACTAGCGAACTGGGCCTGAGCGGCACGGCCACGGCGACTCGCGCAGGCTTGCAATGGACGCACAAGCTGAGCGCGACGGCGGATTATCGTCGCGCCAATGGCGTGACCTCGCGCGAACGCTATCTTGCGAGCTATGAGCCACGCTATCAGTTCGATCCGCGCGGCTTCGCCTACGGGCTGACACAGTTCGAGCGGGATACGTCGATCGGTTATGACGAACGCTATACCGGGTCGGTCGGTATCGGCTACAAGCTGATCGTCAGCCAGCCGCTGGATCTGCAGGTCGATATCGGTCCGTCGGTGCGACACGCCAAATATCTGACCGGCGAGCGCGAGACGAAGCTCGGCGCGCGTGGATCGATGGCGGCGGTGTGGCGCTTGTCGCCGACGCTGACGCTCAAGCAGACGGCGGCGGGCTATGCCGAGAGCGAGGTTTATTCGCTCAACTCGCTGACCGCGATCGAGACGAAGGTGGCGGCGCGGCTGTCGGCCGCCTTGTCCTACAACGTCCAATATGAGTCGGAAACGCTGCTGAGCGCACGCGATCTGGACACGCTGAGCCGGTTGACGCTGACCTACGACTTCTGACGCGGTGGGGGTGGAGGCGCGCGGCGCGCTCTGATAGACCCTTGCCATGAACCCCTTATCATCGATCGAAGCCGCCCTGCTGGAGCGGGCCGCCGCTGCGCCTATGCTGGCGCAGGTGCAGGAATGGGCGGCGATCAATAGCGGATCGCGGCATCTGGACGGGCTGGCGCGGATGGCCAGCGCGCTGGCGGATAGCTTTGCCGTGCTGCCGGGCGACCTGACACTGATCGACGCTGTGCCGGTCGAGACGATGCGCGCCGACGGACGGGTCGAGACGATCATCCACGGGGAACATCTGCATCTGTCGGTGCGGCCGCAAGCCCCGGTGCAGATTTTGCTCACCGGGCATATGGATACGGTCTTTGCCGCCGATCACCCGTTCCAGGCGCAGCGCTGGATCGAACCCGGCGTGCTGAACGGGCCGGGCGTCGCCGACATGAAGGGCGGCATTGCGGTCATGCTGTCGGCGCTGCAGGCGATCGAGGGGACCGAGGCAGCGCAGATGCTTGGCTATGACGTCGTCATCAACAGTGATGAGGAAGTGGGCAGCCCCTCCTCCGCTGGCCTGTTGCGGACGATGGCGGCCCGCAAGGTCGCGGCCTTCACCTATGAGCCTGCCCTGCCTGATGGCACGCTGGCGGGCGCGCGGGCGGGGAGCGGCAATTTCTCGATCGTGGTGACGGGGCGCAGCGCCCATGCCGGGCGCAATCCCGATGAGGGGCGCAACGCGCTGCTGGCGGCGGCGGACCTCGCGCTGCGGCTCAAGGCCGGGAGCGGCCCCAACTGTTCGTGCAATCCGGCGAAGATCGAGGGGGGCGGGCCGAATAATGTCGTGCCCGACCATGCGGTGCTGCGCGTCAATTTCCGGCCCCGGACGCCGCAGGACGAGGCGGCGGCGCGCGCGCTGATCGAACGGGCGATCGCCGATGTGGCGCGCGACCATGACGTCAGCCTGCATCTGCATGGCGGTTTCGGACGGCCGCCAAAGCCGATGAATGACAAGGCCGAGCGCCTGTTCGGGCTGGTCAAGCAATGCGGCGCCGACTTAGGGCTGGAGATTGGCTGGCGCGATACCGGCGGCGTGTGCGACGGCAATAATATCGCGGCTTGCGGCGTGCCTGTGGTCGATACGATGGGGGTGCGCGGCGGGAGCATCCATAGCGATGCCGAATTTCTGATCGCCGACAGCCTGCCCGAACGGGCGCAATTGTCGGCGCTAGCGCTGCTGCGGATCGCGCAAGGCAAATATAAAATATGAAGAAGAGAGGGTAAGCGCTTGAGTTTCATCATGCGAACCGCACGGGCGGAGGATTTGCAGACGCTCTATGAAATGGCGAAGCTGACCGGGGGTGGCTTCACCAACCTGCCGCCTGACCGCAAGTCGTTGGCCGCCAAGCTGGAGCGGACCGAGGCGGCGCTGGCGCGGGCGGAGGATGGCATTGCCGACGAGTTGATCGTCATGGTGCTGGAAAATGTCGAGACGGGGCAGGTGCGCGGCACATGCCAGATTTTCTCGACCGTGGGGCAAAGCTGGCCTTTCTATTCCTATCGACTGGGTATGCTGACCCAGCATAGCCGCGAACTGGGCCGGACATTCCGGGCGCAGATGCTCTCGCTGACGACCGATCTGGAAGGGTCGGTCGAGGTCGGCGGGCTGTTCCTGCATCCGCGCGAACGGGCCGAGGGGCTGGGCCTGCTGCTCTCGCGCAGCCGCTATCTCTATATTCGCGGGCATCGGCAGCGTTTCGGCGACAAGGTGATCGCCGAATTGCGTGGGGTGATCGACGAGGCGGGCGGGTCACCCTTCTGGGACGGTTTGGCCGGGCGCTTTTTCGGCATGAGCTTTCAGGAGGCGGACGAATTCAATGCGGTGAACGGCAACCAGTTTATCGCCGACCTGATGCCCAAGACGCCCATCTATACCGCGATGCTGACCGACAGCGCGCGCGCGGTCATCGGCCTGCCCCACCCCAATGGCCGGGCGGCGATGCGGATGCTGGAAACCGAAGGGTTCGACAATGCGGGCTATGTCGATATTTTCGATGGTGGGCCGACGATGGTCGGGCAGATCGACCAGTTGAAGACGATTGCGGGCGCGCGCGACGTGACGCTGGGCGCGACGCATGAGAAGGGCGGCGACAAGATGCTGATCGCGACCGGGCGGCTGGCGGACTATCGCTGCACCTGGGGTTTCGTGCAGGAGGCGGACGGTATCGTTTCGCTCGATGCGGCAAGCGCGGCGCGGATCGGACTGGAACCGGGGGTAGAGTTCACCATGGCGGGGCGGGCATGAGCGTTACCGAGATTAATTTCGACGGGCTGATCGGGCCGAGCCATAATTATGCGGGCTTGAGCATCGGCAATCTGGCGTCGGCGCGCAATGCAGGGGCGGTGTCGCATCCACGCGCGGCGGCGTTGCAGGGTATCGAGAAGATGCGTGGCAATATCCGGCTGGGGCTGACGCAGGGGATTTTCCTGCCGCAATGGCGGCCCGATGGGGCGTGGCTGGCGCAGCTTGGAACCGATGTCGGGGCGGCCGAGCAGCATATTCGTGCGGCGGCGATGTCGGCCTCGTCCATGTGGGCGGCCAATGCGGCGACGGTGTCGCCCGCCAGTGACACAGGCGACCGGCGCACCCATTTGACCGTCGCGAATCTGGTGACGATGGCGCACCGCAGCCATGAATGGCCGCAGACATTGGCGCAATTGCGGGTCGCCTTTTCCGACCAGAGCGTCTTTGCCGTCCATGGTCCGGTGCCGCCGCCTTTTGGCGACGAAGGCGCGGCCAATCATTTGCGATTGGCCGAATGGCATGACCAGCCGGGGGTGGAGATATTCGTCTATGGCCAGTCGGGCGGCCCCTTCCCCGCGCGCCAGCATGTCGAGGCGAGCAAGGCCGTGGCGCGGCGGCATGGACTGGACCCGGCGCGGACTTTGTTCGTGCAGCAGTCCGAGGAAGCGATTGCGGCGGGCGCTTTCCACAATGATGTCGTGGCGGTGGCCAATGAGCGGGTGTTGTTCACCCATGAACTGGCCTTTGCGGACAAGGAAGGCTTCTATGCCGATCTGCGTGCCGCCCTGCCCTGCGTCGAGATCGTCGAGGTGCCTGCCAGCGCGGTGAGCCTGGCCGATGCGATCAAAAGCTATCTCTTCAACGCTCAACTTGTGACGCTGCCGACGGGCGAGATGGCGCTCGTGCTGCCGACCGAGGCGCGGGAGACACCCGCCGTATGGCAATGGCTGGAGCAGATGATCGCCGGCAATGGGCCGATCCGGCGACTCGTGCCGGTCGATGTGCGCCAGTCCATGGCCAATGGCGGCGGGCCTGCCTGCCTGCGGCTGCGCATCGTGGCCGATCCGGCGACGATCGATCCACGCTTCCTGGTGGATGAGGCGAAGCTGGATGCCATCGCGGCCATCGTGGCCGCCTATTGGCCGGAGGATATCGCGCCCGATGGCCTTGGCGATACGACGTTGATCGCGCGGATCGAACAATCATGGTTAACGCTTGTTGACCATTTGCAGCTTTCGGGCGATCTCATGCCGTGATGGCGGGGGCCAAACGCCGGATGGAATCGGAATGGAACGGATCAAGCGTCTTTTCATCGTCAAGACCAAGTTCGAGGCGTTTCTGATCATCTACGCGCTCGCGCTGGGCGCCACGGAGCGCGGCGTCGCCTATATGCAGCAATATCCCGGCACCGGCGGGCAGCTATTGGCGCTGGCCTGTACCGGCGCCGTGTTCATGGGCGGCGGCATGATATTGGACACGCTCGAATATCGGCGCACCTACGGATAGCTCAAGGGCTTGCGCTGACGGCACCCGCCGGTCAGGGAGGATGGCCATGGGTGCCATCATGTTGCAGGGAACCGGATCGGACGTGGGCAAGTCGGTGCTGGTCGCCGGGCTGTGCCGGGCGCTGGTGCGGCGCGGCTATCGAGTCCGGCCGTTCAAGCCGCAAAATATGTCCAACAATGCGGCGGTGACGGCCGATGGCGGCGAGATCGGCCGGGCGCAGGCGTTGCAGGCGATCGCCTGCGGCGTACCGCTGCATACGGATATGAACCCGGTGCTGTTGAAGCCACAGGCCGACCGGACATCGCAACTGATCGTTCATGGCCAGGTGCGCGGCACGCTGGGATCGGGCAATTTCCGCGCCGCGCGGGGCGAATTGCTCGGCGCAGTGCTGGAAAGCTATGCGCGGTTGCAGGCGCAATGCGACATCGTCGTGGTCGAGGGCGCGGGGTCGCCCGCCGAGATCAATCTGCGTGCGGGCGATATCGCCAATATGGGCTTTGCCCGCGCCGCCAATGTGCCGGTGGTCCTGGTCGGCGATATAGACCGGGGCGGCGTGATCGCGGCGGTTGTGGGCACGCGCAGCGTGATCGACCCGGAGGATGCGGCGATGATCCGGGGCTTTCTGATCAACAAATTTCGCGGCGATCCGGCTTTGTTCATGGATGGCTATGTGCAGATCGAGATGCTGTCGGGCTGGCGCGGGTGGGGGGTCGTGCCGTGGCTGGACGCCGTGGCGCGACTGCCGAGCGAGGATGCGGTCGTGCTGGAGCGGCGGCAATTTTCGGTCGACGCGCCGCTGGTGGTCGCCTGCCCGGTGCTGCCGCGCATTTCCAATTTCGATGATGTCGATCCGCTCAAGCTGGAACCGGGCGTCGACCTGCGCATGATCGGACCGGGCCAGGTCATTCCGGCCGAGGCGGCGCTGGTGATCCTGCCAGGTTCCAAAGCGAGCGTTGCGGATATGCGGGCGATGGTGGCGCAGGGGTGGGACATCGACATACGCGCGCACCACCGGCGCGGCGGCGCGGTGCTGGGGATATGCGGCGGATACCAGATGCTGGGGCGGACGATTGCCGACCCGGACGGGCTGGAGGGACCGCCGGGGTCGGTCGCGGGGCTGGGGCTGCTGGATGTGGAAACCGTGCTGGGCGGGACCAAGACGCTGGAAGCGGTGCGTGGCCGGGCATTGGGGGCCGATGTTGGCGGCTATGAGATGCATATGGGGCGGACCGACGGGCCGGATTGTGCACGGCCGTTCGCGATGCTGGGCGATCGGCCGGATGGCGCGATCAGCCGCGATGGGCGGGTGATGGGCAGCTATGTCCATGGGCTGCTCGCCAGCACAGAGCTGCGCGACGCCCTGCTGCAGCGGCTGGGCAGCGCGTCGGCGGGGCAGGATTATGACCAGTCGGTCGAGGATGCGCTGAACGAGGTTGCCGCGCTGCTCGAAACCCATACCGATGTCGACGCGATGGTCGCGCTGGCAATGGGCTGACGCTGATGGGAAAAATGGTGCACCCAGAGCGATTCGAACGCCCGACCCTCAGATTCGTAGTCTGATGCTCTATCCAGCTGAGCTATGGGTGCAGAAAAAAGACCGGCGGAGAGGCTGGAAGCCCGACCGATAAAGCCCTTCGGAAAAATGGTGCACCCAGAGCGATTCGAACGCCCGACCCTCAGATTCGTAGTCTGATGCTCTATCCAGCTGAGCTATGGGTGCATTTGGAGAGGCGCAGATAGA
The DNA here is from genome assembly GCF_001713415.1 of Sphingobium sp. RAC03. GTDB lineage: Bacteria > Pseudomonadota > Alphaproteobacteria > Sphingomonadales > Sphingomonadaceae > Sphingobium. The sequence goes on along the minus strand of NZ_CP016456.1, from coordinate 2,972,395 downwards.
AGCGCCCGGCCATTTGGGCAAGCCCCTTTTTTGCACTTTTATGGCCCGTTTCCGAAGCGGAACGAGGAAAGGGCAACTTTTGCCGCGCTGCACCGTTCGGATGGGCAGGAGGACCCGCCATGAGCTTTACCCTGAATGACATTGCCCTGCTGTTGATCGCTTTGGTCATCGGCCTGATATTCGGCCTGATGATGAGTGGGCGCGGCAAATATCGCCGGGCCTGGCGCGACGAACAATTGCTGCACCGGCAATCGGTGAAGGAACGCGATGCGCGGATCGAGGCGGCCGAGACGCGCGTGCGCGACCTGGAACGGCAGGCGGTGCCCGTGGGTGCCGGTTCGGCGGGCGTGGCTGCGGCCAGTGCCACGCATGACCGCGATGATCTGAGCCGCATCAACGGGATCAGCCAGGCGCAGGAAGTGTCGCTCAACGAGGCGGGCTATCAGCGCTTCGAGCAGATCGCGGCCTTGGGTGCCGAGCAGGAAGCGGCGCTTGAAGCGCGGCTGGGGTTGCGGCCCGGTACGATCGTTCAGGAGGATTGGCGCGGTCAGGCCCGGACGCTGGAGACCAAGCCCGCCAAGCGTGGTCTGTTCGGCTAGAGCGTGATGACTTTACTCAGAACCGTTCGTCCTGAGTAGCCCCTTCGACTGCCTGCCAAGGCAGGCGCTCAGCAACCGTATTGGGTGTCAAGCGAGATTGGCCCATGGTTTATCCTGCTGGACGATGGCGTTTGCGATAATGAGGAGTTTTCGCATGGCGGCGGTGATGGCGACTTTGGGCGCTTTGCCTCCCGCGCGGAGGTGCTGGTAGAAGTCGCGGATGGTTGGATTGAAGCGGATGGCGGGTAATGTTGCCATGTAGAGCGCGCATCTGACCGAGAGTCGGCCGCCGGTAATATGCGCCTGACCGCGCCACTGGCCGCTGTCACGGTTCATGGGAGCGATGCCGGCAAGGGCTGCGATCTGCTTTTTGTCAGCGATACCAAGTTCGGGGAGTTCGGCGATCAGCACTGCCGCTGTCGTGGCGCCGATGCCTGGAATAGACTCCAGCAGCATAGCTTTGCGCGCGAGCGTGGCATCAGCCGCGATTTCAGCCGTTATGCGCGCATCGCACTGGCCGATTTGTCCTTGCAGGAAGGCAATGTGCTCGCGGATCGAAGCCAGCGTTTCGGCGTCATCGAGGCCGGACAGACGCTGCTTTTCGGTAACCAGCATACCGACCAGTTGCCGCCTTCTGCGCACTTGCTCGGCAAGGCGAGCCTGATTTTCAGGTGTTGGCGGTGTTCTGGCGGGCTGCATGGCGTCAGCGAAGCGTAGGATGATGCCAGCGTCAAGCGCATCGGTTTTGGCGAGTTGACCGCTCGCTCTAGCAAAATCCCGCACTTGCCTGGGATTGACGATGCTCATGGCGATCCCCGCCGCTCCCATCTGGCGAGCGAGCAACCGGCCATAGCGGCCCGTTGCCTCGCAGACGATATGGGGATGTTCAAGGGTCGCGAGCCGCCTTCTTAAAGCCGCGATCCCCGCCACCGAATTGGTACGGCGCCAAACCCCGTTAGCCCCCGGTAAGGCAATATCGAGTGCCGCCTTAGATACATCGACGGCAACATATTGGTTCGACATCATGTTTCTCCACCTTGCATACGAGCTCAAGGCTCAGGCAACCGTTCGAGACGATCATGGATGGAGCGGACGGCTTTGCTGAGGATCGCGAGCTTTATGCCCAAGGACAGGCACAGCCTATCCGCTCCGACCTGTCCGGGGTCATGACCCCAGACAGGTCGGCACCAATTCAACCAAGGCTGAAATAAATGCCAACCCCAATATGCAAGGACAGGCATTGAGCGAAGTCGGAGTCGCAGACGACCGAAGGGCAAATGGCATATCGAAGGATATAAGCGCAACCGACCCTTCGATACGGGTCTTCGACAAGCTCAGCCCCTACTCAGGGCGAACGGAGTGATGCGACTCAAAGTCATCATGCTCTAAGCCCAGGCTCCGACGACAAAGAGAAAGGGCGGGGATTGCTCCCCGCCCTTTTCTTATGCCTTCTTTGCCAGCGCGGCCTGCGCCGCTGCCAGCCGGGCGATCGGCACGCGATAGGGCGAGGCGGAAACATAATCGAGGCCTGTCTCCTCGCAGAAGGCAATCGAGGCCGGATCGCCGCCATGTTCGCCGCAAATGCCGAGCTTGATGCCGGGGCGCGTCTTGCGCCCACGTTCTGCGGCGAGCTGGATCAGTTCACCCACGCCTTCAACGTCGATGCTGACGAAGGGATCGCGCGCGAAAATGCCCTTGTCGACATAGGTGCCGAGGAAACGGCCCGCATCGTCGCGGCTGATGCCGATGGTGGTCTGGGTCAGATCGTTGGTGCCGAAGGAGAAAAATTCGCCGACTTCCGCGATCTCGCCTGCCTTAAGCGCGGCGCGGGGCAGTTCGATCATCGTGCCGACAAGATATTCGACGCTGTCGCCCTGTTCAGCGAAGACTTCGGCGGCGACGCGATCGACGATCGCCTTCATTAGTTCCAGTTCCTTGCGGGTCGCAACGAGTGGGATCATGACTTCGGGGATCGGCGCTTCGCCGCCGCGCTGCTTGACGATCAAGGCCGCTTCGAAGATCGCACGCGCCTGCATCTCGTAGATTTCGGGATAGGTGACGCCCAGGCGGCAACCGCGATGGCCGAGCATCGGGTTGAATTCATGCAGTTCGTTGGCGCGGCGCTTGAGCACGTCCACAGACACGCCTGCCGCCTTGGCCACTTCCTCGAACTCCGCTTCGGCATGGGGCAGGAATTCGTGCAGCGGCGGGTCGAGCAGGCGGATGGTGACGGGCAGGCCCGCCATGACCATGAAGATCTGTGCGAAATCGTCACGCTGTTCGGGCAGCAGTCGTTCCAATGCGACGCGGCGGCCCTTCTCGCTGTCGGCCAGGATCATTTCGCGGACGGCGGTGATGCGGGCCGCGTCGAAGAACATATGTTCGGTGCGGCAGAGGCCCACGCCTTCCGCGCCGAATTCGCGCGCGACCTTGCAGTCCTGCGGCGTTTCCGCGTTGGCGCGGACCTTGAGGCGGCGCACCTTGTCGGCCCAGACCATCAACGTGCCGAAGTCGCCCGCCAGTTCGGGCTGCACGGTGGGCACTTCGCCCGCCATGACTTCGCCGGTCGACCCGTCGAGGGTGAGGATATCGCCCTCCTTCAATTCACGGCCGCCGATGCGCAGGACTTTCGCCTTGCTGTCGATCGAGATGCCGCCCGCGCCGGAGACGCAGGGGCGGCCCATGCCGCGTGCCACGACGGCGGCGTGGCTGGTCATGCCGCCACGCGCGGTCAGGATGCCCTTGGCCGCGTGCATACCGTGAATATCCTCCGGCGATGTTTCGACACGGACGAGGATGACGGCGTCGCCCATTTCGTTGCGGCGCTCGGCGGTGTCGGCGTCGAACACGATCAGGCCCGAAGCCGCACCGGGGCTGGCGGGCAGCCCCTTGGTCAGCACATCGCGCGGTGCCTTGGGATCGAGCGTGGGGTGAAGCAATTGGTCGAGCGCGGCGGGATCGACGCGGGCGACGGCTTCTTCCTCGGTGATGAGGCCTTCATGCGCCATATCCACGGCCATTTTCAACGCCGCCTTGGCGGTGCGCTTGCCCGACCGGGTCTGGAGCATCCACAGCTTTCCCTGCTGGACGGTGAATTCAATGTCCTGCATGTCGCGATAATGGGTTTCGAGGATCTGGAACACCTTGGCCAGTTCGGCATAGGTTTCCGGCATCGCCTCTTCCATCGACAGCGGCTTGGCCCCTGCCCGCTCCCGTGCGGCGAGCGTCAGATATTGCGGGGTGCGGATGCCGGCGACGACATCTTCGCCCTGCGCGTTGATCAGAAATTCGCCATAATAGACATTTTCGCCGGTCGACGGGTCGCGGGTGAAGGCGACGCCGGTGGCGGAGGTTTCGCCCATATTGCCGAACACCATCGCCTGCACATTGACCGCGGTGCCCCATTCGCCGGGGATGTTGTTGAGACGGCGATACACCTTCGCGCGCTCCGACTGCCAGGAGCCGAACACGGCGCTGATCGCGCCCCAGAGCTGGTCATGCACATCCTGCGGGAAGGGCTTGTCCCACAGCTTCTTCACGAGCGCCTTATATTCGGCGACCAGGGCCTTCCAGTCATCGGCGGTCATTTCGGTGTCGAGGCTGTAGCCCTGATCTTCCTTGGCGACTTCGAGCGCTTCCTCGAACGCGCCATGGTCCAGTTCCAGCACGACGTCCGAATACATCTGGATGAAGCGGCGATAGCTGTCCCAGGCGAAGCGTTCGTCGCCCGATGTGTTGGCGAGGCCGATGACGGTTTCGTCGTTGAGGCCGAGGTTGAGGACCGTGTCCATCATGCCGGGCATCGACGCGCGCGCGCCCGACCGGACCGAGACGAGCAGCGGATCGGCGGCGTCGCCGAATTTCTTGCCGGTGATCCCTTCGATATGGGCGAGGCCAGTGGCGACTTCCGCTTTCACGCTGTCGGGATAGACGCCGCCATCTTCATAATAGCGGGTGCACATTTCCGTGGTGATGGTGAAGCCCGGCGGCACTGGCAGGCCGATCGCGGCCATGCCATCGAGGTTCGCGCCCTTGCCGCCCAGAAGGTTGCGGTCGCCCTGCCCGCCATCATCCACGCCGCCGCCAAAACGATAGACATAACGGGTCGCGGTGGTGGTCATGATGGCCTCTTGTGTCTCAGTCATTCCCGGCTCTCCCTGCACTGATTGCCGATTATATTGCGTTGCAACAATCCAGCAGCAATAGCGGGATGATGCGCGATCGAATAGGATTATTACGCTTTAACTTCGCACTTTTCCCGCAGATTTTGTCATTTCGTTGCGTTAGCCCGCAATCTTTGAAAAGTCGGCTACGCTATGAACGGCGTCCCGCACCCGCGCCAGCAGCGCAAGGCGGGCCGCGCGCTTGGCGGGATCAGCGTCGTTGACCGTCACGCTTTCAAAGAAGGCGTCGATGGGCGCGCGGAGGGTGGCGAGGGCGGCCATCGCCCCCTCGAAATCCTCCGCCGCCACCGCCTGCGCCGTGCGCGGTTCCGCCACGTCGAGCGCGGCGATGAGCGCAGCTTCGGCTATTTCGGGCGTGTAGGAAAGAGTTGAATGCCCCTCCCCCTTGAGGGGGAGGGTTGGGTGGGGGTGTGCCACGTCGAGAGCCGGACGCTCGCCTGCGGCTCGCTCCCCCTCTCCCCGGCCCTCTCCCCGCTGGGGAGAGGGAGTTTGTGGCGCGTCCTTCTTGAGGATGTTCGCGGCGCGCTTGTAGCCTGCGAGCAAGTTCGCGCCGTCGTCGGTCGCGACGAAGGATTGCAGCGCATGGACGCGGGCGAGCAGGCGGACGAGATCATCCTCGCCGCCGAGTGCGAACACTGCGTCGATCAGGTCGTGACGGACCCCGGCTTCGCGCTGCTGGACCTTGAGGCGGTCGGCGAAGAAGTCGAGGAGAAGAGCATCGTTAGATCGAAACGCTGCTAATTTTTCAGGCTCATACTCTGCAAACAAATCACAGATACCCTTCAAGGTATCGCACTTGATAGCCAAATCAAAAAATGGAAGCGAGACGTTGCCCATCAACGTAAAGAAAAAATCACTGAATTGCCTTTTTAATGGGCGATCGCTGTCATAGTTAGGATGAGATGAGGACGCATAAAATAGCCAGCGAAGAGTAAGATCACGCATCGAAAACATTTTAGGCATTTGCAGCGACAATGCTAAAACGCCCAAAGCTGCACGTCTCAAAGCAAAAGGATCTCTCGATCCCGTAGGTTGCTCACCAATATAAAAGAACCCAACCAACGTATCCAGCTTATCCGCCAAACTCACCGCTACCGTGACCGGGGCGGTCGGGACGTCGTCGCCTTGGCCGACCGGCTTGTAATGGTCGCGGATGGCGTCGGCTACGGCGTCGGGCAGGCCTTCGGCGCGGGCGTAGTAGCCGCCCATGATGCCTTGCAATTCGGGGAACTCGCCGACCATTTCGGTGACGAGGTCGGCCTTGCAGAGCTTAGCGGCGTCATACGCAAGCTGCGCCAATTCACTCCCCTCCCCTTCAGGGGAGGGGCTGGGGGTGGGGGCTATCATCTTGGCGTCGCGTGTGGGGATGGCCCCCACCCCAACCCCTCCCCTGAAGGGGAGGGGCTTTTCCGTAACGATCCCCTCTTCCACCAACCACCGCGCCAGCTTTGCGACCCGCTCGACCTTGTCGGCTACCGTGCCCAGTTTCTCGTGGAAGGTGATGCGTTCGAGTTTCTTGGCGTGGTCGTCCAGCCGGGTCTTACGGTCCTGTTCCCAGAAGAAGCGCGCGTCGCTCAAGCGCGCGGCCAGTACCTTGCGGTTGCCTGCGATGATGGCGGCGCCGCCATCCTTGGCGTCGATATTGGCGGTGCAGATGAAGGCGGGGGCGAGTTTGCCCGCGCTGTCGCGCAGCACGAAATATTTCTGGTTGATGCGCAGGGTTAGCTGGATGACTTCAGGCGGCACCTCAAGAAAGACGGGGTCGAAATCGCCGAGCAGCGGCACCGGCCATTCGGTCAGGCCCGCATTTTCCGCGACCAGCCCCTTGTCCTCGATGACGGTGTAGCCATGCGCGGCGGCGGCCTGCGCGGCCTTGTCCGCGATGATCGCCTGGCGCTCCTGGTGGCTGACGATGACATGGCAGGCGCGCAGTTTTTCAGCATAGTCGCCCGCCCCGCCGATGGTGATTTCGGCCGGGTGGTGGAAGCGATGGCCGAGCGTCGCATAGCCGCTGCGGATGCCGTCGATCTCGCAATCGATCAGTTGCTCGCCCAGGATCGCGACGATGCCCTGCAACGGGCGGACCCAGCGCAGGCTTTCGGTCGTCTGCGACGCGACGCCCCAGCGCATGGATTTGGGCCAGGGGAAGGCGCGGATGATGGCGGGGATGGCTTGCGCCAATACCTCTGCGGTGGCGCGGCCGGGCTTGTTGACGACGGCAAACCAGATGCCGTTGCGGTCTTCGAGCTGATCCTGGATCAGGCCAGTCTTGCGCAGGAAGCCTTCGAGCGCTTGCGGCGGCGCGCTGGTGCGCGGGCCTTTATGCTCTTCGCTGACGGCGGCGGTTTCGAGCGGCAGGTCGCGGGCGATGAGCGCGAGGCGGCGGGGCGTGACGAAGCTGTCGATGCTTCCCGGCGTCAGGCCGGATTTCGCCAGTTCCTCGGTAAAGAGGCGCGCGAGATCGTCGCTGGCCTTGAGCTGCATGCGCGCGGGAATTTCTTCGCAGCGCAGTTCCAGGAGGAAGTCGGTCATTGGTCATATCCACAGTAGAAGATCCTCCCCTGGAAGGGGAGGTGGCGGGGCGCAGCCCCGACGGAGGGGTGTCCCGCTATCGATAGGGTGACACCCCTCCACCACTTCGTGGTCCCCCTCCCCTTACAGGGGAGGATTTGAAGTGCCGGATTCACGCGGCCCATCCGTTGGATTCCATCCATGCTTCGCAGCTGCCCTTCGCCATGTCGCGGACCTGGCCCATATAGCTGGCGCGTTCCTGGACGGAGATCACGCCGCGCGCTTGCAGCAGGTTGAAGACGTGGCTGGCCTTGATCGCCTGGTCATAGGCGGCGAGGGGTACGCCATTGTCGATGCAACTGCGCCATTCGGACTGGCAATCTTTGAACCAGCGGAACAGTTTTTCCGTGTCGGCGACCTCGAAATTCCATTTCGACATCTGCTGTTCATTGGCCAGGAACACGTCGCCGTACGTCACCCCGGCATCGTTGAATTTCAGGTCATAGACGCTGTCGACGCCCTGAATATACATGGCCAGCCGTTCAAGGCCGTAGGTCAGTTCGCCCGCGACCGGCTTGCAGTCATAGCCGCCCATCTGCTGAAAATAGGTGAATTGCGTGACTTCCATCCCGTCGCACCACACTTCCCAGCCAAGGCCCCAGGCACCCAGCGTCGGGCTTTCCCAGTCATCCTCGACGAAACGGATGTCGTGGACCAAGGGATCGATGCCGATTTCCACGAGGCTGCCGAGATACAGCTCCTGCAGATTGGCGGGGCTGGGCTTCATGATCACCTGATATTGGTAATAATGCTGGAGCCGGTTGGGGTTTTCGCCATAGCGGCCGTCCGTGGGTCGACGGCTGGGCTGGACATAGGCGGCGTTCCACGGCTGCGGCCCAAGTGCGCGCAGCGTGGTGGCGGGGTGGAAGGTGCCCGCGCCGACTTCCATGTCATAGGGCTGGAGGATGACGCAGCCCTGTTTCCCCCAATAGGCATGGAGGGTCAGGATGAGGTCCTGGAAGGAAAGCGCTTTGCCTTCGGCCACGAATAGTCCTTCGCGAAATGGTCGGTTTTGCTGGCTCGCGCCTTGGCGCATGGGGCCGATAGGGTCAAGGGCAGGACGGAGCGAAACAGGGTTAAGTGGCTTGCCCTTGCGCCATCCGCCCCGCATGGTCGGGACTATGAAGATGCTTGCTTATCTGGCCCATGGCCTTGCCGCCGCGCTGTTGCTGACCAGCGGCCCGGTCGCCGCCCGCCCTGCCCCGCCCGCCGCCAATGTGGCGACGCCCGCCCTGTGGCGGGTGCAGGATGCGGACACGACGCTCTATCTGTTCGGCACGGTGCATGTGATGAAGCCGGGGGTCGACTGGTTTCGCGGCGGGGTGAAGGCCGCGTTCGACGGATCGGATGAGTTGGTGCTGGAGATTATCGAGCCGGACGATCCCAATGTCATGGGTGGCGTGATGATGAGCCGGGCGATGGCGCAGGATGGCGTGGCGCTGTCCGACCGGCTGACGCCGGAGGCACGGGAGAAATATCGCGCGGCGATGGCGGCAAATGGCCTACCTGTTCCGGCGTTCGATCGGATGAACCCGTGGATGGCGGGCATGGCGCTGGCCGTCGCGCCGTTGGCCAAGATGGGCTATCAGGCGGATCTGGGCGCGGAGAAGATTTTGCGCTCGGCGGCGGTGAAGGCGGGCAAGCGGGTCGAGGCGCTGGAGACGGTCGAGCAGCAGATCGATTTCTTCGCGACGCTGCCGATGGAACAGCAGGTCGCTTTCCTGAACGCGACCGTCGATGGCTTGCCGGAGATGGAAACAGAGTTTGCCGCCTTGCTGCGCCATTGGCATGCGGGCGACCCGGAGAAGCTCGGCAAGTCGATGAACGGGTCGCTGGAGGCGACGCCGGAACTGGCGCAAGTGCTGTTGATCGGGCGCAACGCGAGCTGGGCGCAATGGATCAAGGCGCGGATGGCGACGCCGGGGACGATATTCGTCGCGGTCGGCGCGGGACATCTGGCGGGCAAGGGCAGCGTGCAGGATCAGTTGAAGACGCTGGGCATCAAGGCCCGGCGGATCAAGGAGTAAGCGACGATGCGGCGGTTCACCCATTTCCTGGCGCTGTGCGCGCTGACGCTGGTCGCGGCCTGCGGGCAGGATGGCAGCCCCAAGCCGGAGGCCGCGCAAGCTGGTCCGGCGCTGTGGCAGGTGTCGCGCGGCACCATGAAGGGCTGGCTGTTCGGGACCATCCATGTCCTGCCCAAGGGGGTGGCGTGGGAGACGCCGACGATCAGCGACGCGATGGCGCAGGCCGACCGGCTGGTGCTGGAAGCGGCGGATTTGCAGGATGAGCAGAAGACGCTGGCGCTGTTCGAGCAGATGGGGCGCAGCCCTGGCCTGCCCCCGCTCGACCAGCGGGTGCCGGAAGAAGATCAGGCCGCGCTCGTCAAGGCGGTGGCGGATGGCGGCACCAGCACGCAGATGCTGTCAGGCTATGAAAGCTGGGCGGCGGCGATGCTGTTGTCGGCGGCGAGCCAGCAGGCGCTCAAGGTCAGCCAGGATGATGGCGTGGAGCCGGTGCTGATCGCCGCGTTCAAGAAAGCGGGCAAGCCGATTGGCGGGCTGGAAACGGTGGAGCGACAATTCGCCGCGTTCGACACATTGCCGGATTCCGCGCAGGCGAAGCTGCTGGTGCAGACGGTGCGCGAGACCAAGGATATGAAGGCCCTGTTCGACCGCATCCTGACCGCCTGGCGCAAGGGCGATATGGAGGCGATCGCGAAGGAGGACCAGAATGGCGAGCAGCCCGATCCGGTGGTCGAGGAAGCGGTGCTGGTCGCGCGCAACCGCGACTGGGTGAAGGCGATCGCGCCGATGACGGGACGGCCTTTCATCGCTGTGGGGGCCGGGCATCTGACGGGGCGGGAGAATCTGATCGAATTGCTGGAGGCCAAGGGCTTTACGGTGACGCGGGTGCAGTGACTTTAATTCCAGTCGGTCTCGACAGACCTTACTATTCGTATGTCAGCTTAATTTTTGATGCGTTAGGTGTCGCATCTGGCGACCGCCTTCCCTATAATTTTGCGGTGAGAATGGAGGGAATATGCGAAAGGGTATCTTAATCTGGCTGGACCCCACTGAAAAACCGGGGCCAAAGAGGTTCGAAGAACTAGCAGAGCGAGGGTTGGCTACTACTGGCGACCTTCGATCTTTGGTGTGTGGTTGGTCTGAACGAAGTCCCAAGACTGCCCATATAAAGATGCCTACCGGACAGGGCAGCGCTTTCTTCGACGAGCATTGTATACGAGCAATGAAGGAGACTTTTTGTTGAGGATGTGGTGGTGCTTGAAGGCCCGCGGAGAAACACACGCAGCCGATCCGGCTGGCCTAGCCGCCCTACCTTGCAATCTTGCCCTTTTCTGCTAAAGGGCGCGCTCCCGCGATGGTCATCCCTGGAGGCGTGGCGGGAAAATGTAACTCAAACCAGCTTTTGGAGACACGCAATGAGCGAGCAGCTTACGCTGTCGGCCGAGGCACGCGATCGGGCAGGCAAGGGAGCCTCCCGCGCCCTCCGCCGTGAGGGCCGCGTACCCGCCGTCATCTATGGAATGAACGAAGAACCCCAGTCGATCCACGTCGAGGAAAAGCTCCTCAACAAGCTGCTGGGCACCGGTCATTTCTTCAACTCGGTCGTCATGGTGGAAGTCGGTGGCAAGTCCATCCGCACGCTCGCCAAGGACGTGGCCTTCCACCCCGTCTCCGACCGTCCGCTGCACGCCGACTTCCTGCGCGTTTCGGAACATGCCAGCGTCACCGTCGCGGTGCCGGTGCGCTTCGAAAATGAAGCCGCTTCGCCGGGCCTGAAAAAGGGCGGCGTGCTGAACATCGTTCGTCATGATGTCGAACTGATCGTCGATGCCGCCGACATTCCCGAAGATGTCGTGGTCGACCTGACCGGCTTTGAAGTCGGCGATTCGATCCACATCAGCGCGGTCAAGCTGCCCAAGGGCGCGAAGGCGGCGATCGACGACCGCGACTTCACCATCGCGACGATCGTTGCCCCGTCCGCGCTGAAGAGCGCCGAGGGTGGCGAAGGCGACGCCGAGGCGGAAGCCACGGCCGAATAAGCCTGTCGCCGTCGTTCCGACGGTTTTGCTCAACCCCGTTCGGGCTGAGCTTGTCGAAGCCCTTTCCTGGTCGAACAGGAAAATCGGCCGATCGACAGGCTCAGGGCGAACGGGGTTTTGCTTTTCTGGAGAGTGAAGATGCAAATCTGGGTGGGGCTCGGCAATCCGGGCACGCAATATGCGATGCACCGGCATAATGTCGGCTTCATGGTCGCGGACCTGATCGCCGACCTGCATCGCTTTTCGCCGCCCAAGAAGCAGTTTCAGGGCTGGGTGCAGGAAGGCCGGATCGGCACGGAGAAGATACTGCTGCTCAAACCCGCGACCTTCATGAACGAAAGCGGCCGCTCCGTGGGCGAGGCGATGCGCTTCTACAAGCTGACGCCGCAGGACGTGACCGTGTTTCACGACGAACTCGATCTGGTGCCGATGAAGGTGAAGGTGAAGCGCGGCGGCGGCAATGCCGGGCATAATGGCCTGCGATCGACCGACGCGCATATCGGGGCGGATTTCCGCCGGGTGCGGATCGGCATCGGCCATCCGGGCCATAAGGACAAGGTCCATGGCTATGTGCTGGGCAATTACGCCAAGAGCGAGATGGACGCGCTCGCCGCGATGCTGGGCGCGATCGGCGCCGAGGCGGAATGGCTCGCCAAGGGCGATGATGCCCGCTTCATGAACGAAGTCGCGTTGCGGCTGGCGGACTGAGCGCCAAAGGCAAACGGCGTCCGACAGGGTGCCGGACGCCGTTTCCCATGGGCAGGAGGGGTTGGCCCCCTGCCCTTGCTACATCAGACGATCACGAACTCGGCGTTGGTCATCGCCAGGCCGGTGGAGATGGAGGCGAACTGCACCGCAGCCCCCGCCCCATTGCCATCGGCATCGAACAGCAGCGCGCCGGTCGCGCTGTTGTAGATGATGCGGTCACTGGCATCGGCGGCCCCCGCACCAATGCGGAACGCCGCAGCGGTCAGTACCCCGACCGGCAAGCCACCAAAGGCCGCCGAATTCAGCCGGAACTGGTCGTTCGCCACCGAATAATCAGTGATGGTGTCGAGATTGGCAGTCAGACCATTCATGAAGGCGAAGATGTCGTTGCCGGCACCACCGACCATCGTGTCGTTCCCCGACCCACCGCTCAGCACATCATTGCCGCCGCCGCCTTCGAGCGTATCATTGCCGCCACCGCCGATCAGTTCGTCGTTGCCAGCGCCACCCTTAAGCACATTGTTGGCGGAGCTGCCGGTCAGCACGTCGTTAAAGGCCGAACCGTTGATATTCTCCATCAACGCCACGGTGTCCGTACCGGCACCGCCGGTCACCTGCGCGGCCGCGATCGACAGGCTGACCGTGACGGCCGAGGTCGCATTGACATAGCTGAGCGTGTCGATGCCATTGCCGCCGTTGATGATGTCATCGCCAGCGCCCCCTTCGAGCAGGTCATCTCCGTCGAAGCCGAACAGGATGTCGTTGCCGTTTTCGCCGGTCAGCTTGTTGTTGCCACTGTTCCCGTTGAGCGCATTGTCGAGGGCGTTCCCCGTGAGGCTGGAACCCGACGTCCCCGTCAGGGTCGCATTTTCGACGGCGCGACCAACCAGCGTGTAGGTCACGGACGAATAGATCAGGTCCGTACCGGCACCCGACGATTCGATGACATTGTCGCTCGCCGTATCGACATAATAAATGTCGTTGCCAGCGCCGCCATTCATGATGTCGACGCCCGTGCCGCCATCCAGAATGTCATCGCCATCGCCACCGATCAGCGTGTCTGCGTCTCCCAGGCCATAGAGCGCGTCATTGCCTGCATTACCAACCAGTCTATTGGCTTCACCCGACCCAACCAACGTATCATTGGCCGCGTTACCGATGACATTTTCAATACTGGACAGGCTGATAGGCCCCGACCCGCCCGGTGTGTATGTGAACGTGCCGTCAGTGAGATTGACAGTGGCCGTCGAACTGATGCCGGTGATGTCGAACGTATCGGAGCCTGCGCCGCCGACATAGATTTCGCCATAACCACCATTCCAGCCGCTCACGAGCCGGAACGTATCGTCACCTGCCTCACCATAGATGATATCGATGCCACTGCCGCCGTCAAAGACATCATTACCGTCGCCACCTATCAACAGGTCGTTGCCGTCGCCGCCATTGATGATGTCATTGCCGGTGCCGCCGTAAATCATGTCGGTGCCGCTGCCGCCGTTCAGCGTATCATCCCCCGCCTCGCCATAGAGCGTATCGTCCCCTGCATTGCCGTTGATGACGTTGGCGGACGCATTGCCGGTGATGGTGTCTGCCAATTGCGTGCCATCGACATTTTCGACAGCCGTAATCGTCCAGGGACCGCCATAAAGCGGGTTATACTGCCAGCTACCCGACGTCAGATTGACGGTCGAGCCATAGATCGTCGTAATCTGGCTGAGGTCCAGCCGATCGACGCCGGAGCCGCCATCGATATTGTCACCGAACTCCGTCGCCGACCCCGTTTGGCGAACGATGAAGACATCGTTCCCTGCCTCACCATAAATCGAATCGCCGAAGTAGCCGCCGTAGATGGTGTCATTGCCATTGCCGCCATAGACAACGTCCGTGCCGTCGCCAGCATCGAGTATGTCGTTCCCATCGCCGCCATAGAGGGTATCGTCGCCCTGGCTGCCATCCAGCACGTCATCGCCCGACCCGCCATATAGCGTATCATTGCCCAATCCGCCATTGATCACGTCGTTGCCGCCATTGCCGTTCAGCACATTGTCGGCCTGGTTGCCGGTGATCGTATCGTTGCCCGACCCGCCATTGGCGTTTTCGATCAACGATGCGGTGTTGCCGCCGAACAGTAGCGCGTTGAAGATGTTGCCGCGCGCATAATTGCCATCGCCCAGATAAGCGATCTGCGTGCTGCTGAACGTCGAATGGCCGCCGGGATTGAGGTCCAGCGTCAGATTGGTGGTATAGTTGGACAGATTATAGGTATCGATGCCGCCACCGTCCCAGATGGTCGCGAAGATGCGGTTGCCGCCCGGATCGATGGCCACCGACCCATTGATCAGGGTTTCGCCGCCGGTCTGGCTCCAGGTATAGACGGTGTTGCCCGAATTGACCGAATAGTCGGCCCCGTACATCGTCTGCAAAGCCAGGATGTCGAGCATCATATAGCTTTGCGGCGCGCCCCATTGTTCATAGGAATAGCCGCCGGTCAGCGGATCGCCGATATAGCTGCGATAGGTCATGACCGTGAATTCGATCGAATCCCAAGCCGTCGGCAACGCGCCATAGGCACCGCCGGTCTGACCGTGCGCCAGACCCAGCGAATGGCCGAGTTCATGGAACATGGTATGCCAGGCATAGTTGCCCGCCGTCGGCGTCTTCAGCGAATTGACGGTGCCGTCATAGCCGTTGCCGAAGAAGGTATCACCGCCATAGATGCTGTTGCTGGGATAATAAGCATAAGCGGTGCCAGGATCGCTGGAGTTGGCACCGCGGATCGTCGCAATCGCCGAGCCTGCGCCATCATAGGAGAGGCCCAAATTCGTAAAGGATTCGACGCCAAAAGCGGTCGCCGCGTTGGACTGCGTGATAGCCGTTGAATTTAGCGCAGTATGAAAGGCGAGCGTCTGTTGCGCGGTGAACTGTGAAAAGCCTTCATTCTGGGCGCTGATGCCATCAACGTCAGCGTCAGAATTATAGCCAGCCTGATAATCAGCGGCAGAATCCGTGTCGCTATAATAGACCGTCTGGCTCGGATCCCATTTGATGCCGCTGAACAACCCGTCGATGATCTGGTTGCCCGTGGCCGCCTGCGTCAGCGTCGTGTTGCCATTACCATTTTCCTGCGGCGCGTCGAGATTGCCTGGCGCGCCGGTGCTGACCGGTTCGGGCATGACGTCCTGGGGATAAAGCAGCCTGATTTCGCTGCGCACTTGTTCGTTGTTCGAAAGAGACCAGATGTCCGATACATCCGTGAAAGAGGACGGCGTGTCGAATGGCGACACCGTGTCATCTTCGTCTCTCAACTTGGCCATAAGGGGGCCGCCCTCGGTGATCCTAAGCATACATCCTCCTGCAAAATTGCGTTGGATGACACGTTAACTGTGCCTTTTTAGGCGACCACTATGGAGCGACGTAAT
Organism: Sphingobium sp. RAC03; assembly: GCF_001713415.1. Taxonomy (GTDB): domain Bacteria; phylum Pseudomonadota; class Alphaproteobacteria; order Sphingomonadales; family Sphingomonadaceae; genus Sphingobium. The sequence goes on along the minus strand of NZ_CP016456.1, from coordinate 2,956,848 downwards.
GGCACCATTATAGGTAACTTCCAAGCGATAGATTTCTCAATCATTACAAGATGATGCTAAGTCAATATTTCTATGCTATTGAAATTCAACCCATTATTTCAACAGCTCCACCCGCCGGAAATAGAATTTATTTCAAAGATGTTGGGCGCGACTGGACCATGATGGGTCACTTCCGAAAAGGGACCATAAGCAGGATCGAAAAGCGCGGGCGATGCGGTGGCGAGACCTAACGCGGCCCGTCCTGACGGAGACGCTCTGCCCGCCGTTCAGCTACGCGCGCCAAGGCATGGCCGGGGTGCCGTTCGGCAAAGAGGCGATAGGCTGCCTCGCTATTGCGCCGTTGTGCGTCCTCAAACTGTTCGCGAACGGCGACTTCCGGGTCGCCGGGTGGTCGCATGATACCGCCTGTGCCAGGCGGCGCTTCATAAGATTGCTGGCGTGGGGCAGCCGGTCGCGCTGCGGCGCAAGCGGACACGCTCAGGCACCCCGCTATCAAAACGACACGAGCAATAGGATGACGCATAGGAAAATCCCTCGACAAGGGAGTGCAGCTTTACCAGATTTCCACGTCGCGCTCAATGAACGCCCCTATTCGCGAAACGCCGTTTCGCTCAGGCGGGTGATGGGGGTAAAGATGTAGGCAAGGATAGACCGCTTGTCGCCCAGCAGATTGACTTCGGCCCCCATGCCGGGACCGATGGGTAGGTCGCGCCCGGCCGAGTCCTTCATCCCCGTGGCCGTGGTGCGAACGCGCACGACATAATGGCTTTCACCGGTGCGTTCGTTCACCACAGCGTCAGGCGACACGGCAATGACGGAGCCGGGCATCGATCCATAGACCGCGCTATCATAGGCGGAGATATGGACCTTTGCCCGCTGGCCGAGCTTGACCGACGCGATGTCCTTGGCCGCGACCATCGCCTCGACGATCAGCGTATCGCGCGCGGGGACCATTTCGAGCAGCGGGTCGCCGGGGCGCACGCTTCCCCCCACCGTGGTCACGAAGACGCGGTTGATGCGCCCGTCCATCGGCGCCTTGAGCGTCGTGCGATCGAGCCTGTATTTATAGGCTGGCATCGTCGCCTGCCGCACGGACATTTCCGCGCGCGCGGCGGTCAGTTCCCCAGCGGCGCGCGCCAGCCAATCTCGCTTTTGCTGGAGCGCACTGGCCTGCGCCTCGGCCAGCAGCGAATGGGCGCGGCTGAGTGCCGCAGCGGCCCCCTGCGCATCACTGGTCGACATGCTGAAGGCATTTTGCGCCTGCAACAAGGTGCGGCGCGGCTCGATCCCCTCCTGCACCAGCGGCCGCACCAGGTCGAGATCGGCGCGGGCGGTTTCGCGGGCGGAGATGCGTGCGTCCTGCGCGGCGCTGGCTTCGGCGATGGTGCGCGATGCCTGCGCGATGCGGGCGGTGCCGACGCTGGACAGGGCGGCGAGTTCGGCCATGCGCGATCGGTAGAGGCTTTGCTCGACTTCGATCTGGCTCGCCATCTGGGCGTTGCGCGGCTGCGGGAAGCGCGGCGCGCGGCCCGCAATCTCGGCTTCCAGGCGAATGATCTTGAACTGCAGCGAATCGCTGCTGGATCGATTGCTCTCCAGCTCCGCGCCCGGCTGGATCGGGCTGAGCCGGACCAGCGCCGTGCCCTGCTTCACATCCTGGCCCGTGCGCACCATGATCGATTCGACCACGCCGCCTTCCAGATTGGAAATGATCTGCAATTGCGAGCTGGGGATGACCCGACCATTGGCGCGGACGGTCCGGTCGATTTCCGTGAGCCAGGCCCAGAGCAGAAATATCAGCACGAAGGCGGCAATGGTCCACAGAATGATGTTCGCGGGCACGCGGGGCTTGATATAGGTCGCAGGCTCCTGCGTCAGTGCCCGGCCGGTCATGCCGCTTTTCCTCTGGTCAGTTTTTGCAGCACGGCATCGCGCGGACCATCCGCCACGATCCGGCCCTTGTCGAGCACGACGATCCGGTCGACCAGCGCCAGCAAGGACGTGCGATGGGTGATCAGCATCAGCGTGCGCCCCTGCACTTCGGGATGCAGGCGGGTGATGAGTTCGGCCTCGGTCTGCGCGTCCATCGAACTGCTGGGTTCATCGAAGATCAGGATTTGCGGACGCCCCGCCAGCGCGCGGGCGATCGCGATCGACTGGCGCTGGCCACCCGACAGGCCATCGCCGCGATCGGTCAGGCGCAAGTCATAGCCATTGGTGATCGGCCCCATGAACCGATGCGTGCCGCTGATCTCCGTCGCGCGGATCATCTCGTCCTGATCCACGACGGCGCGGTCCAGGCAGATATTCTGGCGCACCGTCCCGGCGATCAGCACATTGTCCTGCATCCCCGCACCGATCAGGCGGCGCAATTCGATGGGGTCATATTGGCGCACATCGATGCCATCGATCATGACGACACCGTCTTCGGGTTCGTAGAGGCCCAGGACCAGCCGGGCGAGCGTGGACTTGCCGGACCCGACCCGCCCCAGAAAACCAACCCGTTCGCCCGGCGCGATCGTCAGATTGACCTGCTCCAGCGCCTTTTCGGGCGAACCGGGATAGCGGAAGCCGACATTGCGCAATTCTATCTGCCCGCGCAGCACGCCGGGGTGCAGCGCATCGCCCTGCGGCCCTTCGCTCGGCGCATCCATCAGCGCGTTGATCTGCCGATAGGCGACGCGCGTCGCGGACAGGCGCGACAGCAGCGTCGCGATCTGCGCCAGCGGCGCAAGCGCACGGCCACACAGGATGGAGCAGGCGAGCAGCGCCCCGGTCGTAATCTCGTTACTGCGCAGCAGGCCGACGCCGACGATGATGATGCCGCAATAGGCAATGGTCGATGCGCTGTTGGCGACCGTCATCGGGATGGAGGAGATCAGCCGCTGGCCAAGCGAGCTTTCCGAATGGCTGATCAGTGCCTTGCGCCAGCGGCCGCTCAGCATCGGTCCGGCCCCGATCGCCTTGACCGTTTCCAGGCTGCCGATGGTTTCGACCAGCACCGATTGCTTGAGCAGGCCATCGCCCAGGCTGCGCGACGACATGCGGTCGAGCGCGGGGGTGGTGACGATGCCCGACAGGATCACGAGCGGGATCATCGCCAGCGGCAGGACCACCAGCACGCCGCCCAGCATGGCGATGACCGCGAGGGTAACGAAGATGAAGGGGACGTCGATCAGCGCGGTCAGCGTCACCGAGGCGAAGAAGTCGCGCAACGTCTCCAACTCGCGCATCAGCCCGGTGAGCGCGCCGGTCGATCCCCGGCGATGGTCGAGCCGCAGCGCGAGCAGCTTGGCGAACAGCGTTTCGCCGACATCATGGTCGATATTGGCCCCGGCGACATCGACGAAATAGACGCGCAGCAACCGCAGCACGAAATCGAAGATGATCACGAAGACCAGGCCGATGCTCAGCCCCACCAGCGAGGCGGCACCATCATTGGGGACGATCCGGTCATAGACGGTCATCGTAAAGAGCGCCGACACGAGCGCGAAGATATTGATCAGCGCAGCAGCGACCGCGACCTTCATATAGATGCCGCGATTGCGCATCATCGGTTCGATCAGCCAGGGCGCGAAGCGGCGCTTGCCGGTGGCGAGCAGAGGCTCTTCATTCATGGTCTGGCGGCCCCGTCGGAGGAATCGACCGCGATCGACAGTTCGTCCAGCAACTGGCCCGCTCTGGCCAGCAGGACGAAGCGCGACAGGTCGCGCTCCGCCAGCGTCTGCACATAGGTCGCGATGGATGCGAAATAATTATCTTCGGACGTGATGACATCGAACAAGGTGCCGCCCGACGACGCAAAGCGTGCGGCATAGACATCGCGGCTGTCGCGGCTGGCAAGGTAGGTCGCCTGCGCCGCCGTCAGTTGCGCATCGAGCCCGCGCACGTCGCCCCAGGCCATCTCCGCGTCGCGCAGCGCCTCGCGCCGGACCCGCGCGGCATAGGCGTCGGCGGCATCGGCGCGCGCGGTCGCCTGATCGGCCTTCGCATTGATCCCCGCGCCAAGCTGGGCACGGATGATGAGGCGGCCGCGAATGTCATAGTCGCCGGGATTTTCGAAGACGCCATAGCGGCCCGCATCCACCCCGGCGGCAATCGTCGGCAGTCGGTCGGACCGCACGGCCCGCGCATCCTGCCGCGCGGCGCGCGCTTCGGCCTCGGCCTTCAGCACGGTCGGCGACCGCAGGATCAGCGTTTCGAGCGATTCGCGCGTGCCGACGTCCATGGGCGGCACGGGCGCGCGCATCAGGTCAGCGGGGGCGTCATGCCCGGCCAGCGCGCGATATTGCGCTTCGGCACTGGCCCGGTCACGCTGATACATGGCGACCCGGGTCTGGACCGAGGCGATCGAACTGTCGATGCGGGGCAGGTCGCCGCGCGCGGAAAAGCCCTGCTCGATGCGGCGCTCGACCGCGGCACGCAGGCGCATCTGCCGCACGCCATAATCGATCGCCGCCCGCTCCATCAGCCGCTGCGCCAGGATGGAATACCAGGCGGTGACGGTGCGCAACGCGACATCGGTGCCATAGCCCATGATGCCGGACCGCGCCGCTTCGACCCGCGCATTGCCCGCATTGATGCGGCTCGACGCCGCGCCGAAATCAAGGAGTCGCTGCCGTAGCGAGGCCGTGGCGTCGGTGCGCCCTTCGGGGCGGGACCGTTCGACGATATTGCCGGGATCGTTGGAGAAATTGCGCGCGAACGAGCGATGCGCGTCGACGCTGAGGTCGAGTGTCGGGAAGATCGCCGAGCGCGCCTGCACCCGCGCCGCCTGCGCCTCGCGCTCGCCCGCGCGGGCCTCGTCCATCAGTGCATTGGTCTGGACCGCTGATTCGATTTCCGCCCGAAACTGGTCCGGCGGCCCGACGCGATCGACCAGATCGATCAACGGATCGGCCTGCACCGGATGGCTGAAAGGCGTGGGATTGGGCGGGAGGATGAGACTGTCCTGCGCCCATGCGGCGGACGAAAAGCCGCAGCAGGCCAACAACGCCATGCGCGTCATCATGCCCCTATGCCACCGGCCAAACAGGTTGGACCGCCCCCCAGGCAGCCTATCGATCAACAAAAAAACCCACCCCAAAATCACATAATGGTTATCCCAACATGAGCTTTGCGACCCCAGTTAAGACCATGTTCGGGTGTAATGCGACGCTATATGCCCGATGTGACGATTCCGCGCAACTTGGATCGCCAGCGAGAATAGCCGGTAATTATGGGCTTTTCGTCAGGCGGCCACCTTCTCCAGCGCGGCCTTGACTGCATCCAGCGCGGCCTGCGCCTTGTCGCCATCGGGACCGCCGCCCTGCGCCATGTCGGGACGCCCGCCGCCGCCCTTGCCGCCCAGCGCTTCCACGCCGATACGGACGAGATCGACGGCGCTCAGCGTGCCGGTCAGGTCGTCGGTGACGCCCACGGCGATGGTTGCGCGACCATCGACCACGGCGAGGATGGCCGAGACGCCGCTGCCCAGGGCCTTCTTGTTGCCATCGACGATGCCGCGCAATTCCTTGGGGTCGAGGCCGTCGATGACTTGGCCGAGGAAACTGACGCTGCCCACCTGTTCGGGACCGGCCGCCTGCGCCGCGCCGCCACCGCCGAGCGCCAGTGCCTTCTTGGCTTCGGCGAGTTCGCGCTCCAGACGGCGGCTCTGCTCGACCAGCGCGGCAATGCGCGCGGGCACATCTTCTGGCGTCGTCTTGAGCGCGGCGGCGGACTGGCGCAATTTGTCGTCACGGTCGGCCAACCACAGGCGCGCGGCCTCGCCGGTCAGCGCTTCGATCCGGCGGACGCCGCTCGACACGGCGCTTTCCGACACGATCTTGAACAAAGCGATGTCGCCGGTCGCGCGGACATGGGTGCCGCCGCACAGTTCGACCGAATAGTTGGCGTCATCGCCGCGCCCAATGGACAGGACGCGAACCTCGTCGCCATATTTCTCGCCGAACAGCGCCATCGCGCCCGCGCCAATCGCATCGTCGGGGGTCATCAACCGGGTGGTGACCTCCTCATTATGGCGGATCTGCGCGTTCACGTCCGCCTCGACCTGCGCGATTTGCGCGTGGGTCAGCGATTCGGGATGCGAGAAGTCGAAGCGCAGCCGGTCGGGTGCGACCAGGCTGCCCTTTTGCGTGACATGGCCGCCCAAGCGATGACGCAGCGCGGCATGGAGCAGGTGGGTGGCGCTATGGTTGGCACGCACGCGGTCGCGATGATCGACATCGACCGACAGTTGCACGGTGTCGCCGACCTTGATGCTGCCTGCCTCGATCCTCGCGCGATGGGCGTGGAGGCGGCCGAGCGGCTTGCCGGTATCCTCGACGCTGGCGATCAGGCCGCCCTGCGTGCTGATACGGCCGGTATCGCCCATCTGCCCGCCGCTTTCGCCATAGAAGGGCGTCTGGTTGGTGAGGATGATGACGCTGTCGCCAACGGTCGCGGAGTCGACATTCGCGCCGCCCTTGACGATGGCTTGCACCTCGCCCTCACCCACGGTCGAGCTATAGCCGATAAACTCGGTATTGCCCGCCTTCTCCGCGATATCGAACCAGATTTCATCCGATGCCTTGTCGCCCGACCCCTTCCAGGCGGCGCGGGCAGCGGCTTTCTGTTCGGCCATCGCACTATCGAAGCCGGCGCGATCGACGCCCAGCCCACGCGAACGGAGCGCATCTTCGGTCAGGTCATAGGGGAAGCCGAACGTGTCGTAGAGCTTGAACGCGGTTTCGCCGGGCAGCGTGCCGCCCTCGGCCAGATCGACCGTCGCTTCATCGAGCAGGCGCAGGCCATTTTCCAGCGTCTTGCGGAAACGGGTTTCCTCGCGCAGCAAGGTTTCCTCGATCAGCGGCTGGGCGCGCACCAGTTCGGGATAAGCCGCGCCCATTTCGGACACGAGGCTGCCGACCAGGCGATACATCAACGGGTCTTTCGCGCCGATGATGTGCGCGTGGCGCATCGCGCGGCGCATGATCCGGCGCAGCACATAGCCGCGCCCTTCATTGGCGGGGAGCACGCCGTCGGCGATCAGGAAGCTGGTCGAACGCAGATGATCGGCAATGACGCGGTGGCTGGCCTGATGATCGCCGTCAGTCGCGGTGCGGGTAATCGCACCCGATGCTTCGATCAGCGCTTTGAACGTGTCGATGTCGTAATTATTATGCACGCCCTGCATGACGGCGGCGATGCGTTCCAGGCCCATGCCGGTGTCGATCGACGGCTTGGGCAATTCGCTGACGATCTCATTGGCTTCCTGCTCATATTGCATGAAGACGAGATTCCAGATTTCGACGAAACGATCGCCATCTTCTTCGGGCGAGCCGGGAGGGCCACCCCAGATATGGTCGCCATGGTCGTAGAAGATTTCCGAACAGGGACCGCAGGGGCCGCTATCGCCCATCGCCCAGAAATTATCCTTGGTCGGAATGCGGATGATGCGGTGATCGGGCAGGCCCGCAATCTTCTTCCACAGGGCGAACGCCTCGTCATCGGTATGATAGACGGTGACGGTCAGCTTGTCGGCGGGAAGCCCCCATTCCCTGGTCAGCAACGTCCAGGCATGGGTGATCGCCTGTTCCTTGAAATAATCTCCAAAGCTGAAATTGCCCAGCATTTCAAAGAAGGTGTGGTGCCGCGCGGTATAGCCGACATTGTCGAGGTCATTATGCTTGCCGCCCGCGCGGACCGACTTCTGGCTCGACGTCGCGGTCTTGTAGGGGCGCGTCTCAAGCCCGGTAAAGACATTCTTGAACGGCACCATGCCCGCATTCACGAACATCAAGGTGGGATCATTGTGCGGCACCAGCGGCGCGGACGGGACGATGGTGTGGCCGTTGGCCCCGAAATAGTCGAGGAAAGAGCGGCGAATGTCGTTGGTCGAGGTCATGGTAGGCGATTTAGGGGGAAGCGGCCCGTCGCACAAGCGGGGCTTTTTGGCGTTTCTCTTTCCGTCGCGCCGCCTGTAAAAAGGAAGCGCCAGCGGGCTGCTGCAAAAACGACTGGACGGCCAGCCACCAACACCGCTATGCCCTCCCCATCATGCAGAGCGCGACACGTCTTCCCCTGCTACGACTTACACGCCCTTAGGCGTGGTTTTTGTGCTGCCTTTCGATTATGGGCAGCGACGATACGCCTAAGGGCTTCCTTTTCGCTGATAGTCGTTAACCGGGCCGCTCCTGCACGCCCGTTCGCATAAAGAAGTAGCTGTCCCATGATGCTGACCGATCCCGCCCAGAAATATCGCGCCTTCCCGCAAGTCGACCTGCCCAATCGTCAATGGCCGTCACAGGTCATCACGTCGCCCCCGCGCTGGCTCTCGACCGACTTGCGCGATGGCAATCAAGCGCTGATCGACCCCATGAACGCGGAGAAAAAGAGCCGCTTCTTCGACCTGCTGGTCCAGGTCGGCGTCAAGGAGATCGAGGTCGGCTTCCCATCGGCCGGTGCGACCGAGTTCGACTTCATCTCCAGCCTGGTGAAGGACGGCCGCATCCCCGACGATGTGATGGTCCAGGTGCTGACCCAAGCCCGCGAAGACCTGATCGCCACCACCTTCGAATCGCTGCGCGGCGCGGATCGGGCGATCGTCCATGTCTATAACGCCGTCTCGCCCGCCTGGCGGCGGATCGTGTTCGGCATGGACCGGGCGCAGGTCAAGGACATTGCCGTCCACGCCGCCAAGCTGCTGCGCGACAATGCCGCCAAGCAGCCCGACACTGACTGGCATTTCGAATATAGCCCCGAAACCTTCTCCACTGCCGAGCTGGATTTCAGTCTGGAGTGTTGCGAGGCGGTGATGGACATTCTCCAGCCCACGCCAGAGCGGCCGCTGATCCTCAACCTGCCAGCGACGGTCGAATGCGCCACCCCCAACATCTATGCCGACCAGATCGAATGGATGTGCCGCCATATCAGCAAGCGCGACAGCGTGGTCATCTCGCTGCACCCGCATAATGATCGCGGCACCGGCGTTGCGGCGGCGGAACTCGGCCTCATGGCGGGTGCCGACCGCGTCGAAGGCTGCCTGTTCGGTAATGGCGAGCGCACCGGCAATTGCGATATCGTGACCGTGGCGCTCAACATGTACACGCAGGGCATCAATCCCGGCCTCGATTTCAGCGACATCGACACGGTCATCCAGACGGTCGAATATTGCAACCAACTGCCCGTCCACCCGCGCCACCCCTATGCCGGCGAACTGGTGTTCACCGCCTTTTCCGGCAGCCATCAGGACGCGATCAAAAAGGGCTTTGCCGCCCAGGAAGCGCGCAACGACCTCATCTGGGACGTGCCCTATCTGCCGATCGACCCCAAGGATCTGGGCCGCGACTATGAAGCGGTGATCCGCGTCAATTCGCAATCGGGCAAGGGCGGCGTCGCCTGGGTGTTGCAACAGGATAAGGGCTTCAAACTGCCCAAGCGGATGCAGGCCGATTTCTCCCGCGTGGTGCAGGGCCTGGCCGACCAGTCGAGCCGCGAACTCAACGCTGCCGACATCTGGGCCGCCTTCCAGGACCATTATCGCCTGGCCGGAACCCAAGCCTATGCGCTGATCGACTATCATGAAAGCGGCGCGGCGGGCGACCGCATCTTCACCGGCAAGATCGCCTATAAGGGCGGCGAACGCAGCATTTCGGGGCGCGGCAACGGCCTGCTCTCCTCGGTCCTGGCCGCGTTGCGCGACGAACTGGGCGTGGAGCTGGAGATTGCCGATTATAGCGAACATGCGATCGGCGCAGGCAGCAACGTCAACGCCGCCGCCTATGTCGAATGCCGCACGCCCGACGGGCGGACGGTATTCGGCGTGGGGACGGACGCAGACGTCGCGACGGCGTCGGTGCAGGCGGTATTGTCGGCGGCCAATGCGGTGGCAGTGCGGACCTAAAACTCCGTCATCCCAGCGAAAGCTGGGATCTCTCTTTTCTTCCGCGCATGGTTGAAGAAAGTGAGATCCCAGCGTCCGCTGGGATGACGATGCATTTGCCCCTGGTTACTTCGCCAAAGCCCGCAACACAGCCTCCCACTGCCCCAGCGCCGCGCCGATCCCCGCGACAGGCGCCCGCTCGTTCAGCCCATGGGCAAAGCCATCCTCGGCCTTCATGAACAGGCTAGACACGCCATAGCTCGGCACGCCCAGCGCGCGGAAATGCACGCTGTCGGTCGCCCCGCCGGACATGCTCGGCATGATCGGGATGCCCGGTGCCTGCGCGGAAACCGCCGCGACCACCGCCTGCATCACATCGGCACGCAGCGGCGAGGCATCGCTTGCCAACGGATCGCCCAGTGTCGTCACGGTCGCACTATCGTCCGCCACCACCCGCACCAATTCCGCCTTCACCGCGTCGATCGCCACGCCCGGAAAGATCCGGCAATTGACCTGTACCTTGGCGCTCTGCGGCAAGGCATTGAGCGCATGGCCCGCCTTCGCCATGGTCGCGACACAGGTCGTGCGCACCTGGCCGACAAATTCCGGGCGACCCGACAGCAATTCCGCCGCCGCCGCATCGCCCGTCTCCGCATAACGCTTCATCGCCGCGCCCACGTCCCCGCCGATCCGGTCGGCAGATAGCGCCAACGACGCCTTGGTCAGTTCGTTACGCATCGGCGGAAACTGATAGGCCGCGATCCGATCGATCACCCGCGCCAGCCGATAGAGCGGATTGCCCGCGGTCGGCGCACTCGAATGGCCGCCCGGATCGGTAAAGCCGATCTCGAAATCGGCATAGGTCTTCTCGCCCGCCTGCAACTGATACAGCACCGGCTCGCCCGCCTCGTTGAGCAGCCCGCCGCCGCCATCACCGTTCAGCAACAGTTCCGCATCCTTATATTGCGCCGCCAACGCCCGCGTCGTCACCATCGCGGTCTCTTCGTCGCCCGACAACAATAGCGTCACGGTGCGGCGCGGCGTCCACCCGTCCTTCTTCAACTGCGCCAGCGTCGCGACCATCATCGCGACGTCATATTTATTATCTTCCGCACCCCGCCCGAAAATATAGCCATTCTCCTCCACCGGCACGAACGGGTCGCGGGTCCAATCTTTCGGGTCCGCCGCCACCACATCCATATGGCCGATCATCAACAGGGGCTTGAGCGCCGCATCCCGTCCCCGGATCGTCGCGGCGAAAGTCGCCGTCTCGCCCATCGGTGTGATGACGATGTCCGCATCGGCAAAGCCCGCCGCCTTCAGCACCGACGCATAATAGGCCGCGAGCTTCGGCACCTCGCCCGCCCCCTCGACCGTGCGAAAGGCAACAGAGCGCATCAAGATGTCCTTCGCCACCACCGGGTCCGCCGCCGCCATCGCGCCGCTCGGCAGCATCACCGCCACCCCCGCCAACAACCCGCACCGCCACCCCATAAACCTGCCCCTCGATTTCGTCAGGCAACCAATGTGGCACAGGCACAATCCCCCGCCAATCCTCCGCACCCATCCTCCCCTGGCAGGGGAGGTGGCTGGCCGCAGGCCAGACGGAGGGGTGTCACCCTCTCGATAGGGCAACACCCCTCCGTCAGCACTACGTGCTGCCACCTCCCCCACCGGAGGAGGATGTAAAGACACCCCCCGCCAAAAACTAAACCCCGCCCAACTATTGCTTGCGCGCAATCCCGCTCCACTGCCCCATATGCTACGCCGTTCGCCCAAAGGATTTGCGCCCATGACCCTCCCCTATCGCAGCTTCGGATTCCAGGTGCTGGTCGGCATGGTCGCAGGCCTCGCGCTCGGCCTCCTCGCCCGGACCATGGGCACCGGGCCGGATGGCGACCTCAATTGGCTCGCCACCGCGCTCCAGACGATCGGCACCATCTTCGTCGCGCTGCTCAAGGCGATCGTCCCGCCGCTCGTCTTCGCCGCCATCGTCGCGTCGATCGCCAATCTGCGCGCGCTCGACAATGCCGCGCGGCTGGCGGGGCAGACCTTGCTCTGGTTCGCCATCACCGCGCTGATCGCGGTCAGCATCGGCCTTGCCATCGGCATCATCGTCCAGCCCGGCATGGGCCTAGGCACCGCCGCACTCGCCGCCAAACAGCCCGACGCGGTCGGCGGCTGGCTCGATTTCCTCAAGGGCCTCGTCCCTGGCAACAGCCTGGCGCTGAGCGGCAGCACCAAGATCGCGCCCGATGGCACCGCCAGCACCAGCCTCTCCTTCAACATCCTGCAACTGCTGGTCATCGCCATCGCCGTCGGCCTCGCCACGCTCAAAGTGGGGGAGAAGGCAGAACCCTTCCTCGCCTTCGTGCGCTCGCTGCTCGCGGTCGTGCGCGCGCTGCTCGGCTGGGTCATCCGCCTGACGCCGATCGGCTCGGCGGGCCTGATCGGCGCAGCGGTCGCCACCTATGGCTGGGACGCGCTCGCAAGGCTGAGCGTCTTTACCGGCGCCATCTATCTCGGCCTCGGCATCGTCCTGCTGATCGTCTATCCGACGCTGCTGCTCGCCCATGGGCTCAAGCCACTGCCCTTCTTCGCCAAGGCCTGGCCCGCCATCCAGTTGGGCTTCGTCTCCCGCTCCTCGGTCGGCACCCTGCCCGTCACCGAAGCCGTCACCGCGCGGCTCGGCGTGGACAAGGCCTATGCCGCCTTCGCGATTCCCCTGGCGTCCACCACCAAGATGGACGGCTGCGCGTCGATCTATCCCGCCCTCGCCGCCATCTTCGTCGCAGGCTTTTACGGCATTCCGCTTGGCCCCCTCGACTATGCCCTGATCGCCCTCGTCTCGGTCATAGGCTCCGCCGCAACCGCAGGCCTGACCGGCGCCGTCGTGATGCTCACCCTCACCCTCTCGACGCTTGGCCTCCCGCTGGAGGGCGCAGGCCTGTTGCTGGCGATCGACCCCATCCTCGACATGGGCCGCACGGCGGTCAACGTCGCGGGCCAAGTGCTGGTCGGCGTGGTCGTGGCGAAACGTGAGGGGATATTGGACGAAGAGGCCTATTATGGCGAGGGGGCGTTGGTGGCGGGATAGCGCCATTTTCCCACGTTGATGTGGTTTGTCGTCAGAACTCACCAAGCTGCATGGGAAGATATGCTTGGCCATCCCGCTGGCATTTGGCGCTATGACGGTCGGCGGTCCTTTTGATCCTCTATAATAAGTGCGGCGATTCAGAATCGACTCTCAGCCGTCCACCCGATAAGCCGGGGACGAAATGATCGAGCGACTGGCAGCAATCCAATTCGACAAACAGGCAGGCACTGGAAGAACCATGCCTGGTTTTGTAGTGGCAGAGGACGCTTTGGGTGACGACATTGAGCTGATTGCTAAGCTATCTGCAAAATGCGATCGTGCTGCCACTTCACTCGCGATGGAGCTATTATGCGCTTGTCTTGCTGGCGATCTTGGACTGCCAATTCCCCAGCCCTATATTGTCGATCTTTCATCAGAGTGGATCGAATCGATTGCTGACCCGGCTTGGGCTGAAGCCGCTAGACAGAGCATTCCAGTTGCATTCGGCTCACGCCGAGCACCGGCCGGCTTTGGTCAATGGATTACGGGTACAACTATGGTTGAGCCCCTGACTTCGAGAGCCGCAGCTGTTCTTCTTTTCGATGCCGTAACCGACAACCCTGATCGCAGGCGAGAGAATCCAAACTGTCTCCAGCGTGGAGATGAAATCCGCATAATTGACCACGAACTATGCTTCGGCCCTTTGCTGATAGGCTGGCAGCCCCCTTGGCAAATTGGCGCTCTTCACCATATGGCAACGCCAGGCATCCATATCTTTCGTGACGCGTTACGCGGGAGAGATATCGAATGGGCGTCTATTATTCAGCCTTGGAAAAATTTGTCCGATGAGACGATATCCGATTATGAGGCTGCACTTCCGGCAGAATGGGCGACAGCAGGCCCGTTTGTGCAATCGGCGGTGGAAAAGATCAAAAACGCACGTGACCATATCGACGAATGCGCGATTGAGGTACAAAGGGTGCTGAAATGTTGAAGCGCCGCTATTCATATACTGTCCTCCGTTACGTCCATGATCCGCTTACTGCGGAGTTCGTGAACGTCGGGCTTGTCGTGCATTTTCCCGAATCACCGTTGGGACCAGCGGTCCTCAAAGCAGGTACGCGCAACACGATTGCTCGGATGCGCGATATGTTCCCTGATCTGGACCGCGCTGCCTTTAGCGCGACCATGCGCACTATCAACAGGATGCTAACCAAGCTCGCTGACCAGCTTGCGCTAGAAGGTATGATCGTGTCGAAAGGCGATGCGCTCACTTTTGCCCGCCAAGTACTGCCGTCAGACGATAGCTCTTTGCAGTGGGGACCGGTTGGCAGTGGTGTTGCAGAAGATCCAGATAAAACGTTTACGCGGCTCTATGGTCGGTTCGTTACCAAATACGACGTACGCGGTGTCCAACGTCGATCTGACGAAGAAATCTGGAAACCAGTGCGTCAACGACTGGAGGAACGTCAACTCCCGGTTACCCTTGAACCGAAGACCATCGTCGGCATTGACGACAAGATCGAATTTCAACACGCTTGGAAGAACGGGGCTTGGCATGTGTATGAGCCGGTTTCCCTTGATCTAGCGGACGCGGATGGAATCTATCGTAAGGTGCATCGTTGGTTGGGGCAGCTAACGTCGGTAGCGCCGGACGCATCAGAGGACTTTCACCCATACTTTATTGTTGGAGCGCCATCAGATCCGACTTTAGAGTCGGCATATAGGCGCGCCCTAAAAATCCTGAAAAAGTCCCCTGGCAATGTTGAGGTCTTTGAAGAGACGGAAATCGACAAACTAGTGGATCGCATCGAGGACGAGATTCGCTTGCACCGCGCCGACCACTAATCGCAACCACAGAAACCCAGGCATTCTGGCGCAATAGATTGGTTCACTTTGGATGCGGGCTAGCCCGCCAATGGGTGTCAAAATATGGCACCACTCAAACGGCAATATCTCCTGTTCTACCCCGTTAAGCCCATGCTATAATTCCCATCCTTTTGCCCGCCCGATCCCACAACCACACCTCCACTTCGCAAAAACCCTCCTATTGCGAAGTCCGCCCTGCAAACCCCAACCCCAGCAAAATCGAACCCTGCAACGGTGTGAACTTCACAAGCTTCGCACAGCACCACCGCCCACCGTGCCACCCCAAAAGCCACCCACGCCGCCCTGTCCTACTGCGCCGCCATCGGCTATAGGCCTTGGCCCGAACGGCAAAAGTGCGACATCTAAGGCGAATATCAGTGGCAGACTATCAGGTGCATATCATCGGCGGCGGGCTCGCCGGGTCCGAAGCGGCGTGGCAGTTGGCGCAGGCGGGGATCAAGGTGCGCCTGTCGGAAATGCGGGGCAGCGGCGACATGTCGCCCGCACACCAGACCGAAGGCCTTGCCGAACTGGTCTGCTCCAACAGTTTCCGCTCCGACGATGCCGACAAGAATGCCGTTGGCCTGCTGCATCAGGAGATGCGGCGGCTGGATTCGCTCATCATGGCGAGCGCCGAACCCGCCAAAGTGCCCGCAGGCTCGGCGCTGGCGGTGGACCGCCATGTCTTTTCCGGCGCCGTCACCCGCGCGCTGGCCAATCATCCCAATGTCGAGATCATCCGCGAACGGATCGACACGCTGCCGACCGAAGGCATGACCATCGTCGCTACCGGCCCGCTCACCGCGCCCGCGCTCGCGACCAGCATCGGCCAGGCGGCGGGGATGGAGCATCTCGCTTTCTTCGACGCGATCGCGCCGGTCATCCACCATGACAGTATCGACATGGACCAATGCTGGATGGCCAATCGCTGGGACAAGATCGGCCCCGGCGGCGGCGAGGGGAAGGATTATATCAACTGCCCGATGGATAAGGACCAATATCAGGCCTTCGTCCAGGGGCTGCTCGACGGCGAAAAGACCGAGTTCAAGGAATGGGAGGCCAACACTCCCTATTTCGAGGGCTGTATGCCGATCGAGGTGATGGCCTCGCGCGGGCCGGAAACGCTGCGCCATGGGCCGATGAAGCCGATGGGGCTGGACAATCCACGCACCGGCCGTTGGCCCTATGCCGTGGTGCAGTTGCGGCAGGATAATGCGTCGGGCACGCTGTGGAACATGGTCGGCTTCCAGACCAAGCTGAAACATGGCGCGCAGGTGGAATTGTTCCGCACCATCCCCGGCCTCCAGAACGCCGAGTTCGCGCGGCTGGGCGGGCTGCATCGCAACACCTTCATCCAGTCGCCAAAGCTGCTCGACGCGACGCTGCGCCTCAAAAGCGCCCCCCATATCCGCTTCGCCGGGCAGATGACGGGCTGCGAAGGCTATGTCGAAAGCGCCGCGATCGGCCTGATCGCCGGGCGCTTCGCCGCGGCCGAACTACTGGGCCATACGCTGACGCCCCCGCCCGCCGACACAGCGCTCGGCGCGCTGCTCGGCCATGTGACGGGCAATGTCGCGACGGCGGACTATCAGCCGATGAACGTCAATTTCGGCCTCTTCCCGACGCTGGACGACGTCAAGAAGAAGCAGCGCAAGGAAGCCTATACCTCCCGCGCCCGCGCGTCCTTCGGCGCATGGATGGGCGAGATGGCGATCGCTTGAGGCCATCCTGCAATGAGGCTGACTTATGAGCATTGTTCCCCGGCGAAGGCCGGGGTCCAGTTCTGGCCGTGGGACTGGACCCCGGCCTTCGCCGGGGAACAGCCAACCACAGGTTTCGATTAATGCATTTTGCTACAACCCATCACACCGGCAAGGCGGTAGTATATTTGGTGGTCGACAGCGCAAAGTGCGACGCGGCCCCCGCCACCGTCGGCTGGGCCAATAACGTGTGCATCAAAAACTGGTTATAATCGGCGACGTCCGCCACCACGACCCGCAACAGATAGTCCCACTCGCCCGACATGGAGAAGCATTCGACGATTTCCGGGCAGGCATCGACAAAAGCCTCGAAGGCGCTGCGCGGTTCGCGGGCATGGCTGCGCATGCGGATATTGCACAGCACATTGACCCCGCGATCGACCTTGGCGGGATCGACCAGCCGTACCGCGCGGGTCAACACCCCCGCCGCCTCCAGCGCCTTGATCCGGCGCCAGCAGGACGCGGTCGACGCGCCGACCTGTTCGGCGAGTTGCGCATGGGGGATGGCGGCGTCGGCCTGCAATATGGCGATGATCCGCCGGTCAATCGCATCGATTTGATAGTCCTGTTTCATATCTGGCCCATATTTGATGAAATAATTTCCGATATTGCGCAGCAAAGCAGGAGATTGAAACCCTTTTTCGCTTGAACCATGCAATATTATCGTCATGGCCCAAAACGATTTAGAGCGCCCCGAAGGCACCGCCGAGGATTGGACGATCCCGCAGGATTGGGCCGCCTACACGCCGCAGGAACATGCGCTGTGGGACCGGCTCTTCGCCCGCCAGGCGCAAATGCTCCCCGACCGCGCCGTGGCCGAATTCATGAACGGGCTGGACGTGCTGCGGATGACCCGGCCGGGCATCCCCGATTTCGATGAGCTATCGGAACGGCTGATGAAGCTGACCGGCTGGCAGGTCGTCGCCGTCCCCGGCCTCGTCCCCGACCGGCTGTTCTTCGACCATCTCGCCAATCGCCGCTTCGTCGCCGGGCGCTTCCTGCGCACGCCCGACCAGATCGATTATCTGTCCGAACCCGACATTTTCCACGACGTCTTCGGCCACGTCCCCCTGCTCGCCAACCCCGCCTTCGCCGACTATATGCAGGCCTATGGCCAGGGCGGCCTGCGCGCCGATGGTCTGGGGGCGATCGACCGGCTGGCGCGGCTCTATTGGTACACCGTCGAATTCGGCTTGGTCCGTCAGGGCGACGACCTCAAACTCTATGGCGCGGGCATCGTCTCGTCCCACGGCGAATCCATCTACGCCCTGGACGATCCCTCTCCCAACCGGCTGGGCTTCGATCTCAAGCGACTGATGCGCACCCGCTACCGCATCGACGATTATCAGCAGAGCTATTTCGTCATCGACAGTTTCGAGGATCTGCTGCGCCAGACGGTCGAGACCGACTTCGCCCCGCTCTACGCTGAGCTGGACGGCCTGCCCGATCTCGACACCGACACCATCCTGCCGACCGACCGCATCTTCACCCGCGGCACGCAGGCCTATGCCAGAACAAAAAAGGAAGAGGAGCCGCAATGACCGCTACCATAGACAATCCCCTGGGCCTCAACGGCTTCGAATTTGCCGAATTCACCTCGCCGGATCCGGCGGCGATGGCGGCGCAGTTCGAAATGCTCGGCTTCGTGCCGACGCACCGCCATCCGACCAAGAATATCACCCGCTACAAGCAGGGCCGCATCAACCTGATGCTCAACCGCGACGATGCCGGGCGCGTCGCCGCCTTTCGCGGAGTCCATGGTCCCTCCGCCAGCGCCATGGCCTTCCGCGTTGCCGATCCGCAGGCCGCGATGCGCTGGGCGCTCGACCATGGCGCGCAGGCGACCGAAGAGGATGACACGGTGATCCAGGGCATCGGCGGCTCCTATCTCTATTTCATGCCCGATGGCCAAGACCCCTATGCCGACTGGGCCGAATTCGCCGGCTGGCGGGAAGCGGAGGCGCAGAATAATGTCGGGCTCGACCTGCTCGACCATCTGACCCACAATGTCCGGCGCGGTCAGATGCAGGTGTGGAGCGAATTCTACCGCACCCTCTTTGGTTTCGAGGAGCAGAAATTCTTCGACATCAAGGGCAAGGCAACCGGCCTCACCAGCCAGGCGATGATCGCGCCCGACCGGGCGATCCGCATCCCGCTGAACGAGAGCCAGGACGATAACAGCCAGATCGAGGAGTTCATCCGCGACTATCATGGCGAGGGCATCCAGCACCTCGCCCTCACCACCGACAATATCTACGACACGGTCGAGAAATTGCGGGCGCGCGGCGTGCGGTTGCAGGATACGATCGAGACCTATTACGACCTGGTCGACAGCCGCGTCCCCGGCCATGGCGAGGATCTGGACCGGCTGCGCGCCAACCGCATCCTGATCGACGGCAGCGTAGAGACGGGAGAGGGCATCTTGCTACAGATCTTCACCGAAAATATGTTCGGCCCGATCTTCTTCGAAATCATCCAGCGCAAGGGCAATGACGGTTTCGGCAACGGCAATTTCCAGGCCTTGTTCGAAAGCATCGAACTCGACCAGATACGGCGCGGCGTCGTGTCGGTCGATGCCTGAACGCGACAGGGGGCGGCACCACCGCCCCCTGTCCTGACGTCAGGCCCGCCGCCCGCCGAAGCGCGCATAGAGCGTCGGCAGCACGAACAGGGTCAGCAGCGTCGCCGACACCAGCCCACCGATCACCACCGTCGCCAGCGGCTTCTGCACCTCCGCGCCCGACCCGGTCGCCAGCGCCATCGGCACGAAGCCGAGCGAGGCGACCAGCGCGGTCATCACCACCGGCCGCAAGCGGCGCATCGCCCCCTGCTCGGCCGCCCGTGCCCGGTCCATACCCTGCCCGATCAGTTCCTGGATCGCCGTCACCATCACCAGCCCGTTGAGCACCGCAATGCCCGACAAGGCGATGAAGCCCACCGCCGCCGACACGGAAAAGGGCATGCCCCGCAGAAACAGCGCCAGCACGCCACCCACCAGCGCCAACGGCACGCCGGTAAAGACGATCATCGCATCGCGCACATTGCCGAGCGCCCCATAGAGCAGCAACAGGATCAGCACGAAACAGGCCGGGACAACCAGCAACAGTCGATCCCGCGCCGACGCCAGATTTTCGAACTGCCCACCCCATTCGAGATAGGCCCCCGCCGGCAAGCGCACATCCGACGCGATGTCCGCCTGCGCATCGGCGACCACGCTCGCCACGTCGCGCCCGCGCACATTGGCCTGCACCACGATGCGGCGCTTGCCATTTTCGCGGCTGATCTGGTTGGGACCAGTCGTCACCGCAATCTCCGCCATGCTCGCCAGCGGCACGAAGGCGCCATCGGGTGTCGGCACAGGGATCTGCCCCACCGCCTCGATATCGGCCCGCTGCCTGTCATCGAGCCGGATCGTCACCGCAAAGCGCCGATCCCCTTCGAAGATCATGCCCGCATCGCGCCCGCCGATCGCGGCGGCGACCTCATCCTGCACCGCCTTGGCCGACAGGCCCATCGCCGCCAGCGCCTCACGCCGGGGCCGGATGTCGAGCATCGGCAGCCCCTCGGTCTGCTCGACCCGCACGTCCACCGCGCCGTCGGTACGCCGCAGGATCGTCGCGACCTGATTGGCGGTGCGGGCCATCGCGTCGGCATCGTCGCCAAACACTTTGACCGCCACATCACCTCGCACACCCGCAATCAGCTCGTTGAACCGCATCTGGATCGGCTGGCTGATTTCAAAGGCATTGCCGGGCAGCACCGCCAGCTTCTTTTCGACCGCTTCGACCAGTTCTGCCTTGGGCAGTTTGGGGTCGGGCCATTCCTCACGCGGCTTCATGATGATGAAGGTGTCGGAGATATTGGGCGGCATCGGGTCCGACGCCAGCTCCGCCGTCCCCGTCTTGGAAAAGACGAAGCGGACCTGCGGCAATGTGGCGATCACCTTTTCGACATCGAACTGCATTGCTTGGCTCTGTTCGACCGACGTGCCCGGAATGCGCAGCAATTGCGCGGTCATGTCGCCCTCGTCCAGCTGCGGCAGAAACTCCTGCCCCAGCGTCAGGAACGCGCCGATCGCCAGCAGGAACGCCGCCACGGCCACGCCCATTGTCCGCGTCGGCCGCTGCATCGCCTTGTCGAGGCCGGGTTCATAGCGGGTCTTGAGCCAGCCCATGATCCGCCCCTCCTTCTCCTCCACCGGCTTCGACAACAGCACCGCGAGCAGGGCCGGCACGAAGGTCAGCGAGAGGATGAAGGCGCAGACGAGCGCGAGGATGACCGTCAGCGCCATCGGCGTGAAGGTCTTGCCCTCAATCCCCGTCAGCGTCAGCAGCGGCACATAGACGAGGATGATGATCGCCTGGCCATAGACCGACGGTCGGATCATTTCCCGCGCTGCGCCCACGACCACGGCCAGCCGCTCGTCCAGCGTCAGTACCCGGCCTTCACGATGCTGCCCTTCGGCGATCCGCCGCAACGCATGTTCGACAATGATCACCGCGCCATCGACGATCAGGCCGAAATCAAGCGCGCCAAGACTCATGAGGTTGGCCGACACACCCCCCTGCAACATGCCGAAGCTGGTCATCAACATGGTGATCGGGATCACCAGCGCCGCGATCAGCGCCGCGCGGAAATTGCCCAGCAGCACGAACAAGACGACGACCACCAGCAACGCGCCTTCGGCCAAATTCTTGGCCACCGTATTGATGGTCGAATGGACGAGCGCGGTGCGGTCCAGCACCGGCTGGACGATGACGTCGGTCGGCAGGGAAGCGTTGATCTCCTCCAATCGGCGGGCGACCGCCGATGCCACGGTCCGGCTATTCTCGCCGACCCGCATGACCGCCGTGCCGACCACGACCTCGCGCCCGTTTTCGGAGGCCGACCCCATGCGGATCGCCTGCCCCGTCCTGACCGTCGCGACCTGGCTCAGCAGGATCGGCACGCCCTCGCGCGTCGCGATCACGGTCCGGGACAGATCCTCCGCCCCGGTCAGCCGCGCATCGGATCGCACCGCCAGCCCCTCGCCATTGCGATCGACCACGCCCGCGCCGACCGCATTATTATTCTCCTCCAACGCGCGCGCCAGATCGTCAATGCCGATCCGCAACGCCGCCAGCCGCGCGAGATCGGGCACGACCTGAAACTGCTTCACATAGCCGCCGATCGAATCGACTCCGGCCAGCCCCGGCGTGTTTTTGAGCAGCGGCGCGACGATCCAGTCCTGCGCGGTGCGCAGATAGGTCGCCTGATCCGCCTGGCTCACCAACCGCTCGCCCTCAGGCGTGATATAGCTGCCATCGGGTTGCAGTCCCGGTTCGCCCGGATCATGCTGGTCATCCTTGCGATGGGCGAGGTGGACGGTCCACATATAGACCTCCCCCAGCCCGGTCGCGATCGGCCCCATTTCCGGCGTCACGCCCGCAGGCAGGCTTTCGGCCAGCCCCGCCAGCCGCTCATTCACCTGTTGCCGGGCGAAGTAGATGTCGGTGGAATCGGTGAAGACGGCGGTGATCTGGGCAAAGCCGTTGCGGCTCAGCGAGCGACTATATTCCAGCCCCTCAATCCCCGACAGCGCGGTTTCGATGGGAAAGGCGACCTGTTTCTCGACCAGTTCGGGCGAGAGCGACGGCGCACGGACATTGACCTGCACCTGGTTGTTGGTGATGTCGGGCACTGCATCGATGGGCAGTCGCTGAAGCGCCCAGCCGCCGATGAGGCAGGCGATGAGGGTCAGCAGCAGCACCAGCCAGCGCCGCGCGACCGCGAATGTGACGATCCGGTCAATCATCGATCAATGCCCATGTTCCGCTTCGCCCTTGCCGAGTTCGGCCTTGAGCGTGAAGCTGCCGGTGGCGGCGATCCGTTCGCCGCCCTTCAATCCCTTGGTGATAATGACGCGATCCCCGCTCACTGGCCCCACTTCGACGGGAACGGCCTGAAACCCGGAGCGGGTGCGCACGAATACGCTGCTCTTTCCCTCGACCGTCTGCACCGCGATCTGCGGCACGGCGATGGCGCGCCCGCCATCCCTGGACGGCAGGTCGACGGCGGCGGTGACATTCTCGCCCACGCGCCATTGCCCGTCGCGATTGTCGATGGTGGCGATGATCGGGACCAGCCGGGTCTGCGCGTCGAGGATTGGCGAGACGAAGCTGATGCGTGCCTGCGCCGTGCGCCCTGGCGCGGTCACCGTGACCATGCCGCCCGGTCGCAAGGTTGCGGCATCGGCAGCGGACAAGGACAGAGTGACCGAGAGCTTGCCAAGATTGGCGACGCGATAGAGTTCGGTGTCAGCCGCTACCACCTGCCCCAGCATCGCGCTGCGGCTGACGACTTGCCCGCCGATTGGCGAAGGCAGGCCGATACGGTTGAGGCCACCGCCGGCGCGGCCCGTCGCGGCCAGTTGCTGCTGCGCCAGCCGCAGCGCAATCCCCGCTTCGGTCGCAGTCGTGCGCGCCGCGATCAGATCCTGTTCGGGCGATACTTTCTCGGCGAACAGCCTTTGCTCCCGCCCCAAATTGCTGCGCGCCAGCGCCAGCCGAGCGCGGGCCGCCTCGATCTCGCCCTGCATCTGTGCCGCCTCGCGGCTTTCGATGACAGCCAGCGGATCGCCCCGCCGCACCGCCTCGCCCAGATTGCGATGGAGCGCGACGATCCGGCCACCGACCGCCGCCGTCACCACCTGCATGCCTTGCGGATCGGCCTCGATCGTCGCGGGCAGGCTTGCCGCCCCGCCCGATCCCGCCATGCCGACGGGCACCAGCAATATGCCCGCGCTACGGATCTGCGCTTCGGACAGGGTGATTGCCCCCTCCTCTTCCGCATGATCCTCCTCGCCTTCCTCATCATGCTCTTCGGCGTGACCCGCCTCATCATGCGCTTCGTTCTGCGGTGCCGTCTCGCCACAGGCGGCCAGCACCAGGAACAGCGGCAAGGCCGCCGACAATGTCCATTTTCTCATCGGATCAATCTTTCGCAATCTGGGATGCCGGGGCGACCAGCCGGTCGCGGCGCGCCGAAGCATCATGATAGGTGGCCAGCGCATCGATCGCGGCCATGCGGGTGTCGAGCAAAGTGCGTTCGGCTTCGATCAGGTCGATCTGCCCGAACTTGCCCTCGCGATAGCCGATGCGCGCGATCCGCGCCGCTTCCTGCGCGGCGGCAAGCGCCGGGCCACTGGCGATGCGCGCCGCGGTTTCGGCATTGGCGACCTCCGCGTCTGCCGAAGCGATGGCCTGGTCGAGCTGGATTTCGGTCATCCGCCGGGTCGCATCGGCGCGTTGCCGCTCGGCCCGCGCCTGCGCCTGCGCCGCGCCGCCATTGTCGAAGATCTGCAACGGAATGTTGATGCCCATCAGCATCGCCGTGTCGTTGCTGCCCGACAGGCGGCGAGGGCCAGCGAACAGTTGCAGGTCAGGCACGCGTTGCGCGCCCGCCAGCCGCACTTGGGCATCGGCCGTCGCCACATCGAGCGCGGCAGCGCGTGCCGTCAGCATGTCGCTCACCGCCGCGCGATCGACCGGCCCCGCCACGGCCAGCGTCTCGAACCAGCGCAGGTCGAGCGCGCCTGCTACTGGCGCGCCGATCATCCGGCCCAGATTGGCGCGGGCGACACTGGCCAACCGTTCGGCCTGTTCCTGCGTTGCCTGCGCATTGAGATGCGCCAGTTCGGCCCGTTGCGCCTCCAAAGGCGAGGCACGCCCCGCCCGCACGCGCACCTGCGCCGACCGCAAGGCTTCCGCCGCAATCGCCACCTGCCGCTGCGCGACCGTCGCCCGCTCCGCCGCCGAAACGGCGGTGACATAGGCCTGCGTCACGACCAGCCGCAGGTCGGCGGCGATCACCGCCTGTTCGATCTGCGCCCGATCCTGCTGCGCATTGGCCAGCGCGACCCGCGCCGGGCGCTTGCCGCCCAGTTCCAGCGGCAGCGTGACCTGCGCGGTCGTCTCGGCGCTGCGAAAACCCCGATAGTCGCCGCTGCCCGCGACATTTTCGGTCTGGATATTCAGTTCGGGATTGGGCCGCAGCCCCGCGACGGCGCGCGCGGCCTGCGCGGCCAGCACACCCGCCGCGCCGCTTTCGATAGCGGGCGATGTCGCGCCCGCGCGTTCCAGCGCTTGCGCCAAGGTAAAAGATGGTTCGTCCGCCCGTGCCGCAAGGGCGCCGGTGCAGCACGACACGACCAGACAGGCCGCAAGGATGCGTTTCATGAAGATAATTCCTGAAATCAACGAGAAAGGAACCGCGACGCCAGGCGAGCGCGGCCTATTCGGTCGATGTCAGGCGATGGGCGGGCGCAATGTCCGGGCAGGCTCCACAGCGGACAGGCGCGGCGCCGGGGGGATCATCAGCCCATCGCGGGTCGCCACCGTCCCATCAAAGGAAACGCGCGATCCCGCCGTGCCGACATGATGGCCATGGCAGCCACCATGATTGTGCGGCAGGCCATTATCCGCGTCGCCGGGTTGCAGGTCGCCATGCACATCGGCCGCGCTGATCGACAGGCTGGCCTCATCCTCGACGCAGCCCAAAGCCTCGGTCGCATGCGCAAGCGTTCCCATCCCCATGGAGAGGAGAATCATGACCGCCGCAAAGAAAGACAGCAAACCCCGCATGGCTTGCCCTTAACAGTCTTGCACGCGCCTGTCATCGTCCGCTGATAGGGGCGGCTGCTTATCGAAAACTTTACCCTGTCCGCGCTAGGACGGGGGCCTGTTTGGATTGCCGGGATTGCCGATGCGCTTTGTTCTGACCTTGCCCCTGATCGCCGCGCTGGTCGCGCCGCACACCGCTTATGCCCAGATCGCCGTCGCCGACAGCGGCGACACCGGCTGGATGATGGTCTGCGCGCTGCTGATCCTGCTTGCGGCCTTGCCGGGATTGATGCTGCGCCATGCGGGCCAGGTCAATGTCCGCAACGCGCTCTCGGTCATGGCGCAGGGCGCGGGCGTCATCGCGACCGTGTCGCTGGCCTGGGCGATCGTCGGCTACAGCCTCGCTTATGCACCGGGCAGCGCCTGGCTCGGCGGCGGGGCGAACCTGCTGCTCGCCAATCTCGCGCAATTGCGCGACGGGCTGACGGTCCCCGAATCCGCCTTCGTTCTGTTCCAGCTCACCCTTGCCCTGTTCGCCGCCTGCCTGTTGGTCGGTGCCGTCGCCGAACGCACGCGGATCGGCTGGTTCTTGGGATTTGCGCCGCTCTGGCTGCTGCTCGTCTATGCGCCGATCACCCATGCGGTGTGGGGCGGCGGCTGGCTCGCGGACTTGGGCGTCATGGATTTTGCCGGCGGTCTGGTCGTCCATGGCGTCGCGGGCTTCTCCGCCCTTGCGCTGGCGTTGATCGCCGGACGCAGGCGCGATCCCGCCAGTGTCGGCCATGCGCCGGTTCTCAGCCTCGCGGGCGGAGCGCTGCTGTGGATCGGCCTGTCCGGCATGGTCGGCGGCTGGGCGCTCGGCGCGACCGACGATGCCGCAACCGCGCTGCTCAACCATCATTTCGCCGCCTGCGCCGCTGCGCTGACCTGGGCGCTGCTCGACCATGTGCTGGGCAAGCGCACCACCGCCACCGGCATAATGTCGGGTGCCCTGGCCGGGATCGCCGCCATCGCCGCCTCGGCCGCGCTGGTCGGTACCGGGGGCGCGATGCTGATCGGCGTGATCGCCGCGTTCGTGTGCCGCCTCGCACAGCCCCTTGTCGCCCGCCATGTCGATGACAGCGCCAGCGTCTTCGTCATCCACGGCCTTAGCGGCGCGATCGGCATGCTGCTCCTGCCCGTCTTCGCCCTGCCGCTGATGGGCGGGGTCGGCTTCGACATCGGCATTACCCTGACCAGCGCGCTGATCTCGCAGGCCATCGGCCTCGTCATCGTTGCGCTGTGGGCCATGGTGGGCAGCGCCATCGCCGCGCTGATCGTCTCGATGCTGATCCCCATGCGCGCCAGTGCGCAGGAGGAAGCGGACGGCCTCGATCTGGCCCAGCATGGCCAGCAGGGCTGGGACTTCCGCTAGACGCCATGGCCGTCGCCGTCGCCATCTTCGCTCATCAGGAAGAGCGCCGGATCGGCGCCTGCCTGGCCTCGCTTCCGCTCGACCGGCCTGACACACTTTTCCATGTGCTGGTCAACGGCACGACCGACGCCACCGTCGCCCGCGCCACGGCGGCGGCGGGCGGGCGCACCAACGTCATCGTCCACGATATCAAGGCGGGCGGCAAATCGCGCACCTGGAACCATATGGTCCATGATCTGCTCAGCGGGAGCGAAGACGCCGTCATCTTCATGGATGGCGACGCGCAGATCGTTGCAGGGTCGATCGACGCGCTGGTCGCGGACCTCGCCGCCAACCCCAAAGCCAATGCCAGTGCTGGCATGCCGATGAACGGACGCATGGCCGAATTCTATCGCCGAAACCTCAAGATCGAAGGCGGCCTGTTCGGCGATCTCTATGCTTTATCAGGACCGTTCGTCGCGGCGATCCGCGCGCGCGGTCTGCGCCTGCCGGACGATCTGATCGGCGATGATGGCCTGGTCGCCGCTTGGGCGCATACCAATCTCGCCAGTGATGCCGACTGGCAGCATGGCCGGGTGCTGGCCTGCGACGCGGCTGGCTTTCTGTGCGAGCAGGTCAGCCTCGTTCGCCCCTCGACCTGGACGATGCAATATAAGCGCCTGGTCAATTATTCGGTGCGCTTCTTCCAGAACCGGATCGTTTCCGACATCATGACGCGGGAGGGGCCGGACGGCCTGTCCCCGCGCCTCGCCAGCCTCTATCCCGACTGGCTCCCCCGCTTCCGCCCGCGCCCCGGCCTCACCGGCTGGTTCGACCGCAAGGCCCTGGCGCGGATGCGCCGATCTTCCTGAAAAGCCCCGGATGCGGCGCTCAATTTAACGGTCGCGGCCCGCCAGTTCCTTGTTCACGAACAGGGCAAAACCGGTGACGATCGCGCCGGACAGCAGGTAGGCACCCGACGCCGCCAGCCCGAACTCGGTCGAGATCAGCAGCGCCACCAGCGGCGCGAACCCTGCACCAACCAGCCACGCCAGATCCGACGTCAGCGCCGACCCCGTATAGCGCGTCGCGGAGCGGAAGTTGGACGCGACCACCCCCGACGACTGGCCAAAGCTCAACCCCAGCAGGATGAAGCCGATCACCATGAACGCCACTTCGCCCAGATCGCCGCCATTGAGCAGCAACGGCGCGGCGACCGCAAAGAAGGCCGTACCTACCGCCGAATAGCCGAGCAGCCGACGCCGCCCGATCATGTCCGCGACGAAGCCCGACACGATGATCGCCAGCACACCCACGAACGCGCCGATGACCTCGATCATCAAAAAGCGTTCCAGCGGCTCGTCGG
Organism: Sphingobium sp. RAC03; assembly: GCF_001713415.1. Taxonomy (GTDB): domain Bacteria; phylum Pseudomonadota; class Alphaproteobacteria; order Sphingomonadales; family Sphingomonadaceae; genus Sphingobium. The sequence continues at coordinate 2,928,922 of NZ_CP016456.1, read as the reverse complement.
TGTAAAGCGCGATCCACGACAGCGGGAACACCGTGACCATATGGAACAGCGCAAAGCTCGCCAGCGGCGCGAACGCCCCGATGACGATGTTGCGCCCTTCGCTGCGCACGGTTTCGATCACCGGCGAAGGCTGCAATTCGCGCGCTTCATAAAGCCGCGCAAATTCCTCCGTCACCACGATCCGCAACCGCGCGAACAGCGCCACGACGTTGATGGCAAAGGCGACGAAGAAGGGATAGCGCCAGCCCCAGCTGAGAAAATCGGCAGTGGACAGGGTGGAGAGGAAGAAGGCGAACAGCCCCGCCGCCACGATCAGCGCCAACGGCGCGCCCAATTGCGGCATCATCGCATACCAGCCGCGCTTGGCCTGCGGCGCGTTGAGCGACAGGAGCGAGGCAAGCCCGTCCCATGTCCCGCCCAGCGCCACGCCCTGCCCGGCTCGGAACAGCGCCAGCAGCACCGCCGACCAATGGCCGATCGTCTCATAGCCCGGCAGGAAGGCGATGGCCGCGGTCGATCCGCCCAGCAGGAACAGCGCAATGGTCAGTTTCACCCCGCGCCCGAGGCGACGGTCCACCGCCATGAAGATCAACGACCCGATCGGCCGCGTGACGAACGCCAGCGCGAAGATGGCGAACGACCAGAGAGTCCCTTCGAGCGGCGACAGATAGGGAAAGACGTGCGCGGGAAAGACGATGCACGATGCGATCGCGTAGACGAAGAAGTCGAAAAACTCCGACGTCCGGCCGATGATCACGCCGATGGCGATCTCGCCCGGCGCGATCTTCTTGCCGTCATGGGCGTGAAGGTTGCGCATGTCGCGTTCCGCCTGGGTGGAGTTGGTCTCCAGATCAGGGCCGGGCGTGGTCGTCGCGGAGGTCATGGCGTGAAACGGGCCTTCATGCTGCGGGAACGATCCGGGGCCGCACAAGGCTGCACGACGAATCATTCCGGTGGTCAAATATACCCATGCCCCATTTCGCCACTGCGCAGGGATAGGACAAAAGGTCCAATGTCACCCCGGAATTTTCCCGACTAGACGAACCTCATGATCGCCCGCACGCCCGCCCCAAGCCGCGCATTTCTGCGCCGATTCGCTCCCCTCCTGCTGCTGCCGCTCGGCGCATGCGACTGGGTGGTCATGGCCCCGTCGGGCGATGTTGCAATGCAACAACGCGACCTCATTTTGATATCGACAGCGCTGATGCTGCTGATCGTCCTGCCCGTCATGGGCACGATCGGCTGGTTCGCCTGGAAATATCGCGCCAAGGCGCAAGCGGAAGATTATGATCCCGACTGGGATCATTCCACCAGCCTGGAACTGTTGATCTGGTCGGCCCCGCTGCTGATCATCATCGCGCTTGGCGCGGTGACCTGGACCAGCACCCATCTGCTTGACCCCTATCGCCCGATCGAGCGTATCGATTCGGCGCGCAAGGTTGATCCTGCGGCCAAGCGCCTGCAGGTCGAAGTGGTGGCGATGGATTGGAAGTGGCTGTTCATCTACCCCGAACTCGGCATCGCGACGGTCAATGAACTGGCCGCGCCAGTCGATCGGCCGATCGAGTTCAAGATCACCTCCTCGACCATCATGAACAGCTTTTTCGTGCCTGCGCTGGCGGGTCAGATCTATGCGATGCCCGGCATGCAGACGACGCTTCACGCCGTCGCCAACAAGCCCGGCACGTTCGATGGCTTCTCCGCCAACTATTCCGGCGCAGGCTTCTCCAACATGCGCTTCAAGTTCCACGCCATGGATCAGGGCGGGTTCGACCAGTGGGTCGCCCGCGTGAAGGCCAGCGGGGCGACGCTCGACCGCGCGACCTATGTGAAGCTGGAACAGCCGAGCGAGAAGGTGAAGCCCCTATATTTCGCGGGCGTCGAGCCCCGCCTGTTCCACGCCGCGCTCAACATGTGCGCGCAACCAGGCAAGCGCTGCATGGACGAGATCATGATGACCGACATGCATGGCGGCGCTGGCAAGGAATCGGCCCACGATACCAAGGGCCTGCGCCATGACGGCACGATCGACGTCGGCGGCTATCACCCGGTCGAACCCGGCAAGAAGGGCGAGATCGCCCAGCCCGCCGGCATGACCCCGGCTGCCGAGCAGACCCCCGCCGCGCAGGGCAACCAGGCACCGGGTCAGCAGGACCATGACGGGCATGGAGCGCATCATGGGAATTAAGGCTCTTTCTCCCCTCCCCTTCAGGTCGGATCGAGCCACGCGCCTCGATCCGAGGGCCGGGGGTGGGGGCCATCCTCTTGGCACCGCACTTGCCGCACGCCCCCACCCCAACCCCTCCCCTGAAGGGGAGGGGCTTTATAAACACCTTTGTCTCCCCACCCCCCTTCTCTCCACATCAAGGCCGTAACGCCCATGTCCCCGCATCCCGCCTCCGAAAATAGTGGCATCTGGAAGCTGATCTTCGGTCGTCTCGACTGGAGTTCGCTCCCGCTGCATGAGCCGATCGTCGTCGGCACCTTCCTGATGGTCGCGCTGGGGGGCGCGGTGGTGTTCGGGCTGGTTACCAAATATAAACTCTGGGGCACGCTCTGGAACGACTGGTTCACCACCGTCGATCATAAGCGCATCGGCATCATGTATATGATCCTGGGGCTCATCATGTTCCTGCGCGGTTTTGCCGACGCGATCATGATGCGCCTGCACCAGGCGATGGCCTTCAACGGTTCCGAAGGCTATCTGAACGCGCATCATTACGACCAGATTTTCACGGCGCATGGCGTCATCATGATCTTCTTCGTCGCAATGCCGATGATCACCGGGATCATGAACTATATCGTCCCGCTTCAGATCGGCGCGCGCGACGTGTCTTTCCCCTTCCTCAATAATTTCAGCTTCTGGATGACCACGGCGGGCGCGATCATCGTCATGATGTCGCTGTTCGTCGGTGAGTTCGCGCGGACCGGCTGGCTTGCCTATCCGCCGCTGTCGGGCATCGCTTACTCACCGGGCGTCGGCGTCGATTATTATATCTGGGGCCTGCAGATAGCGGGCATCGGCACCTTGCTGTCCGGCGTCAACCTGATCGCGACCATCGTCAAGATGCGCGCGCCCGGCATGACCATGATGAAGATGCCCATCTTCACCTGGACCTCGCTCTGCGCCAACGTGCTGATCGTCGCCGCCTTCCCGGTGCTGACCGCCGTGCTGGCACTGCTCAGCCTCGACCGCTATATCGGCACCGCCTTCTTCACCAACGACATGGGCGGCAACCCCATGATGTATGTGAACCTGATCTGGATCTGGGGTCACCCGGAAGTCTATATCCTCATCCTGCCGCTGTTCGGCGTGTTCTCCGAAGTCACCTCGACCTTCTCGTCCAAGCGCCTCTTTGGCTATAGCTCGATGGTCTATGCGACGATCGTCATCGCGCTGCTCAGCTATCTCGTCTGGCTGCACCATTTCTTCACCATGGGGTCGGGCGCCAGCGTCAACAGCTTCTTTGGCATCACGACGATGGTCATCTCCATCCCGACCGGGGCCAAGCTCTTCAACTGGCTGTTCACCATGTATCGCGGCCGCATCCGCTACGAGCTGCCGATGATGTGGACGGTCGCTTTCATGCTGACCTTCACCGTGGGCGGCATGACCGGCGTACTGCTCGCCGTGCCACCGGCCGACTTCGTGCTGCACAACTCGCTGTTCCTGATCGCGCATTTCCATAATGTGATCATCGGCGGCGTGCTGTTCGGCCTGTTCGCGGCGATCAACTATTGGTGGCCCAAGGCATTCGGTTTCCGGCTGGAAACCACCTGGGGCAAGCGCAGCTTCTGGCTTTGGGTCGTGGGTTTCTGGACCGCCTTCATGCCGCTCTATGTGCTGGGCCTGATGGGCGTCACCCGCCGGATGCGCGTGTTCGATGATCCGAGCTTGCAAATCTGGTTCCAGATCGCGGCGCTGGGCGCGGTGATGATCGCGGCGGGCATCGCCTGCATGTTCATCCAGTTCGCGGTCAGCATCAAGAATCGCGATCAGCTGCGCGACACGACCGGCGATCCCTGGGACGGCCGCACGCTGGAATGGGCGACCAGTTCGCCGCCGCCAGACTATAATTTCGCCTTCACGCCCGTCATCCATGATGGCGACGCCTGGGCGGACATGAAGAAGCGCGGCTATCAGCGTCCCCTGACCGGCTACAAGGCGATCCATATGCCGTCCAATACCGCAACCGGCCTGATCATCGCCGGCCTGTCCGTGGCCTTCTCCTTCGGCATGATCTGGTACATCTGGTGGCTGGCGGGCCTGTCCTTCGTCGGCATCCTTGCCGTCGCGATCGGCCATACCTTCAACTATAAGCGCGACTTCTACATCCCGCAGGATGTGGTCGAGCGCACCGAGGGCGAGCGCAGCGCGCTGCTCGCAACACAGGGCTAACATCATGGCCACACGCTCCAAGATCGACCCCGCCTTCCTCGACCAGGACGGCAAGCCCCTCTTCCACTTGGGGGAGGAACCGCATCATCCCGAAGGCTCCAGCACGTCGCTGGGCTTCTGGATCTACCTGATGAGCGACTGCCTCATCTTCGCCTGCCTGTTTGCCACCTATGCGGTGCTGAGCGGCAGCTATGCCGCGGGGCCAGGGCCGCGCGACCTGTTCGACCTGAACCTCGTCGCGCTCAACACCGCGATGCTGCTCTTCTCGTCCATCACCTATGGCTTTGCCATGTTGTCGATGGAAAAGAACAAGATTGCAGCGACCCAGGGCTGGCTGGCCATTACCGGCCTGTTCGGCCTCGCCTTCCTTGGCATCGAACTCTACGAATTCGCGCACCTCATCCATGAGGGCGCGACGCCGCAGCGGTCGGGCTTCCTGTCCGCCTTCTTCGCACTGGTCGGCACCCACGGGTTGCACGTCACCTTCGGCATCATCTGGCTGGTGACGCTGATGGTGCAGGTCGCCAAAAAGGGGCTGATCCCCGCCAACCAGCGCCGCCTGATGTGCCTCAGCATGTTCTGGCACTTCCTGGACGTCATCTGGATCGGCGTCTTCACCTTCGTCTATCTCATGGGGATGCTGCGATGAGCGCGCACGATCACGACACTCACGGCGAGGCGCATGGCGCCCACGGCACGATGGGCAGCTATATGATCGGCTTTGGCCTGTCGGTCCTGCTGACGGCCATCCCCTTCTGGCTGGTGATGACCGGCTATTTCGCCAATACGCAGACTACCGCGCTCGTCATCATGGCCTTCGCGGTCGTTCAGATCGTCGTCCACATGATTTACTTCCTGCATATGAACACCCGTTCGGAAGGCGGCTGGTCGATGATGGCGCTGATGTTCACTTTGGTCCTGGTGGTCATTACCTTGTCCGGTTCGATGTGGGTCATGTATCATCTCAACACCAACATGATGCCCGCCATGACGCATGACATGAGCCAGATGCCGTGACACCTACATGCTTCTAGCAGACATCCAGAACCACAACGGTTTGGCATTGGCGATTGTGTAGTTCTCAAACCTGGCACCAAAATCCTCCCCTGCAAGGGGAGGGGGACCACGAAGTGGTGGAGGGGTGTCGCCCTATCGATGGGGCGACACCCCTCCGTCTGGCCTGCGGCCCGAAACCTCCCCTACTAGGGGAGGATGACCGATGACATCGGCAAATAAGGTGAAATTTCCGATCGGCGTGACGCTGATCGCGACATTGCTGTTTATGACCCTATGTACGCTTGGCATTTGGCAGGTCGAACGGCTGGCGTGGAAACGCGATTTGATTGTCCGGGTCGCTGTCCGCGTTCACGCCCCGCCGGTGCCAGCGCCCGCCAAGGCGACCAAATCCGACGAATATCGCCGCGTCGCCGCGACCGGCACTTTCCTCCACGACCGCGCGACCCTGGTACAAGCGTCGACTGTCCGCGGCCCCGGCTTCTGGGTGCTGACCCCGCTCCGGCGCTTGGACGGCTCGACTCTGCTGATCAATCGCGGCTTCGTGCCGCCCGACGCCCGCACCAGTTACACCCGCCCGACGGGGCCAGTCCGCATCACCGGCCTGCTGCGCCTGACCGAACCGGGCGGCGGGTTCCTGCGCGACAATGATCCCGCCGCCGACCGCTGGTATTCGCGTGACGTCGCCGCCATCGCCGCCGCCCGCGCCCTGCCCGCCACGCTGCCTTACTTCATAGACGCCGATGCGGGACCGCAGCCCGACGCCCTGCCGATCGGCGGGCTGACCGTGGTGCAGTTCCCCAACAACCATCTTGTCTACGCCATCACCTGGTTCGCGCTGGCGGCGATGGTCGCGGGTGCCTATATCTTCGTCATGCGCCAGTCAGGAAAAGATCGCCGGGCATGAAGGGCAACACGCCCCTGCGCGCGCGCTGGCTCCCCAGCCAATGGTCGGCCGATGCGGCCGGGCGCAAGAATATGGCGCTGCTGGTCCAGTTGCGCTGGATCGCGATCGCGGGGCAGGTCGCGACCATCCTGATCGTCCATTATGCCATGGACATCCGCCTGCCCTTCCCGTCCATGCTGGTGGTCCCCTGCATCGCGGCGGCCATGAACCTTGGCAGCATGATGGTGTTGCGGCGGCGCACCGATATCTCTCATGCCGAACTCTTCCTGGCACTGCTGTTCGACGTGCTGGCGCTGACCACCCAACTGTATCTGAGCGGCGGCGCGACCAACCCCTTCATCTCGCTCTATCTGGTGCAGGTGGCGCTGGGCGCTGTCCTGCTCCACCGCTGGAGCGTCTGGGGCATCGTTGCCATCTCCTCGCTCTGCGCCGCGATGCTCTCGCTCTTCTACCGCCCCCTGGATCTGAGCGAAGCGTTCGAAGGCCGCCTGTTCGACCTGCATATCATCGGCACCTGGATCTGCCTCACCATGATCGCGGTGCTGCTGGTCCTGTTCATGACCCGCATCACCCGCAACCTGCAACAGCGCGAAGCCTATCTCGCCCGGTTGCGGCAGCAGGCGGCGGAGGAGGAGCATATCGTCCGCATGGGCCTGCTCGCATCGGGCGCCGCGCATGAACTCGGCACCCCGCTCGCCCAACTGGCCGTCGTGCTGGGCGACTGGCGCCACATGCCCGAAATCACTGGCCACCCCGCCTTGGTCGAGGAAGTCGGCGAGATGGAAACCGCCATCAAACGCTGCAAGGCGATCCTGTCGGGCATATTGATGTCGGCCGGCGAAGCGCGCGGCGAAGCGCCGCAAATCACCAATGTCCGCGATTTCGTCGATGCCATCGCCCGCGACTGGCGCAGCGCCAATCCCGGCATGCCGCTGCGCTGCGACTTTGGCCCGCACGACTATCCCCGCATCGTCGCCGACCCGGTGATCCGCCAGGCCGTCACCAACCTGCTCGACAATGCGCGCGAAGCGGGCGCGACCTATATCGACATGCTCGTCAGCCGCGACAATCGCTGGCTCCACATCGCCGTGCGCGACAATGGCCCCGGCTTTAGCGAAGAGATGCTGGCCGATGTCGGCAAACCCTATCGGTCGAGCAAGGGCAAGCAGGGCGGCGGCCTCGGCCTCTTCCTGGTGGTCAATGTCGTGCGCAAGCTGGGCGGACGGGTGAATGCCAGCAACAGCGTAGAGGGCGGCGCGATGATCCTGCTGCGCCTGCCGCTCGCAACTCTGGCTCTGGAGGAGGGCAAGAATGACGTCTGAACGGCTGTTGCTGATCGTCGAGGATGACGAAGCTTTCGCCCGCACGCTCAAACGCTCGTTCGAGCGGCGCGGCTATAGCGTCCTGCTCGCCGACAGCCTGGAATCGGTCAACGCCCGCCTCGCCGACCACCGCCCCGGCTTTGCCGTCGTCGATCTCAAGCTCGGCCCCCAGTCCGGCCTCGCCTGCGTTCAGGCGCTGCACGCCCATTACCCCGCGATGCTCATCGTCGTGCTGACCGGTTTTGCGAGCATCGCGACCGCCGTGGACGCGATCAAGCTGGGCGCCACCCATTATCTCGCCAAACCGTCCAACACCGACGACATAGAGGCCGCCTTCGCCCGCTCCGGCGGCGATCCCGACACCCCGCTCGCCCCCCGCCCGACGTCGATCAAGACGCTGGAATGGGAGCATATCCACGAAGCGCTCAAAGACAGCGACTTCAACATCTCCGAAGCCGCCCGCCGTCTGGGCATGCATCGCCGCACCCTGGCCCGCAAACTGGCCAAGCGCCAGGTTGGTTGACGGCGCATTTCCGCCGTGGCAATGGGCAGTCGAACGCGGGTGTAGCTCAATGGTAGAGCAGCAGCTTCCCAAGCTGACGACGGGGGTTCGATTCCCCTCACCCGCTCCAAACTCACCGATAGATTAATAAGGCGCGTCAGCATCCTTTGGCGGGATCGCGCCCCGCCGTCCGATATTCCATCCGGCCAGCCGATGCCCGGCCAGCGCGGCGTCCGCCGGTGTCGCCCCGCCCAGTCGGGCGTGCAGATAGCCGCCGTTGAAGGCATCGCCCGCGCCGCTTGAATCCACGACGTCCAGCGATCGGGGAATGGGTACGATCTGCCCGTCGACCAGGCAGCCATCGCCGCCCAACTTGACGATGATCTCCCGGCCCTCACCCGCGCCCCAGCGGGTCGCGGCATCCTGCGCATCATCCGCCTCGCCCATCTCGACTTCGTCCGCCAGCGTCGGCAGGCCAATATCGGCCAGCGCAATCGCCCGGTCGCGCCAGTGCCGCGCAGTGGCCGCATCGTCCCACAGGCGCGCGCGGTAATTGCCGTCGAAGGCAACCTTGCCGCCCCGCGCCCGCACCGCCGCGCACAGGTCCAGCAACGCCTCCCGCCCTTCATCGGGCAGGATGGCAAGCGTGATCAGCGAGAAATAGAGCAGGTCCGATTGCGCCGCCGCCGCGACCATCGCCGCGCTGCCGGGCAGCACGAACATCCGCCGTGCCGCCGCTTCGCTGCGCCAATAATGGAAGCTGCGTTCCCCGCTCGCATCCGTCTCGATCGCATAGAGGCCGGGCAGCCGGTCGGCAGCGCGCAGCACGAGCGAGGTATCCACGCCCTCGGCCTCCCATGCCGCACACAGCTCGGCGCTCATCGGGTCGCTGCCCATCGCGCTTGCCAGCCGAACCCTGTCGCCCGACCGGGCCAGATGCACGGCCGTATTGATGACATCGCCGCCATAGCGCAGGTTCCAGCTGTCGCCCGTCCCCCGGCTCAGTTCCAGCATGGCTTCGCCAATCACTGTGACCGTCACACCCTCGCCCATGCCCACATCCCGTCCAGCCAAACCCGTCTATGTCGGGGCGTGGTGGCGCAGAGCGGCCGTCCAAGTCAACCCATCCCACCGTTCGCATCTCCGCCTTCCTACCATGTGGAACGATCGGGCGGCTTTAGCGTTTGCCTGAAGGCAAGGGGATGACGTCATGATCATGGCGTCCTGATCGGGACTATAATGAACAAGGGTCTATCCGGTTATACGGGCAACCGCTTCGAACTGCTGGTTCAGAGCGTTACCGACTATGCGATCTACATGCTGGATGCCGACGGCGTAGTGGTCAGCTGGAATGCGGGCGCGGAGCGGTTCAAGGGCTATGCCGCCGACGAGATTATCGGCCAGCATTTCTCCCGCTTCTACACGCCGGAAGATCAAGCCACCGGCATTCCCGCGCTGGCCCTCTACACCGCCGATCATGATGGCCGGTTCGAAGCCGAAGGCTGGCGCGTCCGCAAGGACGGCACGCAATTTTGGGCCAATGTCGTCATCGACCCCATCCGCGATGCGCAGGACGGCCAATTGCTGGGCTTTGCCAAGGTCACGCGCGACTTGACCGAACGGCGCGCGGTGCAGGAAGCGCTCCGCACCAGCGAGGAGCGGTTTCGCCTGCTGGTCGAAAGCGTCACCGACTATGCCATCTACATGCTCGATCCGGTGGGCACGATCACCAGTTGGAACATGGGGGCCGAACGCTTCAAAGGCTATAAGGCCGACGAAATCCTAGGCCAGAATTTCGCCCGCTTCTATTCGGAAGAGGATCGGATGGCGGGGCTACCCTCGCGCGCGCTCCACACCGCCGAACGCGACGGCCGGTTCGAAGCCGAAGGCTGGCGCATCCGCAAGGATGGATCGCGCTTCTGGGCCAATGTCGTCATCGACTGCATCCGCGATTCCCATGGCCAGTTGCTCGGTTTTGCCAAGGTCACCCGCGACCTGACCGAACGGCGCGAATCGCAACAGGCGCTCGACGCCGCGCGTGATGCCATCATCCAGACGCAGAAGATGGACGCAATCGGCAAGCTGACCGGCGGCGTCGCCCATGATTTCAACAATCTTCTCGCGGTCATCGTCGGCAGCCTCGACCTTGCCCGTCAACGCATCGCGAACGGCGCGGATATCAGCCGCTATCTCGACAATGCCATGGCGGCGGCCGAACGCGGCGCGACGCTGACGCAACGAATGCTGGCCTTCGCCCGCAAACAGGAATTGAAACTGCAGAGCGTCGATCCGGTCGCGCTGGTGCTGGGCATGGCGGAACTGCTGCAAACGACGCTGGGCGGGGCCATCGCCATCGAAACCCGCTTCCCGATGTCGCTTGCCAATGTCCATGCCGACCCGGCGCAGCTCGAACTCGCCATCTTGAACCTCGCGGTCAATGCGCGCGATGCCATGCCCAATGGCGGCGACATCATCATCGCGGCGCAAGGCTGGACCATCGAACAGGGCGACCGGCCAGACCTGTCGCCTGGCGCCTATGTCGAGCTGTCGGTCGCCGACAATGGCGAAGGCATGGACGCCGCCACGATCGAGCGCGCCCGCGAACCCTTTTTCACGACCAAGGGCGTCGGCAAGGGCACCGGCCTTGGCCTGTCGATGGTCCATGGCTTCGTCCAGCAATGCGGCGGATCGCTCACTATCACCAGCCAACCGGGCGAAGGCACGACCGTCTCGCTCTGGCTCCCCGTGTCGCAGGCTGGTCCCGCCGCCGACATCATAGCGCCCGTCGATTACAGCAATAACCCCAGCGTCCCCCTCGTCATCCTTGCGGTGGATGATGACGAACTGGTGCTGACCAACACCGCTGGCATGTTGGAGGATCTGGGCCATACCGTGTTCCGCGCATCGAACGCCGCCGAAGCCTTGCGGATGCTGGAGCAAGGCGATGTCGATCTGGTGGTCACCGACCATGCCATGCCGGGCATGACCGGCGCGCAGCTTGCCGACAGGATCGATCAGATGCGGCCGGGATTGCCGGTCGTCATCATCACCGGTTTCGCCGAATTGCCACCCCATGCCAGCCGCCGCCCGCGCCTCGACAAGCCGTTCCGGCAGGCCGAACTGGCACGGATCGTCGCCACCGCCGGACATGCCGCCGCCGCCGCGCGCACGGCCCATCTCCTGCCGCCGGTCGACGGCGAATAGCGGGGCAGCAAGGGATCGACCGACCGCTATCATCGCGCAAACATCGGAAAATTGCGCGATTTTGGTCGCTCCGCCCTTGCAAGCAGGGGCGAGTTCGCCAAAGGGAGTGACAAACACCCCACCTTCTCCTCCGGCCAGCAGGACTGCATGGACACGCCCACCGCCCTGACCCCGACCTCGCATTTCTTCACCTCGCTCCGCACCCGGCTCCACTATCTCGATTGGGGCAATAGCGCCGCACCGGTCTTGATCCTGGTCCATGGCGGCTTCGATCATGGGCGCAGCTGGGACTGGACGGCACGCGCGCTGGCGAAGGACTATCATGTCATCGCGCCGGACCTGCGCGGCCATGGCGACAGCGCCTGGTCGCCCGACGGCTCCTATATGATGGCCAATTATCTCTATGATCTGGCCCAGCTGGTCGACCTGCTCGACCGCCCGCCCGTCACCATCGTCGGCCACTCGCTCGGCGGATCGATCGCGCTGCGCTATGCGGGCCTGTTCCCGGACAAGGTCCAGCGCATCGTCGCCCTCGAAGGGCTTGGCCTGTCGCCTGATCGGTTGAAGGAAAAGGCCGAGGAAGCATCGCTCGACGTCTGGCGGCAATGGATCGACACGCGCCGCGCCAATGCCCGCCGCACGCCCAGACGCTATGCCACGATCGAGGCTGCGATCGGCCGCATGCGCGAACGCAACGAGCATCTTTCGGTCGAACAGGCCCTTCACCTCACCATCCACGGCGTCAACCGCAATGAGGATGGCAGCTTCAGCTGGAAGTTCGACCCTTATCTCAGCAGCGCCGCGCCGCAGGCGGGCTCAGACGCAGACCTGCCCGATTTCTGGTCGCGCATCACTTGCCCGACCCTGCTGTGTCTGGGGCAGGATAGCTGGGCGTCAAACCCGGCGAAGGACGGCCGCATGGCGCATTTCGCCGATGCGCGGCTGGTCGAATTTCCTGACGCTGGCCACTGGCTGCATCACGACCAGTTCGACCGCTTCATCGCCGAGCTGCGCGCCTTCCTATGAGGTGAAACCGTCGATCGCCGACCGATATTGCGCCTTCAACTGCGCGATGAAGTCGGCGGCGGGCTGCACCTGATCAATCGCGCCGATCCCTTGGCCACATCCCCACACGTCGCGCCACGCCTTCTTGTCGCCCCCGGTCATGCTGGCAAAGTCCATTTCGGTCGCCTTGGGCAGATTGTCCGGGTCCATGCCCGACGCGACGATGCTGGGGCGCAGATAATTGCCATGGACGCCGGTAAACACGTCGGAATAGACGATGTCGCCCGCGCTGCTGTCCACGATCATCTGCTTATAGGCACCATCCGCATTGGCCTCGGTCGTGGCGATGAAGGGCGACCCCATATAGCCAAGGTCCGCCCCCATCATCCGTGCCGCGGCGATCGCGCGTCCGGTCGCGATCGACCCCGACAGCGCCAGCGGCCCATCGAACCAGGCGCGGATTTCCTGCACCAGCGCAAAGGGCGACAACGTACCGGCATGACCCCCTGCCCCCGCCGCCACGGCGATCAGGCCATCGGCTCCCTTCTCGATCGCCTTCCGGGCGAAACGGTCGTTGATGACGTCGTGCAACACGATACCGCCATAGCTATGCACCGCCGCATTCACCCGCTCCTGCGCGCCCAGCGACGTGATGATGATCGGCACCTGATATTGGACGCACAGGTCCAGATCCTCGTCCAACCGGCTGTTGCTCTTGTGGACGATCAGATTGACGGCGAACGGCGCGTCCGCGTCCGTCAATTCCGTGCCCAGTCGTTGCAGCCACTGTTCGAACATACCCGACGGCCGGGCGTTGAGCGACGGAAAGGCACCGACAATCCCCGCACGACATTGGGCGATCACCAATTCGGGCTGCGAAATGATGAACATCGGCGATCCGATCAGCGGCAGCGACAAGCGGCCTTCGAGCGCAGACGGCAGGGACATGGGCGGACTTTCCTCTCTCTTTTGCCCTACCGCGCTATCATCGCGCAGCGTCGCGAAAAAGAGCAAAAGGAACTGTGTTGATGACATAATACAGTTGTGGTAGCTTCGTGCGGTCGAAACCGACAGGAGAGCTGGACGATGTATAGCGAAGGCGACTTGCAGGATGCCGTTACGGCGGGCGTCCTGTCACCGCAGGCCGCGCAGGCGCTGCGCGATCATGTCGCTCAGTTGCGCGCCAGCCCCGTGGTCGATGAAGAAAATTTCCGCCTCCTGACCGGCTTCAACGACATATTCGTCGCCATCGCCGGTATCATCCTACTCGTCGCAGTCGGCTGGCTCGGCAACAGCGTGCGACTCGGTGCGGCGGAACATCATCCCTCCTTCATGTCGGGCGCGCTGGTCGCGGCGGTCAGTTGGGGTCTGGCGGAATATTTCACCCGCCAACGGCGCATGGCGCTGCCCTCCATTCTGCTGCTCGCGGGCTTTGTCGGCGGTGTCGCCTTCGCGCTGGGCGCGTTGGCGGCCCAGATATTCCCCGACGTCGGCGATCGGGTGGCTTCGCTGATCATATCGGGCGTCGCGGCCGTCAGCGCGCTGGCCGCCTGGATGCACTGGCGGCGCTTCATGGTGCCGATCACGGTCGCGGCGGGCGCGGCAGCCGCCGCTGGCGTCGTCGGCGGCCTCGTCCTTGCCGCCTTCCCCGGCGATATAAGGCTGGCCTATCTGCTGCTGCTCGCCGGAGGCCTCGCCATTTTCGCGCTCGCCATGCGCTGGGACATGAGCGATCGGACACGCACCACGCGCCGCGCCGATGTCGCCTTCTGGCTGCACCTGACCGCCGCACCGATGATCGCCCATTCGCTGTTCAACCTGCTCGGCGTGTTCCGGGGCGACGACATCAGCATCGGCAAGGCGGTCGTCGTGATCCTGCTCTACATCGCCTTCGGTCTGGTCGGCCTCGCGATCGACCGGCGCGCGCTGCTGGTCTCCAGCCTCGCTTATGTCCTCTTCGCCCTCTACGCCCTGTTCAAGCAGGCGGGCGCGGTTGAACTATCAGCCGCCTTCACCGCGCTGGTAATCGGTTCGTCGCTCCTGCTGCTCTCGGCACTCTGGCACAATGCCCGCATTCTTGTGGTGGGCACTTTACCGCCGTCTCTGACCAACCGCCTCCCCTACGCTTGATCCACCCCCTCCCGCCAGCGGGAGGGGCAGCGAGACTTACCGAGCCGAAGGCGAGGTTAGTCGCAGCGGGGTGGGCCAACGCCCACTTTACCCCTCGACGACCCGCATCAATTTCCGCTCGACCGGCGCCAGCACATTTTGCAGATCCTGCCCGCGCTTGAGGATTTGACCACCCTCCCCCACCAGCACCCACATGCCCTGCCGATGGCGCAGCGCGGGTCGCTTCTCGATCCGATATTCAGGGCGCTCGGCGGTGCGGCGAAAGGCGCTGAAGATCGCGGCCTCGCGCCCCATGTCCATCGCATAGTCGCGCCAATGTCCGGCGGCGACCATCCGGCCGTAGAGGTCCATGATCCGCTGCAACTCCAGCCGCTCGAACCCCACCTGGCGCTCGCCCGGCCCCGTTCCTGAATGGGGAAACGGCGTCACATTGCTCATCAGGCCCGGTCACGCTCCTGAAACAGGCTGGCGTCATCGGGCAGCGACGGCCGCTGCTTTTCGACCATCAATTCGGCCAGCCGCTTCTGCAACTGCTCGACCTCGCACTGCAGCAGCTCCAGCTTCTGCTTTTCGGGATCGAAACAGTCGGAGCAAGGCGTGCCATAGGGCATGAAATCACGCTGATAGGCCGTGACGTCGACCAGCATGGCGCGCGCCGGTATGCCGACCATGGTCGCGCCTTCGGCGACATCCTTGGTCACCACGGCATTGGCACCCACGCGCGCGCGCGCGCCGACCGTCACTGGCCCCAATACCTGCGCGCCCGACCCGATGATCACGCCATCGCACAAGGTCGGGTGCCGCTTGCCCGCAATCCCGTTTGCCGGGTCGGTCCCGCCCAACGTCACATTCTGATACAGCGTCACATCGTCGCCAATCTCGGCCGTCTCGCCGATCACGGTAAAGCCATGGTCGATGAAGAAGCGCTTGCCGATCTTCGCACCGGGATGAATGTCGTTCCCGGTCAGAAAACGCGACAGATGGTTGACCAGGCGCGCCAAGAAATAGAGCCGCGCCCGATAGAGCCGATGCGCAATGCGATGATAGCCGAGCGACCAGACGCCCGGATAAAGCAGGATTTCCGCGCGGGAGCGGGGCGCAGGATCGCGGCTCTTCACCGAATCCAGATAGGAAATGAGATTGCGCAACATCGACGCGCCCCTGCCTGACAAAAACTAAAGCTGGCCCCGATATAGAGGAGCGACGCCAGTTTTTCCAGAGAGGCGAGAAAGAGGCCATATCTGGCCCCAAACGGAACCTTGCTTTACAGGAAGCGATATGCCTATCATCTGAGTAGACAATCAGGTCAAGGGAAACGGATGATCGACGCCTTCATCGCCAATTTCGGTGACATTTTGCCCTTCATCCTGATCGGCTTCGGCGCGCAGATGATCGATGGCGCGCTCGGCATGGCCTATGGTGTGATCTCCAGCACGCTGCTGCTGGCGCTTGGCGTACCACCCAGCCGCGCTTCGGCCAGCGTCCATGCCGCCGAAACCTTCACCACCGGCGTCTCGGCGATCAGCCATATCCTGCACAAGAATGTCGACTGGCGATTGTTCGCTCGCCTCATCATCCCCGGCGTCATTGGCGGCGTCGCAGGTGCCTATCTCCTCTCCAATATCGACGGGGCGGTCATCAAGCCGTTCGTCCAGGTCTATCTGGCGTCCATCGGCGTCTACCTCATCTGGCGCGGCTTCCATCTGCCGCCCAAGGCGCGCGATCCCAAATGGGTGGCCCCGCTCGGTCTGGTCGGCGGCTTCATGGATGCGACGGGCGGCGGCGGCTGGGGGCCGGTTGTCACCTCCAATTTGCTGCTGCAGGGGGCCAGCCCGCGCCACACGATCGGCACGGTGAACAGCGTCGAATTCATCCTCACCCTCTCGATCAGCATCACCTTCCTGTTCCATCTCGGCTGGGAAACCTTCACCACCTATACGGTCGGATTGCTGATCGGCGGCGTGGTCGCGGCCCCCTTTGGCGCGATCCTTGCCCGCCGCGTGGCCCCCCGCGTCCTGTTCACGGCGGTCGGCATCATCCTGACGCTAACGTCGCTGTTCGGCGTCGCCAAATGGCTTGGATTTATCGGCTAAGGAACTTATATTCGACTTTCTGATCGAGGAAGCCGATAAATGTCCAGTTACCTGCCCACCCTCAAACAGCTGCAATATCTTGTCGCGCTCAAGGAACAGGGGCATTTCGGCAAGGCCGCCGAAAGCTGCTACGTCACCCAGTCCACCCTGTCGGCGGGTATCCGCGAACTGGAATCACTGGTCGGCGTCACATTGGTCGAACGCACCCGCCGCGTCGTCCGTTTCACGGCGCTCGGCGACCGCATCGTCGCCAAAGCCCA
Source organism: Sphingobium sp. RAC03 (assembly GCF_001713415.1). Taxonomy (GTDB): domain Bacteria; phylum Pseudomonadota; class Alphaproteobacteria; order Sphingomonadales; family Sphingomonadaceae; genus Sphingobium. The sequence goes on along the minus strand of NZ_CP016456.1, from coordinate 2,912,086 downwards.
TCGCGTGTTGCTCGAGGCCGAGGAACTGGCCGCCATCGCCGAAGCATCCGGCAAGCCACTGACCGGCGAATTGCGCATGAGCGTCATCCCGACCATCGCCCCCTTCCTGCTGCCGCGCATGCTCCCCCGCCTGCGCGCCGACCGGCCCGAACTCAAACTCTATCTGCGCGAAGAAACCACCCAGGCAGGCGTCGAATCGCTGCGCCATGGCAATGTCGATTGCGTGCTGATGGCCTTGCCCTTTCCAATCGGCGAACTGGACAGCGAAATCCTGTTTCAGGACCGGCTGTTCGTCGCCTTCCCGCATGACGAGCCGGTCGACCTGCCCGAATGGATCGGCCCGAACATGATCGATGAAAGCAAATTATTGCTGCTGGAGGATGGCCATTGCCTCAAGGATCATGCGCTCGCCGCCTGCAACCGCCCCGAACTGCGCGCCAGTGCGACGATGATGGGCACCTCGCTCCATACGCTCATTCAGATGGTCGATAATGGGCTGGGCGTCACCATGATCCCCGAAATGGCGATCGCGGCGGGCATATTGGAACATACGCGCATTGCCGCCCGCCCGCTCAAATCCGAACGCGCCTGGCGCGACATCGCCTTGGTCTGGCGCAAGAACAGCCCGCGCGAGAAGGAATTTCACCTGCTCTCCGAAATCCTGCGCGATGCCGCTGCGCTTAACTGCCGCCTGCCCGAAGCCGCCTAGCTGTCCCAGCCCTGCGCTTTCACTGCATCCTCGTCGCGCGCCGCCACCCACTGAGTCGCGCCACCCGCAAAATGCTCCTTCTTCCAGAAGGGCGCATCCGACTTCATCCAGTCGATCAGGAAGGCGCAGCTTTCGAGCGCCGCCGTGCGATGGCGCGCCGCCGTGCCCACGAACACGATCCGCGCGCCCGGCTCCAGCCGCCCGAAGCGATGGATGACGCTCACGCCCAGCAAGGGCCAGCGCCCCATCGCCTCATCGACGATCCGCCCGACCTGCGCCTGCGTCATCGCCGGATATTGTTCCAATTCCAGCGCCACCAGCCCGTCGCCGCCGCGCACCACACCGGTAAAGCTCGCCACCCCGCCGCCGCCCAGCGCTTCGAGCGCCGCCAGTTCGCCGCCGACATCGAAATCCTCCGCCTGGATCGCGACCCGCTTCATCCGCCGGTCACGGGCGGAAACAGCGCCACTTCCTTCGCGTCACCGATCAGGCTGTCCATCGCCACGAATCGCTGATCGACCGCCGCGCGCAACCGGGTAGGATCGCCCAGCGCCTCGGCATAGCCGCCCCCCCGCGCCGCCAGCATGGCGACCAGATCTGCAACAGTCATGCCTGGATCAGGCCGCTCGACCTGCTCCTCATCACGACCGATGGCTTCGCGCACCCAGGCAAAATAGACGATCGACAGCATCGCCATCGCGTCAGTCCATATGCCGAATGCCGACGCGCAGATAATCCCAGCCCGTGATCAGCGTCAGGATGGCGGCGGCCCACAGGGTCACGATGCCCACGGTCTGCACGAACAGCAAATGCGGCACCGCGCCCGCCAGGATCAAAGCGCCCAATGCCACGATCTGGCACGTCGTCTTCCACTTCGCCAATCGCGACACCGGCATCGACACCTGCAACCCGGCCAGAAATTCGCGCAGGCCCGACACCGCAATCTCGCGCAACAGGATGACCATGGCCGCAATGATATGCGGCCCGGTAATATCCCGCGTCGCCGCCAGCATCAAAATGACCGCGCCGACCATGATCTTGTCGGCAATGGGATCGAGGAAGACGCCGAGTTTCGACACCGTCCCCTGCGCCCGCGCCAGATAGCCGTCGAAATAATCGGTCACGCCCATCAGGCAATACAGACCAAAAGCCAGCGCATAGCCGGTGGTCCAGCGCGCGCCCATCTCCGTAGGCCAAAGCAGCGCGACGAGCAACGGCACCGTGACGATACGCGAAAGCGTGAGCAGATTAGGCAGCGTCAGCATAGCCGCCGCCTGCCACAGTCGGGCGCGGCGCACAAGCCAGACAGCATATCGACCTCCATACAAGGGGCATTGGACAGGGACGCCGCCAACGGCTAGACCCCGCCCCGGTCGCTAACGGGAAAGAAGACGCCCCTATCCATGCAAGCCTCTCTCAGGCTCTTGAACAAGCGCCGGTTCCTGCCGCTGTTCGTCACCCAGCTGCTCGGCGCGTTCAACGATAATCTGTTCAAGAACGCGATGGTGCTGTTCGTCGTGTACCAGGTCTATAATGACGAGCGTTCCGAAACCTGGTTCAGCGCGCTGGCGACGGGCCTGTTCATCCTGCCCTTCTTCCTGCTGTCCGCCCTGTCGGGGCAACTCGCCGATCAGCGCGACAAGGCACTCATTATCCGCTGGGTAAAGGCGGCCGAAATCCTGATCATGCTGGTCGGCGCAGTCGGCCTCGGCCTCATTTGGAGCGGCATCGGCGTGCATACGATCGCCATCCCGCTGCTGCTCGCCGCCCTGTTCGCCATGGGCATCCACTCGACCTTCTTCGGCCCGATCAAATATGCGATCCTGCCCCAGCATCTGCATGATGAAGAAGTGCTGGGCGGCACCGGCCTGGTCGAGGCAGGCACCTATATCGCGATCCTGGCTGGCACGATCCTGGCGGGAATCATCCCGGTCGAGGCGTCGGCGGTATGCATCATCATCACCGCGCTGGTCGGCTATGTCGCCGGGCGTCAGGTGCCACCGGCCCCGTCGCTTCTTTCCGCGCAGCCGATCGACTATCATATCATTCGCTCGTCGGTCGCGCTGGTGCGCGGGACGATGCATATCCGTCGGCTGTTTCTGGCGATCATGTCGATCAGCCTGTTCTGGGCGGTCGGGTCGATCCTGTTCATCCAGTTTCCGCCCTTGGTCAAAAATGTCCTGACCGCCGAAAAGGCCGTCGCCAGCCTGTTCCTCGCTATCTTCTCGATCGGCATCGCCATCGGCTCGGTGGCGATCAACCGGCTGCTGCGTGGCCATGTATCGGCCAAATATGCACCGGCCTCCGTGATCGGCATGGGCCTGTGCATCGTCGCCTTCCACTTCGTCTGCGCCATCTGGCCGCCTGCGCCCGAAGGGCAGATGCTGTCGTTGCAGGGGTTCATCGCCCACCCGCTCGCCATCCCCCTCTCGCTCTGCCTGCTGGGCGTCTCGACCTTCGGCGGCATGTTCGTCGTGCCGCTCTATGCCTTCCTCACCACCACGGTCGAAAAATGCGAAGCCGCCCGCACCGTGGCGGCGAATAATATCGTCAATTCAGGGGCCATGGTCATCGGATCGCTCTGCGCGATCGGCCTCAGCATCGCTGGCATGTCGGTGGTGATGCAATTGCTGCTGGTCGCGTTCCTCACCCTGCCCTGTGCGGCGATGGCGTGGAAACTGCACAAGGCCTGCGACGGCCCGCTGTGCCATTGAGCCAGGTAGCCCCCCGGCACCGACCGGGGCCCAGCGCCGCCCCGGCTTTCAGGGCTTCAGGAAATGAAGCTGTAGAAAGCGGTGAAGAAGGCGCAGAAGCTCAGGCCAAACAGCTTCCAGTCGCTATCGTCGTCCACCGCCCGCGCTTTGCTCTTGGGCATCTTGTCCATGACGCGCAGCACATGGGCGGGGAGGCTCTGGCGAAAGGGGTGCCGGGCCGATTCTGTGGTGAGGACGAGGGTTCGGTTTCTCATGATGTTGGGTTAACGCATTATTTACCATTTGTGCCATCGCTTATGACGGCCAATTTGCGCCTGTCCCGCTGCGGGACAGGCTTGACTGTATCATCTGAATAACACAGCATGGCCGCACCGATGAACGAGTCCGCCCCCGCCGAACCGCCAGCGCCGTCCCGCGAATTCGGGGCCGGGCCGCCCAGCGCCTTTGCGCCACCCACGCCATGGCGGCGTCGACTGCAGATATTGGGCTGGATCATGGCTGCGGGCCTCGCCTTGCTGATGATCGCCGTCGCCTGGCTCGCCATCACCGCGCCGCTGTCGCAATCGCTCAAGCCCATCGCCCCGCCTAGCCTCAGCCTGATGTCGGCGGACGGCCACCTCATCGCCCGACGCGGCGCAGTCATCGATACGCCGGTGACGATGACCGACCTCCCCGCCCATGTGCCGCAAGCGTTCATGGCGATCGAGGATCGCCGCTTTGCCAGCCATTGGGGCATCGACCCGCGCGGCATCGCGCGCGCGGCCTGGCATAATCTTTGGTCGGATGGCTCATCGCAGGGCGGCAGCACGATCACCCAGCAACTCGCCAAGGGTGTGTTCCTGTCAAGCGATCGCACCATGGGGCGCAAGGCGCGCGAAGCGATGATCGCGCTCTGGCTGGAGGCCTGGCTCACCAAGGACCAGATCATGGAACGCTATCTGTCGAACGTCTATTTCGGCGATAATGTCTATGGCCTGCGCGCCGCTGCCCGCCACTATTTCAACCGTTCGCCCGACCGCCTCACCATCCCGCAGGCCGCGATGTTGGCGGGCCTGCTCAAGGCCCCCTCGCGCCTTGCGCCTACCAGCAACCTCAAAGGCGCGCGCACCCGCGCCGCGCTGGTGACGCAGGCGATGGTCGATGCGGGCTATCTGACCCAGGCGGAGCGCAACGCCCTCCCGCCTGCTCGCCTCAACGTCCATGATGTGCCCGACGCCACCACTGGCACCTATTTTGCCGACTGGGTGCTGCCCCAGGCACGCGACCGGGCGGGCGCGGTCTATGGCGAACAGAAGATCGAAACAACGCTCGACTGGCGCATCCAGCGCCTCGCCGAAGCCGCCGTCCGCCGTGCGCCACTGGGCGGCGCGCAGGCCGCGCTCGTCGCGATGAAGCCCGATGGCAGCGTCGTCGCCATGGTCGGCGGCAAAAATTACGGCAAGAGCAGCTTCAACCGCGCGGTGCAGGCCAAGCGCCAGCCCGGATCGACCTTCAAGCTGTTCGTCTATCTCGCCGCCTTCCGCGCGGGCATGACACCCGAAGACATGATCGACGACACGCCGATCACCACCGGCAGCTATCGCCCGGCCAATCATGGCGGCAAATATCGCGGCCGCATCAGCCTGCGTCAGGCTTTTGCCGCGTCGAGCAATGTCGCCGCCATTCGCCTTACGCAAAAGGTCGGCGTCGATGCCGTGATCAAGGTCGCGCGCGACCTCGGCATCACCGCGCCTTTGACCGAGGATCTCAGCCTCGCGCTCGGCACGTCGGAAATCCCGCTGATCGAACTGGCCGAAGCCTATGCGGCGGTCGCAGCCGGTGCCTATCCCGTCCTTGCCCATGGCCTGCCGCCCGAAGAACGGGGCTGGTTCGAACGGCTGATGGAGCGGCAACGGTCCTTCGACGACGACGAACTGGCGATGATCCGCGACCTCCTCTCCTCCGCCGCCAATCGCGGTACGGGCAGCGCAGCCGCCCTGCGCACCAGCACCTTCGGCAAGACCGGCACGACGCAGGACAGCCGCGACGCCATTTTCGTCGGCTATGCGGGTGGCCTCGTCACCGCCGTCTGGGTCGGCAATGACGACAACAGACCGCTCCCCGGCGGCGCAGCAGGCGGCGGCATGCCCGCGCGCATCTGGCGCAACTTCATGAGCGGCGCGATCAACGAACCGGTCGCGGATACGCCCGAAGAAACCCAGGACGCCGACCTCGTCAACGCCATCGCCAACATCACGGTGGAAACCGGCATCGGCAATATCGGCGTGGGCGTCGATGACGGCGGGATGACCGTCAACATCGGTGGCAGTCAGATCCGCCTGCCCATCGACGAACCTGTCCCCGGCGTGCCCGACACCCTTCCGCCGCCCACCGTCCCCACAAGGCCGGACAGCGAAGCGGACAATGTCCCATGATGACCTGAACTAGCGCCGTCCCGCCAGATAATCGTTCAACACCTCATGGAAATAGCGAACCCGCGTTTCCTGCGCGCTGAGGTAAGCGTCGCCATAGCCGCGCGAATGCATTCCCCGCTGCATCCCTTCGGCCAGCATCATGTCCTGATAGACGATCTGCCCCTCAATCTCCGGCACGCCCTGGCCATTGTCGAAATCACGCCAAAGCATGTCCGCTTCGCTGAACGGTTGTGGTCCCGCCATGATCGATTCCACCTCCGTCTGCCCCGCCACCGGAAAGGCCATGCACCATAGATCGAAGGTGCATTTGCCCGGATCATCAGCATGGGGTTCGGTGCGGAAGAACAGGATATTGTCGGGCAGGAAGGAAATGGTGACGTTGGGGAAGATCACCGTATGCGGACTGTCCGTGATCTGCTCATCGTCCATATGTTCATAATGGAGATAGCCCCGCTCGCGCCATAGCCGTCGCTTGGCCGCCTTGAGGTCCAGCCAGCCCTGCATCGCCTTGGTCTCATAGTCCGGGTAGCTGTCCGGATCGATGTCCCACTGGCGCAAGATATGGTCGAACGGATGCGGCACACCGTCGGGCAGCCGGTCGCTGAGCGAGGGCCGCATCGGCTGGACAGTGCGCCCATGGCCTGCGGGATACATTTCATGCCGGGCGGTATCGACATCCTGGTCGATCCATGGCGGCACCTGCGGATGGGCGGTCCGGGTGTGATAGCTTTCGGAAAAATTGTCGGTCGCAAACTTCCAGTTGGTGTTGAGGTTGATCTTCATCCAGAACACCCGGACGCCCGTGTCCATCGGGTAATTTTTGTAAAGCTCCGGCATCGGCGCAAGATAGTCGAGCAGGTCGGGCGCGGTATCGTCCATCGTGTACCAGACGAACCCGCCCCAGATAGCGCAGCGCAATTCCTTCAGCTTCAACTTGCCGCAGGGGTTGCCTTGCGGAAAATCATGCGGGTCCTGCGCATATTGGAGCATGCCGTCCTTGCCCCATTTCCAGCCATGATAGGGACAGGTGAAGGCCTCGGCAAAAGCGCTGCCATCAGTCAGGCGCATGCCGCGATGCCCGCAGGCATTGTAGAAGGCCTTGATGCTCCCATCGTCCTGCCGGATGCAGATGACGCTTTCATGCCGGAAGTCGTGGACGACATAGTCGCCCGGCTCCTCCAGTTCCGCCGTCCGCCCCGCGACATGCCAGATCCGGGTCCACAGATGGTCCCATTCCTGCTGCATGAATTCGCGACTGGTATAGCGGTCGCCGCTGATCGGATCACCGCGCAGCGCGGCGGGATCGCGACCGTCCATGGTCAGCGGATGAATGGCGGGCTGGTCCATGCTGCTCTCTCCTGCTGGCATTCTGAACCCAAGGGATAGGCCTCATGGCCTGCCCCGTCGCCTTGCACTTCTGTCAGGCGGCATGGGCTGACACTTGTCGCAGGTGGGGCGGGACGATGTTCGACCGCATAAGAGCGCGCTATAATCAATGGGAGATGGTCACATGGACGGCGTCGAGACATTGCTGGCGATCGAGGCGATCAAACAGCTCAAGGCCCGCTATTTCCGCTTGATGGACAATAAGGACTGGGCCGGACTGCGCGACGTCTTCTGCGACGACGCCCTGTTCGACGCACGCGCATCGCTCAGCATCGACGGCAAGGGCGACGAAGGCCGGGCGGCGGAAAGCAATGATTGGGTCTATGAGGGCGGCGACACCATCATCGCCTTCATCCAGGCCGCGATCGGCACGCAACGCACCGTCCATCATGGCCATTGTCATGAAGTTGAGATCATCGGTCCCGATGACGCGCGCGGTGTGATCGCGATGGAGGACCAGATTTGGGATGCCAGCGGGACCAGCATGACCCTGCATGGCTGCGGCCATTATCATGAAGACTATAAGCGGGTGAATGGCCGCTGGCGCATCCACCGCTCGCGCATTTCCCGGCTGCAGGTGATGATCGGAGGCTGAGCCTTTAGCCGATCATCATCAGGCTGGCATTGCCCCCCGCCGCCGTCGTGTTGATCGAGGTCGAGACTTCCTCCAGCAGCCAGTCGAGGCAATAGCCCTCCGCCGTTTCGGCATGGACCGGCACGATCCGGCCGGGCAGATCGGCGGCGGCCTGGACCGCAGCGGCGACGCGCTCGGCGTCTCCCTCGACCAATATCGCGGCAATGGGCGCATTGGCCTCTGCCGTGAAGCGCGCAGCCACCTCCGGCGGCAGGCTTGGCGGGACCGTCATGCCCTGCACCGTGGCGCTGTTGCCGGTGGCGAGGATCGCGGCCATCTGCCGGAACAGTCCGGCACGGGTGGCAGGACGCAGCAGCATGGCCCCACGCGGATGGAGGGTGTAGAGATTGCGCTCGCCGACCGGCCCCGGCAGCGTCATTTCGATACCCAGCGCCGACGCATCGCCTGCCCGGCGCGCTTCGCTCGCGGCCTCGCCATAGCCCTGCGCATCAAGCCAGTCGGCAAAGGCGTGGAGCGGCGTTTGCAACCGGCTGACCCGCGTTGCCAGAACCGGCGACGTGGTGACTAGCCGCCCCAGATAAAGCGGTCCGCCAGCCTTCGGCCCAGTGCCGGACAGACCACAGCCGCCAAAGGGTTGAACCCCGACGATCGCGCCGATGACATTGCGATTGATATAGATATTGCCGACCTTCACCCGGCGCGTCACCCGCGCGACCGTTTCATCCAGACGGGTATGCAGCCCGAAGGTCAGGCCATAGCCGGTGGCGTTGATCGCACCGACAAGCGCGTCCAATCCATCACGACGAAAGCGCAGGACATGCAGGACCGGGCCGAAGACTTCGCGATCCAGATCCGTCAGGCTGTCGATCTCGATGATGGTCGGCGCAACGAAGGTGCCGTGCGCGGCTTCGGGCGGCAGCGGGCGTTGATCCACCGCCCGTCCCATCGCCCGCATCGCGTCGATATGGGCGTTGATGCCCGCTTGGGCTTCGGCCGTGATGACCGGGCCGATATCGACCTTGAGCGCATCAGTGCGGCCAAGGCTGAGTTCGGCGAGCGCGCCCTTGAGCATCGTCAATGTGCGATCGGCGACATCCTCCTGCAGGCACAGGACGCGCAGCGCCGAGCAGCGCTGGCCCGCGCTATCGAAGGCCGAGGCGATGACGTCGGCGACGACCTGTTCCGCGAGCGCCGATGAATCCACGATCATGGCATTTTGCCCGCCGGTTTCGGCGATCAATGGGATCGGTCTGCCCTGCGGCGACAGGCGGGTGGCAAGCTGGCGCTGGATCAGGCGGGCGACATCGGTCGATCCGGTGAACATCACGGCCGCGGTTTGCGGCGCGGCGACGAGCGCGGCGCCGATGGCGCCATCGCCCGGCAAAAGCTGGAGCGCGTCGGTCGGCACCCCTGCGGCGTGGAGCAGGCGGACGGCCTCGGCGGCGATGAGCGGCGTTTCTTCGGCAGGCTTGGCCAGCACGGCATTGCCCGCGACTAGCGCGGCGGCGACTTGGCCGGTGAAGATCGCCAGCGGGAAGTTCCACGGGCTGATGCAGGTGACTACGCCGAGCGCCTGCTGCTGCGGGCCGAAGGTGGTGCGGGCCTGCTGCGCATAATAGCGTAGAAAGTCGATCGCCTCCCGCACTTCGGCGATGGCGTTGGGGATGGACTTGCCCGCTTCGCGGACGATGAGGCCGAGCAGGATCGGCATCCGCGCCTGCATCGCGTCGGCCGTGCGATCGAGCGCGATGGCGCGATCAGCAACCGGCGTGTTGCGCCAGAGCGATGCGGCCGCCCGGATCGCTGCGGCGCGGGCATCGTCCACCGTTGCTTCGACCACGGTGCCGACGATATCGCGATGATCGGCCGGGTTGCGGACGGGCTGCCCCTCGCCCGCCCCGCCTTCCGGTGCGGCGGTCCAGTCCAGCGTCGCGCTATGCTGGAGCGCTTGCGTCAGGCTCGCCAAGGCCTTTTCATCGCTGAGGTCGATGCCATCTGAGTTGCGGCGGTCGGGGAAGATAGCGGCAGGCAGCGCGATCTGGTCGTGACGGGCGCCGGGGTTGGGCATGGCGCGGACGGTATCGACGGGGTCGGCGATCATCTCGTCCACCGACACGGCCGGGTCGGCGATGCGGTTGACGAAACTGCTGTTCGCGCCATTTTCGAGCAGGCGGCGGACGAGATAGGCGAGCAAGGTCTCATGCGTGCCGACCGGCGCATAGATGCGGCAGGGGCGATCCAGCTTACCCGCGCCGACCACCTGTTCGTAGAGCGGCTCGCCCATGCCGTGAAGGCACTGAAACTCATAGGTGCCGATGCTGAAATCCGGCCCGGCCATCGCATGGATGGTGGCGAGCGTCTGGGCATTATGGGTGGCGAATTGCGGGAAGACCGCGTCCTTGGCGGCGAGCAGTTTTTGCGCGCAGGCGATATAGGCGATGTCGGTATGGAGCTTGCGGGTATAGACCGGAAAGTCGGCGAGACCATCGACCTGCGCGCGCTTGATCTCCGCGTCCCAATAGGCGCCTTTGACCAGGCGGACCATGATGCGGCGATCGGCGCGGCGAGCAAGGTCTATGATCCAGTCCATGACGAAGGGGCAACGCTTGCCATAGGCCTGGACCACAAAGCCAAGCCCGTTCCAGTCGAAGAGAGCAGGATGCAGCGCCAGGCTTTCGAGCAGGTCGAGCGACAGGTCGAGCCGGTCGGCTTCCTCCGCGTCGATGTTGAAACCGATATTATAGCTTTTGGCGAGCACGGCGAGTTGCTGCACGCGGGGCAGAAGCTCGGCCATGACGCGGTCGGCCTGCGCGCGGGCATAGCGCGGGTGTAGCGCGGACAGCTTGATCGAAATGCCGGGACCGGCATAGACGCCGCGCTTGGCCGACGCCTTGCCGATGGCATGGATCGCCTGTTCATAATCGGCATAATAGCGGGCGGCGTCGTCCGCCGTCGTCGCCGCTTCGCCCAGCATGTCATAGCTATAGGCGAACCCCTTGGCCTCCATCACCTTGGCGCGCTTGAGCGCTTCCTTGATGGTTTCGCCGGTGACGAACTGTTCGCCCATCATCCGCATGGCGAGGTCGACGCCGCGCCGGATGACCGGCTCGCCCGCGCGTGCGACGAGGCGCGTCAGCGCTGCGCCAAGGCCGCGATCATCGACGCTGCCGACCAGCTTGCCGGTGACCACCAGCCCCCAGGTGGCGGCGTTGACGAACAGCGACTTATCGGTGCCCAGATGCGAGCCCCAGTCGCCGTCGGCGATCTTGTCGCGGATCAGCGCGTCGCGGGTCGCAGCATCGGGGATGCGGAGCAGCGCTTCGGCAAGGCACATCAGCGCGACGCCCTCCTGGCTGGACAGCGCATATTCCTGCACCAGGCCTTCGACGCCGGTGCCTTTGTGGTTAGCGCGCAGGGCCGTGACGAGCTTGTGAGCCGTTTCCCGCGCTGAGGCGCGGGTCGCATCGGGCAGTGTCGCCGCTGCGATCAACGGGGCGAGCGCCTCGGCTTCATCGCGGCGATAGGCGTCAGTGATCGCCTGCCGCAACGGAGATTGGGCGCGGATGGCAGAAGCGAAGGCGGCAAAGGGGGGCTGGACGGTCATACCGTGCATCATATCGCATATGATGGCGCCGATCTGCCTTATCAGGTCGTTTTGTATGGCGGATGTGACTTATTCATGCCTCTCTGTTAGGCAGCAATGATGGATAAAGCCGCCTCAACAGTCGATCTGGACGAATTCGACCGCAAGATCATCGCCGCTCTGGTGGAAGACGGCCGCATGACGGTGACCGATCTGGCGGCGCTGGTCGGCCTGTCCAAGACGCCGTGCCAGGTGCGGCTGAAACGGTTGATCGAAACCGGCGTGATCCATGGGTTCCGCGCGATTGTCGATCCGGCCAAGCTGGGGATGGACCATGTCGCCTTTGCCGAGGTCAAGCTGAGCGATACGCGCGAAGCGGCGCTGCATGAGTTCAACATGGCGGTGCGGCGGATCGCGGAAGTCGAAGAATGCCATATGATCGCGAGCAGCTTCGACTATCTGCTCAAGGTGCGGACGGCGGATATTCGGCGCTATCGCATGGTGATGGGCGAGAAGATTTCCGCCCTGCCCCATGTCGCCAGCACCTCCACCTTCGTTGCGATGGAGACGGTGCTGGATGCCGGGGGACGGCGGAAATAACCGCTGCCGGTCAGTCGAACATATCCAGCGCGATCGCGTCGCCCATCGCCCGATAGCCGCGCGGCGACGGGTGGAGCGCGTCGCCACTATCATAGGCGGGGGCCAAGCGGTCGGGCCGTGCCGGGTCGCGGGTCGTGGCATCGAAATCGATCACTGCGTCGAAATTCCCCGGCTGTCTGATCCAGGCGTTGACGGCCTGGCGGTCGGCCTCATTCTGGGCGTCGGCGTGATAATAATCATTGCCGACGAAGGGCATGACGGTCGCGCCGATGACCTTGATCCCTTTAGCACGGGCGCGGGCGATGATCTGGCGATAGGCGCCGATGATGCGGGCGACATGGGCCTGATGCGCGGCGGTGCTGACGGGGGCTTCGCGGGTGAGCGTGCCGAGATCGTTGATCCCTTCCAGCAGGATCAGATGCGTGACGCCGGGCTGCGCCAACACGTCGCGGTCGAGCCGGGCGAGCGCGTTGGGACCAAGGCCATCGTCGAGCAGCCGGTTGCCGCCGATCCCCTGATTGACGATCGCGATATGGCGGCGCTTTAGATCGGCCTGCAGTCGTTCGGCCAACCGGTCGGTCCAGCGATCATTGCCGTTGGTGCTACTGTTCTTGCCATCGGTAATCGAGTCGCCCAGCGCGACGATGAGTTGGGCGGGAGCGCAGCGTTCGACTTCGAGCGCGGCGAGGTTGAACCAATGGTCGAAGGTCGCGGCGCCGGCAAATTGCGGGTCGGACAGATGGTCGCCGGGCAGATGCCAGGAGGTGGCGCGCGAGCCCGGATGCGATGTCTGTTCGGGATCGGCGGCGGCGTAGCGGATCGAGATGGCGAGCTTGTCGAGCGCTTTGGCCGACAGCGGGACCGGGTCGGACAGATAGTCCGCGCCGGGCGGGATGAGGACGTCGGGCTTGCCATCGAAGCGGAGCGCGATCCGGGTGGCGGGATCGATGGTGGGCGCGGCGGAACTGGTCGCGCGGGCGATGCTGGCGCCCAATATGGGGAGCGGCCGGGTGCCCGCGAGGTTGGAGAGGCGGACACGGACGCGATCGCCACTGACCGAGGGGCGGACGACCTGCCGCAAAGTCTGGTTCGCCAGCGTGCCGGGCGGAAGCGCGGCGTCGCCGGTGGGGCGGAATTGGGACGAGGCCCAGCCCGCGACCCAGGTCGAGGTGCAGCTTTGCGCATGGGCAGAAGCGGTGGCCAAGGCCGTGGCGATGCAGGCCAAGCGGACAGCGACCCGTACACTGGTTGGCGCTTTTTGCAGGAGGAGGAGCCGGGTCATGGTTCTGCCCTGATGGCGGCGCTATCGACGGTCTGATAGCGCGGGATGATGAGATGGATGGTGGCGAGCGCGACGAGATAGGCGCAGGAGGCGACGGCGAAGATGGGACCGTAGCTGCCGACGGTTTCGAGGATGACTCCGGCGAACTTGGCCATGATCATGCCGCCGATCGCGCCCGCCAGGCCGCCGAGGCCGACGACCGACCCGGCCATCCAGCGCGGGAAGACGTCGCCCGGCAAAGCGTACAGGTTGGCGGAGAAGCCCTGATGCCCGGCGCAAGTAAGCCCAATTAGCGAAACTGCAACCCACATATTGGGCGCATGGGTCGCAAAGGCGATGGGGACGGCGCAGAGCGCGGCGAGCAGCATCGCCGTCTTGCGCCCGCGATTAATGCTCCAGCCCCGGCCGATGAAGCGCGACGAGGCCCAGCCGCCCGCGACCGAGCCGACATCGGCCAGCAGATAGACGGCGATCAGCGGCGGCCCGAAGTCGAGCATCTTGACGCCATATTGTTTGTTGAAGAAATCGGGCAGCCAGAAGAGGAAAGTCCACCAGACCGGATCGATCAGGAAGCGGCCCGCCATATAGGCCCAGGTCTGGCGCAGGCGGAACAGCGTCGCCCATTTGACCGGGCGTTGTGGTTCGACGGGGTCGGTTTCGATCCAGGCCAGTTCTTCGGCGGTGAGGCTCTTCTTCTCGCGCGGACTGCGGTAGAAGCTGAGCCAGGCGACGAGCCATATGACCGTCAGCAATCCAGTCAGGATGAAAGCCCAGCGCCACCCCAACGTGACGGCGATGATCGGCACGATAAGCGGGGTTAGGATCGCACCGACATTGGACCCGGCGTTGAAGATGCCGATCGCAAAGGCGCGCTCCTTCTTGGGGAACCATTCATTGGTCGCGGCGATGGCGGCGGGGAAGGTGCCAGCCTCGCCGATCGCGAGCGGGATGCGGGCGAGCAACATGCCCGCCGTCGAGGTGAAGAAGATGTGCGCGACATGGCCGATCGTCCATAGCGACACGGCCAGCGTATAGCCGGCCCGCGCGCCGATCTTGTCGATCAGGCGGCCGAAAAAGACGTAGGAAATGCCATAGCCCGCCTGAAACCAGATGGCGAGATCGGCATAGCCGCTCTCGCTCCAGTCATAGCGCGCCTGAAGGTCCGGCTTTAGCGTCGGCAGGACGAGGCGGTCGACATAGCTCAGCACCACGGCGAAGAAGAGCAAAGCGCAGACGATCCAGCGGACTTTGCCGGAGGGTTTGGGGATGTCGGTCATTGCGCGCTCCTAAGAGGGTTCGTCATTCCCGCGTAGGCGGGAACCCATCTCCCGACCTTGCGCCTGGGGATAGCGACGGAGATGGATCCCCGCCTTCGCGGGGATGACGATGATAAGGTCACCAGTTGAACATCGTGCCGTCTTCCAGCCGGTTTACTGGTAAAAAGGCGCGGCTATATTCGTACTTGGCGGCGAGTTCTTCGTCGATGTCGACGCCAAGGCCCGGTGCTTCGCCGGGATGCATCGCCCCGTCGGCGAAGGTATAGGCGTGGGGGAAGACCGCGTCGGTTTCGGGCGTGTGGCGCATATATTCCTGTACGCCGAAATTGGGCACGCTCAGATCAAAGTGCAGCGCGGCGGCCATGCAGACCGGCGACAGATCGGTCGCGCCGTGGCAGCCGGTGCGGACCTGATAGAGATCGGCGAGGTTCGCGATCTTGCGCAGGTGGCTGATGCCGCCGGCATGGACCACGGTGGCGCGGATATAGTCGATCAGCTGGTTTTCGATCAGTTCGCGGCAGTCGTGGATGGAGTTGAAGATTTCGCCCACCGCCAGCGGCGTGGTGGTGTGCTGGCGGATCAGCTTGAACGCTTCCTGATTTTCCGCAGGCGTCGCATCCTCCAGCCAGAAGGGGCGATAGGGTTCGAGATCCTTGCCCAGCCGCCCGGCCTCGACCGGGGTCAGGCGATGATGGATGTCGTGCAGCAGGTGGACGTCCCAGCCCAGCGCCTCGCGCGCGGCTTTGAACAATTCGGGCACGACGCGCATATATTTGGACGTGTTCCAAACATTTTCGGTCGGCAGGTCGGCATCGGCGGGTTCGTAGAAATATTTGTCCTTCGACACGCCATAGGTCGATGCCATGCCGGGCACGCCGCACTGGATGCGGATCGCCTTATAGCCCTGCCGCTGATAATCGAGCGCGACCCTCACCGTATCCTCGATCGTGGTGCCGTTGGCATGGCCATAGACCATCACATTTTCGCGGCTGGCCCCGCCGAGCAGCTGATAGACCGGCAGGCCCGCCAGCTTGCCCTTGATATCCCAGAGTGCCGTATCGACGGCAGCGATGGCCGACATGGTGACCGGGCCGCGCCGCCAATAGGCGCCCTTGTAGAGATATTGCCAGATATCCTCGATCCGGTGCGCGTCGCGCCCAATCAGGCAGGGAATGACATGGTCCTGCAAATAGCTGGCCACCGCCAGTTCGCGGCCGTTGAGCGTCGCATCGCCAAGGCCATAGACGCCGTCTTCGGTGATGATCTTCAAGGTGACGAAATTGCGGCCGGGGCAGGTGACGATGACCCTGGCATCAAGGATTTTAGGCATGTGCGTGGTCCTGTTCAGAGGATTTCGAGCGTGACGGTCTGGAGATTTTCGCTGTCCGGCCCGACCATGATGTCGAACAGGCCGGGTTCGACCACTTCGTCCATGTCGAGATTCCACAGCGCGAAGGCATCTGGGCCAAGCGGCAGGCGAACGGTCCGGCTCTCGCCGGGGGCAAGGGTGATGCGTTCGAAGCCTTTGAGTTGCTTGATCGGGCGGGTGACGCTGGCGACCTGATCATGGACATAGAGTTGGACGACTTCGTCCCCGGCCCTGTCGCCCACATTGCGGACATCGACCTCGATCGTCACCTGTCCACCAATGCCGATGCGCGGCGCGGACAGGCGGGGTTTGCCAAATTCAAAGCGGGTGTAGCTGAGGCCATATCCGAACGGAAAGAGCGGCGTGTTTTCGGCGAACAGATAGCCCCGGCTCGCCGATGGCTTGCGGTTATAGAAGATCGGGATCTGGCCCTCATCCCGCGCGACGCTGACGGGCAGTTTGGCGCCGGGATTGACGTCACCGAAGAGAATGTCGGCCATCGCCGTGCCGCCCTCCTGCCCCGGATACCAGCATTCGAGCAGCGCGTTCGCGCCGTCGACGACCGTGGGATAGCTGGGCGGGCGGCCGTTGATGGCGCAGACGATGACGGGCTTGCCGGTCGCCTTCATCGCCAGGAACAACGCATTCTGTTCGCCCAGCAAGTCGAGGCTGGTGCGGTCGCCGAGATGGTTCTTGGCAAAGCCTTCGCGGCTGGTCTGTTCGGTGTCGCCGATCGCGAGGATGATGACATCGGCGCTGTTGGCGACCTCGACCGCCTGGGCGATCAGGGCGCGGTTCTTGGCGGGATCGGCGAGCAGCACGTCGTCGGCCGAGCGATCCTCGCTTTGGGTGATGAAGACGCCCTGTGCATGGACCACCTGCGCCTTGCCCTTGAGCTTGGCCTCTATACCTTCAAGCAGCGACACTTCCTGGCGCGGGATAGAGGAATAGCCGCCAAGGCGCGCGACGGCGGCATTGGGACCGATCACCGCGACGCGCTGCTGCGCGCCTGCGGTCAGGGGCAGCGTGCCGTCATTTTTGAGCAGCGCGATCGACTTGTGCGCGGCCTTCAAAGCCAGCGCGCGCGCTTCGGCATTGCCCGTCAGCGTGGCATAATCTTGACGCGGCCAGGGATTTTCGAACAGGCCGGCGCGGAATTTGAGCGTCAACATGCGGCGCACGGCCATATCGACGGCTTCGACCGGCACCTTCCCGCCACGAACCTGGCTCACCAGCGTCCGATAGGTCAGGCCATCGGGCAATTCGCAATCCACCCCGGCGCGCAGCGCGGCACGGGCTGAGGCCTCCGGGTCGGATTGGACATGGTGGATGGTGTCGAGTTCGTGGACCGCGCCATAATCGCTGACCACTGCGCCGTCGAAATGCCATTCGCCGCGCAGGATGTCGCCGAGCAGCCATTGGCTTTGATGACTGGGGACGCCATCAATCTCATTATAGCTGGGCATGACCGCAGCGATGCCGGTGCGGCGGACGACTTCGCGGAAGGGCGGAAAGAAATTCTCGCGCAATTCGCGTTCGGAGATGGACGCGGGCGCGATATTCTGGCCGCTTTGGGGCTGGCCATGGCCGGTCATATGTTTGAGCGTCGCCATCACCTTGTCCGGGCCGAGCTGCTTGCTTTCGCCTTGCAGGCCCAGCACGGCGGCGACGCCCATTTCCCCGCAGAGATAGGGGTCTTCGCCAAAGGTTTCCTCGATGCGGCCCCAGCGCGGATCGCGGGCGATATCGACCACCGGGGACAGAGCGAGATGCACGCCGCGGGCGCGGACTTCGCGGGCGGTGACGGATTGGATGTCGTGCATGAGCTGGCGGTCGAAACTGCCCGCCAGGCCGATCGCCATCGGGAAGCTGGTGGCCTCAGTCGCCATATAGCCGTGCAGCGATTCTTCATGGAAGAGGACGGGGATGCCGAGTCGGGTTTCCTCGATCGCCCATTTCTGGATCGCGGTGATGAAGGCCACGGTGTCTGCCGGGGTGCGCCAGCGCGCGCCGACGCCGCCCGCCTGTTGCGAGCCGTCGGGCGCGCCGCGCTTGTCGGACGGGCGAGTGATCTGGCCGAAGCTCGCGGGATAGGCCTTGCTCGCCTTGGCCGGGGAGAAGGTCAGGCCGTCCATGATGTCGGCCTTGGTCGCCCAGAGCGCAATGATCTGGCCGACTTTTTCCTCCAGCGTCATGCGGCCGAGCAGGTCGCGCACGCGCAGGTCGATCGGCGCGGTCGCGTCCTTGTAGAGCGGGCCGTTTTTCTTCGCGGCGATGGCCGGGGTAGCGGCGACGAACGAGGTGGACGCGAGCAGGCCGAGCGCCTGGCGACGGGCAAAGGCCATGGTCATCGCGCCTTCAGGACGATGGAAATCGTCGCCCGTTTCGCTATTGTGCGGGGATGGGTCATGATGCGCCTCTCCAATTTTACCGAGCTGTCACGTTTCTGCTTGCCGGATTATCGCTGATAGCGTTACCATTGGTAAGACAAGTCGCGATTGTCAATGCCCGATAACGGGCTGGCGACGCCGACGCGATGGAGAGGAAGACATGATCGCGCGCCTGATTTGCTGGATGATGGCTATGGCCATGACGGTCCTGACGCCTGTGGCAATGGCCGAGGATGGCTATGATCTGTGGCTGCGCTATGCGCGGGTGGACGGGGCGGCGGCGGCGCGGATTGCAGCCCATGCTAGCGTGATCACCGCGCCCGGCGACAGCGCGACGATGCAGATCATCAGGGATGAGTTGCAGCGCGGCGTCACCGGTATGACCGGTACGGCCCCGATGATAGCGGATAGCAGGCGGCCGGGTGCGCTGTGGCTGGCGACGCCGGGGACGGCCCCTGCCCTGCCGCTCCCATTGGCGGGGCTGGGCCAGGAGGGCTATGCGATCCGGTCGATCCGGGTCGAGGGCAAGCCGGTCACGCTGATCGCGGCGAATAGCGAGATGGGGTTGCTGCATGGCGCGTTCCATTGGCTGCAGCTGGCGCAATCGGGCACGGCGCTGGATGCGATCGATATACGCAGCGCGCCGCGCATCGGGCTTCGGCTGCTCAACCATTGGGACAATCTGGATGGTACGGTGGAGCGTGGCTATTCTGGTTCGTCGATCTGGGACTGGTGGCGGCTGCCCGACTGGAAAGGGCCGCGTTATAGCGACTATGCCCGCGCCAATGCGTCGATCGGCATCAACGGGACCGTCCTCAACAATGTGAATGCCAAATCGGACAGCCTGACCGCGCCCTATATCGCCAAGGCGGCGGCGCTGGCCGATGTGTTCCGGCCCTATGGCATCAAAGTCTATCTGTCGGTCAAATGGACCGCGCCGATGGAGTTGGATGGGCTGAAGACCGCCGATCCGCTCGATCCGACCGTGGCTGCCTGGTGGAAGGCCAAGGCCGACGAGATTTACGCGGCGATCCCTGATTTCGGCGGCTTCCTGGTCAAGGCGAATAGCGAGGGGCAGCCGGGTCCGCAGGATTATAAGCGCACCCATGCCGATGGCGCGAACATGCTGGCCGCAGCGGTGAAGCCGCATGGCGGGATCGTGATGTGGCGCGCCTTCGTCTACGCCCATGATAATCCCGACGATCGCGCCAAGCAGGCCTATGCCGACTTCAAGCCGCTTGACGGGCAGTTTGCCGACAATGTCATCGTACAGGTCAAGAATGGCGCGATCGACTTTCAGCCGCGCGAGCCTTTCCATCCGCTGTTCGGGGCAATGCCAAGGACGCCGTTGATGATGGAATTCCAGATCACCAAGGAATATCTGGGGCAATCGACGCATCTGACCTATTTGGGGCCGTTGTTCGAGGAGACGCTGAAAAGCGATACCTTTGCCAAGGGCAAGGGATCGACGGTTGCCAAGGTGATCGACGGGTCGCTGGACGGGCATAGGCTGACCGGGATTGCGGGCGTCGCCAATATCGGCACGGATCGCGACTGGAGCGGGTCGATCTTCAACCAGGCGGACTGGTATGCGTTCGGGCGGATGGCCTGGAACCCGGACCTGACCGCCGATGCGGTGGCGCGCGAATGGGCGGCGCTGACCTTCACGCCCGACAAGGCGGTGGTCGAGCCGGTGGTCGCGATGATGATGGGATCGCGCGAGGCGGCGGTGGACTATATGACGCCGCTGGGCCTGGCCCATGTGATGGACACAGGCCACCATTATGGACCCGGTCCCTGGGTGTCGGAATTGGCGCGGCCCGAATGGAACCCGGTTTATTATCATAAGGCGGATGCGAGCGGCATCGGCTTTGACCGGACGAAGAGCGGGAGCAATGCCGTCGCCCAATATGCGGCGCCGCTGGCCAAGCGGTTCGCCGATCCGCGCACGACGCCGGAGCGGGACTTGCTGTGGTTCCATCATTTGCCCTGGGACTATCGGCTGGCATCGGGCGAGACGCTGTGGGACGGTATGGTCCATCGTTATGACCGGGGCGTTGCCTATGTTGCGGGGATGCGCGCGACGTGGGACGAACTGCGCCCGATGATCGATGCGGAGCGCTTTGCGCAGACGCAGACCTTCCTTTCCATCCAGCAAAAGGAGGCGCAATGGTGGCGCGACGCAAGCATCGCTTATTTCCAGTCGATCGCCAAGCGGCCCCTCCCCGCCGGGGCTGCGCCGCCGCCAGAGAGGCTGGAGGCCTATAAAATGCGGAAATTCCCCTATGCGCCGGGCAATCCGTGATTTTTCGCTTTAATCCGGCGGGGTGATGTCGCTACCACTCCGGCGACATCATTACCGACCCGAAAGCACCCCGCATTGACCGACACCCGATCCTCCCGCCGTCAGCGCAATGCCCCAACGATCAACGACGTGGCGCGCCACGCCGGGGTGTCGCCCATGACGGTGTCGCGCGTCATCAATGGCGAGCAGGTGGTGCGGCCGGCGACCAAGGCGAAGGTCGATGCCGCCATCATCGCGCTCAACTATGCGCCAAGCGCGGCTGCGCGCAGCCTGGCGGGGGGCGATGAACTGCGGATCGGCCTGCTCTACAGCAACCCGTCCTCCTCTTATCTGAGCGAATTTCTGGTCGGCAGCCTGGACCAGGCCAGCCGCAGCGGCGTCGACCTGGTCGTGGAGAAATGGGACGAGCAGACGTCGGTAAAGGCGGTGGTCGACCATCTGCTGCGCGGGCGGATCAACGGCGTCATCCTGCCGCCGCCGCTGTGCGATCTGGAGGAAATGGTGGCGGCGTTGAAGGCCGCCGATATTCCCGCCGTGGCGGTGGCGACCGGTCGGGCACCCGGCGATCTGGCTGCGGTCAGCATCGACGATTTTCAGGCCGCCTATGAAATGACGCGCCACCTGATCACGCTCGGCCATTCGCGCATCGGTTTCGTCAAGGGCAACCCCAATCAGACCGCCAGCGGCAAGCGCTTCGAGGGCTATCTCGCCGCGTTGAGCGAAGCGAACCTGCCGGTGTTGGACGAGCTGATCGCGCAGGGCTATTTCACCTATCGGTCGGGGCTGGACGCGGCCGAACAGATATTGTCGCTGCTCGATCCGCCCACCGCCATCTTTGCGAGCAATGACGATATGGCAGCGGCCACCGTGGCAATCGCGCATCGTAGCGGGCTGGACGTACCGGGCGACCTGACGGTGTGCGGGTTCGATGACACGTCGCTGGCGACCACCATCTGGCCCGAACTGACCACCATCCGCCAGCCGATCAGCGCCATGTCGCGTGCGGCGGTCGAGGTGTTGGTGCGGTTGCTGAAAGGGCGGCGCGGCGCGGAGATGGCGTCCGAACATCTGGTGCTGGCGCATAAGCTGGTGCGGCGGCAGTCGGATGCGGCGCCGAGGATGCGGCCCAGATTGGGCGTGCGGTAATAAGGCGCGTTGCGGCGGAGCCTTATGACAACGCGCGACGATTGCAACTCATCTCCCCTCCCCAGAGGGCAGGGCTATGGCGTAAGGAATGCATCCCTCTTTGCTTCGTCATGCTGAACTTGTTTCAGCATCCATCATGCCCCAAAAACGGCGGATCGAGGGGAGAAATGGACCCTGAAACAAGTTCAGGGTGACGACGTTGGATGGGTTGGGTGCCATATGCGATAGCCCTGCCCCGCCGGGGAAATGAGGCGAAGGCGCGCGTCGAGGCTGGCAGCAGCACACCCCCACCCAACCTCCCCCTCAAGGGGGAGGGGTTTATGGGACGTGTGGTGTTACGCCTCGCCGAAGACGCGGTGGAAGATGGTGTCGACTTGCTTGAAATGATAGTCGAGGTTGAATTTTTCTTCGATCTGTTCAGGCGGCAGCGCGGCGGTGACGTCGGTGTCGGCCTTGAGCAGTTCCAGCAGCGATAGCTGGCCGTCCGATTCCCACACTTTCATCGCGTTGCGCTGGACATAGCGATAGCTGTCTTCGCGGCTGACACCGGCTTGGGTCAGGGCCAGCAGCACCCGCTGCGAGTGGACGAGGCCGCCCATCTTGTCGAGATTCTTCATCATCCGCTCAGGATAGACGAGCAGCTTGTCGATCACCCCGGTCAGGCGCGCCAGCGCGAAGTCGAGCGTGATGGTCGCGTCGGGGCCGAAGAAGCGCTCGACCGACGAATGGCTGATGTCGCGTTCGTGCCAGAGCGCCACATTTTCGAGCGCGGGCACGACGGCCGCGCGCACGACGCGGGCAAGGCCGGTGAGGTTTTCGGTCAGCACCGGGTTGCGCTTGTGCGGCATGGCGCTGCTGCCCTTTTGGCCGGGCGAGAAATATTCCTCCGCCTCCAAAACTTCGGTCCGTTGCAGATGGCGGACTTCGACAGCCAGCCGTTCGATCGAGCTGGCAATGACGCCGAGTGTCGCGAAGAACATGGCGTGGCGGTCGCGCGGGATGACCTGGGTGGAGACGGGTTCGATCGCGAGGCCCAGCTTGTCAGCGACATGTTCTTCGACGGCGGGATCGATATTGGCGAAAGTGCCGACGGCGCCCGAAATAGCGCAGGTGGCGACTTCCGCGCGGGCGGCGATCAGGCGTGCCTTGCAGCGGGAAAATTCGGCATAGGCTTCGGCCATTTTGAGGCCGAAGGTGACGGGCTCGGCGTGGATGCCGTGGCTGCGGCCGATGGTGGGGGTCAGCTTATGCTCGAAGGCGCGACGCTTGATGACGGCGAGCAGCTGATCGAGATCCTCGATCAGCAGGTCCGACGCGCGGGCGAGCTGGACCGCGAGGCAGGTGTCGAGGACGTCGCTCGACGTCATGCCCTGATGCATGAAGCGGGCTTCGTCGCCCACTTGTTCGGCGACCCAGGTGAGAAAGGCGATGACGTCATGCTTGGTGACAGCTTCGATCGCGTCGATCGCGGCGACATCGATCACGGGGTTGGTGGCCCACCAGTCCCACAGCGCCTTGGCAGCCGAGGGCGGCACGACGCCCAGTTCGCCCAGCTTCTCCGTCGCATGCGCCTCGATCTCGAACCAGATCTTGAAGCGGGCTTCCGGCTCCCAGAGGGCGGTCATTGCGGGGCGGGAATAGCGAGGGACCATGAGCGAATCCTGCAACTGGAGGAGATAAGATGCCGCGCCGCCTAGCAGCGTCGGCAGCGCGGGGCAAATCGGGCGGCTAGGTGTGGACGGCAGGGGCGCACGAGAAGGCCGCACAGACAAACAAGATGAATTGACGGTATTTGCAAGACGAATGGGTCAAGATGAACGCATGTTCAGGAACAATCGGGCGGTTTCAACTCTTCTTATGGCACTATTCATGCAGCATGGAAGTCAAACACAGGCTGCACATAATGGGTCGTAAAATAGGAGATTGTCATGATCCGCACGCTTTTGTTTACCACGGCTTTGGCCGTTGCCGCGCCCGCCATGGCGCAACAGACGATGACGCCGGATACTGCCACGCCACAGGCGGCACCCGCAGCGCCGGTGCAACCGGACGCGGCGACGCCGCAGGCTGGAACGCCGGGTGCTGCGACACCGCAGGCCGCGACGCCCGCCAACCCCGGCAATGCGGTCGCGACCATCGTGGATACCGAGTTTCCGGCCTATGATGCCGATAGCGATGGCGAGTTGAGCCAGGCCGAGTTTTCGCGCTGGATGGTGGCGTTGAAGGCGCAGGAGACCAAGGCGACTGGGCAGACGCTGCCGGAAGCCGAAGTCACCGCCTGGGCCAATGGTGCCTTTGTGACTGCGGACACGGATAAGAATGCGACGATCAGCAAGCCCGAACTCGTCACCTACCTAAGCGGTGGCGCGGCCTAACAAGCGCAATAATCCCCGAACTGTCACGAGGGACGGGACATCATCTAGTCGGGTCGCACCGACGGCGGCATGGCGCGAAGGCCATGCCGCCTTTTTTTTGGGCCGCTCAGGGCCGCTTTCGCGTGTAGAGCAATGCCGCGACGATCGCGGCCGAGCCGATGCCGACCGCAGCCCCGGTCCAGGCCGACTTGCTCATCGAGCGGCGGACGGCGGCCACCATATCCAACGTCGTGGGTTCCTCGTCCGGCTGTGCCGCCGCCGGGGAAATGTCGGCGCCATCCTGGGGCGCGCTCTTGTCTGCGTTATCCATAGTCGGACAGATATGGCAAAGTCCGGCACGCAGGGGAAGACGGGAGATGCGTTTCCCGCCGCGCCCCGATGATTTTTCGCTGCGCCCTGTAACGGCGCGCGCCAGCGCGACAGGGTTAGCCGAAGAATCGCGACGCCCCCTCTTGACTTCATCCCCGGATTTATGTTGGTAGCGCTATCAATCAAGAGTAGTTGTTTAGGAGTTGATGATGCCGGGGGACCATGTCTTGCTCGACGCCCTGCCCGCCGATTGGCGCGCGGGCCGCTTTCTCGGTCGCGTGGCTACGGCCGCTGGCCCCAGCCCTATCATGGTCGATCAAGGCATCGCCTATGACATGAGCCGGGTTGCGCCGACCGCGGCGCAATTGGTCGAGATGTTTCCGGTGGACGCCCAAAGCGGCGAAGCGCTGGGACCGCTCGATACGCTGACCCTGCCCCTGCTCAGCCCCGTCGACCTGCAATGCGTCAAGGCGGCGGGCGTGACCTTTGCCCTGTCGGCGATCGAGCGCGTGATCGAGGAACGGGCGCGCGGCGATGCCGGTGCCGCTGCGGCTATTCGCGGTCGCCTGGAAGAGCGGGTCGGCGGGTCGATCCGCGCCGTGGTGCCGGGATCGCCCGAAGCCGCCGCGCTCAAGACCGCGCTGATCGAGGACGATCTGTGGTCGCAATATCTGGAGGTCGCGATCGGCCCGGATGCGGAAGTCTTCACCAAGGCACCGGTACTGGCGACCGTGGGTGCGGGCGCGCAGATCGGCATCCGGTCCGATTCCACCTGGAACAATCCCGAACCTGAAATCGTGCTGATCGGCAATTCCGGCGGGAGCGCTATCGGCGCGACGCTGGGCAATGACGTCAATCTGCGCGATTTCGAAGGGCGATCGGCGCTGCTGCTCGGCAAGGCGAAGGATAATAATGCGTCCTGCGCGCTGGGGCCGCTCATTCGCCTGTTCGACGAAGACTTCACCATCGACGATGTGCGCAATGCCGAAGTCGCGCTGACCATCGACGGGCCGGAAGGCTATCGCCTGGAAGGCAGCAGCAGCATGAACCAGATCAGCCGCGATCCGCTGGAACTGATGCGCCAGACCATGTCCGAGCATCAATATCCCGATGGGTTCGCGCTGTTCCTGGGCACTTTGTTCGCGCCTGTGCAGGACCGGGACGAGCCGGGTCGCGGCTTTACCCATAAGGTCGGCGATATCGTCGCCATTGCGACCCCGCGCCTAGGCAAGTTGGTGAACGAAGTCGTGACGTCCAAGGTCGCGGCGCCATGGACCTATGGCCTGACCGCGTTGATGATGAACTTGGCCGAACGCGGCCTGCTGAACGCCGCCAAAGAGAAAGCCGACGCATGAAACGCGCATCCTACCCCAGCCTGGCGGGCAAACGGGTGTTCATCAGCGGCGGCGGCAGCGGGATTGGCGAGGGACTGGTCGAGGGTTTTGTCGCGCAGGGCGCGCATGTCGCCTTTTGCGATATTGCGGTGGCCGAGAGCGAAGCATTGGTAGCGCGCCTCAGCGACGCGGCCTTCACGCCCATCTTCCACGCGATCGACCTGTGCGACATCGACGCGGTGCAGGCGATGATGGCGCAGGTCGAAGCGGAGCTGGGCGGCATTGATATATTGATCAACAACGCCGCCAATGACGACCGCCACACGATCGAGGAGGTCACCCCCACCTATTGGGACGAGCGGATGGCGGTGAATTTGCGCCATTTGTTCTTCGCCGCTCAGGCGGCCGTTCCAGCGATGAAGCGCGCGGGCGGTGGCGTGATCCTGAATTTCGGGTCGATCAGCTGGCACTTGGCTCTGCCCGAACTGGTGCTGTACCAGACCGCCAAGGCGGCGATCGAGGGGCTGACCCGCAGCTTGGCTCGCGACCTTGGCCGCGACAATATCCGCGTCAACACCATCATTCCGGGCAACGTCAAAACGCCGCGCCAGTTGAAATGGTATACGCCCGAAGGCGAAGCGGAGATCGTCGCCGCGCAATGCCTGGACGGGCGGATCATGCCGGTCGATGTCGCCGCGCTGGCGATGTTCCTGGCGTCGGACGATGCGCGCTATTGCACCGGCCATGATTATTTCATCGATGCCGGTTGGCGCTGACATGAGCAGCGCGACGCCCCGGAGTGTTTTGAGCGTCGGCGCGATATTGGGCGAAGGCCCGATCTGGGTCGCGCGCGACGCAGCGCTATGGTTCGTGGATATCAAGGGCCATTGCATCCATCGCTATGATCCGGCGCTCAATGTCGCGCGCAGTTGGACCGCGCCCGGACAGGTCGGATGGATCGTGCCGACCGATGACGGCCTGTTCGCGGTCGGGCTGCAATCGGGCATCCATCGTTTCGATCCGACCAGTGCCAGCTTCCGGTTGCTGCACGCGCCCGAAGCGCAGGTGCCGGGCAACCGGTTGAACGACGCGACGGTCGCGCCGGACGGCGCGCTATGGTTCGGGTCGATGGACGATGGAGAGGCGGAAGATAGCGGTCACATTTATCGGCTGCATCGCGGCCTGTGCGCCAATGTCGGCCTGCCGCCAGTGTCGATCACCAACGGCCCTGCCCTCTCGCCCGACGGGCGGACGCTCTATCATACCGATACGCTGGGCCGCCATATCTGGCGCACCGCGCTGAGCGCCGACGGGGCGATCGGCGAGACCAGCCTGTTCACGACGATCGAGGATGGCGCGGGCTATCCCGATGGGCCGACGGTGGATGCCGAAGGCTGTTTGTGGACCGGGCTGTTCGGCGGCTGGGCCGTGCGGCGCTATGATCCGGCGGGCGCGCTGATGCGCGAAATCCGCTTTCCCGTCGCCAACATCACCAAGATCGCGTTCGGCGGGGATGACCTGTCGGTTGCCTATGCGACGACCGCGCGCAAGGGACTGAACATGACAGCGTTGACAGAGCAGCCCCTTGCGGGTGATCTGTTCGCCTTCGACCCCGGCGTCGCAGGATTGCCGGGCCACGTCGCAACGATATAAGATTTGGGAGAATGACGGATGAATGAGGGGAGCGCCGAGAAGGTCAACATGGCCTTCATCGCAGCGATCGTCGCGGTGGCGACGATCGGCGGATTCATGTTCGGCTATGATTCGGGTGTCATCAACGGCACGCAAAAGGGGCTGGAAAGCGCCTTTGACCTCGGCAAGCTGGGCATCGGCATCAATGTCGGCGCGATCCTGGTCGGATCGTCGGTCGGCGCGTTCATGGCCGGGCGCATGGCCGACCTGATCGGACGGCGCGGCGTCATGATGCTGGCGGCCGTCCTGTTCCTGGTCAGCGCCCTGCTGGCCGGTGCGGCGAGTTCGTCGGCCCTCTTCATCTTCGCGCGCATCATCGGCGGCCTGGGCGTCGGCGCGGCGAGCGTCATTTCGCCCGTCTATATTTCCGAAGTCACGCCAGCGGCGGTGCGCGGGCGTCTGTCCAGCATCCAGCAGGTCATGATCATTTCCGGCCTGACCGGCGCGTTCATCGCCAATTTCGTGCTGGCACGCTATGCGGGCGGATCGACCGCGCCCTTGTGGCTCGACTTTCCGGCGTGGCGCTGGATGTTCTGGTTGCAGGCCATTCCTGCCGCCATCTACCTGGTCGCCTTGCTCTTCATCCCCGAAAGCCCCCGCTATCTGGTCGCGCGCGGCCGGGATGCGGACGCCGAAGTGGTGTTGACCCGGCTGTTCGGTCCACTCGAAGCGGCGCGCAAGGTCGCGGAAATCCGTGCGAGCCTCGCCGCCGATCATCATCGGCCCAAATTGTCCGACCTCATCGAAAAGACCAGCGGCAAGATCCGTCCGATCGTGTGGACCGGCATTGGTCTGGCAGTGTTTCAGCAGTTGGTCGGCATCAACGTCGTCTTCTATTATGGCGCGACCCTGTGGGAAGCCGTTGGTTTTTCCGAAGATAATGCGCTGCAGATCAACATCCTGTCGGGCGTGCTGTCGATCGGCGCGTGCCTTGGCGCGATTGCGCTGGTGGACAAGATTGGCCGCAAGCCGTTGCTGCTGATCGGATCGGCCGGTATGGCGGTAACGCTGTCGGTCGTGGCCTATGCTTTCTCGACCGCCGTCACCGGCGCGGACGGCGCGGTGTCCCTGCCCGGCCATAACGGGTTGATGGCGCTTATTTCCGCCAACCTCTATGTGATCTTCTTCAACCTTAGCTGGGGTCCGATCATGTGGGTGATGCTGGGCGAGATGTTCCCGAACCAGATTCGCGGGTCGGGCCTGGCCGTCGCTGGCTTTGCCCAATGGATCGCCAATGCGGCGATTTCGGTCAGCTTCCCCTCGCTGGCCGTCTCGCCGGGGCTGGTGTGGACCTATATGGGCTATGCGCTGTTCGCGGCGATCTCCTTCTTCTTCGTGCGCAAGATGGTGTATGAGACCAAGGGTCGCGAGCTAGAGGATATGGTCGGCTGAGTAACGAGACGATCCTGTTGCGGGCGGGAGGGCTGGAGGCAGCGCTCTCGCCCGCTGTCGGTGGGGCGCTGCGCTGGCTGGCGTTTGATGGCGTCGATTTGTTGCGGCGTGCGCCGGAGGGGAGCGACGATCCGCTCGCCATGGCGAGCTTTCCGCTGGTGCCCTATGCCAATCGCATTGCCGATGGGCGCTTTCATTTTGGCGGGCAGGATTATCACTTGCCGCTCAATTTCGGCGATCATCCGCACAGCCTCCACGGCCATGGCTGGCAGAGCGGCTGGGCGGTGACGGACCAGAGCGATGATGCCGCGCAGTTGACGTTGGTGCATCGCCCGGATGCGCGCTGGCCATGGGCGTTTACGGCACGGCAGCATATTGCGCTCAGCCCCGATGCGATCGTCCTGGCGCTGGCGCTGACCAACGACGCCGAGGACGATGCGCCCGTTGGCCTTGGTTTCCACCCCTATTTCCGCGCCGATGCCGACACGCGCCTGCAGTTCGCGGCGCAAAGCCTCTGGCTGTCCACCCCCGACATGCTGCCGGAGCGGTCGGTGCCCGCCAATGGGCTTGGCGACTGGTCGGCGCTGGCACCGGTGCAGGGCGAGAGCCTGATCGACAATGTCTATGGTGGCTGGGACGGGATGGCGACCGTGGAACGCGGCGAGGGGCTGCGCCTGACGCTGACGGCGAGCGGGGCGGACTGGCTGCATGTCTATCGCCCGCCTGGCTCCGATGCCTTTTGCCTGGAGCCGGTCAGCCATATGCCCGACGCCCTGAACCGGCCCGACGGCATGGCGATAGTGGCGCCCGGCGCGACGCAGAGCCTGTCGATGCGGATCGAAATCGGCAAAAGCGATCAGGTGCTTCCGAAATCCGCCGGGATCGCCTAAGCTGCATCGCAACAGCAGCATGAGGTAAAGCCGATGCAATTTTTGCGGACCGCCTTCTGGGTCGTCATCGCCGTCGCCCTCGCCTTCTTCTGCATGGCGAATTATGTCCCCGTGACGGTGCGCCTGTGGGGCGACCTGGTGATGGAAACCAAGCTGCCGGTCCTGTTGATCGGCGCGTTCCTGCTGGGGGCGCTGCCCTTCTGGATCATGGCGCGGGCGACCCGCTGGCGCTTGAAGCGACGGTTGGACAGCACGGAGCGCGCGCTGGCCGCGGTCACCACGCCGCCCACGCCCCCGGCTTCGGCGGTCGCTTCTACGCCGCCCGCGCACTCGCCTATGTCCTCGACGCCGCCCGTGGCCGACGCGACGGACCCGGCCACACCCCCACCCTCCCCTCTTTCCCCCGCAGGACCAGCATGAGCAGCCCCATCTATGTCGCCATCGACACGCCCGATCTTGCCAAGGCGCAGCATCTGGCCGGGCAGGTGCGCCATCATGTCGGCGGGCTGAAACTGGGCCTCGAATTTTTCTGCGCCCATGGCCATCATGGCGTGCATGAGATGATGAAGTTCGACCTGCCGATCTTCCTCGACCTCAAGCTGCATGACATTCCCAATACGGTGGCGAAGGCGGTGCAGGCGCTGCACCTGCTGGAGCCGGCGATCCTGACCGTCCATGCGGCGGGCGGCCGCGCCATGCTGGAGGATGCCAAGGCGGCGGCTGGGGTGAATACGAAGGTGGTGGCGGTGACCGTGCTGACCAGCCTGGACGATGGCGACCTGCTCGACATCGGTGTCGGCGGGAAGGCCGAGGATCAGGTGCGGCGGCTCGCCGACCTGGCGCAGAGCGCGGGGCTCGACGGCATCGTCTGTTCGGGCGAGGAAGTCGCGATGGCCAAGAAGGCCTGGCATGACGGCTTTTTCGTGGTGCCGGGCGTGCGGCCCGCTGGCGGCGCAATGGGCGACCAGAAACGCGCCGTGACCCCGCGTCAGGCGTTGGATCGCGGTGCGTCGATATTGGTGGTGGGGCGGCCGATCAGCCTGGCGGAAAATCCCGACATGGCAGCGCGCGAGATCGAAGCGACGCTGTAGGGGGCGAAGTTCACACCGTCGCTGGGTGATTGCGGGCAATTGTAGCGGTGACGTTGCTGCGACTGAAGCGCACAATAGCTTTTATAGCACCGACATTCCTGCTTAGTGTAAGTCGCGCAGCTACAATTGGGACCGATCGCGGATAGCTAAGAAGGACAAGTCAGAAACCGTGCAGCTCGCTCCAGGTCCGCTAGCATAGGCTTAACCAGATAGTCGTGGCCCAATGGGCCATGTTCTCCTGCCCTAGACCTTTGGGCGTCGTCATACTATATACCGATCGGTATGGAACAGGTTGCAACCACGTCTCGCGGTCGCCCGCGTGAATTTGATCCGGCACAGGCCTTGGCCGCGGCGCTGCAGGTTTTCTGGCGGCGTGGCTATGAAGGCGCGTCGATTTCGGAACTGACCGAGGCGATGGGGATCACGCGTCCCAGCCTCTATGCCTGTTTCGGCAACAAGGAAGGCCTGTTTCGGCAAGCGCTCGATCTCTATGAGACCGAGAAACTCTGCTATGTGAAGACGGCGCTGGAAGCCCCCACGGCGCGCGGCGTGGCCGAGCGATTGTTGCGCGGGTCGCTTGCCATGCAATGTAGCGACAGCGAGCCGCAGGGTTGTTTAGGCGTCATCAGCACCGTGGCAGGCGTGACCGAGGCAGACTGCATCCGCGACGAAGTGTTGAAGCGCCGCGCCTCGTCGAACGCCGCCTTGCTCGCGCGGTTCGTGCAGGCGAAGGAAGAGGGCGACTTGCCCGACGGCATCGAGCCGGAGGCGATGTCCTGTTATCTCTCGACGGTGATGCAGGGCATGGCGGTCCAGGCATCGGGCGGCGCATCGCGCGAAACGCTGGAGAGACTGGTGCAGACCACCCTTGCCATGTGGCCGGGGCGATAGGGATAGGTCGCCGAACGGGCACCTTATTCACCTGTGATAAATAATTACCGATCGGTATGTTATTCCGATTGACGCGGCGCAGCATCTCATTATATACCGATAAGTATGGAATGAACCACTGAGCCGACAGGCTTCAGGGAGGTAATTATGCGCTGCCCCATCATCAGAGGCGGTCCCTGACCGACTGCTTGCGGTAGCCCAACAGGGCGTCGCACCCCCCACCGATATTCTCGTTCGATAGCTCCGCGCGCCTGCGCGTGGGTTTCGGCCGTGGCTCATCTGCCGGACGCTCTGTTTGTGTCCGGTCGGCGCGATCGGCTGCGCTCTTTTCATCACTGGTGCCGTCCAGGGAGGACGTAACACATGGCTTTTATAGATTTCGCCCAGCCCATGGCTGGAGCGCCCCTATCCGCATGCCTGCCGATGGCGGACATGGCTGAAGCTGCCACGCTTGATCCGCTGGAATGGCAGGTGGTGGCGCTGGCCCGATCCGATCGGCTCTCCACCCTGCGCAGGCCCGGCAGCTGGGACAAATGGAGCGCGCTCATCTTTGGCCCACGCCCAAGCCCCGTGCTGGCCAGCGAACGGCTGGAGGCGCTGCGCCGCCTGTCGGTCGAGGCCTGGCACCGCGGCTATGCCGTCACCCCTTCCGCCCTTGCCGACGCGCAAGAGGCCGGTTTCACCGCCGACCAGCTCGAATTGCTGCTCGCCACCATCAGCGCGGGCCGCAGCGCCCGTGGACGAAAGGTTCGCCCATGAACATGCTCGCCCCCATCCATGCCGACACCGCCAGCGAAGTGTCGCCCTCCAAGCAGCGGCGCCTGTCCCGGCGCGGCGGTGCGATGGCCGCGATCGCGCTGGTCCTCGTCGCCGGTGCCGCCTGGAAATGGCTCGACAAACCCGATGCCCAGGCTGCGGCCACGCCGATCGCGACGGTCGGCATCTCCACGCCCCTCGCGCGCGAAGTGACCCAGTGGGACGAATATGTCGGTCGCTTCGCCCCCAGCCAGACGGTCGAAATACGGCCGCGCGTATCGGGCGCGGTTACGGCACTCCACTTCCGCGACGGCGACATTGTGCGCAAGGGCCAGTTGCTCTTCACGATCGACCAACGCCCGTTCCGCGCCGCGCTGGCCGAAGCGCAAGCCAATGTCGCCGCCGCCCGCAGCACCTTGGCGCTCGCCCGTTCCGATTATGCCCGCGTCCAGCGGTTGACCGGCGACGAAGCCATTTCCGCGAGCGAGGTCGACGCCCTGCGCGCCCGGCTGCAATCCGCACAGGCGGCGCTGGCCGCTGCGGAAGCGCGCGCGCGCCAGCGCTCGCTCGACATGGAATTTACCCAGGTCCGCGCCCCGATCGGCGGCCGCGTGTCCGACCGGCGCATCGACATCGGCAATCTGGTGGCCGGCGGCGATGGCGCGAGCGCGACATTGCTGACGACGATCAATGCGCTCGACCCGATCTACTTCACCTTCGATGCGTCCGAAGCTTTGTTCCTCAAGGCGCAGCGTGACCGGGCGGATGGCGATGGCGCGACCGCCGTCGAGGTCCGCCTGCAGGATGAAACCGACTATAAGTGGAAGGGCCGGTTGGACTTCACCGACAACGGCCTAGACCCGCGTTCGGGCACGATCCGGGTGCGCGCGACCTTTGCCAATCCGGGGATGTTCCTTGCGCCCGGCCTGTTCGGCAATATGCGCCTTGCCAGCGGTGGCACGACCCGCGCCTTGCTGGTGCCGGACGCCGCGATCCAGTCCGATCAGGCGCGCAAGACGGTGCTGGTCGTGGGCAAGGATGACAGCGTCTCCGCCAAGCCGGTCGAACTCGGCCCCGTCGTGGATGGCCTGCGGATCATCCGGTCCGGCCTGACGCCGCAGGACCGCGTCATCGTGGGCAATGTCCAGGCGGCGATGCCCGGCACCAAGGTCGCGGTGCGCGCCGCACCCATCAAGCCGCAGCCGACGCCGGTGACGCCCGTCGATCCGGCCGCCGCACCCGCCGCCGCCCAGGCGACCTTTGCGCGCTAAACCCATTTCCCAAGGATAACGCCCATGCGTTTCTCCCGCTTCTTCATCGACCGGCCGATCTTTGCGGCCGTGATCGCCGTGATCATCACGGTGGTCGGCGCGCTCGCCTTCATCGGGCTGCCCGTCGCGCAATATCCCGACATCGTGCCGCCGACCGTCACGGTCAGCGCGCAATATCCCGGCGCGTCGGCCGAAACGGTGGCCCAGACCATCGCTGCGCCGATCGAACAGGAAATCAACGGCGTTGACGACATGCTCTATGTCAGCAGCCAGTCGACCGGCGATGGCAAAGTCACGATCACCGTCACCTTCAAGATCGGCACCGACCTGGATGCCGCGCAGGTACTGGTGCAAAACCGCGTGGCGGTTGCCATCCCGCGCCTGCCCGAAGAGGTGCAGCGCTTAGGGGTCGTCACCCGCAAGACATCGCCCGACTTCCTGATGGTCGTCAATCTCCAGTCGCCCGACGGGTCGCTCGACCGCAACTACCTCTCCAACTATGCCCTGACGCAAGTGCGTGATCGCCTCGCGCGCCTCGACGGCGTGGGCGATGTGCAATTGTTCGGCGCGCGCGACTATGCGATGCGCGTGTGGATCGACCCCGGTCGCGCCGCCGCGCTCAACCTGACGGCGGGCGAGATCGTCGCCGCCTTGCGCGCGCAAAATGTGCAGGTGTCGGCAGGTGCCATCGGTCAGCCGCCCTATGACAGCGGCGAAGCCTTCCAGCTGGGCGTCGAGATGCAGGGCCGCCTGAACGAACCCCGGCAATTTGCCAATATCGTCATCCGCACGGACGCTGATGGGCATCAGGTCCGCGTCGCCGACGTCGCCCGTGTCGAACTGGGCGCGCAGGATTATGGCATCAATACCTATCTCTCAGGCAAGCCCACGGTCGTCATCGCGGTCATGCAACGCCCCGGCTCCAACGCGCTCGACGCGGCGGAGAAGGTGAAGGCGGAAATGGACAGCCTGTCCCAGCGCTTTCCCAAGGGGCTGGAATATAGCGTCATCTATAATCCGACCGAATTCATCAGCCAGTCGATCGACGCCGTTTATGACACGCTGTTCGAAGCGGTGATCCTGGTGGTCCTCGTCATCCTCATCTTCCTCCAGAACTGGCGCGCGGCGGTCATCCCGATCATCGCTATCCCGGTCTCGCTGATCGGCACGGCGACGATGCTGGCGGCAGTCGGCTATTCGCTCAACAATCTCTCGCTCTTCGGCCTGGTGCTGGCGATCGGCATCGTTGTCGATGACGCCATCGTCGTGGTCGAAAATGTCGAACGCAATATCGAGGAAGGCATGTCCCCGCTGGAGGCGGCACGCTTCTCGATGGACGAGGTGGCGGGCGCGCTCGTCGCGATCGTGCTGGTGCTGTGCGCGGTGTTCGTGCCGACGCTGTTCATCACCGGCATTTCGGGCGCCTTCTACCAGCAATTCGCCGTCACCATCTCGACCGCGACGGTGATCTCGCTGCTGCTCTCGCTCACCCTCTCGCCCGCCGCCGCTGCCTTGCTGTTGAAGCCCAAGCACGAACATGATGCGCCAGCAGTGGACGCCCCGCGCTGGAAGCGCTGGCTGCAAAAGGCTGCCGACGCCTTCAATCGCGGCTTTGAACGGATGAGCGATCGCTATGCCAGCCTCACCCGCTTCTTGGTTACCCGGCCCAAGAAGATGCTGCTCACCTATGCAGGCCTGATCGCGGCGACCATCGCGCTCTTCTGGGTCACCCCCGGCGGCTTTATCCCCGCGCAGGATCAGGGCTATTTCCTGGCCGTGGTCCAGCTTCCGCCCGGCGCATCGCTCGAACGCACCGACAAGGTGACGCGCGAGGTCGCGGAGAAGATTTTGCCGATCAAGGGGCTGCGCGGCGCGGTGATGTTCGCTGGCTTCCATGGTCCTTCGCAGACCGCCGCGCCCAATTCGGCGGCGATCTATTTCCCCTTCACCAGCTTTGCCGAACGCAAGGAAGTGGGCGCCACCTATGCCGGGATCATGGAGCAGGCCGGCAAGGCGATCGGCGACTATGACAAGGCGCGCATCATTCTTGTACCGCCGCCCGTCATCCAGGGCATCGGCTCGGCCGGTGGCTATCGCACGATGATCGAGGATCGCGAGGGACGCGGCTATGACGCGCTGAACAAGGTCGCGACCGACTATATCGGCAAGGCCAATACGACGCCCGGCCTCGCCCAAGTCTATACCCTGTTCGACGTCGCCACCCCGCGCATCTTCGCCGATGTGGACCGGCGCAAGGCCGACCTGCTGGGCGTCCCACCCGAACGGGTGTTCGAAGCGATGCAGGTTTACCTTGGTTCCGCCTTCGTCAACGATTTCAATCTGCTGGGCCGCACCTATCGCGTCACGGCACAGGCGGATCAGGCGTTTCGCGGATCGACGGCGGATATCGCCAACCTCAAGACCCGGTCCAATTCGGGCGAGATGGTGCCGCTCGGTTCCCTGTCGACCTTCCAGGACAAGACCGGCCCCTATCGCGTCGTCCGCTATAATCTGCTGCCTGCGGTGGAGGTCGATGGCGATACGGCACCGGGCTATTCCTCCGGTCAGTCGCTCAGCACGATCGAAAAGCTGGGTGAAACGGCGCTCCCCACCGGGTACGCGCAGGAATGGACCGGCATCGCCTATCAGCAGGCGACGGCGGGCAACACGGCGGGCCTGGTGTTCGGGATGGCGGTCTTCTTCGTCTTCCTGGTGCTGGCCGCGCAATATGAAAGCCTGACACTGCCATTGGCGATCATCCTCATCGTGCCGATGTGCCTGTTGGCCGCGATGCTGGGCGTGAACCTGCGGGGGATGGACAATAATATCCTGACCCAAATCGGCCTGGTCGTGCTGATCGCGCTGGCGGCCAAGAATGCCATTCTGGTGGTCGAGTTCGCCAAGCAGGCCGAGGAACAGCAGGGGCTCTCTCCCATCGAGGCGGCGGTGCAGGCCGCACGCACCCGGCTGCGGCCGATCCTGATGACCAGCTTCGCCTTCATCCTGGGCGCTGTGCCGCTGGTGATCGCGCAGGGGGCCGGTGCCGAGCTTCGCCAAGCCTTGGGCACGGCGGTCTTCTTCGGCATGGCCGGGGTCACGGCCTTCGGTCTGCTCTTCACCCCCACTTTCTATGTCGTTTGCCGCGCGCTTGGCGACCGCTTCACCCGTCGCGGGCGGAGCGGCCAGGCTCCCGCGCTGCAACCGGCCGAATAGGAACCCACGTCATGACCAAATCCCTGTTCGCTGCCCTGTTGGCAGCCACTGCCCTCACGGCCTGCGCCGCTGGTCCCGACTATCGGCCGCCGGTCACGCCCCCCACCGCCGCCGCGCCCTTCATCGGCACGGCAGCCCCCGCCGTCAGCGCGGCGGAGGTGCAGGGCGATTGGTGGCGGCTATACGAAGACCCGCTGCTCGACCGGCTGGTGGGCGATGCACTGCGCGCCAATACCGACATCCGCGTCGCGGTGGCGCGGCTGGAGCGGGCACGCTCCACCCTGCGCGGCGCCCGA
The DNA here is from genome assembly GCF_001713415.1 of Sphingobium sp. RAC03. Taxonomy (GTDB): domain Bacteria; phylum Pseudomonadota; class Alphaproteobacteria; order Sphingomonadales; family Sphingomonadaceae; genus Sphingobium. Next base: position 2,874,806 of record NZ_CP016456.1, on the reverse strand, counting down.
TCGGATCGGCTGCCCTCGACCGGCCTGGATGGCACCGTGACCTATGGCCGCACGGCAGCGGCGCAGAACTTCCCCGGCCTCGACCGGGAGAATCGCACCGTCGATGCGGGGTTCAGCGTCGGCTATGAGGTCGATCTGTTCGGCCGGGTGAAGCGCTCGATCGAGGCGGCACGCGGCGATCTCGGCGCGGCTGAGGCGGATACCGATGCCGTCCGGGTCGCCGTGGTCGCTGACACGGTGCGCGCCTATGTCGATGCCACTTCTTCGGCCGAGCGGCTGCGCGTGGCGCAGCGCACGGTCGACCTGCTCGATCGTTCGATCCGCATCACCGGCGCGCGCTTCGACGCGGGCCGATCGGATCGGCTCGACGTGATCCGCGTGACAGCCTTGCGCGACCAGCAAAAGGCGCTGGTGCCAAGCCTTGCCGCTGACCGGGATGCCGCCCTGTTCCGACTCGCGACGCTGACCGGGCGCACACCGCAAGACTTGCCCGCCGATATCCGCGCCAGCGTCACCACGCCGACCCTGGCCCAGCCCATTCCCGTGGGCGATGGTCGCGCGCTGCTGGCCCGGCGGCCCGATGTCCGCGCCGCCGAACGCCGCCTCGCCGCCGACACGGCGCGGATCGGCGTGGCGACGGCGGACCTTTATCCGCGCATTTCGCTGGGCGGCGCGGTCGGCACGACCGCGATCGGCGGCGGCGACATATTGGGCGGCGGTCCGCTCCGCTGGGTGCTGGGGCCGCTCATCAACTGGGCCTTCCCCAATCAGGAAGCGATCCGCGCCCGCATCGGCGCGGCGCGCGCCGACAGCGCGGCGACGCTGGCGACCTTCGATGGCACGGTGCTGCGCGCGCTGGCGGAAACCGAAACCGCGCTGTCCATCTATGCCCATGCCATGGAACGCCGCGACACGTTGCAGGCCGCGCGCAACGCCGCTGACCGCGCCGCCCGCATCAGCCTCGCCCGCCAGCGGGAAGGGCAGATCGATTTCCTGACCGTCCTCGACGCCCAACGCACGCTCGCGGCCGCCGAAGCGGATCTTGCATCCGCCGATCGCTCCGTCGCCTTCGCCCAGGTCGATCTCTTTCGCGCCTTGGGCGGCGGTTGGCAGAGGGTCGGGTAAAGCACCTCGGTTGCGTACAGCGATGCGTACAGTGGTAAGGCCTTTTTGCCTCTCTCCTACTTGACCTATCGCTCAGATTCAGATGTTGGAAAAGTGTTATAACTGTTTGTTTTTAATGTATTATATGGCGATCCTATCGACATGAAGACATAGGATCGCCATGTTATCCCGTACGTCCTTCTGCACGCCCGAAATCAGCGAACAGGATGATCATACACTATGATCGATAGCGTGGCGGTGCCGTTATGTGCGCCCGGCGTGGATCAAGACTGTTGCTGAACAGTAAACCGATGTGTCGATACTATTATTTCATCGTAATTTTCGCAATTAGCGATTTGATCCGATAGCGGTGCATCGCTACTTGGACCGCAAGCCAGTGGCGCGGCCCGTGACCCGGCGACATCGGGTTCACTGCGCCAGGGCAGAATTATAGACAAAAACGTCATTAGGAGCTGAGCAGCGCCATCCAGGGTATCGCCATGGATGGCTTTATTATGCTCTTGATGATGCAGCGCGCCCTTGTGGTGTCGGCTGTGTTTTGGATCATGTTGTTACGCGGTGGGACATTCGAATATGGCGGCTCCGGTCGATGTGCGATTGCGCGACTTCTTTGCCTGGGCGGGACCGATCATCGGTCCTGACAAGGCTTTCATCAGACTGACACTGGTTTACGGTGTCGGCATTGGCCTGTTGTCGCTAGCCACGCCGATCTCGGTGCAGATGCTGATCAACTCCGTGGCGAATACGGCGTTGCCAGCGCCATTGTTCACGCTGGCGGCGATCCTGCTCGGATTGTTGCTGATATCGGCGCTGCTCGGCGCGTTCCGCATGCATTTGATGGAGATGTTCCGACGCCGTTTCTTCGCCCGGCTGGTCGCGGACATCACCTTGCGCGCGGTGTATGCGCAAAATCCCTTTTTCCAGGACGAACGACGCGGCGACCTGTTCAACCGGTTCTTCGAATTGATGACGGTGCAGAAGGCGATCCCGTCGCTGCTGATCGGGGGATTTTCGATCATCCTGCAAGCCAGCGTCGGTTTCGTCGTCACGGCATTTTACCACCCCTTCTTCCTGGCGTTCAATGTCGGCTTCATCTTCGCCGTCTGGCTGATCTGGCGCCTCTGGTATCGCGGTGCGATGCGGACGTCGGTGGCGCTGAGCTATCGCAAATATGAAGCGGCCCATTGGCTGGAAAGCGTCGGCGGATCGAACGGCTATTATAAATCGAGCCGCCATCTCCACTTCGCCATGGACCGGTCAGAAGAGGCCACCGCCGCCTATGTGAAGGAGCATAAGGCGCATTTCCGCTATGCCTTCCCGCAAAGCCTTGCGCTGCTGATCCTCTATGCGGTGGCGAGTGCCGGGTTGCTGGCGCTGGGCGGCTGGCTGGTCATTCAGGGGCAATTGTCGATCGGCCAGCTGGTCGCGGCCGAACTGATCCTGTCGAGCATCTTCTATGGCGCCGCACAGTTGGGCCCGTATCTCGACAGTTTCTACGATCTGGTCGCAGGCGTCGAGGAACTCTCGCTGATCCTCGCCATTCCGCAGGAGCAAGTGCCCGAACCCAAGCCCGACGCCGCGCGGCCTGCCCATGGCGCGCTCGTCCTCCATTCCGTGCGCGCGCCGATCGGTCGCGACGAAGCGGAGATCGACATCGTCATTCCGGGCGGCAGCCGACTGATCGGTGCGGCCGACCCGGACATGGACCGCCTGCTCTCCACGCTGCTCAAACGGCATATCCGGCCGACCAGCGGCATCATCACGCTGGGCGGCGCGGACATCACCTCGCTCGACATGTATCAGCTTCGCAGCGACGTGATAGTCCTCAACCGGCCGACCATCGTGGAAAGTTCGATACGCGATTATCTCTCGCTCGCGCGGGCCGAGAATGACTCCGTCGGCATCATGGACGTGTTGCGCGCCGTGGGTCTGGACGAGCGGGTCGCCGCCCTGCCTGATGGCATGGACACGCGCCTGTCCTCCACCGGTTGGCCGTTGGCGCTGGTCGAGATAATGCAGTTGAAGCTGGCAAGTGCCCTGCTCGCCCAGCCGCGCATCCTCGTCCTGTCGGCGCTCTACGACATGGTGCCGGTCCATCATCTGGAGGCGGCTTTCGCCATGTTGAAGGGCAAGCCCGTGACCATCCTCTATTTCTCCAGCCGCCCGCACGACATCACCCTGGATGGCTGGCTGTGGCTGGGCCGCAAGAAACAGCGACTGGTCGCCGACCGAGAGAGTTTCGACGCCCTGCGCGCTGGCGCTGGCAAGGAGGCTGGCGATGCCGTTTCGCGCTAATCATCTGTCGCATTTCAAGACGCTGGCGAGCATCCGTGCGCCGCGCGTCACCCGCGCGCTGGCTTGGATGCTGGTGGCGACGATCGTCGGCTGCATCCTGTTCATGATCTTCGTGCCGTGGGTGCAGACCGCGCCAGGGACCGGCGCCGTCATCGCGCTCGACCCGCGCGACCGGGTGCAGAATATCACCGCACTCGTCCCCGGCCGGATCGAACAATGGTATGTCACCGACGGCAGCCTGGTGAAGCGTGGCGATCCTATCGCGCGGATCAGCGACAATGATCCCAATCTGCTCGACCGCCTGCGCGCCGAACGCGCCCAGGCCGACGTCGAGATCATGGCGGCGCAGCAAGCCATGCGGGTGGCGCAACTGGACGTATCGCGCATGGAAACGCTGTACCGCGAAGGCTTGGCCCCCCGCCGCGACTATGAACTGGCCCAGATCAAGGTCAGCGATTATGCCGCCAAGGTTGCGCAGGCGCGGGCCGAGCGGACGCGCGTGGACGTCAGCCTCAACCGCCAGTCGGTCCAGATGATCCGTGCGCCGCGTGCGGGGCGCGTGCTGCGCATCCAGGGCGGCGACAATGCGACTATGGTCAGCGCGGGCGACATCGTCGCGACCTTCGCGCCCGAACAGTCGCAGCGCGTGGTCGAACTTTATGTCGATGGCCGCGATGTGCCGCTGATCGAGATCGGCCGCCGTGTCCGCTTGGAATTCGAAGGCTGGCCCGCCATCCAGTTCAGCGGCTGGCCTTCGGTCGCGCAGGGCATGTTCGATGGCAAGGTGCGCGCGATCGACGTGTCGGCATCAGCGAACGGCCTGTTCCGCGTCATCGTCGAACCGGCATCGGACCGGCCAGCCTGGCCGCAGGAACCCTATGTCCGGTTGGGTGCCAAGGTGCGCGGCTGGGTGTTGATGGATACCGTCAGCGTCGGGTTCGAACTGTGGCGGCAACTCAACGACTTCCCGCTGCAATTCCAGCGTCCCGGCAATGTACCCGACGCTTCAGCGACGAATGCGACCGATGCCAATGCCAACAGCAATGCCAAGTAAGCGCCTGCTCATGGTCGTCGCGCTGATGGCGACGGTCGTGCCTGCGATCGCGCAGGATATCGCGCCCTTGCCGACGCGGGCCGCTGCGCCGTCCCTGTCCGGCCCACTGCAATTGGCCGATGTGCTGGCGTCATCGCGCCAACATGCGCCCCAGGTGCTGGAAGCGCTGGCGCGGGTGCGCGGCGCGCAGGGCAAGCGCCTGTCGGCCGAAGGGGCGTTCGACACGGTCTTTTCGGCCGCCGCCGACAGCCGCCTGACCGGCTATTATGACAGCCGCTATGCCGAAACGAAGGTGACGCGGCCGCTCGAACAATGGGGCGGCAATGTCTATGGCGGCTATCGCGTTTCCGACGGGCGCTTCCCCATCTATGAGGATAAAAGCTACACCAACCAGCTTGGCGAGATAAAGGCGGGCGTGGTGCTGGCGCTGCTGCGCGACCGGGCGATCGATGATCGTCGCTTCAACCGGACGCAGGCCGAAGCGGATATCGCGCTCGCCGATGCCGACCGGCTGTTCGTCGCGATCGGCGTCCAGCGGCGGGCGCTGGACGCCTATAATCAATGGGTGGTGGCGGGCGAACGGCTGGAGATCGTGCGCAACCTGCTGGCGCTGGCGCAGGATCGTCAGACGGGGCTGGAGCGGCAGGTCACGCTGGGGCTGCGCCCGCGCATCATCCTGACTGAGAACCAGCAGAATATCCTGCGGCGGCAGACATTGGTGGTGCAGGCGGAGCAGGCGCTGGCCAGTGCCGCCAATACGTTGTCGCTCTATTGGCGTGACGCGGATGGACGGCCGGTGATCCCGTCGCCTGCGCAACTGCCATCGGATCTGCCCAACCCCCTACCCTTGCCGGTCGATCCCAAATCGGCGCTGTCGATGCGCCCGGACCTGCGCACCATCGACCTGCGGATGCAGGTCGCGCGCGACCGGCTGGCGCTGGACCGCAATGCGCTTTTGCCCCGCCTCGACTTCAACGCCGAAGCGTCGCGCGACATCGGGCCGATCGGCGAGGGCGGACGATCGCGCGAAGGCACGGATACCCGCGTCGGATTGACCTTCACCCTGCCGCTCCAGCGCCGCGCGGCGCAAGGCCGGATCATGCAGACCCAGGCGGAGATCGAGGCGGCGATGCTGCGTGGCCAGGGGCTGCGCGAGCAGATCATCGCGGAGATCGACACGATCGGCGTCGCGGTGGATGCCACCGAGCGGCTGCTGGTGCTGGCAGGCGACGAACAGGCGCGCGCGCAAGACATGGCCCAGGCAGAGCGCCGCCGGTTCGAAATGGGGGCAAGCGACTTCTTCCTGGTCAACATTCGTGAGGAAGCGGCCGCCGATGCGGCCTTGCGCAAGCTGGATGCGGCCTATCGCCAATTGATCGCCCATGCGGACCTCGCCGCAGCCAGCGCCGATACCGACGCTTTGGGACTATGAGCGGATAATCGGCGCGCGCTTCACACGGCCAACCGCGCCCGATTGATGCGCAGGGTCACGATCAGGCCGGTTTCCGCCCAGTCATAATCGATGGTGCCGCCGAGCTGGCCGCGCACGCTGCGCTGCACCAGCTTGCTGCCAAAGCCGCCCGCGCCGTCCGGCTCCTGCACTTTGGGTCCGCCATGTTCCAGCCAGGTCAGGATCACATCATCCTCCTCCGCCATGCTGGAGACGTCAAGCGTGCCGGCCTCATGCGACAAGGCGCCATATTTCATCGAGTTGGTGGCCAGTTCATGAATGACGAGGGCCAGCCCGGTCGCCGCATGTTCGCCCACGCCCATCCGCTCGACAGCGACCCTGATGCGGCCCTTGAACGCGCCCAGATCGTCATAGGGGGCCAGCAATACCGACAGAAGATCGCCCAGCAATGCCGCATTACCCTGCCCATTGGGCAGCGGGCGGACCAGATCATGCGCCCGGCCCAATGCCGACAAACGCTCGGTCAATTCCCCCGCCATATCCTCCTTGCTGAGAGCGGAGCGCGAGGAAATGGCGGTCAGGCCCGATGCTATGGCGAGCAGATTCTTGACGCGATGGCTCATTTCCCCGGCCAGAAGCTCATGCCCCTCTTCGGCCTGCTTGCGGCCGGTCACATCCAGGAAGATGCCGTACATGGTCCGCCCGACGATACCGTCATCCTCGCCTTGGCCGCGCGCGGCGATCCACCGCACTTCGTCGCCGATCAATATGCGGAAATCGGTTTCATAGGGACCAAGGATGGCGCGCGTCGCGGAGAATGCGGATCGCACCCTGTCCCGGTCGGCGGGGTGAATGCGTGTGGATAGTTTTTCGAACGTGACCTGCTCACCCTGCGGCAGACCCCATAGTTTGAAGCCCAGCTCATCCATGGTGAAGGCGTCGGTATCGACATTCCAGGCCCAGAGCGCGACTCCAGCGGCGAAGATCGCGCGCCGCAACTGCGCGGGCTGCCACTCATGCGCCTCCGGCATTTCTTGAACCAATGTCATTCCCCGATCATGCCGTGCGTCCAGCCCCTATCACAATGGGCGGGCAGCGGGGGAATAATCCATCGGATGCCGCTTGGCGGTCAGGCTTCGGTCGGATGGATGGTTTCGAGCCGGTCGGCCAGTTCGGCATTGCGGAAGGGCTTGGTCAGGCGCGGCAGATCGGGCGCGATCCCCTCCGCTTCAGCATAGCCGGATACGATCAGGACGGGCAGGTCGGGCATCCGGGTCCGCAGGCTGCGCGCCAGTTCCTCACCGTTCATCCCCGGCATAAGGTGGTCGGTCACCAATATGGTCGGCGCGACGCCCGCTTCGATCAGGTGCAGGGCTTCCTCGGCGGATTTCGCCTCGACCACGTCATAGCCAAGGTCGTTGAGCATGTCGGCGGTACTCATCCGCACCAGTTCCTCATCATCGACCAGCAAGGCCGTGCCGCGCGCGACGGATATGCGCGGCAGCACGCGAATCTGGTCGTCGCTGCCGATCGCGTCCGGGCTGACGGGGAGCCAGAGTTCGACCGTGGTTCCCTCACCCGGCGCGCTGATGATGGTCAGCCCACCGCCCAGTTGCGCGGCCAGGCCGTGGGCCATCGACAGGCCAAGGCCGGTGCCCTTGCCGATGCCTTTGGTCGAAAAGAAGGGCTCGATGGCGCGCGCGCGCGTTGCTTCGTCCATGCCGATGCCCGTGTCGGCGACCGAGAGGCGCACATAATGGCCGACGCGCAGGCCCGCGGGATGCCGCCCCCGCACGCTGGCGCGGCTCGCCGAGATGGTCAGTTCGCCGCCCGCAGGCATGGCGTCGCGGGCGTTGACGCTTAAATTAAGGATCGCCATTTCCAGCTGGTTGGCATCGGCCCGCGCCGGGGGCAAATCGTCGGCGATGCTGACCCGCAGGTCGATTTTCGGGCCGATCGTGCTGCTCACCAGGCTCGCCATCCCTGTGACGAGGTCATCGAGCGCGACCGCCTTGGGCTGGAGCGGCTGTCGGCGGGCGAAGGCGAGCAACCGTTGCACCAGAGTCTTGGCGCGTTCGGCCGATTGGAGCGCGCCGTCGATCAGGCGACGTTCGCGTTCGCTGCCCAGGCCGCGGCGCATCAGCAGGTCGAGCGAGCCGATGATGGGGGTGAGCAGATTGTTGAAGTCATGGGCGACGCCGCCGGTCAACTGGCCCATCGATTCGAGCTTCTGCGACTGGCGCAGCGCTTCCTGGGTTTGCAGCAATTGCTCTTCGCGCGCCTTGTCTTCGCTCAGGTCACGGCCGATCGCGATGAAATTCACCCCGTCCGGTTCGGGCGATACGGTCCAGCCGATCGGCGTCCAGCCGCCGTCGGCCGTGGCGATGCGATTTTGAAAGCGGGTGGGAAGGCCGGTGCGACTCATATCCTCGATGGCGGCGAGCGTCACCGCCGCATCGTCGGGATGCATGAAGTCGACATAGGGTGTCGCCAGCAGATGCGCCTCCGACCAGCCCAATACGCGGGTCCAGGCGGGATTGACGGCCCCCATGCGCCCGGCAAAGTCCGCGCGGGCAAGCATGTCTTCGGACAATATCCACAGCCGGTTGCGCTCCGACGCTTCGGCTTCGCGGCGCGTGCGCTCCGCCAATATCTGCTCGGTGGTTTCGACACAGGCGCAGAAGAGGCCATCGACCGTCCCCGCCGCGTCGCGAACCGGCGTGTAGGAGAAAGCGAAATGCGCTTCGCGCGGCCGACCCGGCCGATCGAGCATGAGTTCGATATCGTCCATATGCACAGGCTCGCCCGCAGACACCTTGGCGAAGAGCGGGGCGATGTCCGCCCGGATTTCGGGCCAGACGTCGAAGAAGGTGCGGCCGAGTGCTGCCGGATGGCGGTCCGCCAGCATCGGGGCGTAGCGGTCATTATAGAGGAAGATATGGTCAGGCCCCCAGCCGATGAACATCGGTTGATCGGCCGACAGCATGAGCGCCACCAATGTCTTGAGCGGCTGAGGCCAACTTTGCGGCGCGCCAAGCGGCGTTGCCGACCAGTCCTTTGACCGGACCAATTCGCCCATGACCCCGCCCCCCGACAGGAAATGCATGTCCTGGCCGCGATCCGTGCTGGCAGCGCTATCATTCATAAATGGGGTAATCCGTCGGTCCTATCCATCATCTGATCTTTGCGAACCGACGCCAGCCTTCACAGTTCCGTCCAATATGCAATATGCCCTTGTTTTTGCGAAAATCTTGCCCGGCGTCTGCGCCGAAATGGTGCCAAAGGGTGGCGACTTTTCCCCAGCGATGCTAGGACGGGGCAAGGCAGAACCAGATATGATACTCGCTCCCCCACGGCCCGGCATCTATGTCAGGGGCACCGAAACCGTCGATCAGATCCTTAAGGCCGCGCTCGACGTGCTGATCGATGAAGGAGCCGACGCCTTCACCCTGCGCCGCATCGCCGCGCGGTGCGACATGAAGGTCGGCAATGTCAGCTATCATTTTCCACGCAAGGAAATGCTGATCCAGGTGATGCTCGATGAACTGGTCGAGTCTTATGGCAGCGTGCTGGATCAGACGGTGCGCAAGCCGGGGCTGACCGCCGAAGAGCGGCTGAGACGGATCATCCTCCTATGTCTCGACGACATCCAGACCAAGCGCACCACCCATTTGTTCACGGAATTATGGGCGCTCGCCAACCATAGCGATTTCGTAGCGGATCGCGTCCGCGCCTTTTACCAGCGCGTCCATGATGCGATTGGCGAATATGTCGCGCAGCTCAATCCCGCCTTGTCCCCCGACGACGTGCATAGCGTGGCCCTGTTCATCAGCGCGTCGATGGAAGGATCGACGCCGTTCCTGGGCCATGGCAAGCCCTGGGCGCACAAGATGCCGGCATTTACAGCGCTTGCCGCTACGTCATTCATCCACCTGGCCAAGACGGTGACTGCGCGCGATATTGCAGGGTTGGTCAGCGAAACGGCGTGATCTCGGTGATACGCGCGCGCTTTGTTGCGGTGCAGAAATAAATTCGCGACCGCCCCCGTTAAGCGCTTGACCGATCCCGGACATCTGTCCAGACTTCATGCCAGCGCTGGGGGGCGTGGACAGCGTGAGTCCGCAGGCCCGCCCGCCGCATCAAGGGGGATCAGGCCAGATGTCGAGGACCGCCACCAGGGCAATATTCGCTGCCGCCGCGCTAGGCTGGACGCTGTTCGCGACCGCCGCATGGGCCGCTCCCGCCGCCGAGACCGACGCCGTGCCGGAAGCGGAAACATCCGACGTGATGACCATCCCGCCGCCCAAGGCGACCTGGTTCTTCGTCGATGGTGGATGGGACATGGCGGGCACCAGCATCTTCGACGGCGAAACCGGCAAGATGAAGGGCATGGTCGAAACCCGCCGCCTCGCCGACTTCGCCATCGATCCTGCAGGCAAATATTATTATGTCTCCGAAACCATCTGGTCGAAGGGCGATCGGGGCACGCGGCAGGACATGGTGTCGGTCTATGACAGCCAGACGCTCAACCTCGTCACCGAAATCCCCCTGCCCGGCCGCATCCTGATCGGTTCGCGCAAGAATAATTTCATCATCAGCGACGATGGCAAGACCGCCTATATCTATGATTTCAGCCCCGCCTCCGGGGTCAATGTCGTTGACCTCGCGAAGCGCAAATTCGTGACGGCGATCGAACTGCCGGGCTGCGCCAGCCTGATGCCCAATCCGGGCGTCGGCTTTTCTGCGCTCTGTTCGGACGGGTCGCTGGCCACCGTGGCGATCAAGGGGACCAAGGCGGATATCACGCATAGCGCGCCTTTCTTCTCGGCCACGGACGATCCGATCTTCGACAATTTCACCTATGACAAGCGCAAGCAGGAAACGACCTTCCTCACCTATACCGGCCAGATTTTCCAGGCGAAGCTGGGCGCGACCCCGACCATTGCCGCGCCCTTTTCGATCCAGGCAGCGGCCGGCATTCGCCCCGGCGAAACCAAGCCGCTGGAACTGAACTGGTATCCGGGCGGTCGGCAGCCAATGGCGCTGCATCGACCATCAGGCCATTTGTTCGTGCTGATGCATATGGGCGAATATTGGACGCACAAGGCATCGGGGACCGAAGTGTGGGAGGTCGACCTGGCCACGCAGAAGGTCGTCAAGCGCCGCGCGCTCAAGGAACCGATGAACAATATTGAAGTGTCGCAAACCGACAAGCCGCTATTATTCATGAATGGCGAGGAGGCCAGCGCCATCGTCATCGACCTCGCTACTGGCGAGGAAAAGCATAAGATCGAGCGGGCCGGTGGCAGCACCATCACGGTCGCGGACCCATCCTGACCATGGAACTGGGCCTTGCGATCATCGGCCTTGCGGCATCGATCGGCATTGGCTTGATCCTGCTGCTGTCGGGCGCTGAAAAGCTTCGGCATCGCGCGTTGCTGCCAGGCGTGATTGCCAATTACCGGCTGCTGCCGTCAACTCTGGTCGCGCCCGCCGCGTTGCTGCTGCCGGTGGCGGAACTGCTGATCGGTGGCGCGTTGGTGGCGTGGCTTGCGCCGCTACCGGTCGTTCTGGCGATCGGGCTGCTGCTTATGTTCGCGTTGGCCATGGCGATCAACATCGCGCGCGGTCGCAGCCATATCGATTGCGGATGTGGCCGGTCGCAACTGCGGCATCGGATCGGCTGGCCGCTGGTCGCGCGCAATGTGTTGCTGGCGCTGCTGCTTGTGCCGCGCCTGTGGCCCGTGCCGCCCCTGTCCGCCATCGACATGGCCACCGCCATTGCGGGCGGCCTCGCCATCGCGCTCGCCTATCCGCTCTATACCGCCATCGCGGCTTTGATCGCGTCGCCCGCCGCCTACCGGAGATAAGCATCCATGCTGACATCGCTCATCATCTCGCAAATCCTCTCCTGGGTCGTGATCCTGGGACTTGGCGTCGCGCTGCTCGCTCTCGCGCGGCAAGTGGGCGTGTTGCATATCCGCGTCGCGCCAGCGGGCGCGCTGACCACCAGCGGCGGCCCGGCGGTGGGCGACGCCACGATCAAGATCGACGCACGCTCCATAGATGGCGCGCCAGTCACGGTCGGCGGTCATGCCCATGGCGTGCCGTTGCGGCTGCTGATGTTCGTGTCGGCCCAATGCCCGCTTTGCAAGGCCATCATTCCCATGGCCAAATCCTTTGCCCGCGACGAGCGCGTCGCGCTGACCTTCGTCGGCGATGACGATGTCGCCGCGCAGCGCGCCATGATCGCGCAGCATGGGCTGGAATCCTATATGTTCGTCAACGGTCCCGACGTCGGCCAGGCGTTCGGCGTCGCCAAGCTGCCCTTTGCGGTGCTGCTCGATGCCGAAGGCACCATCTTGTCCAAGGGGCTGGTCAACAGCCGCGAGCATCTCGAAAGCCTGGTCGTCGCCCATGAAATGGGGATCAAGACCGTGCAGGATTATATCGGATCGTTGAAGGCACAGGCGGCCTGAACGGCCAAAGGGGGGCAGTGACATGAAGAGGTTCAACGCCGACGCCATGGGCGAAAAACTGCTGCGGCGGCTGGCTGGGGGCAGTTCGCGCCGCTCCATGCTCTCGCGCCTGGGCGCGGCGCTGGTGGCGGCACCCGTTTTCCCGCTGCTACCGGTCAGCCGCGCGGAGGCGGCCAAGCCCGACCGCTCGCCCGAAGCCAAGACCGGGTTCGCCCGCAACGCGCAGACCAAGGACGATACCAAGTGCGACTATTGGCGCTATTGCGCCATTGATGGTGCGCTCTGCACCTGTTGCGGCGGTGGGCTGCATAGCTGCCCGCCTGGTGCCGAGCCATCGCCGGTGTCCTGGGTCGGCACCTGCATCAACCCGGACGATGGCAAGGCCTATCTGATCGCCTATCGCGACTGTTGCGGCAAACCCGCCTGCGGCCAGTGCGGCTGCGACAATACCGACCGCGAAACCCAGCTCTACATGCCCCAGCTCAACAATGACGTCATCTGGTGCTTTGGCACCAGCAGCATGGAATATCATTGTTCGACGGCGGTGATGGTGGGCGCGGCCAGCTGAGGGCAAGGGTTTGCGCAGGCTTTTGACGGGATCGCTGTTGCTGCTCGGCCTGGTCGGCATCGGCCGCGCCGCGTTGCCGCCGATGGGGCCATTGCCCGACGCGATCAGCGACCCGGAACTGGCACGTTCCGACTATGCCGAACATTGCGGCGGCTGCCATGGCATTCAGGGCAGCGCCGCCCCGGCACAACTGCCCGAACTGCGCGGCCGGGTGGGCTGGTTCCTCTGCACACCGCAATCGCGCGCCTACCTCATCCGCCTACCCAACATCGCGCACAGCCGGATCAGCGATAACCAGCAACTGGCCGATCTTGTCAATTTCATGGTGTTTGGCCTCGGCGGTCCCAGCGTGCCCGCAGGCGCCAAGCCGTTCACGGCTGACGAGGTGGCGCGCGAACGCAAATTCGCCCTCTCCTCCGCCTCGCTCAAGGCCGAACGCGCCCGCTATGTCGAAGTCGCGATCAAGCAATGCGGCGCCCCCAGCGCCATGCGCCTGCTCTATCCCGGCCAGAAACCCTAAAACGCTCTCTAATAGCATCGCGCAATAAGGCTGACTCATGCGCGTCGTTCCCCGGCGAAGGCCGGGGTCCAGTTCTGACCGCGGGACTGGACCCCGGCCTTCGCCGGGGAACGACAAGCTATAGGTTCCCGTCTATGCACCTTGGCATAAAATAATGCGGTGACGCTAACCGTCAGAATTTCTGCCCGAAGCGGATGCCGAAAAATTGTGGCTTGATCGTGAAGGTCCGCGCCGAGCCGGAACAGAAGTCGATCGAGCAGAAAGTGTTTTTCGTCAATTCCCCGCGCTTGTCGAAAGCGTTCTGCAGGAACAGCGTCAAGCTCCAGCTATCCTTCTTGATCCCGCCGGAAAAATCGAAGCTGACAAAGCCCTTAGTATTGCCGAGCAGCGCATTGCTGGCAACGTTCAGATCCTGCGTCGCGCCGGTCTGATAGAGCGCTGCCCCCTGAATATAGGCGGCATAATCGCCCATATAGGTGTCGTAGCGGATCGACGTCGTGCCCTTGAATTTGGGCTGGCGCGGCAGCCGGGTGCCATCGGCAGCGGCGACCTGGGGCGTGGGAGGGTCAGAGTCCGGCACGAATTCGCCCAACGTGCATGTCGACAATTGCGATATGCTCGATGTGTCGCGATCGAGCGCAAAGTTGCAGAAATTGCCCTTCAGCTTGCCGTCATTATACGCGCCGGAGGTCGAGAGCGTCACATTGCCGAGTTTCAGATCGGCATCATACTCGATGCCCTTCACCACGGCCTTGCCCGCATTGCCGGTCATGCCCGCGCCCTGCGCCCCGGATACGACAACGCCATATTGGATATTATTCCATTTTTCATAATAGACGGCGGCGTTGAAGCGGAAGATGTTGTTCCACGTCGTCTTGACGCCCAGTTCGAAATTGGTGAGCGTTTCGGACTTGAACGGGGCCACATCCACCGGGCCGAAATTGCGGATGCGCAGCGGCCGGTTGAAGCCGCCGGGGCGGAAGCCGGTGGAGTAATTGGCATAGACCATCTTGTCGGGCTGGAACTGCCAGTCCAGCGCCACCTTATGCGTCTCGCCATCCTCCTTGTAGCGCCCGGTCTGATCGGCTGCGCGGAAATTGGTATTGAGACATTGCAGGCGCTCGGCCGGAAGCGGCGTCGGACAGCCCATTTCGCCAGTCGGAACATAGACCGACGTAATGGTATTGGCCGCCGATCCCGCCACGCCCGCAAAGCCCTTCACCGCATAATCGGTCCAGAAATAGCGGATGCCGCCGGTGATCTTGAGCGTCGGGGTGATGTTGTAATGCCCCTCCGCAAAGATCGCGGTGTCATGGTACAGCTGGTTCTGTTCGGTGATGTAGAAGCCGTCGCCCTTCACCGCCTGCGTCCCCAATATCATCGTGCCAAGCGGGTTGCCGTTGGCATTGATGACATTGCTGGTATCGAAGAAGGGATTGCCGTCTTCGTCATAATCGATGCCGTACATGCCCGGCACGCCGATCAGCCCGCCCGGCACATCGCCGCCGCCCGTCTGGGTGTAGCCCGTGATCGTATCCAGCCCGCGAATGGCATAATAGGTATTGGTCTCGTTCTTCTGCCGTTGGTAGAAGGCACCGAACGTCACGTCGAAAGGCCATTCCTTGGGCGTCGAAATCCGCAATTCCTGCGTGAACTTGTTGCGGTGCGTATCCGCATGATAATATTGCGTCGGGTCGATCAACGAACATTGCTGTGCCGCGCCCGATCCGGTGCAATTGTCGAAAAACTGCAGATAGCTTTCATAGCCTACGCCGAACCCGTCATAGGTGACGGTATAATAAGTATAATCGTTGAGCGTCCGGGTCCGGCGTTTGAAATAGCCGGTCGCCGATACGACGTCCCAGTCGCCGATATGGCCATGGATGCTCAGCGCTGCCTGATACCAGCGATCATCGTTGCGGGTCTTGTCATAATCATGGACTTCCAGATCGCCGACGCGCGGGTCGAAACCGAAATAGCCATTAGCGACCTGCTTTTGCGCCGTGATTTCCGGGGTAATCGCCCAGCCATCGACGGGCTCCCACAGCAATTGCAGGCGGCCGCCAAATTCCTTGATCGTGTTATAATCATCCTTGGCGATGTCGCTATTGTCGAGATTGAAGAAGGTCGCCGGATTATTGTCGCCCAGCGTATAGACCGCCGGCGCGCCATTATTGAGCAAGCCGTTATTGGGTATATTGTCGATATAGCCGCCATCGCGCCGATAATAGCCCATGGCGCGCACCGCCATCGTGTCGCTCAGCGGCACGTTGATATAGGATTCGAGCTGCCCGCCAAAATCGCCCTTGCCATATTTATTGGCCTCGACGTCATAGCCGAACTCGAACTTATCCAGCTTGGGTTTGTTGGTGATCAGGCGGATCGTCCCCGCCAGCGACCCCGCGCCATAGAGCGTGCCCTGCGGCCCCGCCAGCGCCTCGACCCGCTCCAGGTCATAGGCATGAATGTCGGGGACTTCGGTGCCAGTGATCGGAATATCGTCCAGATAATAGCCGACCGATGCATAAGCGCCGCCCGCAGGCACGATGCCGCGGAAAAAGGCGGTATTGCGGCCCGGCCCGATGCCTTCGAACGAGACGGAGGGCAGCAGGGCGGCGAAATCGCTCAAGCCTTTCACCTGGCGCTCCGCCAGCGTCTCGGCACCCAGCGCCAGCATGGAGATCGGCACTTTCTGGATACTCTGCGCGCTGCGCGTCGCGGTCACGACGATTTCGCTAAGGCCCGATGATGGATCGGCGGCGGCGGCCTCTGCCGGTGCTTCGGTCTGGGCAAAGGCTGGCGCCGCGAGCGCCAATTGCGTCAGGCATGTCGTAGCGCCCAGCGCGCACAAATTACGCACTCGTCGCGAGCCAAATCTGATGGCCATGGATAGTCCCCCCTTATACGCGTTGCGTCATGGCCTCTCCCGTTGCAGTGCCCGGCGACCGGGTCTTAACCTTGCAAATCATGACATGCGCTTGCCTTCACCGCGCCGAAGACACGCAAAACCCCCTGCCCGAAAGACGCATCTTTCGGGGTCGCGGCCGAATAACGACCACGCCGAACATCCTATTTTTTATGAGACAGTTCGCTCACGCAGCAATTCGAACGACTGTCCTAAATTGGATACTGCCACTCAGACGGGCGCTGTCAAGCGGGTGAAAACGCATTTTTTGAACTTTTATGATGCGTCCTCTCGACGGCACGCTGCAATCGGCATAGCATTTTGTGCAATCGCACAATTTTCGGGGTGCTATGGGAAACGGGTCTGCCGCTGCCGCAACGGGCACTATTGAATCTACGCTCTCGCAGATTGCCGGTCTGGTCGAGACGCGCCCCGATCTGGCGCTGACGCAGGCGCAAGCCCTCCTCGCCCGGACCGGCGGCTTGCCGCAGGCGGAACTGCTCGCTTGCCAGGCGTTGCGGCGGCTGGACCGCCCCAAAGACGCTCTGCCTCGCCTTGCCGCTCTTGGCCGCCTGTATCCGCGCATCCCGGCCATCGGGTGGGAGTTGGCCCAGGCCGCCGAAGCAGCAGGCGATACCGCCCAGGCCATCGCCGCGCTGGAAGCGCTGACCAGGCAACAGCCGTCGGTGGCGGGCGGCTGGTTCATGCTGGCCCGGCTGTTGCGCACGGTGGGCCGCGAGACCGATGCCTGGCGTGCCGACCTGTCGGGCATCCACGCCTCCTCGCGCGACCGCGACCTGCTGGACGCCGCGATCGCGATGAACGAGGCCCGTTTGGACGATGCCGAAGCGACCCTGGTGGCGCGGCTCGACCGCCTGCCCGATGACGCCGCCGCCTGCCGCCTGCTGGGCGAAGTCAACTGGCGGCGCGGTGATATGAGCCAAGCGCTGGCGCTGGTCGAGCGCGCGGTCACGCTGGCCCCCGGCTTCGATCTGGCGCGCGATTTCCTGATCCGGCTATTGCTCCAGAACAACCGTTTGCCCGAAGCGCTGGCCCATGCCGAGATATTGGAGAGGTCGCCGCTCAAAAATCCCGGCTACGCGCTGATCAAGGCATCGGTGCTGGTGCGGCTGGGCGATCAGGATGGCGCGCGGGCCATTTACGAACGCCTACTCGCGGATCAGCCCGACCAGCCACAGGTCTGGCAGAATCTCGGCCACGCCTTGAAGACGCTCGGCAAACAGGCCGATGCCGTCCACGCCTATCGCCAGGCGGTTCGCTATCGCCCGACCATGGGCGAAGCCTGGTGGAGCCTCGCCAACCTCAAGACCGTCAGGTTGGATGCGCAGGACATTGCGGCGATGGAACAGGCGCTTGCGTCGCTGGAGCCGGAGACAGCGGACGGACAGGAGGATATTTTCCACCTCCATTTCTCGCTCGGCAAGGCGTTCGAGGATGCGGGCGATTATGCCGCCGCCTTCCGCCATTATGATGCGGGCAATCGCCTGCGCCGGACGATGGTGCGCCATGATGCCGACGAATTTTCCGCCGAAGTGCGCGCCATCGCCACCACCTTCACCGCGCCTTTCATCGCCGCGCGGGGTGCTGGCGGTTGCCCCGCACCCGACCCGATCTTCATCGTCGGTCTGCCCCGCTCCGGCTCCACCCTGATCGAGCAGATCCTCTCCTGCCACAGCCAGGTCGAAGGGACGATGGAACTGCCCGACATGATGGTCATCGCCAGCCGCCTGCAATCGCGCGTGGATGACGGCGAATTTCCCGACTTCGCCTCTATGGTCGCTTCGCTCACCCCCGCCGACCGACTGCGGCTGGGCGAGGAATATATCGACGGCACGCGCGTCCATCGCCACACCGCCAAGCCGCATTTCATCGACAAGATGCCCAATAATTGGCAGCATGTCGGCCTGATCCAATTGATCCTGCCCAACGCCAAGATTATTGACGCCCGCCGCCATCCGATGGGCTGTTGCCTGTCTGGCTGGAAGCAGCATTTCGCGCGCGGCCAGGCCTTCACTTATGATCTGACCGACATCGGCCGCTATTATCGCGACTATGTGGCGCTGATGACTGCCTATGACGCGGCCGCGCCGGGGCGCGTGCATCGCCTGATCTACGAGCAGATGGTTGCCGATATGCCGGGCGAAGTCGACCGGCTGCTGGCCTATCTGTGCCTGCCGTTCGAAGCGCAATGCCTGGACTTCTGGCGCAGCGACCGCGCGGTGCGCACCGCCAGTTCCGAACAGGTGCGCCTGCCCATCTATGCCGATGGCGTCGACCATTGGCGGCGGTTCGAACCCTGGCTTGGCCCCTTGGCCGATGCGCTGGGGCCGCTGGTCACGACCTATCGCGATCCACCTCCCATCTGATGGACATTTTTAAGTCAGCGGCCAGAGGTCGCGGCAATCTGCAACCGGAAAGTCTGGCCCGATGCCGGTGCGGCGATGGCGGCGATGCCCTGTTCCTTGAGCAGGGCGGCGATTGCCAGTGCGCGGCGTTGCGGCAGGGAGGGTCGTTCTGGGACATCGGTCGGCAAGCCGGGCACGGACAGTTGCGGACTGTTCCAACGCTTTGCCGCCCAGGCCGAAAGCAGCACGGCTTGCCGCGCCTTCGGGTCGAGCGCGTCCACATTGTCGGCAAAGGCGATGACCGGCAGCGGCGTGAGCGGTGGAATGATGGCGACCTCCCATCCCTCCACGGACTGGATCGCGCGCTGTTCGAGCGCGCCATAGGTGGCGAGGTCCGCGCCCGGCAGCAGGGCTGCCGTCGCTGTCGCGCGTTGATGATCGCGGTCGATCGTCACGGCGTCGGGCGCCACGCCAGCGGCCAGCGCTATCAGTCCGGCCACTCTGTTGGCGCGGCTGCGGTCATTGGCCAGCACATCATTGGCCTGCTGCAATTCGGCCCGTTGCGCTTCGACCGATCCTGCGCCCGGATCGAGCAGGACTTGGTCCACGCGCAGCGCCACAGGGCGGCCCAGCCGGTCGCTAAGATCGGTCTGCAGCAAGGCGTTGCTTTCGGCGCGGGATCGAGGGGCGATGACCACGCTGCGCACGGTAAGGGGCGTGCGGTCGAAATTGACGTCGAGTTGGGTGATCCGCGACTCTGCACCATAACGATCGGAGAGGAAGGCGCGGATTTGATTGACGGCAACCGCTTCGCCCGCGATGCGGCTGAGGGATATGGCCAGCGGCACCGCCATCACCACGAAGACCAGCATGAGCAGCACGGTCTGAGTCCAGCTTTGCTGGCTCGATAGATAATGGCCGAACCCATAATAGCGGGCCATCACCATCGCCGACAAGGCGATGGTCACGAAGTTGGTGACGAACAGGGCCAATGCGCCGCCAAGGATCGGCATATTCCAGGTCGCAAGGCCGAAGCCCACAACCGCCAGCGGTGGCATCAAGGCCGTGGCGATGGCGACGCCGACGATGGTTTCGCCGCGCCCGCGGATGATCGCGAAGGTGCCCGCCAGAGCGGCGAAGAGGGCGACCAGCAGATCGAACAGATTGGGGCGGGTGCGAGCCAATATCTCGGCCGTGGGTGCCTTTAGCGGCGAGACGAGAACGATGAAGGCCGTGAACAGCAGCGCTGCGGTCGCGCCTATCGCCAGAGCGGAAAGCGATCGGCGCAGTTCGGCAAAGTCGAACAGGGCGAGGCTGAACCCCAGGCCAAGAATCGGGTTCATCAGCGGCGATATGAGCATGGCACCGATGACGACGGCAGGCGACGACAGGAGCAGACCCAGCACCGCAATGCCTGCCGACATCATGGTCATGAAGAGATAGCGCGGCGTACAGCCGCTTTCCTCCACGATGCGGGCGACGACCTTTTCCTGATCGACCGATCCGACCACGGATTTCCGCCACCAGCGGTAGAAGGGGATATGATCCCAACGTGCGGGATAGGGATGGTCTGGCGCAGGCGAAGTCATGATGTCAGCGCTCCCCCTACACCAGCCAGTAGATGGCAAAGCAGGTCGCCAGGCCGACGATGACGTTCATCGGCACGCCGATCTTGACGAAATCGCTGAACCGATAATCGGCCGCCGCATAGACCATCGTGTTGGTCTGATAGCCTATAGGCGTTGCGAAGCTGGCGGAGGCTGCGAACATCACGGCGATGATCAGCGGTCGCGGATCGACGCCATTCTGCCCGGCTATGCCGATGGCGATCGGCGTCATGATGACGGCGACGGCATTGTTGGTGACGGTTTCGGTCAGCACCGATGTCGCGGCATAGATGGCGATGATGAGCGCCAACGGTGGCAACGCCGCCATCCAGGGCGACAGGGTGGACACGATCAACGCCACACTACCGGACTTTTCCAGCGCCAGGCCGATGGCGAGCATGGCGAAGATCAATACGATGACATTGCCGTCGATCGCCGACCAGGCCTCCTCCGCATCGAGGCAGCGGGTTGCCAGCACGATCGCGACGCCGATCAGCGCCAGGGCAAAAACGGGCATGATGTTGAAGGCAGCCCCCACGATCACCATGGCCAGCGTGAGCGCCGCGATCGGCGCGCGCCGACGGCGATAGCGCCTGACGCCGCTGGTATCCTCCGCGATGAAATTCATATTGTCGCGCAGTGCGGCCGCCGCCTGGTCATCGGCAGCCACCAGCAAACTGTCGCCGGCGCGCAGGCGCACATTCACCAGGTCCGGTCCGGCGACATGACGCGGGCGGCTGAGCCCCAATATGCGGACGCTGAGATTGGAGAGAAAAGGAATTTCCCGCAGCTTCCGCCCGATGGCGGGATGAGTCGGGGCAAGGGTGATACCGATCAGCCCTACCATGCTGTCCCGTTCGTCCGCCGCCAGCCGGATCGGTCGTCCGATATTCTGAAGCCCAACAACAAATTCATGCGATCGAGCCAGAGCATCCAATTCATGCGCGCTCGTCGCGACGATGACCCGGTCGGAGGGCAGGATGATAGCATCATTGTCGATGTTGCGCAGGATCTGCGATCCGCGCGCGATCCCCAGCACCCGCACGGAGCCACGACGCAGCGCCTTGATATCGCCCAGTCGCGTCCCGTCATCCTTCAATTTGGGGCAAAGTTCAGTGATGTAGAGGCGGTCGCTGTCGATATCGAGTTCATTGTCGGGGCGGTTGGGCAGCAGCATCGGCCCCAGGATCAGCAAGGTGATGCCACCGGTCACCAGTGCGACCAGGCCAACCGTGGTGATTTCGAATATGCCGAAAGCCGCCTGTCCATTTTCCTGCGCGACGCCATCGACCAGCAGGTTGGTGGAGGTGCCGACCAGGGTCAAAGTGCCGCTGAGGATGGCGAGATAGGAGAGCGGGATGAGCAGGCGCGTCGCTGCGATGCCGACCGTTCGGGCCAGCCGCTTGACCAGCGGGATCAGCACCATCACCACCGGCGTATTATTGACGAAGGCCGGGGCCAGCATGGCCGTGCCCAGCAATTCCGCCACTGTGCGCCGGGGTCGTTCCTTGGCGCGGGAGACCATCAGGCTGGCCAGAGCCTCGATCGCGCCAGTGCGGATGAGAGCGCCGGAGAGGATGAAGAAGGCCGCGATCGTGATGGGGGCGGGATTGGCGAAGACCGTCAGCAGGTCGGTCGGGCTTAGCATGCCCGTCACCAGCATCAGGATGGCCCCGATCACGGCGATGACGACGGGCGGAAACCGCTCCATCGCAAAGGCCACGAACAGCAGCAGCACCATGACGAGGCCCGCTACCGGCCCCGCTTCCGGCCAGCGGGCAAAGAGCGTTCCCCCTTCCATCAGCACAGGATACCGCGCATCAAAGTCTTACCATCCGGTCGTTCATAATGCCCCTGTCGATCTGGCCCGATGCTTGGATGGGCAGCATAGCGACTTCAAAAGATTAGGAAACCAGCGCCGGATGAATTTGGTACAGGTGACGACAAGAAAAAGGCCGGTGGATTGCTCCACCGGCCTCTTCTTTGTCGTGTGGAAAGCAGGACTTAGAAGTCCATGCCACCCATGCCGCCCATGCCGCCGCCGGGCATGCCGCCCATGGGCGACTTGTCGTCAGCAGGCATTTCCGAGATCGCCGCTTCGGTGGTGATCAGCAGGCCAGCGACCGAAGCCGCGTCCTGCAGAGCCGCACGAACGACCTTGGTCGGATCGATGACGCCAGCGTCGACGAGGTTTTCGTAGACGTCGGTCGAGGCGTTGAAGCCGCGGGTTTCGTCATTTTCGCGCAGCAGGTTGCCGGCAACCACGGCACCATCAACGCCCGCATTCTGGGCGATCTGGCGCAGCGGCGCTTCGATCGCCTTGCGGATGATGTCGATACCACGGGTCTGGTCGTCGTTCGCGCCCTTCATGCCGGCCAAAGCCTTGGTGGCATAGAGGAGAGCGGTGCCGCCGCCAGGAACGATGCCTTCTTCAACGGCCGCACGGGTGGCGTGCAGCGCGTCGTCGACGCGGTCCTTGCGTTCCTTAACTTCGACTTCCGAAGCGCCGCCAACCTTGATGACGGCTACGCCGCCAGCCAGCTTGGCCAGGCGTTCCTGGAGCTTTTCCTTGTCATAGTCCGAGGTGGTGTTCTCGATCTGCTGACGGATCTGCTCGGTACGGCCCTTGATCGAGTCATGATCACCAGCGCCATCGACGATGACGGTGTTGTCCTTGTCGATGGTGACGCGCTTGGCGGTGCCCAGCATCGCCAGCGTGACGTTCTCAAGCTTGATGCCCAGATCTTCCGAGATCACTTCGCCCTTGGTCAGGACCGCGATATCTTCCAACATCGCCTTGCGACGATCGCCAAAGCCGGGTGCCTTGACGGCAGCAACCTTGAGGCCGCCACGCAGCTTGTTGACGACCAAGGTCGCCAGCGCTTCGCCTTCGATGTCTTCGGCGATGATCAGCAGGGGACGACCCGACTGAACGACCGCTTCGAGGATCGGCAGGATCGACTGAAGGTTGCTGAGCTTCTTTTCGTGGATCAGAATGTAGGGATCAGCCAGCTCTACAGCCATCTTTTCCGGGTTCGTCACGAAATAGGGCGACAGATAGCCACGGTCGAACTGCATGCCTTCGACGACGTCCAGCTCGAATTCGAGACCCTTGGCTTCTTCAACCGTGATCACGCCTTCCTTGCCGACGCGCTCCATGGCTTCGGCGATCTTTTCGCCAACCACGGTGTCGCCATTGGCCGAGATGATGCCGACCTGGGCAATTTCCTTGGTCCCGGCGACGGGCTTGGAACGGGCCTTGAGGTCTTCGACAACCTTGATCACAGCGAGGTCGATGCCGCGCTTGAGGTCCATCGGGTTCATGCCGGCGGCAACCGACTTCATGCCTTCACGGACGATCGCCTGCGCCAGGACGGTCGCAGTGGTCGTGCCGTCACCGGCAATGTCGTTGGTCTTCGATGCGACTTCGCGCACCATCTGCGCGCCCATATTTTCGAACTTGTCCTTGAGTTCGATTTCCTTGGCGACGCTGACGCCGTCCTTGGTGATACGGGGGGCGCCAAAGCTCTTGTCGATCACGACGTTACGGCCCTTCGGGCCCAACGTCACCTTGACCGCGTCGGCCAGGATGTCGACACCGCGCAGAATGCGCTCACGAGCGTCGCGGGAAAACTTTACGTCTTTCGCTGCCATGGTCTTAATACCTTCTATCGAGAATGTGCAAAATTGCGAAGTTCACACCGTTGCTGAACGTGAAAATCGCGAACCGAAAATCAGGCGACGACGCCCAGAATGTCCGATTCCTTCATGATCAGCAGGTCTTCGCCGTCGACCTTGACCTCGGTGCCCGACCATTTGCCGAACAGCACGCGGTCGCCAGCCTTGACGTCGAGCGGGGTGACCTTGCCATCTTCAGCCTTGGAACCGGTGCCGACGGAGACGATCTCGCCTTCCTGCGGCTTTTCCTTGGCGGTGTCGGGGATGATGATCCCACCGGCGGTCTTCGCTTCCGCTTCGATGCGGCGGACGAGAACACGGTCGTGCAATGGACGAAATGCCATGTTGATTGCCTTTCCCTTCTATTTGGGATGGGTCCGGCGCGCGATCCGGGGATGATTTCCCCGCAAAACCGCAATCGCCTTGTCCGTCTCCCCTTGAACTGCGTTGCTGTTAGCACTCGTTGAAGGAGAGTGCTAGCGCCGTGAATATGGAGCGGTGCTTTTATGCGTCAAGGCGATCGCGCAGAAAAATTTGCGAGGCCGCGCAACCGAGCGCCTGCCTCCGGGTTATGGCGATTGCTGCGCGACATGGCATGTCCCGTGCGATGGATAGACCGACTGTTGCCGTCAGCCGCGCCTTCATGTCGCGACGGTTATTTTTCGTGAATATTGCATCCCCTGCCCCGCCCGCCTGTTGGTGAAGGATAACCATAAGGAGGATGCATCATGGCCTATTCGAAGATTGTCGTTGCCGTCGACATCAACGACGTACTGCACGCGCGCGCCGCGATCGATGCGGCAGCGGCTGTTTGTGGACTGGAAACGACCGTCCATATGCTCTATGTCCGCTATCATATGCCCACCCGCTATTCCGACCTTCTGGGGCGCGATCTCGACATCAAGGAAGAGGCCGAGGCGCTGGCGCTGATGCGGCAATGGGCGAGCGAAGGCGGCCTTCCCGAAGGACAGGTCCATTTCGATACGCGGCGCGGCCGGGTGCGCGACGAAGTGATCAGCGCGGCCGAGCGGACGGGCGCGACGCTGATCGTGATCGGTTCGCATGAGCCGACATTCTCCTCGAAGCTGCTGGGGTCCAATGCGTCGGCGATCGTGCATCAAAGCCCGGTCAGCGTTCTCGTGGTGCGGGCATCGGCCGAATAATCCTGCGAGGCTTGGTGGCTGTCGGTTGCAGGGGATGGGGTCGCCACCTACCTGCGGCCCATCCTTTCACGATATTGGAGCCAGGCTCGCATGACCGACAGCTATACCCCGCCCCGCATCTGGACCTGGGACAAGGACAATGGCGGGGCGTTCGCCAATATCAACCGGCCGATCGCAGGCGCGACCCACGACAAGGCGTTGCCGGTGGGCCAACATAAGCTCCAGCTCTATTCGCTCGCCACCCCTAATGGGCAGAAGGTGACAATCCTGCTGGAAGAGTTGCTGGAGGCGGGTTTTGCCGACGCCGACTATGACGCCTGGCTGATCAAGATCGGCGATGGCGACCAGTTTTCCAGCGGCTTCGTAGCGGTCAATCCCAATAGCAAGATCCCTGCGCTGATGGACCATAGCGTGTCGCCGCCACAACGCGTGTTCGAATCAGGCGCGATCCTGCTCTATCTCGCCGAGAAATTCGGCGCGTTCCTGCCGACCGATCCGGCCAAGCGCACTGCGGCGCTGAGCTGGTTGTTCTGGCAAATGGGGGCCGGGCCGCTGCTGGGTGGCGGCTTTGGCCATTTTTACGCCTATGCGCCGGAAAAATACGAATATCCGATCAACCGCTACACGATGGAGGTGAAGCGGCAGTTGGACGTACTGGACCGGCATCTGGCGGACAACGCCTATATGGCGGGCGACGAGTATAGCATCGCCGACATCGCGATCTGGCCCTGGTATGGCGGTCTGGTGCTGGGCCGCGCCTATGAAGCGGCGGAGTTTCTGGACGTTGCCAGCTATACTCATGTGGTGCGCTGGGCTGAGCAGATTGATGCGCGCCCGGCGGTCAAGCGGGGGCGGATGGTCAACAAGGCGAATGGCCCGCTGGAAGAGCAATTGCACGAACGCCATGACGCTAGCGACTTCGCGACCAGGACGCAGGACAAGCTGAAGAGCGAAGGCTGAACGGCCCCGCGCGGAGCGACCGAAGATGTTGCGCGCGCGCAACATTGTTACAAGGGACTGGACGAGGCGGCGGAGCGGGGTAAGACAGGCGGGCAAGACATAAGGGAGTCATCGCCATGGATCGCCGCCTGTTTCTCTCCTCCGCCGGGGCCATTGCCCTTGCCGCCTCCGCTCCGCGCGCGCTGGCGCAGATGGCGGGCAATGACGATGCGCGGCTGTCCGCTGCCTTCGCCGCCATTTTCGAGAAGCAGCTAGACGTGTCGCCCGGCATGGTCACCAGCCTTGGCCTGGACAAGGGCGCGCGCGCCGGGGCGAAGAGCCAGTCGGACGACAATAGCAAGTCGGCGATGATGAAGCGGCTGAGCATGACGCAGGCGGCGATCAAGGAATTGGAAGGCTTCCAATCGGCCAGCCTGTCCGATCCGCAGCGGCTCAATCTGGAGGTGGTCCTCTATTCGCTGGGCCAGCAGACGGTCGCGCCCGCGACCTTTGGCCTCAACAGCGCGGTGCGCCCCTATCGCATCTTTCAGCAGGGCGGCAGTTACTTCTCGACGCCTGATTTCCTGAACACCGCGCACACGATCAACACGGCCGCCGACGCGGATGCCTATGTCGCGCGGCTCGACGCTTTTGCCCGCAACCTGCGGACCGATACGGCGGTCCAGCGGGACGAAGCGGCGCGCGGCTATCTCGCGCCCGGCTGGTCGCTCGACCTGACGCTGGCGCAGATGCGCAAGCTGCGCGATCAGCCCGCCGCGTCCAGCTCGATCGTGCAATCGCTGGTCAAGCGGGCTGCGGCCAAGAATGTGGCGGGCGATTGGCAGGGCCAAGCGACGGCTGTTGTCGAAAAGGCCATTTATCCGGCGCTGGACGAGCAGATTGCCGCGATCGAGGCGCTGAAGGGCGGCACGGTCGCGGGCGATGGCATTTGGCGCACGCCGCGCGGGGACGAAATCTATGCCGCCGCGCTCAAGAGCGCGACCACGACCGACCTGACCGCCGACGAAATCCACGCGATGGGCGTGGAGCAGGTCGCGGAAATCAGCGGGCAGCTCGACACGATTTTGAAAGCGGCGGGCTATAGCAAGGGCACGATCGGCGAACGGCTGGCGGCGCTCAATGCCGAACCGTCGCAGCTTTATCCCGATACCGCGCAGGGCCGCAGCGACCTGATCGCCGCGCTCAACGCCGAAGCCAAGCTGATGCAGGCGAAATTGCCGCAGGCGTTTGCGACCATTCCCGACACGCCGCTGGAAATCCGCGCGGTGCCGGTCGAGATTCAGGATGGGGCGTCGAACGGCTATTATAATCGCGCGGCGCTGGACGGGTCGCGGCCTGCGATCTTCTTCATCAATCTGAAGGCGATCGGCGATTGGCCCAAATATACGCTGCCCGCGCTCAACTATCATGAGGGCGTGCCGGGGCATCATCTGCAGATTTCGACCGCGCAGACCGCCGGCGATATTCCGATGCTGCGCAAGACCGCCTTCATGAGCGCCTATAGCGAAGGCTGGGCGCTCTATGCCGAGCAGTTGTCCGACGAATTGAAGGGCTATGCGACGCCGCTCGACCGGGCGGGCTATCTGCAATCCTTCCTGTTCCGCGCGGCGCGGCTGGTGGTCGATACCGGCATCCATGCCAAGCGGTGGAGCCGTGAACAGGCGACCGCCTATATGGTTGAAAAGACCGGCTTTACTCCTGCCCGCTGCCAGCGCGAGGTGGAGCGTTATTGCACCCAGCCGGGGCAGGCGACCAGCTATAAGGTCGGCCATGGCGTATGGACCAAGGCGCGCGCGGCGGCGCAGGCGGCGATGGGTGACAAGTTCGATATCAAGCAATTCCACGCCATTCTTGAGGAAGGCGCGATGCCACTGTCGATGCTGGAGAAGCGCGTGGCGGCGCGGGCGAAGATGGGCGCTTAAAAAAAGCCGTTCGGGCTGAGCCTGTCGAAGCCCCATCCTTCTTCTCAAGAAGGACGGCCCTTCGACAAGCTCAGGGCGAACGGTTCAAACGTTCGAAGGTCCGCTTATTCATATTCCAGATCCTGATAGCCGTCTTCGGCGATGTCGGAGAAGCGGGTGATGCGGGCGTCGAATTTCATGCGGATGCGGCCGGTGGAGCCATGGCGCTGCTTGGCGACGATCAGTTCGGCAAGGCCGTAAATCTGCTCCATCTGCTGCGCCCATTCGGTATGTTCGGCGCTTTCCTTGTTACCCGGTTCCTTGGCGGCGATGTAATAGTCTTCGCGGAATACGAACCAGACCATGTCGGCGTCCTGCTCGATCGAGCCGGATTCGCGCAGATCGGAGAGTTGGGGGCGCTTGTCCTCGCGCTGTTCGACGGCACGGCTGAGCTGTGACAGCGCCAGAACGGGGACATGGAGTTCCTTCGCCAGGGTCTTGAGCCCGCGCGAGATTTCCGAAATTTCGTTCACGCGGTTTTCGTTGCCGCGGCCGCTGCCCTGGAGCAGTTGGAGATAGTCGACAACGATGAAGCCGACGTCATGGCGGCGCTTCAGGCGGCGCGCGCGGGTGCGCAGCGCGGCGATGGTGAGGCCGGGCGTATCGTCGATGAACAGCGGCAGTTCCTGCAACTCGCGGGCGGCGCGGGACAGGTTCTGGAAGTCGGCGCGGCTGATCTTGCCCATGCGCAGCGCTTCGCCGCTGATCCCCGACTGTTCGGCCAGCACGCGCGTCGCGAGCTGATCGGCGGACATTTCGAGGCTGAAAAAGGCGGTCTTGGCGCCCATATTCTTTTCGGGCGGAATGCCGTCGGCATTGTCGCGCAACCAGCGCGAGGCGGCATTATAGGCGATGTTGGTGGCAAGCGACGTCTTGCCCATGCCCGGACGGCCAGCGAGGATCATGAGATCCGAATTGTGGAGGCCACCGATCTTGGCATTGAGGCTGTTGATGCCGGTGGTGATGCCCGACACATGGCCGCCGCTGTTGAGCGCGCGTTCGGCGACCTGCACGGCGGCGGTGGAGGCGGACAGGAAGCTCTTGACCGAGCCGCTTTCGCCTTCGCCTTCCGACACTTTGTAGAGCGCGACTTCGGCCGCCTCGATCTGCTCGCGCGGGTTGACGTCCTCGCTGGTATCCAGCGCATTTTCAACTAGTTCACGGCCAACGCTGACAAGCTGACGCAACAGTGCGAGGTCGTAAATCTGCGCCGCGAAGTCGCGCGCGCCGATCAGCGCTGCGCCATTGCCGGTCAATTGCGCCAGATAGGCCGCGCCACCCAGTTCCTTGAGCGCGGGATCCTGGTCCAGCATCGGCTTCAACGTCACCGGGTTGGCGATCATGTCGCGATCGAGCAATTTCATGATCGCATCATAGATGCGGCCATGGAGCGGTTCGAAGAAATGCTCCGCCTTGATCTTGATCTGGACATCCTCGGCAATGCGGTTGTCGATCATCAGCGCGCCCAGCAGCGCGGCTTCGGCTTCGACATTGCGCGGCAGTTCGGTGCCGCCGGCTTCGGCGGCAGTGATTTTCAATAGTTCGACCATGGGCCTCTCATCCTCCGGTCGCGCGCGTCGCGCAAGGGCTGGCGCGCAATCCATCTGTGGATAAGTCCCGCTTGCTTTTCGGCGCGCATCGCCGCACTGACTATGCCCTTCACCATGGCCGATCCGCGCATCATAGACATCAAGCTCGACGAGCGCACGATCCTGTGGCGCAATGCCGATGTCGAGCAGGAACGGCGGATCGCGATCTTCGATCTGCTGGAGGATAATCATTTCGCGCCCCAGCGGGTCCATGCGGACGGCTATATGGGGCCGTACAAGGTGGTGCTGCGCGTCGAGGATGGGCGCTTGGTGATCGAGATCAATCGCGAGGATGACAGCGCGCTGGAAGCGATCATCCTGGGACTGGGGCGGTTCCGGCGGCCGATCCGCGAATATTTCGCGATCTGCGACAGCTATTATCAGGCGATCAGCAATGCATCACCGCAGCAGATCGAGACGGTCGACATGGCGCGGCGCGGCATCCACAATGATGCGGCGGAGATGTTGATCGAACGGCTGGAGGGCAAGATCGCGGTCGATTTCGATACGGCGCGTCGGCTGTTCACGCTGATCTGCGTGCTGCATATCAAGGGGTAGGGACGATTTCGCGGCTGACTTTGGGGGGGCTGCTGGTCCGCGTGGGCGTGGGACTGGCGATCATTGCGCTACTGGCGCTGGCGTTGTGGCTCTATGCGCACAGCTGGGCGCCCGCGCGAGACCAGTATCCGGTGCAGGGCGTGACGATCAGCGCCGATAACGGCGTGGTGGAATGGGGCACGCTGGCGGCGCAGGGGGCGGACTTTGCCTATATCCGCGCAGCGCGGGGTGCGGCCGGGCGCGATCCGGCGTTCGCGGCCAACTGGCGCGCGGCGCGGACGGCGGGGCTGCGTTATGGGGCGATGCTGGACTATAGCCTGTGTCGGCTGGCGAGCGATCAGGCGACCCGCTTCGTGACGACGGTGCCGCGCGACAATGCCGCCCTGCCCCCGGTGATCCGGCTGGCGTTCGACCCCGGTTGCACCGCGCGGCCGGGGCGTGACCTTGTGCTGTCGGAACTCAATACCCTGGTCAATCTGGTCGAAAGCCATGCGGGCAAAACCGTGCTGCTCAACGTCACCGAGGATTTCGATAGGCTGTACGATGTGGGTTCGGGTATCAACCGCACGCTCTGGCTCGACGGCAATTTCTTTCCGCCCGATTATGCGACCCGGCCCTGGGTGATGTGGACAGCCAGCGACATGCGGCATATCGACGGCGTCGAGGGGCCGGTGAGATGGGATGTGGTGGCACCATGAGCGAAACGGAAGACCAAGTGGCGCTGCTGATCGCCGCCGCGCGCGACGCGATGGCCCATGCCCATGCGCCCTATAGCCGCTTTGCGGTGGGGGCGGCCGTGCGATTGACCGATGGCAGCATCGTGACCGGCTGCAATTTCGAGAATGCGAGCTATGGCCTGTCGCTCTGTGCCGAGACGGTGGCGCTGGCGACCGTCAATGCGCAGGGTCGCTTTGCCGATGTCGCCGCGATCGCCGTGGTCGGCGGGGCGATGGACGCGGCCGAGGAAGCCATGGTCACACCCTGTGGCCGATGCCGCCAGGTGATGAACGAGGCCGAACAGATGGCGGGCCGCGCCATCGCCATTTATTGCGCCACGCCGTCAGGCAGCCGCGTCACCGAACATCGCATCGCCGATCTTCTTCCCCACGCCTTCGGCCCGGCCGATCTGGGCATCACCCCCATCAGGAAAAGCTGAAAAGACCATCATGGCCATTCTTTCCGACAAATGGATCCGCGACAAAGCCCTTTCGACCGGCATGATCGAGCCGTTCGTGGAGAGCCAGAAGCGCGACGGCTGCATCAGTTACGGCCTATCCTCCTATGGCTATGACGCGCGGGTGGCGGACGAGTTCAAAATCTTCACCAATATCGACAGTACCATCGTCGATCCCAAGAATTTCGACACCAACAGCTTTGTCGATCGCAAGACCGACTGCTGCATCATTCCGCCCAACAGCTTCGCACTGGCGCGGACGGTCGAATATTTCCGCGTGCCGCGCGACGTGCTGGTCATCTGCCTCGGCAAATCCACCTATGCGCGGTGCGGCATCATCGTGAACGTCACCCCGCTGGAGCCGGGCTGGGAGGGGCATGTGACGCTGGAATTTTCCAACACCACCCCCCTGCCCGCCAAAATCTACGCCAATGAAGGCGCGTGCCAGTTCCTGTTCCTGCAGGGCAATGAGCCGTGCGAGGTCAGCTATGCCGACCGGGCGGGCAAATATATGGGGCAGCAGGGCGTGACATTGCCCAAGCTGTAACGCTGTGCGAGACGTAGCGTCATGAGTTGGTGGCGCAGATGGTTAGGGTGCAAAGTCGCGCCAGCAGCAGTGCGCGCGCCCAGCGTGGGCGCGGACCGCCGTGTCTATGCGATCGGCGACGTGCATGGCCGAGCGGACTTGCTCGACACGCTGCTCAGTCGAATCGAGGAGGACGATGCGGAGCGCGGTCCCGCGAAGCTGATCCTCATCTTCCTGGGCGACCTGATGGACCGGGGCGGTGACTCGCGCGCGGTGATCGAGCGGGTCATGGCGCTGATCGGATCAGGCGGCAACGTGCGCTGCCTGCAGGGCAATCATGAGGAATTGTTCATCGCTGCCGCGCGCGGTGACATAAGGGTGATGCCGACCTTCCGGCGCATGGGCGGCGAGCAGACGCTGGAAAGCTATGGCCTTGGTCCCGGTCGATTTCCGGTGATGAGCGACGCGGAGATTGCCGAGTGGATGCTGCATCATGTGCCGCGCGACCATGTCGATTTTCTCGACGCGCTGCCTGACTGGACGGAGGTGGGCGATTATCTGTTCGTCCATGCCGGTATCCGCCCCGGCGTCGCGATCGAGGCGCAGAAATCGTCCGATCTGCGCTGGATTCGCCGTGATTTCCTGAACCATGACACGCCGCATTCGCATATGATCGTCCATGGCCACAGCATCACGCCGGAGGTGGACGAACAGCATAACCGGATCGGCATCGATACCGGTGCCTATCGCAGTGGGCGGCTCACCGCCTTGGGGCTACAAGGCACGGAGCGCTGGACGTTGCAGACCCCGGCTTGATCCACCCTAGCGAACGGATGTGAAAAAGACCGGCAATCCAAAGGATTGCCGGTCTTTTTCATGAGCAGGTGGATGGCGTGAAGCGTCAGGCGACCTTGGCTTCTTCCTCGATCACTTCGTCCGGGTCGCGCAGCACATAGCCGCGGCCCCAGACCGTCTCGATATAATTGTCGCCGCTGCAGGCCAGCGCCAGCTTCTTGCGCAGCTTGCAGATGAAGACGTCGATGATCTTGAGTTCCGGTTCGTCCATCCCGCCATAGAGATGGTTGAGGAACATTTCCTTGGTGAGCGTCGTGCCCTTGCGGAGCGACAGCAGCTCCAGCATCGCATATTCCTTGCCGGTCAGGTGAACGCGGTTGCCGTCCACTTCGACCGTCTTGGCGTCGAGATTGACCGACAGCTTGCCGGTGCGGATGACCGATTGCGAATGGCCCTTTGACCGGCGCACCACGGCATGGATGCGCGCGATCAGTTCTTCGCGATGGAAGGGCTTGGTCACATAATCATCGGCACCAAAGCCGAAGGAGCGGACCTTGCTGTCCATTTCGGCGACACCCGACAGGATCAGAACCGGCGTCTGCACCTTGGCCGCCCGCAACTTCTTCAGCACGTCATAGCCGTGCATGTCGGGCAGGTTCAGGTCGAGACAGATGATGTCGTAATCATAGAGCTTGCCCAGATCGAGGCCTTCTTCGCCCAAATCGGTGGTATAGACGTTGAAGCCTTCGGTCGTGAGCATCAGCTCAATCGCCTTGGCCGTCGTCGGTTCGTCCTCAATCAGCAGCACGCGCATGTGAAGCCCCTTTGCGTCGCAGGTCCGTTCACCCCACCAGAACGGCTACTGCTCCAATTCATTAACCAAAAAACTTCTGAACGACAAAGGTTAATTTTTGGCTAACCGGCAGAAATCCACGAGTCGCGAAAATACGAATCCGTTTATAAAGGGTTGAAGCCGAAACGACCGGCCGCGAGTCAAGATATAGCGGTGCGCGAAACGAGGTTCAGCAGGCGTGGTGCCGGGTGATGAAATCCAGCAACGCCTCTACCCGCGCGGGCCGCAACCGCGATGGCGGCGTGACCAGGTGCAGCCCGAAGGGTGCCGGACGCCAATCCACCAATATTTCCTCCAACTCGCCTGCCGCCAGCGCGTCGCCGACGATGAAGTCGGGAAGTCGGGCAATGCCCACCCCCAGCCGCAACGCAGGCAGCATCGCCTCACCGCTGTTGACGGTGATGCGCGAGCGGACCTGCACCACGACATTCTGCTGCCCCGGCCCGGCGAAGCGCCACACGTCGGGCGTCGTCACGTTGGAATAGCAGAGGCAGTCATGCTCCCCCAGGTCGGAGGGATGCTGTGGCCGCCCCCGCGCATCCAGATAGGCGCGCGACGCCACCAGATGCAGCGTGACGTCCGCCAGGCGTCGTGCCCGCAGCGAACTGTCAGGCATATCGGCGATACGGATCGTGGCATCCAGACCCATCTCCACAATGTCGATATGCGCGTCTGACAAGTGCAGGTCGACATCGACCAGCGGATGGGTCTTGGTAAATTCCGCAACCAGCGGCGCGATGCGGAGCAGACCGAAGGTCATCGGCGCGCCCAGTCGCACGACGCCGGATAGGTCCGCCGTTTCATCGCGCGCCGCTTCCTCCGCCGCCTGCCCCTCCGCCATGATGCGATGGGCGTGATCGGCGAGCCGCTTGCCGCTTTCGGTCAGCGCCAGGCGACGGCTGGTGCGGTTGAACAGGCTGGTGTCGAGATGCTCCTCCAGCCGCGTCACCGCCTTGGACACGGTGGCCTTGGACACGCTGAGCGCCTTGGCGGCGTCGGTGAAGCTGCGATGCTCGACCACGGCGGCGAACATCGCCCAGGCCTCAAAATCCGGTAATCGCATAGGGAAACAATCCGTTTCGATGCTGCTTGTTTCAGAAACGATACTGATGACTAGATTGGCGGAAAGCAAGCCGGAACCTCCGGCGCTTGGTCAAAAGGCACCCGAACCATCGCGTTCGAAACCGAAAGGCAGAGCATATGAACACGACCACAGCGAGCCGCATCGAGCGCCGCCCCTTCGCCTCACTCGGCCATGCCAATCATGGCTGGCTGAATGCGCGCCATCATTTTTCCTTCGCCGATTATCATGACGAAGACCGCATGCACTGGGGCGCGATCCGGGTGTGGAACGACGATGAGATCGGCCCGCGTTCGGGCTTTCCGCCCCACCCCCATGCCGACATGGAAATCATCACCTATGTCCGCACCGGCGCGATCACGCATCAGGACAGCCTGGGCAACAAGGGCCGTACGGAATCTGGCGATGTCCAGGTGATGTCTGCGGGCACCGGTATTCGTCACGCCGAATATAATCTGGAGGATGAAACCACCACCCTCTTCCAGATCTGGGTCATTCCCCGCGCACGGGGCGGTTCCCCAAGCTGGGGGGCAAAGCCTTTCCCGCGCGGCGATCGGTCGGGCAAACTGGTCGTGCTGGCCAGCGGCTATGACGAGGATAAGGAAGCGCTACGCATCCGCGCCGATGCCCGCTTGCTGGGCGGAACGATCAAGGCCGGGACGAGCGTGACCTATGACAGTGCGGAGGGTCGTCACCTTTATCTCGTCCCGGCGACGGGTCGGATCGAGATCGATGGACAGACGTTCGAAGCACGGGACGGCGCGGCCATCATCGGCGGCCAGCCCATCACCATCACGGCCCATGAGGACGCCGAAATCGTCCTGGTGGATAGCCAATAGCTTAGTCGGCCCGTCCATCCCCTCCCCGGACGGATCGGCTCGCCGCCCGCGCCTCTCCCCTCCCTCGCGCGGGCGGCACCCCTTTCAATCCCCTCATGTAAGGAGACGCATCATGGCTAAGGTTCTGGTTCTCTATTATTCTTCCTACGGTCATATCGAAACGATGGCGAAGGCCATGGCCGAGGGCGCAGCCGCCGCCGGCGCGCAGGTCGATATCAAGCGCGTGCCTGAAACCGCCCCGCTGGAAGTGGCCAAGAATGCGCATTTCAAGCTGGATCAGGACGCACCGGTCGCGACCGTCGCGGAACTGGCCGATTATGACGCGATCATCATCGGCACCGGCACCCGCTTTGGCCGCATGTCGAGCCAGATGGCCGCGTTCCTCGACCAGGCGGGTGGCCTGTGGGCGCGCGGTGCGCTCAATGGCAAGGTCGGCGGTGCCTTCACCTCGACCGCGAGCCAGCATGGCGGGCAGGAAACGACGCTGTTTTCGATCATCACCAACCTGTTGCATTTCGGCATGACCATCATTGGCCTGGACTATGGGTTCCAGGGCCAGATGGGCGTGGACAAGGTGCGCGGCGGATCGCCCTATGGCGCCACGACGCTGGCCGATGGCGACGGAAGCCGCCAGCCGAGCGAGGAAGAACTGGACGGCGCGCGCTATCAGGGCCGTCGCATCGCCGAAACCGCGATCAAGCTGCACGGTTGATCGCCGACCGCGCCGTCTAGAGGTGTGGACTGCCGAGACTTTGTGTCGCACGAAGATTACGGCACGCCGCAGGGGTCGATGCACCGGGACTGTGCATCGGCCCCTTTTTGCTTTCCGCTACAGCAGCCAGCGGGTTGCGCGTGGAGAGAGGCGGATAAGCCGGTCCAGTGCGAAAGGCGCGAACAGGGCCAAAGCGAGCAGCGGCAGCTTGTCCATATAGGGAGACAGATAGTGGATCAGCGGCACATGGAGATACATGATCGTCAATGATCCTCGCCCTATCGCCGCGAGCGGCGCGGCATGGGGTGCGATCCTTGCCGATAGGTTGAAGATCAAAAACGACGTCGCGATGGCCGCCGCCATCGACGCCAATGGCCAGCCATAATCGGCCCTCCGCATATTCAGCGACGGCAGAAGGCCGCTCAGGCTCGCCATGGCGAGCAACAGGAGGGGTATCATCATCCACCATCGCCAGCCGACACGGTGCCACGCCGCCCCCACCCAAAGCAGCACGAAAGCCATCGGCATCGTCAACAGGCCGAGCGGCGACAAGCGGGTGATATGGCCGGACACATAGGCGACGAGCAGCATGGGCAGTACCGCCAATCCCCAGCGGCGCGCGAGCGGGTCTGGCCATCGGCACGACAAGGCGTTGAAAAGGATGCGAGCCACCATCAGGCAGGGCACGAACCAGAAGATGATGAAGGGGCCAGCGAGCCACGAACCGCCCAGCAGGAGCGGTCCGATGTCCTGCGGCCAGTCGCGAAAAATAGGGCGGTTGCCCTTGAGCGGTTCGATGATCTGATCGGCGGCGATCACCAGCGCTAGGAACAGAAAATAGGGTCGCATCTGGCTGAACAACTGCCGCATGGTGAAGCGCCCAATCGGCTGCGGGCGCGAGAGCATGCCTGACAGCAGGAAAAAGAGCGGCATGTGAAAGCTGTACATGGCGTCGCGCACAGGTCCGCGCGTCCACACATGGCCGACGACGACGGCGATGATGCCGATGCCGCGTGCGACATCCACCCAGTCCAGCCGACCCGGCGATGGTGTCGCGGCACCCCCGCTATTTTCCCCACTATGTTCCATCGGCCCCACCGCCTATAGGAAGCGACGCGCGCGTCAATTCCACACCCCTTGCTGCCCCGATCGGATTTCTCTTTTGTCCCTGCTTACCGACCATGTTTTGTTCATCGATGGCGAAGCCCTCATTCTCGACAAGCCCGCCGGGCTGCCGGTCGATGCGCCGCGTGACGGGTCGATTGCGCTGGAAAATCATCTTCAGTCGCTGACCTTCGGCTTTCAGCGCTGGCCGCTGCCGGTCCATCGGCTCGACCGCGACACCAGTGGTTGCCTGCTGCTGGCGCGCAACCCCAAGGCGCATAAACGCTTCGCCCAGGCGTTCGAGGCCGGCACCGTCGCCAAACGCTATGTCGCGGTGATCGAGGGTGTGCCAGCGGAAGACACTGGCCTTATCGAACTGGCGCTCAAGAAGGTCAGCACCGCCGAGGAAGGCTGGCGCATGATCCCGGCCAAGGCGGGCAAGGTCGCCATCACCGAATGGCGCAAGATTGCCGAGAAGGACGGCCGGTCGCTGATCGCCTTCACCCCGCGCACCGGGCGCACGCACCAGATCCGCGTCCATGCGCTGCATGGGCTGGGCTTTCCGATCGTCGGCGACCCGGTCTATGGCGAGGGCGGCGTGCCGATGCTGCTGCACAGCCGCTTCCTGAGCATCGCGCGCGGCGAAAAGCCTGCGGCGGAAGCGACCGCGCCCCTGCCCGCGACCTTTGCCGCCGCCGGTTTCGGCCCGGAGCTTCTGGACGATGCCGGGATTTGAGATTCCCGATGATGCGCTGGAAGAGCGCTTCATCACCGGGGGCGGTCCGGGCGGGCAGAATGTCAACAAGGTCGCAACGACGGTGCAGCTGCGGGTCGACCTGTTCCGGCTCGGCCTGCCGCCCCATGCCTATCGCAAGATCAGGGAACTGGCCGGATCGCGGCTGACGTCGGGCAATCAGATCGTCATCCAGGCGTCACGCTTCCGCACCCAGGAAGCCAATCGCCAGGATGCGCGCGACCGGCTGGCCGAGATGATCGCCAAGGCCCACCAGCGCGACGCCCGTCGCATCGCGACCAAGCCGGGCAAAGCCGCCAAGGCACGGCGGGTGGATTCGAAGAAGGCGCGCAGCACGGTCAAGCAGGGACGGGGCAAAGTGTCGATGGATTGAGCCACGTTTAAACAACGGCTTGCTGTTGGAGAACGCCCCATATTTTCCTGACCGATCGATTGGCGATTTTTGCCCGCGCGCCTATATCCGCCCCATGTATGACTTCGCCCCCACTGACGCCGCCGACAAGGCGACCCTTTATGCCGACCTGCTGTCCGCCGCCGATGCGTTGACAGGGGGCGAGCCGGACTCCGTGGCCAATATGGCCAATGTTTCTGCGCTGTTGTGGCAGTTTTTGCCGGACCTCAACTGGGCGGGGTTTTACCGGTTGGTTGGCGATGAACTGGTGCTGGGGCCGTTTCAGGGCAAGCCCGCCTGCATCCGCATTCCGATGGGTCGGGGTGTATGCGGCGCGGCGGCGACGACGGGGGAGACGCAGTTGGTGGAGGATGTCCACGCCTTTCCCGGCCATATCGCCTGCGATGCCGCCAGCGCGTCGGAAATCGTCGTGCCGATCGTGCGCGACGGGCGCGTGGTCGGCGTGCTGGATCTCGACAGCCCCAAGCCCGCACGGTTCGACTCGGATGATGCCGCCGGGCTGGAGGCGCTGATCGCTCGCATCGGCGCACGGGTCGGTTAAGGGGTTAACCCTATTTCCCATGCCTGGCGCGCGTTCCGACCCGTTTCGGGACAGGAATCCCGCGTCCCGCTGATGGATAGCAGCGGATCATCATGCTAAACGGAGCGTTAGCATTTTGATCTGCGCGCGCGCCTTCGCGCGCCGGAAAACAGGGAGCGTTAACCATGCGGATATCCGGCCTCTTCCTTTTGGGCACAGCCGTCGCGCTGACGGCGGCGGGCAGCCCCGCGCTCGCCGGTGAGGTGCGCCAGTCCGGCGCGCATGGCGTTCGCCCTGGCCAGCATTGGAATGGCGGTCAGCGTTGGGGCCAGCGCCATAACGGCCGCTGGGTGGCGGGGTGGCGCGCACCGGGTGGCTGGAACGGCTATCGTCGGCCAGTCTATGGCTATGTCCTGCCGCGATATTGGATCAGCCCGACCTATTATATCGCCAATTACGGTGCCTATGGCCTGCCCGCCCCGGCCTATGGCTATGGCTGGTCGCGCTATTATGACGATGCAGTGATGACCGATCGCTATGGCCGGGTCTATGACAGCCGCAGCAACATCGACTGGGAACGCTACGAAGGCGGCTATGGTCCCGACAACGGCACTTATGACGATCGTCGCCGCGACAATGGCGTGGGTGGTGCCGCGATCGGTGCCGTTGTCGGCGGAGTCGCGGGCAACCGCATTGCCGGGCGGGGCAATCGCACGGCTGGCACGTTGATCGGTGCAGGCGTGGGGGCCGTCGCTGGCATGGCGATCGACAAGGCGGAGGATGCGCCGCGCCGCAACGCCCCACCGCCGCGTCGTCCCGGTGCAAGCTATGACGATGGTTATGGCTATGCCGACGACAGCGTGACCAGCAGCAATGAATATGAGGGCCGCTGGACCGGCACCTGGACCACCGAAGATGGTCGCCGCACCACCGGCACCTATGAAGGCCGGTTCGAAGGCGATGTCCGGGGTGCGGGTGTCGATTATGATGCGCCAGCCTATGCCGGTGCGCCGCATTGGTCGCATGGTGGCGCGCCCATGGGCGGTCAGGGCGGTTATGTTTCGGGCGGCTATTATTATCCCGCGCCGGTCGTGACCACGGTGACGGTGCAGCCCGTCATGACCACGACGACCACGACCAGCTATGTCACGGAAACCGTGCCGGTCCGCCGGTCCGCGCGGCGCGCACGCCGGTCCTGCGCCTGCTGATGACGCATTGGGGGCGGTGAGCGCCGCCCCCGATCTATAGTTATTTGCGAAAGATGGCTGCCAGTTCGACCGGCAAGGGCGGTTCATCGCGTGCGACCACGCCGCGAATCGCCTCGACCTGCTCATCGGGATCAAAACGGGTCCAACCGCTCCGCGTGAGCTTTTCGAGCGGACGGTAGCGGACCTTATATTGCATCCGCTGCGACCCTTCGACCCAATAGCCCAGATACACATAGGGCAGGCCCGCCGACCCGGCGCGCAGGATATGGTCAAGGATGATGAAATTGCCGAGGCCCGGCCGATAATCGATTTCGGTGTCGAAGAAGCTGTAGATCATCGACAGGCCATCGCCCTGCCGGTCGGTCAGGCAGGCACCGACTAGTTTGCCGACGCGCCCATCGACGCCGGGCTCGCGATATTCGATGATATGGCTGTCAACCGGGGTCTGTTCGACCATGTCGGCAAAGTCCATCTCGTCCATTTCGGTCATGCCGCCGCCCGGATGCCGGGCGCTGAGATAGCGCTGGAGCAGGGCGAATTGTTCTTCGGTGGACCAGGGCTTGCAGGCGGTGACGACCAAGTCGCTGTTGCGGCGGATGAGCTTGCGCTGGGTCGCGTTGGGCTTGAACTCACCGGCGACGACCCGGACCGAGACGCAGGCCGTGCAATCAGCGCAACTGGGGCGATAGGCGACATTCTGGCTGCGGCGAAAGCCGATCCGGCCCAGCGCGTCATTAAGTTCGGCAGCGTTGTCGCCGCTCAATTCCGTGAACACCTTGCGCTCGCTCCGTCCCGGCAGATAGGGACAGGGCGAGGGGTTGGTCACGAAAAAGCGGGGGAAACGGAAAGGTGCGGTCACGCGCCTCTATCCTGTTCATCGCTGTGCCGTATATGGGTCATGCGCAGACTATGCCGACCCCATGCGCGCGTGAAAAGGGCGTTTACCACGAAATATTAACAAAAGGTTGCAGCCCGTCAGGCGACCTCGATCGGCGCGACTTCATAGCCTGCTTCGCCCAATGCCGCGATCAGCCGCTGGAGATGGGCGCGATCGC
The DNA here is from genome assembly GCF_001713415.1 of Sphingobium sp. RAC03. Lineage (GTDB taxonomy): Bacteria > Pseudomonadota > Alphaproteobacteria > Sphingomonadales > Sphingomonadaceae > Sphingobium. The sequence continues at coordinate 2,833,534 of NZ_CP016456.1, read as the reverse complement.
GCGTCTCGCACTCGACGTCGAGGCTCAGGCCCTTGGCAGGCAGGTTGGTGAAGATGCGCTGATGCGCCAGTTCGAGGATGTTGACCGCTTCCTGATCGAAGATACGGGCGACGTGGAACAGCGCGCCGGGACGATCCTGCAGGATGATGCGCAGCCGCGCCAGCCGTCCCGACCGGGCGAGATCGCGCAGCAGGACGTTGGCGAGCAGCCGCGTGTCGATATTGCCGCCGGTCAGCACGAGGCCGACATTGCGCCCGACAAATTGTTCGCGATAGGTCAGCAGCGCGGCGAGCCCCGCAGCCCCGGCCCCTTCGACTACGGTCTTTTCGATCTGCAACAGCAGGCTGAGCGCTTCTTCCAGTCGCCGTTCGGTGACCAGCAGCATGTCGTCCGCCAGCCGTTCGACCACGAGACGGGTGTTGTCGCCCGGCTGCTTGACCGCGATCCCCTCCGCCAGCGTATCGCCGTCGCAGGGCAGATGCTCGCCCTTGATATAGTCGTACATCGACGGATAGAGTTCTGCCTGCACGCCGATCAAGCGGATGTCGGGCTTCATCGCACGCGCTGCGGTCGCCATGCCGGAAAACAGGCCGCCACCACCGATCGGGATGATCAGCGTGTCGATTTCCGGTGCATCCTCCAGCATTTCGAGCGCGACCGTGCCCTGCCCGGCCATGATGTCCGGTTCGTCGAACGGATGGATGAAGGTCAGCCCCTGTTCGACTTCCAGCAAGCGGGCATGGGCGTAGGCGTCATCGAATTTCTCGCCATATTGCACGACCGTCGCGCCATGGCCGCGGGTCTGCGTCACCTTGATGATCGGGGTGGTCAGCGGCATGACGATGGTCACGGGGACGCCCAGCCGCTTGCCATGATAGGCAAGGCCCTGGGCATGGTTGCCCGCCGACGCGGCGATCACGCCCTTGGTCTTGGAGGCTTCGTCCAGTTGCAGGAGGCGATTGAGGGCGCCGCGCTCCTTATAGGCGGCGGTGAACTGAAGATTTTCGAATTTCAGATACACGTTGCAGCCCAGCATCTGCGAGAGCGTCTGGCTGATCAGCGTCGGCGTCTTGACGATCGCGCCTGCAATACGGGTGCGCGCGGCAAGCACGTCATCGACGGTGATGGGCAGCGGCGGGGCGCTCTCGATCTTGGCAAGCGTGTTCATATGGTCGCGCCCTAACGCAAAATTGCGGTGGAAGAAACTGGCACTGTCGGAAAACTGCCCCTATGGCTGGACGCCACGCACTTATCCTACGAGGCATATGGCTAACATCGCGTTTATCGGCCTGGGCGTCATGGGCGGCCCGGTTGCAGGACATCTGGCGAAGGCCGGACACAGCCTGACCGTTTACAACCGTTCCATCGGCAAGGCGAAAAGCTGGGCCGAAGCCTATGGCGGGACGGTCGCGACCAGCCCGGCCAAGGCGGCGGAAGAGGCGGAGATCGTGATCAGTTGCGTCGGCACCGACGATGATCTGTCCCAGGTGACTCTGGGCCGCGAGGGCGCGTTCCGCACGATGAAGCCCGGCAGCCTGTTCATCGACCACACCACCGTTTCCGCGCGGATCGCGCGTCAATTGTTCGTCGAAGGTGAAAGCCGGGGCATCCATAGTGTCGATGCGCCGGTATCGGGCGGACAGGCGGGGGCCGAAAATGGCCGGTTGTCTATCATGTGCGGCGGCACCGAACCCGCTGTGACGGCGGCGAAGATCGTGATGCAGGCCTATGCCGCGCGGATCGTCCATGTCGGCGGTGCTGGCGCGGGCCAGACGACCAAGATGGTGAACCAAATCTGCATCGCAGGCGTATTGCAGGGCCTGGCGGAAGCGATGCGCTTTGCGCAGGCGGCCGAACTGGACCTCGACACCGTGTTCGAGGCGATTTCGGGCGGTGCGGCGCAAAGCTGGCAGATGGATAATCGATGGAAGACGATGGCGCAGGACAGTTTCGATTTCGGCTTCGCGGTGGACTGGATGCGCAAGGATCTGGGGCTGGCGCTGGAGGAAGCGCGAGCGAATGGCGCGACGCTGCCGGTGACGGCGATGGTCGATCAATTCTACGCCGATGTGCAGGCGATGGGTGGCCATCGGCAGGATACCAGCGCGCTGGTGCGCCGGATTATCAAGGCGTGAGGGCGGCTCCAACGTCCGTTCGGGCTGAGGTTGTCGAAGCCTCTTTTCTGTCTGCACCTCGGTCGAAGAAAGAAAGACCCTTCGACAGGCTCAGGGCGAACGGGTTTGGGGTGTTGGGTCTGGGGCTGATTGCCGCCCTGCCCTTCCCCGCTTTCGCATCCGGCGTCATCGACAATGTGAACGGCATTGCGGTCGATCCCAACGGCAAGGTCGTGCGTTTCGGCGCGCTGCTGATCGATGATGAGGGCAAGGTCGAGAAGCTGATTCCGGGCCGCTATCAGGAACCGGAATATAAGAAGCCCAAGAAACCCAAGCGCGGCCAGCCCTGGCCGCAGCCGCCCAAGGGGCTGTCGTTCAAGCTGGACGCGGGCGGCAAGACGCTGGTGCCCGGCATGATCGACGCGCATGGCCATGTCATGAGCCTTGGCCTGTCGCTCATCACGCTCGACCTGTCGGACACGCGATCACTGGAGGAGGCGCAGGCGAAGATCCGCGCCTATGCGCAGGCCAGTCCGGGCCGCAAATGGATCATCGGGACCGGCTGGAACCAGGAACAATGGGGCTTGGGCCGCTTTCCGACGGCCGCCGAACTGGACGCAGCGGTCGGCGACATTCCGGTGTGGCTCTCCCGCGTCGATGGCCATGCAGGCTGGGCCAATAGCGCGGCGATCCGCGCGGCGGGCGTGACGGCCGCGACCAAATCACCCACAGGCGGCCGGATCGAGATGGCGGCGGGCAAGCCTGCGGGCGTGTTCGTGGATCAGGCGATGGCGTTGATCGAGAAGGTCGTGCCTGCGCCTGCGCCCAAAGATCGCGACATCGCGCTGGAAAAGGCGCAGCGCGCTTTGCTGGCGATGGGCGTCACCGGCATTGCCGACATGGGCACGGGCATTGAGGACTGGCAGGCGTTTCGCCGCTCGGCCGATCGCGGCGCGCTGCGGGTGCGGATCATGGCCTATGCGGCAGGTCTCGACAATATGACGCTGATCGCCGGGCCGGAGCCGACGCAATGGCTGTATGACGACCGGCTGCGGCTGGGCGGCATCAAGCTGGTGCTGGATGGCGCGCTGGGGTCACGCGGGGCTTGGTTGAAGGCGGATTATGCCGATGCGCCAGGGCAGCGCGGGCTGCCGATGATTTCGGCGACGCAGTTGCGCAATGTGATGAGCCGCGCGGCGATGGACAATTTCCAGATCGCCACCCATGCGATCGGCGACGCGGCCAATAGCGAAATATTGGACGCGATCCAGGAATTGTCCGAAACCTATAAGGGCGACCGGCGCTGGCGGATCGAACATGCGCAGATTGTCAGCCCGGCCGATTTGCCGCGCTTTGCCCAGTTCGGCATCGTCGCGTCGATGCAGCCGGTCCATGAAGCGTCCGACTGGCGCATGGCGACGACCCGCATGGGCGAAGCGCGTCTGGGTGGCGCCTATGCGTGGAAGGCGATGCTCGACAATCGCGTGCCACTGGCCTTCGGTTCGGACGTGCCGGTGGAAAGTCCCAATCCCTTTGCCGGGATCGCCGTCGCCATGAACCGCGAGGATGCCAAGGGCGAACCGATGGGCGGGTGGATGCCGACGCAGCGGGTCAGCTTTGACGCGGCGCTCGATGGCTTTACGCGCCAGGCGGCCTTTGCCGGATTTGCCGAAAAGCGGTTCGGCAGTCTCGTGCCAGGCCAGCGCGCCGACTTCCTGCTGATCGACCGGGATATTTCCACCGCGCGACCGGCGGACATTCGGGGCACGCAGGTGCTGGAAACCTGGATCGGCGGCAAGCGGGTGCATGTAAAGGGGCAATAAGCCCTTTCACATGGCGTTGCCGGCGGCGTTCAGTGCGTCTTCGAAGGTTTCAGGCAGCGGCGGCTGGACTGGTTTATCGCAGCCCGCTTCCTTCATATGCGCGCGCAGCGTGTCCATGCGGCTGATATTCCAGCGCGCGAGCGGCACGCCCAACGGACGAAATTCCGCGCGGTCGAACAGTTCGACGACATAGGATTTGCATAGTTCATCGACCTGATCGAGCGTCAGCATGCCCAAGTTCATGACCATCGGCTTGCCCGGCACGCCGTTGCGGCCGCGCACCAGATCGGTGACATAGAGACCACCGCGCGGATCGATCAGCACGACATCGGCCTGGCTCGAATCGATCAGCCGGTGGCTGGCGGCATAGGGGGCGACGAAAGCGTGGGTGCGCCAGACGAGGAAAATGCTGCCCAGCGCGGTGATGCACAGGCCGATGACGAGCGGGCGCAACGCATCTTGCGGGCGGAACCGCGCCCAGCCAAGGCCAGCGAGCAGGCAGAACGGCCCGATAAAGCCATGGGCATAGCGGAAGCCCCAGCCATAGCCCTGCGCCAGCGCCAGCATGCAGCCAGCTAAGCATCCGAGCGCCAGCGGCAGCGCGATTTCCTGCCCCCGGATCATGCTGCGCCAGCGCATCGCGGCCATGCCCAGCACCGCGAGCGGCACCATCAATATGTCGTTCCAGGCGATGTAGCGGCTCAAATTGACGAGTGGCTGCCAGCGGTCGCCGAGCCGCTGGAACAGGCTACCGACCTTGTCGGCGACCCCGGCGGAGGGACGCACATCGGCGGGCGCGCCGAGCGCATGGAGCAGAAATTCTGGCCAGAGCTTGGCCCAGACGATGACGATCGCCACCAGCGTCAGCGCGTGGAAGGCCGCGACGGTCCAGCGGCGGGCGAGCAGCATCCATAGGATGAAAGGCGCGATGAACAGCGGCGGGAAATGCCATTGGTGCAGGCCCGCCGCGACCAGCGCAACCACGCCTGCGCTGCCATGGCCGATCACCCCGCCGCGCAGCACTAGCGCGAGCCAGATCATGTTGAGCGCGAAATGGCCGGTCATGGCATAGGGCGTCATCGCCGTGATCCAGAGCTGGCTGGACGAACAGCCAAGCAGCACCGTCACCCACACCGCGTCGGGGCGATCGGGCATCAGCCGCAGCGCCACCCGCCAGAGCGCAAGCAGCCCGGCCATCAGCAGCACCGGCCCGGCGAGATTGGGATCGCCCAATTGCCAGAACAAAGCCTGGATCGCACTGTTCACCGGCAGATAGGCCGCGGTCCAATAATCCGCCGCGCCGAAGGGAGAGAAGAATTCGGGCATGATCGCCCGGCGATAGGGTTCCCATTCGACCGGAATCGGCCGGGCGAACAGTCCTTCGCGCATATAGGCGGCGGCGAAGCGCGCGACCTCTTCGTCACGGGAAATGGCGTAATTCTGGAACAGGGCGTAATGGCCCGCCCAGGCCGCCAGCCCCATGAGCAGGATCAGCGGCACGATGATCCGCGCGGTCGGGCGCGGCAGGCGGATGCCCTTCCCTTCCGCAAACGGCGCGGCCAACGCCAACAGCAGCAGTGAGCCGATGAGGAGCGGAAAATCCTGATCAAGGAACAGGATGACCGGCAGGCTGATCCCCTGCCGCCAGGTGACATGCCAGACGAAAGTGGCACCCAGCCAGAGCGTCAGGCCAATCGCGCCGGCCAGGAACAGGCGGCGCGCGCTCACGAAGCTGGTCGCCCCGCCTCCGGTCACGCCGCGACCAGCGTCCGGTTGACGAAGATGCCGTCCATTTCGACCAGCAGCGGGAAATGGCCCTTATTATTGGCGAAGAAGGCCGAGGGCACGAAGGCGCGGGCTTCGAGCCAGTCGATCATCGCGCGATAGCCGGTGCCGCCTTCGTAAATGGGGCGGACGCCGAGTTCGGTCTGGATGCCCAGCATCTGCGTCAGCACCTCGCCCGCGCCTTCGCACACCGACAGGTCATGGCCCTGCGTGTCCATTTTCAGGAAGGGTCGGGTAAAGCCATGCTGCGCCACGAGTTCGGGCAGCAGCGTGTCGAGGCGACGGCATTGCATCTCGACCGTCTTCGTCACCTTGTTGCGGTCGGCGAAGATGGCATCCTGATCGTCCGACGGGGCCTTGAGCGACGAGAATTGATCGGCGGCCATGATGTTGAAGCTGGCCGTGCCGTCGAAGTCGGAGAGCGCCATGTTGAAGACATGCCAATGGCGGTCGGACGCGGCATGGCGCTGCAACTCGGCGAATACATCGGGGTTCGGCTCGAAGGACAGGATCAGCCCCTTATAGCCCGCATCCTTGCGCAGCATCTTTGCATATTGGCCGCGATTGGCGCCGACGTCGAACAGGCAATCGACCGCGAAGGTGGACAGGAAGCGCCGAAGCGCCTGGATTTCGGGATATTGATGCACCCGCCCGGCCAGCGCCAGACGCGCGGCCAGCTTGCGGTCGGACAATTCGCGCCAATAGCGGTTCATGCGCGCGCGGCCAGCACGCTTTTGTAGATGTTCATCGTCGCCACCGCCATGTCGTTCCAGCTTCCCATATCATCCCCATAGGCGCGCGCCGCTGCGCCCTGTGCCTGCCTGATGGCGGGGCTTTGCACCAACGGCAAGAGCGCTGCGGCCAGAGCGGGGACGTTCCCCGCCGCCGCCCGGATCGCCACGCCGTCCGGCAATTGCCCGAACATGCCCGCGTCCGACGTCACCATTGCCTTGCCATGATGGAGCGCCGAGAGGAAGGCACCGCTCGAATCGATGTGGCGATAGGGAAAGACCATGATGTCGGCGCGCGCCATATACGCGTCGAGGCGGCCTTCGGTCAGGAAGCCGAAATCGGTGAGCAGCCGGTCGGCAAAGCCTGCTTGCGCGACCTGTGCCAGGAGCGGCGCGACGTCCATGAAGGGCTTGCCCGCGAGCATGAGGTCGAAATCATGGCCGTCGTGCCAGAGCGAGAGGCAGGCGTCTATCGCGAGGTCTACGCCCTTATAGGGGCGGATCGTGCCGAAGAAGAGCAGGCGGGGTTTCGTGGAGGCGGGGACGGCAGCGAGGTCGGCGGCGCTGGCCGCTGCCAGCCGCATCGGCGGGTGCGGGGTGATGTGGATGCGGGCGGGGTCGATGCCCTGCGCGATGAGGGCGGCGCGGGTGGTGTCGCCATGGACGATCAGTGCATCCATGCCGTCAAGCAGCGCGCGGTAGCCCCGGCCCTGCAGCCCGGCATCGGCATGATAGGCGTCGGCATTATGGACGGTGTGGACCAAAGCAGTGCGCCCTTTGAGTCGCTTCAACATCAGACGGTCTGCGGGGGCGAGAGGGAGCCATTGGATATGGCCCACATCGGCGGCAAGGAGCGGCGTGAGGTCGCCCAGCGCGCAAGTCAGGCCATATTCTGCGGCCTTTGCCAGGCGAAAGGCGCGGCCTTCGCCCAAGCGATCGCGCAGCGCTTCGCTGCGGCGGAAGAAATGGGGGGCGTAGGCATAGCCGTGCGGCACGATCGCATCGGTGGCGCGCATCGGGCGGCCGAGCAGCGTGACTTGCGCGCCTTGGCCCGCCAGCGCGGCGCAGAGGCTGTCGTCATAGCGCCCAGTGAAGAGCGAGGGGTCGAGCATTGCGACCTTCATGTCCGCGCCAGCCTTTGGAGCGAAAGCAGATGCAGGATGGCCGCACCAGTAAGGGTCAGCGTGTAGAGACCGAGGAAGGTGAGGTCGAAGCGCTGAGGTGCCAGCGCGAGGGCCAAGGGCGCGCTGGCCAGCGATCCGGCGAGGAAGGGCAGGGAGCGATGCAGCAAGGTCGGGAAACGGCCAATTGCGCCTTGGACGTAGACCGAGACGCAGATGATCGTGAGCGCCGCCAAGGCCGCGACGATCAGAGCGAGTTCCGTCCGGTCGATCGTGGCACGACCGTCGAACAGCGTGGCGAACAGCCAGTCGCCGACGCCCAGCAACAGCGACGACAGCAGGACGGCAAAGACCAGCCCTGCGCCGAGCGAGCGGGCGAGCAACTGGCGCAGCCTTGCGCGGTCGCCGGCATGATAGGCGCGGGTGATGCGCGGCAAGGCGGCCTCCACGACGGCGCGGACCAGCATCGACAGGGCGCGCGACATTTTGAAGAAGAAGTCGAAGATCAGCATCGGGCGGGCGTCGGACGTCACCATGGCAATGGTGAAATAGGGCGCATTATAGGCAATGATGTCCGACGCGGTGAAGGCCGCCGATGCGCCGATATCGCGCAGATAATGGGCGCGGACATGGCCGCCGCCGACGCGGAAGGCCATCCAGTGGCGAGTGTTCATCTCCAAGCGCCGGTGGACATGGGCGATGGCCCAGCCGATGACGAGCAGGCTGACCGCCAGTTGCAGTGCGATCGACAGACGCGGGTCCATGCCGACAAGGATCGCCAGCAGCAGCGCGATCGTCAGCACGCGCCGTCCACAATCGAGCGCTTCCCACAGGAAATTGCCATCCACCGCCGCCAGCGCCCGCTTGGCCAGCAAGGCGGGCAGATTGAGGCAGGCCGACAGGAAGAAGAGCAGGAATAGCAGCGGCATCGCCGTGTCGAACCAGCCAAGCGTCAGCGCCCCGATCAGGATCGCCGTCCCGCCCAGCATGATGAGGCCAAGGAACAGGAACAGCACCCCCATTTCCTCCAGCCGGAAACCGCCGTCCGCCTGATCCCCACCCAGCCAGTGCCGCCGCAACCGGGCGTAGATGATGCTGGTCAGGCCGAACTCAGCCGAAATGGTGAAGTTGCCGAACGCGACCAGCAGCAGGAACGCCTGAAATTCGGCCAGCGGCAGGACGCGGACGAAGACGAAGGTGACGGCAAAGCCCCAGATCAGCACGAGGCCGACATTGGCCAGCTTGACCAGCGCGAGGATGCGGGCGGATGCCTCCATCCGCGCGAGGATGCTCACCGCGTCGCGGCTCCGCCGGGCTTGCGGGCGCGGAACAGCCGGTCGTCCAGCGCATAATAATGGCGCGCGGCAACGTCGATGCTGCTGGCGTCGATTTCTTCCAGGTCGAAGCCCGCCGCGCGGATGCGGTCGGCGATATCGGGGCCATATTGGCGCACATGATCCCATTGGCCAAAGCGGCGCTCGCGCTCGCGCGGGGGGATGTCGAAACTGCCATCTTCGGTCGGCTTGGTCCACAGCGGCACGATCAGCCAGGCCTCCCCGCCCGGCTTCAACGCGCGGTAGATGTTGCGCAGCACCGACATGTCGTCGGGCACATGCTCCATCACATGGCTGGCGTAGAACAGGTCGTAGCGGTCGGTGACGGCCAGCTCCATCAGGTCGATTTGCGCCATATTGGGGACGGTATAGCGCGACGGATCGAGATCGGCGGGCATATAATAAGCGGCGGCGGCGAACCGGCGGACGAGGCTGGCTTCATTGGGCGCCATATGCAGGATCGCGCCTTCGGTTGGCACGGTCAGGCGGCCATTGGCGATCAGCCAGTTCATCAACCGTTCGCGCGGCGATGCGCCACATTCGGGGCAGCCCCATTCGCCATTGTCGCCATAGCGGAAGAAGCCCACCACGGTCGCGCCACAGGCCGGGCAGCCCCGCTTGCGCCGCACGCCCGCAGCTTTGCGCGCCTGGAGCGCGGTTCGGGTCAGATGCTTGCCGACGGCCTTGGCCACCCGCTGGACAGTAATCACGGCATTCTCCGCTTGGGAACAGGGGATGGGCTATACAATATCGCAAGCGTTTGACGAGGGGTGGCGAGAGCGGCGTGATATATTCGGAAGGTCAAGGGGCAAAGGCATCCTCCCCCTTGCAGGGGAGGATTTTTCGTCAGTCCACCACCCCATCAGCCGCAGCGATGATCGGGGCGAATTTTTCGGCGGTCAGGCTGGCGCCGCCGACCAGGCCGCCATCGACGTCGGCGATGGCCATCAGTTCAGCGGCATTGTCGCCATTCATCGACCCGCCATAGAGGATGCGCATGTCCTGCGCTTCGTCGCCGATCCGGCTTGCTAGCGCAGCACGCAAGGCGGCGTGCATGGTCGCGACCGCCTCCATCGTCGGGATGCGGCCGGTGCCGATTGCCCAGATGGGTTCATAGGCGATGGCGAGCCAGTCCGCCGCTGCGCCTTCGGGCAGGGACGCCAGCAATTGCGCCGAAACCAGCGCTTCGGCGTTGCCCGCGTCGCGCACGTCCAGGCTTTCGCCGACGCACAGGATGACGCGCAGGCCCGCAGCCTTGGCCGCCAAAGCCTTGGCCGCGACATAGCCGTCGGTTTCGCCTTGATCCTGCCGCCGTTCGCTATGGCCGACGATGGTCCAGCTGGCCCCCGCTTCGGCCAGCATCGCCGCCGACAGGCAGCCGGTATGCGCGCCGCTTGTCTGCATATGGCAATCCTGCGCGCCGATGAAGGCAGCCCCCTTGCGCGCGTCCGCCGCGGCGATCAGCGTGGCGGGCAGGCAGAGGCCGACCTCTACCGCTGGATGCTGCGCCGCGCGCGCGCCGATGGCGGCGACCTCGTCCAACGCAGCCTGCATCCCGTTCATTTTCCAGTTGCCGACAACCAGCTTGCGCCTGCCCATCGTCTATTCCCCTTATTCTTTATTGCTGCACGTCGCCCCGCCCCCGCCGCCGCGCGCCAGTCTGCTGTGGCGTCGCGTCTCCATCGGAAGGGACATGGACTGGTCAGAGGCGATGAACGGCGCTCGCGCATTTGTCCAGTGCAAGCCTTGCCGCCGCGCGCATCCGCCCTTAAAGCGGGCCGCCATCCCGCCGCAGTTCGGATATTTTCATGCTTTCTGTCTTTCGCCGCTTCATCAAATCCCGGTTCGGGGCAGTGTTCGCGCTGCTATTCTTAGGGACGATCGCCGCAGCCTTCATATTGGGCGACCTGTCGAGCGGTCAGTTCGGGACCAGCTTTGGCGGTGGCGGCACGGCAGCCAAGGCCAAGGGCTACAAGCTGACCGAAACCGAGTTGCAGGAGCGGGTGCAGCGGGTGTTCGATAATGCGCGCCGGTCCGATCCCGGTCTGCAGATCAACGATTTCTTCGCGCAGGGCGGCGCGGCGCAGGTTTATGACCAGTTGGTCGCGTCACTGGCGCTGCGCGCTTTTGCCGACGATCAGGGCATGCACATCTCAAAGCGGCTGGTCGATGCGCAGATCGCGCAAATTCCGGCGTTTCAGGACGCAGCCGGCAATTTCAGCCAGGAGAATTTCCGCAATCTGCTTGCACGCGAGCGGCTGACGGAAAAGGATTTGCGCGACGATATCAGCCGCGAAATCCTGCAGCGGCAATTGCTGACCCCGATCGGCATGGGCGTGAAGCCGACCGACAGCCTGGTCTTGCCCTATGCCTCGTTGCTGCTGGAAGCGCGGCAGGGCACGGTTGCGGCGATCCCGGCGGTCGCGTTCCTGGACGAGAAAGACCCGACCGACGCGCAACTGGCCGATTTCTACAAGCGCAACGCCGATCGCTTCACCATCCCCGAACAGCGGCGCATCCGCTATGCCGTGGTCGATGCCGAGCGTTTCGCGCAAGCCTCGCAGCCAAGCGATGCGGAAATCACCGCCGCTTATAGCCAGAACAAGGCCGCCTATGCCGCCAAGCAGAGCCGGACGATCGAGCAGCTGGTGCTGCCGACCGAGGCTGCTGCCAAGGCGATTGCCGACAAGGTGAAGGGCGGCGTATCGCTGTCCGCCGCTGCACAGGGCGCTGGCCTGGCGGTGGCGACGCTGGCCGACCAGACCCCTGCGACACTTACCACCACGGCGGGCAAGGCTGCGGTCGATGCCGCCTTTGCCGCCAAGCAAGGCGATCTGGTTGGTCCCGTGCGCGGGCCCCTCGGCTGGCTGTTGCTGCGTGTGACGGCGGTCAAGGACATTCCTGCCCGCGCGCTGGCGTCGGTGCGGGACGAAATCGTCGCGACGCTGCGCACGCAGAAGGAAAAGCAATTGCTGGCCGACTTTACCGGCAAACTGGAAGATCAGATCGCGGATGGCGGGACGTTCGAGGAAGTAGTCAAGGATAATGGCCTCAAGCTCGAAACCAGCCCGTTGCTGCTCGCCACTGGCAAGCAGGTCGAGGATCAGGCCTATGTCGTGGCACCCGACGTGCAGCCACTGCTGGCACCCGTCTTTGCGATGAGCGCCGACGACGATGCGCAAATGGTGCCGATCACCCCCGACAAGCGCTATGCGCTGATTGCACCGGGCGAGATCGTCGCCGCTGCGCCGCCGCCGCTGGCCAAGGTCAAGCCGATCGTGCAGGCGCAATATAAGCTGAACGCAGGCAACGATAAGGCCAAGGCATTGGCCGAACAGATCCGCGCCAAGGTGGCCAAGGGCATGAAGCTGGCCGACGCGATCGCGCAGGCTGGCGTCAAGCTGCCCGCGCCGCAGACGCTGGGCGGCAAGCGCGCCGACATCATGCGCGGCGAACAGCGCCCGCCCGCCGAAATCGCCATCCTCTTTTCGATGGCGGCGAACACGGTCAAGACGCTGCCGATCGGCCAGGATCGCGGCTATTTCGTGGTCCAGCTCAACGCGATCGAACGGGGCGATGCCAAGAACCAGCCCGAATTGATGGCGCAGATGCGCGACCAGCTCGGCGAAGTGATCGGCCAGGAATATGGCCAGCAGTTCGAGCGCGCGGTCGAAAAGCATCTGAAGGTCACGCGCAATGCCAATGCGGTCGAAGGCGTGCGCAGGGCGCTGGCCGCCACCACCAGCGGCGACCAGTAAGATGATCGCAGGCGGGGGCGACGCAGCGGCGCGGGCGGCGTTGGAGCGCGGCGAGTCCGCGCTCGTGTGGCGGCGGCAGATTGCCGACACCGACACGCCGATTTCCGCCGCGCTCAAATTATTCGAGGCCGATCGCGGTGACTATCTGCTCGAATCGGTCGAGGGCGGCGCGGTACGTGGCCGCTACAGCCTGATCGGCCTGGCCCCCGACCTAGTGTTTCGCGCCCATGGGCAGAGCGCGGCGATCAACCGCCACTGGGCGACCGACCGCGACGCCTTTGCGCCGCTGGAGGCGGGTGCGCTGGACGCCTTGCGCGATCTGGTGGCCGAATGCCGGGCGGAGATGGACCCGGCATTGCCCGCGGCGCTCGCCTGCCTGGTCGGCTATTTCGGCTATGAGACGGTGGGCCTGGTCGAGAAGCTGCCCCGCCCTGCCCCCAATCCGATCGACCTGCCCGACATGCTGTTCGTGCGGCCGACCGTCATCCTGATCTTCGATCGACTTGCCGATCAGCTCTATCTGGTCGCGCCGGTGTGGAAGGGCAGTTTTGCCGACCCGGATCGCGCCATCGAACAGGCGCTGGAGCGGATCGAGGCGACAGCCGCGCGGCTGGCTGCGCCGATCCCGGCCGCCCCCGCCCAGGCCGACATTGCCGACATCGCCGTGACCCCGGTGCTGGAGCCGGGCCGCTATGCCGCCATGGTCGATCGCGCCAAAGACTATATCGTGGCGGGCGACATTTTTCAGGTGGTGCTGGCGCAGCGCTTCACCAGCCCCTTCACCCTGCCGCCGATCGCGCTTTACCGGGCGCTGCGGCGGATCAATCCGTCGCCCTTCCTCTATTATCTCGACCTGCCCGGCTTCGCGCTGATCGGCTCAAGCCCGGAAATCCTGGTCCGCGCGCGCGATGGCGAAGTCACGATCCGGCCGATCGCAGGCACGCGCCCGCGGGGCAAGAATGCCGTGGAGGATGCCGCAAACCGCGAAAGCCTACTCGCCGATCCCAAGGAGCGGGCCGAACATCTGATGCTGCTCGACCTTGGCCGCAACGATGTCGGCCGGGTGGCGACGGCGGGCAGCGTGACCGTGACCGACAGCTATACGGTCGAATTTTACAGCCATGTGATGCATATCGTGTCCAATGTGGTCGGCCGCCTGTCGCCCGACAAGGATGCGCTCGATGCCTTGTTCGCGGGCTTCCCGGCGGGTACCGTCTCCGGCGCGCCCAAGGTGCGCGCGTGCGAGATCATCGCCGAACTGGAACCCGAAACGCGCGGCGCTTATGCGGGCGGCGTCGGCTATTTCGGGCCGGACGGGAATATGGACAGTTGCATCGTCCTGCGCACCGCCGTGTTGAAGGATGGCGTGATGCATGTGCAGGCGGGTGCGGGCATCGTTGCGGATTCGAACCCGGACTATGAACAGCGCGAATGCGAGGCCAAGAGCGGCGCTTTGCTGGCGGCGGCGCGCGAAGCCGTGGCATTGGCGCGGGATGCGGGGTTCGGGCAGTAAACGGGGCTAAGGCTTATCGACACGCCCGCCAGCCAGTCGCACCGCGTTCGGCCTGGTCGAGATGGAAATGGTCGCGATGCGCGGCATTATAATCGGGTGACAGGACGGTCGAAAACAGGTCGCACGCCCCGTCGCGCACGGCACGCAGGAATTGCGCATCCTCGCCCTCACCCTGCCAGTCGCGCAGCACGCTGATGCTGCGGCCGTCGGCCAGGGTGAAGCCCGCCACGTCAAGCGCGTCGGCGGTCGCATGTTCGCTGAAATCGCCCTCGCTGCGGCCATACATGCGGCGGCAGCTATAGCTGCCCAGATGGCGCACGGACCGCACCGACTGGCCATAGATGCGCTGGGCGGCGGGCTGCACGACCTGCCACTCCCACAGTTTGAGCGCTGCCACTACGGGACAGGATGGCGCGACCGACGCCGGGGCCAGCGCGATCGCGTGCTTTTCCGCGCGGAATCGCACCGCATCGGCATAGGCGCACTGGTCCGCCCCGCCCGGCTGCACCGCGACATAATCGACCCCCGCCCGGTCGAGCAGCGCGCGGCATTGCGCGGCATCGCCGGTCAGCGCGGTCAGCTTGCGCCCGGTGAACATGCCGATCGGCTGGCTCAAGTCGAGGTCAGTCCAGGGCATGTCCTGCGGCCGCTGCCGCACCACGGCATAGCCGAGCAGCAGGAGAAGCAGCAGGACGGCAAGCAGGACGAGGCGGCGAAGGGTCACATGAAGTTTGCGCATGGCTCAAGCACGCCTGACCTGCCCCATAGGTTCCGAAGTGACCGGATATCCCAGATGATCGGGGATGCATAAATGCCGTTCGCCATCCCGCTCCTCCTGCCAAGGCCGCACCGTTTCGACCGGATAGGCGCGCGCATGGGCGACGAGGTCAGCATGGTTGGCGCACAGGGCCAGCCGCTCCAGATTGCGCCGGGTCGGATAAATCACCTTCCCCTCCCCCGCATCGCATTGCGCCAGCGTGGCCGCCGCGCCGCTCCAGAACAGCTTTACATTTTCGGTCGTATCGACGGTGGCCATCTGTCCGTCCGGCGCGCGGGCGATGTAGAAGCGCGTGTCGAAGATCCGCGTCGCCTGATCGAAGGGCGCGGGATGCCAGCGGGCGAAGGGCGTCAGCGCATCGAACGCAACTTCCAGCCGATGCCGGTCGAGCAACGCCCCCAGGCCCACGCCTTCGCGCAAGCCGTCGCGCAGGCGTAGCACGGTGGCGGCGTCCACCACGCCATCCAAGCCAACGCCCAGCCCGGCTTCCTCGATCGTCTCGCGAATCGCGGCGATGCGCGCAGCGGCCTCGTCTTGGTCCAGTCCATGGTCGATGCGCGCGGCCAGATCATGATCCTCCGCATCAACCGCGCCGCCGGGAAAGACCAGCGCACCAGCGGCAAAGGCCATGGTGCTGGCCCGTTCCATCATCAATAGATCCGGCGGCCCATCGGCCCGGTCGCGCACGATCACGACGGTTGCCGCCGGGCGGCTGCGCTGTTCCAATTCTGTCATGAAACCGCCTTAGGCGCGCGGGGCGCTGGCGGTAAAGTCCTTCGAGCAACCCCAAAGGAAGGGGTTGGTGGAGCCTAGCGGGATCGAACCGCTGACCTCGTCATTGCGAACGACGCGCTCTCCCAGCTGAGCTAAGGCCCCAAAGGAGCGCTGCCTATAGGCGAGGGATTTGGCGCTTGCAACGGTCTTTTTGCACGATCGCTTGCGCCGCCACCGCGCGCGGTGCCAAAGCGTTCGCCCGTTCCAAAAGAGGCCCCTATGCCAACCATCGCCCTGCTGATCATCTCCAATGTCTTCATGACCATCGCCTGGTATTGGCACCTCAAGGGCGGCATGGAAAAGCCGATCCTGCTGGTCATCCTGATCAGCTGGGGCATCGCCCTCGTTGAATATTGCTTTGCCGTTCCCGCCAACCGGATCGGCTATGCCCATGGCTGGAGCGCGGGACAGCTCAAGGTCGCGCAGGAAGCGATCGCGCTGGTCATCTTCGGCGGCTTCATGGTCACCGTGCTGGGCGAACCCCTCCACTGGCGCCACCTCGCCGCCTTCGCCTGCATCATGGGCGCGGTGGGGTTTTTGTTCGTGGGGAAATGAATCGGATCAGGGCAGCAGGAGCGAACTGTCGCCATAGCTATAGAAACGATAACCGCTGCCGATGGCATGGGCATAGGCGGCCTGCATCCGGTCGCGGCCCATCAGCGCCGAGACCAGCATGAACAGGGTTGATTTGGGCAGGTGGAAATTCGTCATCAGCCCGTCGATCGCGCGGAAGCGGTAGCCGGGGGTGATGAAAATGCGGGTTTCGTCGGCAAAGGGATGGATGATGCCGTCTTCGCTCGCCGCGCTTTCCAGCAGGCGCAGGGACGTCGTGCCGACCGCGATCAGGCGACCGCCCGCCGCGCGCGCGGCGTTCAGCCGGTCGGCGGTGGCCGGTTCGATGCGGCCCCATTCGGCATGCATGCGATGGTCGTCAGTATCGTCGGCCTTGACCGGCAGGAAGGTGCCCGCGCCGACATGCAGCGTCAGCGTTTCCGTCAGCACGCCAGTCTGCGCCAGCGCCGCCATCAGGTCCGGCGTGAAATGCAGCGCGGCGGTGGGGGCGGCGACCGCGCCATCCTCGCGCGCGAACATAGTCTGATAATCGCTGACGTCGCGTTCGTCGGTCGGGCGCTTGCTGGCGATATAGGGGGGCAAGGGCATACGACCGGCCCGCTCCAGCAGCACTTCCACCGCTTCTGTGCCTTCGAAGTCGAGCGTCACGCCACCATCTTCGTCGCGTGGCCCGGCGATCGCGGTGACGCCTGCGCCGAAGTCGATCCGGTCGCCATCCCGCACCCGCTTGGCATTGCGCAGGAAGGCCTGCCATTGGCGGAGGCCCAGGCGCTTGTGCAGCGTCGCGCCGATCCGCGCTTCGCCGCGCGTGCCTTCCAACTGGGCGGGAATGACGCGGGTGTCGTTGAAGACCAGGACGTCGCCCGCGCGCAGCAAGCCCGGCAGGTCGCGTACCGTGAGGTCGGCGAAGTCCCCTGCCCCCGGCACCAGCAACAGCCGCGCGGCATCGCGCGGGCTGGCGGGGCGCAGCGCGATATTCTCCGGTGGGAGGTCGAAGTCGAACAGGTCTACGCGCATCGGTCTATCTGTTTCGTGTGATCAAGCCAGCAACCGTTCGTGTCGAGCGCAGCCGAGACGGGCCAGCTGCTTCTCGACTTCGCTCGAAGCGAACGGAAAGCTGTGGCCTATTATTGTTCCGGTGCAGGCGCGGTGATCGACGGCGCGGCGGGCGCGGCCATGCCGGGCATCGGCGTGGTCACGGGCGGCTTGCCATCGCTTTCGATCGAGGCCTGCAGAATCGTGCTGGGGTTGGCGGGCGGTTCGCCCTGCGCGATCGAATCGACATATTGCATGCCTTCGATCACGCGACCGAAGACGGTATATTTCTTGTCGAGCTGCATCCGGGGCAGCAGGACGATGAAGAACTGGCTGTTGGCGCTGTCTTCACTCTGCGCGCGCGCCATCGACAGGGTGCCGCGCAAATGCGGCATCGGATTGAATTCGGCCTTGAGGTCAGGGAGTTGCGATCCGCCGGTGCCATCGCCCTTGGGGTCGCCGCCCTGCGCCATGAAGCCGGGGATGACGCGATGGAATTTCAAGCCATTATAAAAGCCCTGGCGCGTCAATTCCTTGATCCGCTCGACATGCGCAGGCGCGATGTCGGGGCGCAACTGGATGCGGACGCGGCCGCCGGTCGACAGGTCCAGATCCCAGATATTCTGGGGATCGGCGGGAACGGTCGCGGGCGGCAGCTTGGGGGTCAGGTCGGTTTCCAGCGACTTGGCATTGTCCTGCGCGCGCACGGCGGCCTCGGCCCGCTTCGCTTCGTCACCCCCGCCGCCGCCGGGCGCACCCTGCGCATAGGCAAAGCCGGACGTTGCGAGGGCGACACCGATCGCCATGGTCTTGAGCGCGCAGGTGAAACGCATGAAGCAGACTTCCTTGATCTTATGGGCATAGGGCCAAGCCGCCCTGATAGCGCGCTGATCGCGATTGGCAACTGAACGCAGGCTGAGCGACGTTATGCGTTGCCCTTCCGACCTATCGCATCGACCCGCGCCACGACTTCATCGCGCACGGCGGGACTGACGAATTTGTGGATCGGCCCGCCGTACAGCGCGATCTCCTTGACCAGGCGCGACGCGATCGGTTGCAGGCAGACGTCCGCCATCAGGAATACGGTTTCGACGCGCGCATTGATCTGCTGGTTCATGCCCGCCATCTGATATTCATATTCGAAGTCGGCAACGGCGCGCAGCCCGCGCACGATGACGCTCGCCCCCTGCGATTCGGCGAAATCCATCAGCAGCGAATTGAAACCGATGACGACGATGTCAGCGTCGATCCCCGCACATTCGCGCCGCACCATGTCCAACCGCTCTTCGTCGGAGAACATGGGCGATTTGGCGATATTGGTCGTGACCCCGATCACCAGCTTGTCGACCAGCTTCGCGCCGCGCCGGATGATGTCCATATGGCCCAGGGTGATGGGATCGAAAGTGCCGGGATAGACGCCGATACGCTGCTTGCTCATGGGCTTTAGCGGTCCCTCTCAACGATATAGTCGGCGATGGCGCGCAACAGGTCGGCCTCCGCGCCATAGCCGTGCAGATGCGCCTTGGCCTGATCGACCAGCATATGCGCCTGCGCCCGTGCGCGATCGACGCCGAGCAGCGACACGAAGGTTTCCTTGCCCGCCGCCGCATCCTTGCCCAGCGCCTTGCCGGCCAGGTCCGCGTCGCCCTCGACATCCAGCAGATCGTCGGCGATCTGGAAAGCAAGGCCAATGTCGCGGGCATAGCCATGCAGGCTGGTGCGCGCGTCCACCGGGATGCGCGCCATGATCGCGGCCGCTTCGACGCAGAAGGCGATCAAGGCCCCGGTCTTGAGATTTTGCAGGCGCGTGACGGTGGCGAGGTCGAAGCGGGACTTTTCCGCCTCCAGGTCCATCATCTGCCCGCCTGCCATGCCCGCCGGGCCGCTGGCCAGCGCAAGCGCCCTGACCAGGTCGATCCGCACGAACGGGTCGGCATGGGTCTGTTCGTCGGCCAGGATTTCGAAGGCGACATCGTGCAGGCAATCGCCCGCCAGGATGGCGCTGGCTTCGTCGAACGCCTTGTGGACGGTGGGCTTGCCGCGGCGCATGTCGTCATCGTCCATCGCGGGCAGATCGTCATGGATCAGCGAATAGACATGGATGCACTCGACCGCCAAACCCACCCGCAGCGCCGATTCGCGCGCGATGTTGAACAGGTCGCAGGTCGCTTCGACCAGCAGGGGGCGCAGCCGTTTGCCGCCGCCTATCGCCGCATGGCGCATCGCTTCATAGAGGCGCGCGCGCGCATCGTCGGTCACGGGCAAGAGCAGGTCGAACGCATGATCGATCCGTGCCGCAACATCGCGCGAACGGCTGGTCAGCAAAGCCGCCGACGAAACATCCCCCCCCATGCCGCTTAGTCCGCGCCGAACGGCTGCGCGCCGGTCACTGCGCCATTGGCATCGACCGTCAGCTTGGCGATCCGCGCTTCGGCGGCCTGCAGCCGGTCGGCGCAGCGTTTGCGCAACGCTTCCCCCTGGGCATAGAGCGAGATCGACTCATCGAGTGGCACATCGCCGCTTTCAAGCCTGCGCACGATCGATTCGAGGGCGCGTAACGCATCCTCGAACGAAAGCTGGGTGGGGTCCGGGGCTTGCGTGCTGCTGTCGGTGGCCATGGCCATGCATTGACCGCCACCGCCCGCCCGGTCAAGCCCGCAGCGGACAATCGGGCATATGCCTTATGGTTCGGACACCCCACTGACGGCACTGCGGCATGACGTCATATCAAGCGCATGGCGGGAATAGCGCAGTTTTGCGTTGACGCATCATGCTGCACACGCACATAAAAGGATCGCTATGAAATCTTATATCACCCTGATCGCCGCCGCGAGCCTTGGCTTGCTGTCCGCCTGCAACCAGAATGACGAACCCGAAGTCGTGGGCGGCCCCGCCGACCCGATGGCTGCGGAACTCGCCAACGCCGCGCCCGTCGAGCTGCCGCCGTCGGTCAAGGCCAACAAGCAGTTCCGCTGCAAGGACAACAGCTTGCTGTTCGTCGATTATATGAGCGACGACAAGACCGCGCTGTTGCGCACCGAAAAGGGCGGCGCAGCCACCACGCTGAAGGCGGCCGAAGCCGGTCAGCCGTTCACCGCCGAGGGCGGCTACACCATCGACGGTTCGGGCGACAATGTCACCATCACCGTCCCTGGCAAGAGCGCGCAGGCCTGCCACGTTTAAGGCGACCTGATCCTTTCAACCATTTCCAGGCCGGACCGCCCCTAACGGTCCGGCCTTTTTCTTGTTTGCGCATTGGCGGGTTTCGCCCTTGCGGACATTCCCCGTTCACCTAGAGATGCGGAATGACCGATGCTGCTAAGGCCACAACCGCGATCCCGAACGGAGTCGTTCTCGTGTATGATCCGACCGCAATCATAGAGGTTCCGGCCGATACCGGTTCGGGGGCCGTGCTTTCTACTAAGAACTGCGTCTCAATCTGGACCCTCCATGAAGTTGATGGTGTGGTCGAGTTGAGCTTTGCTGATCAGATCAGTGAGCCAAGCCTCAGCCTCATCTTCGAAGGGCTGCTTGAGACGCCTGGTTGCAAGCTGGCCTTCAACACTTCCGCTTGCGAGCCTATCATTGAGGTTGCGGTAGCGGCCGTGCAATCAGCGCTGTCGATCTACACCAACGACCTCCATGATCCTTCAAGGGTGGTGTGCATCGTCGGCTAGCAGGGGAGAAAGCTGGGTAGGGCAATGTCCGCTCCCACCATTTCTCGCCATCCAGAGAAAGCCGACACGCCCCCTACTTCTCCGCCCGCCTCTGCGCGCAATCGCAGCAAACAAGCGCGGGAGAGGCGCGACAGTCTCTTATCCCGTTTCTCCTGCCCGATCGACGCATGTCCACCAAAGCATGCACGCCGCCATTGCTCTCCGCCCACGCGGCCGCTAAAGGCGCGGCATGTCCAGCACCGCCACCCAGATCACCCCGGAAATCGTCGCCGAACATGGCCTCAGCCCGGAAGAATATGACCGCGTTCTGAAGGCGATCGGCCGCGAGCCGAACCTCACGGAACTCGGCATATTCTCGGTCATGTGGTCGGAGCATTGCTCCTATAAATCCTCCAAAATCCACCTGATGAAGTTGCCGACCACTGGCCCGCAGGTGATTTGCGGCCCCGGCGAAAATGCGGGTGTGGTCGACATTGGCGATGGGCAGGCGGCGATCTTCAAGATGGAGAGCCACAACCACCCCAGCTATATCGAACCCTATCAGGGCGCGGCGACCGGCGTTGGCGGCATCCTGCGCGACGTGTTCACCATGGGCGCGCGGCCGATCGCCAACATGAATGCGCTGCGCTTCGGGCGGCCTGATCATCCCAAGATGCGCCACCTCATCAGCGGCGTGGTGCGCGGCATCGGCGGCTATGGCAATTGCGTGGGCGTGCCGACCGTGGGCGGCGAGGTGAATTTCCACCCCGCCTATGACGGCAATATCCTGGTCAACGCCATGACCGTGGGGATCGCCGACACCGACAAGATCTTCTACAGTGCCGCATCGGGCGTGGGCAACTCCATCGTCTATGTCGGCTCCAAGACCGGCCGCGACGGCATCCATGGCGCGACCATGGCGAGCGCCGATTTTGGCGACGATGCCGACGCCAAGCGCCCCACCGTGCAGGTCGGCGATCCCTTCACCGAAAAGCTGCTGATCGAAGCCTGTCTTGAACTCATGGCCTCCGATGCGATCGTCGCGATTCAGGATATGGGCGCGGCGGGCCTCACTTCCTCCAGCGTCGAAATGGCGTCGAAGGGCGGCGTCGGCCTGCTGCTCAACATGGACGCCGTGCCGCAGCGCGAAACCGGCATGACCGCCTATGAAATGATGCTCTCCGAATCGCAGGAGCGCATGTTGATGGTGTTGAAGCCCGGCCGCGAAGCCTTTGCCGAAGCCATTTTCCACAAATGGGAACTGGATTTCGCGATCATCGGCGAAGTCACCGACAGCGGCCGCATGGTGCTGGTCCATCATGGCGAAACCGTGTGCGACATTCCGCTCGCCCCGCTGGCCGACGAAGCCCCGCTCTATGATCGCCCGTCGATGCCGATGGACGATTACAAGGCCTGGTCGGGCGTGAAGCCGCTGGGCGACATAACCGAAAGCACCGACATCGGCGCGGACCTCGTCAAACTGATGGGCAGCCCCGACATCGCCAGCCGCCGCTGGATCTGGGAGCAGTATGACCATATGGTCGGTGCCGACACCGTGCAGCGCCCCGGCGGCGACGCGGCCGTCGTGCGCGTCCATGGCAGCAATAAGGGCATCGCGATCAGCACCGATTGCACCCCGCGCTATTGTTATGCCGACCCCTATGAAGGCGGCAAGCAGGCGATCGCCGAATGCTATCGCAACCTGAGCGCGGTCGGCTCGACCCCGCTGGCAGTGACCAACTGCCTCAACTTCGCCAACCCCCAGCGCCCCGAAATCATGGCGCAACTGACCGGCTGCCTCGACGGCATGGGCGACGCCTGCCGCGCGCTCGACTTCCCGATCGTGAGCGGGAATGTGTCGCTCTATAATGAGAGCAAGGCGACCGGCGGCGGCAGCGCCATTTTGCCGACGCCTGCGATCGGCGGGATTGGGTTGCTGGCTGATGTGGATGTGATGGCGACGGTGGCGTTCAAGAATGAAGGCGACGCCATCTGGCTGATCGGCGGCGAAGGCACGCATCTTGGCCAGTCGATCTGGCTACGCGAAATCGTCGGTCGGGAAGCAGGCGAAGCGCCGACAGTCGATCTGGCCGCCGAGCGCACTAACGCCGACACCATCCGCGCCATCGTCGCATCGGGCACCGCCAACGCAGTTCATGATGTGTCCGACGGCGGCCTGTTGGTCACGATCGCGGAAATGGCCTTGGCGGGTAAGATCGGGGCAACGCTCGACATCGCGCTCACGACTACGTCTGCCTTTGGCGAAGATCAGGGCCGTTACGTCCTGACGACGGCCAATGACATAGACGTGCCCGGCGCTGTCCGCATCGGCACCGTTGGTGGAGCCGCAGTAGCGGGCGTAGCCCTCACCGACCTGCGCGCCGCGCATGAAGGCTTCTTCCCCAAATTGATGGACAGCGAACTCTAACGATTGGGTATCACGCCTGTCCGCAGGCGAAGCATATGCCCAATCGCCATGTCTCGTAGATCCAGTGATCAAGCCGATTGGGCAGCGTCACATGAATCAGCCAGGGTTGCCCTGCGGTCAATGACTGCAGAACGACCCTGCACGTCACGCGCGCATAGCGATCGGCAACTGGCCTACCCTGCTTGATCGCCTCCGCCGCCCCACCATAGGCCCACCTGTATACGCATCGGCAATCTCGATAGCGACCGCGCCTCCTCCACGATATCGTTCTTATGATTCCGCACGCGCATCAGCCGCGCGCCTTGATAGATAATTATTCGCAATAGCATTGACTCTGCGAAACGTTCTCAATAATTCCCCGGTCAGCAATCAGGGGGAAACATTCCATGTCCAACACCACATCCACGCCATCATTCCTGGCCTTGTCCTGCGTCGGCGCAATGGCCTTCGCCACGGCCGCACAGGCCCAAGAGGCCACATCGGGCCAGCGGCTGGGCGGCATGACCGTCACCGACACGGTCATCGACGAATCAGCAGTCAAAGTCGAACAGGCGGAATCGCCCAAATATGTGCGTCCCCTGCTCGACACGCCGCAAACCATCACGGTCATCGGCAAGGCAACGATCCAACAGCAAAATCTCCTGACGCTGCGCGATGTTCTTTCGACCGTACCGGGCATTACCTTCGGCGCGGGTGAAGGCGGGTTTGGCTATGGCGATCGGATCATCTTGCGTGGCCAGGATGCGAAGAATGATGTGACGATCGACGGTGTGCGATCGGGGGCCTTCCTCAACCGCAACGAGGTCTACAATATCGAGCAGGTCGAAGTGACCAACGGCGCCAATTCAGTGATGAATGGCGGCGGTTCCGTTGCCGGCACGATCAATCTGGTGACCAAGCGGCCGCTGGCAGACGATCAGACGATGGTCAGCGCAGGTATCGGCACGGACAATTATTACCGAGCGACCGTGGACACGAACAAGCGACTGAACGACCTGATCGCGGTGCGGATCAACGCGGTCTATCATGAAAATGACGTGCCCGGCCGCGATGTCGAAGATTATAAGCGCTGGGGCATCGCGCCCGCCATCACCATCGGCATCGACGGTCCAACCAGCCTGACCATTCAGGCTGAGCATCTGGATGACGAAGCGATGCCGCAATATGGCCTTCGCTATTATGCCAATAATGGCGGATTTCTCGAAGAATTCGACCGCAGCGGCTATTATGGCTTTGCCAATCTGGACCGGCAGGACAGCAAGACCAACAGCCTGCAAGCCATCTTCAGCCATGCGTTCAGCGACACGTTGAAAATCCGCAATCTGACACGCTATGAAAATATCCAGCAGAATACCGTTACCAGCCAACCCAACGGGACATTCTGCCTGTCCACCAATTTGCAGCCGATGGATATCAACGGTGCCAGCGCGCCCTGCACCGTGACGAGCGGAGGTGTCACCACCAGCGTTCCTGCAGGCTATTATCTGCCGACAGGTGGACGCGGCGTGCAACGGCTCATCTCCAACAAAACCGCCTATAATCAGTTCGACATCAGCGCCGATTTCGACACCGCCGGGATTACGCACAGCCTGGTGGTCGGCGCATCGGCCATGTGGGAGCAATATCGCCAGAAGCAGGGCACATTGCCGCGCAATGCCGACGGCTCCACCCCCGCCTTTCCGCTCGTCAACATATCCAATCCCGGCGAAGTCGTTGCAGGTCCAGCAGGCTACACCTATGGCAGCAATATCTATACCGGCCCGGTCAACTTCACCCTCGCCAGCAATAATGTCGGCGAGCAGACCAGCTATGCCGCCTATCTGTTCGACGCCATCAAGTTTAGCGACTTTTTCGAGATCAATGGTGGCATCCGGTACGAAAAGGCCAAGGGCTTCAACCGTTCGTTCAGCTATGTGACAACGCCAGGTGCGGCCAATCTTGGCGCCATCAATACGGTTACCGGCCCGTTCCGTGTGAACGACAATCTGTTTTCCTATCGGATCGGTGCCGTCGTGAAACCGACGGCCAACACCAGCCTTTATGTTGCCTATGGCAACTCCAAACTGCCCTCGAAAGTGTCGGTCGACGGCTCCTGCGCCGCGCTGACCTGCAATGTTGAGCCGGAAACCACCAAAAATTATGAGATCGGTGCCAAGGCCGATTTGTTCGATGCCAAGCTCCTGTTGACCGCCGCCATTTTCCGCAACGATCGCGACCAGATCAAGGTCGTGTCGGGCGACCCGACCTTGCCGGACCAGGCGACCGATGGCCACCAGCGAGTCGAGGGGCTTTCGCTCGGCGCATCGGGCAACATCACCAGTAATTGGACCATTTCGGCCAATTATATGTATCTCAAGAGCGAGATCAAACAGGGTGTGTCCGACTTCTGTCTGGCCAATCCCGGTGCGACCGATCCGACAGCGGGTACGTGCGCCAACAGTGCGGCGTTTATCGATCCGACGGCGAGCTATGCGCTGACGAATACACCCAAACATTCCGGCAGCCTGTTCACCACCTACCGCTTCGATTTCGGCCTGGAACTGGGCTATGGGCTGACCTACCAAGGTAAATTCCTGCTCAATCAACCGACATTGGCCCAACTTACGGCGGGCACTTATGTCGGCTATTCCGTGCCAAGCTACACCATTCACCGGTTCATGGTGAACTATCCGATCACGGATCGGCTCAAGGCGCAGGTCAATGTTCAGAATTTCACAAACGAGAAATATGTGACGACGGTGCGCAATGCCGTCGGCGGCAGCTGGGCGCAGCCCGCACCGACCCGATCGGCCGTGTTCAGCCTCAACTACCAGCTCTGATCCCGCACACCCCGACACAGTCCCGGTCGGGGAAGGACGGACGGCGATCTACCCTCTCCTCAGGTCGCCGTCCGCCCGCTTTCGCACAAGGTCAAAGTCGCGATTGATTCGCATTAGTCATTGCCCTATTCAAGACCGAGCAACGGATGGAAAGGGGGGCGCTGTTATGCTTCACGCTGCAATTCAACCCATGACGGATGATGACAGTGCCATATTCGCCGACCGTCCTCCGGTGCCATCGGCCCCGCTCATTTCGCCAACGATATACACTGCCGCCCGCGATCCCTATGGTTTCAGCAGGCAGCCCAATATTCCGGCGATTATGGTTATCATTCTGGTCCACGCCCTGTTGATCGGCATGCTGATCCAGATGCGCAGCCATGGGATGCGCGTGCAGGAAGCAAAACTGACTGTCGTCAACCTCGCACCGCCGCCACCCCCGCCGCACTCTGCCTCGGCAGCGCCGCCGCAACCGTCGGCACCTGAGGTCATCGCCCCGCCGCCGATCGTGCAGACGCCCGTGCCCCTGCCCCAGGCTGTCCAGACATCCCCCGTGCCCCAGGCCGTTTCCACCCCCGCACCGGCCCTTGAGGCCCTCGCTGGCCCGGCCGCGCCGACCGCCCTGCCAACCGCCCCGCCCAGCCTCATTCAGGGTGGCGATATCGGGACGCAGATGGTGTCGGGCAAACCGCCCCGCTATCCTATCGAAAGCCGCCGCAAGCGCGAGCAGGGCACGGTCGTCCTCCAGTTGATCCTGAGGGTCGACGGGACGGTCGAAACGATCATGGTCAGCCAAAGCAGCGGCTTTTCACGGCTCGACAACGCCGCACGCGATGCGGTGAAGCACTGGCGCTGGAAACCTATGCTGCGTGGTGGTCAACCGATGCGGGTGCGGGGCCTTGTCGAAATCCCCTTCGTCCTGCGACCCGATCCTGATTAACGGAAGCTCCTTAATTCCATGCTGATCGCCATTCCTGACCTGCTCGATGCGCCGGGCATCACCGCCATTCGCGCGCTGATCGACCCAACGACCTGGGTCGATGGCAATGTGACATCGGGCCATCAATCCGCGCTGGCCAAGCGCAATCTGCAATTGCCCGAAGACGCGCCCGCCGCCATTTCGGCGGGGCAGGTCATCCTCGACGCACTGGGCCGGTCGTCCCTGTTCATCGCCGCTGCGCTGCCGCTCAAGATTTTTCCGCCGCTATTCAACAGCTATGAAGGCGGACAGGCCTTTGGCGTACATGTCGATAACGCCGTGCGTATACAGGCGGGCACTGGCGTTCGGGTGCGATCGGATCTGTCGGTCACCGTGTTTCTGGAGGCACCCGACGCCTATGAAGGCGGCGAGCTGACGATCGAAACCAATTTCGGCGTGCAACAGGTAAAATTGCCAGCGGGTCACGCCGTGCTGTACCCGTCATCCTCCCTGCACCGCGTGGAGCCGGTTACGCAGGGACGTAGGGTCGCGAGCTTTTTCTGGGTCCAGTCGATGATCCGTGACGATGGAGCCCGGCAAATGCTGTTCGACCTCGATCGCAGCGTTCAAGGCGTAGCCGCAGCATTGGGCCATGATCATGGCGAGGTTATCAGGCTCACCGGCGTCTACCATAATTTGCTGCGCCGCTGGGCCGATGCCTGACAGGGCAGCGTAACCCGTGGCGGAGCGGCCGTGCCCTGATTGAACATCGTGGGGGCGGCTGTCGCCATCCCCCCGGATTCGCACATCCCCCTTGCACCCCTTGCGACACCCCGCCTATCAGCAGCGCAAAGGGATAAAGAGGATTGCGGGCAGATGAGCTATTATGATGTTCTGATCGTGGGTGCGGGCCATGCCGGGGCGCAGGCGGCGATTTCGCTGCGCCAGCATGGGTTCGAGGGCAGCGTCGCGATGATCGGCGATGAGAAAGACCCGCCCTATGAGCGCCCGCCCTTGTCCAAGGAATATTTCGCAGGCGACAAGAGTTTCGACCGCATCCTGATCCGTCCAGCCACCTTCTGGGGTGAGCGCAATATCGACATGCTGCTGGGCCGCCGGGTCAAGAGCGTCGATCCCGTCGGCAAGTTCGTGACGGTGGGGGGCGAAGAAATCGGCTATGGCAAGCTGATCTGGTGCACCGGCGGCACCCCCCGCATGCTGACCTGCAACGGCGCGGATGCGTCCAACGTCCATGCCGTGCGCCGCCGCGACGATGTCGATGCGATGATGGCGAAACTCGACAGCATCAATCATGTGACCATCATCGGCGGCGGCTATATCGGCCTGGAAGCGGCCGCCGTGCTGACCAAGTTCGGCAAGACCGTCGTCCTGCTCGAAGCGCTCGACCGGGTGCTGGCGCGGGTCGCGGGTGAACAATTGTCACGCTTCTACGAAGCCGAGCATCGCGCCCATGGCGTCGACCTGCGCACCGGCGCGCGGATGGATTGCATCGAAGTCGTCGACGGCAAGGCCACTGCTGTCTTGATGGAAGATGGCGAGCGGATCGAGACCGACATGGTGATCGTCGGCATCGGCATCATCCCCGAAACCGGCCCGCTGATCGCGGCGGGCGCAGCGGGCGGCAATGGCGTCGATGTCGATGAATATTGCCGCACCAGCCTGCCCGACATCTATGCCGTGGGCGATTGCGCTGCCCACGCCAACCGCTTCGCCGGTGGCGCGCAGATGCGGCTGGAATCGGTCCAGAACGCCAATGATCAGGCCAAGGTCGCGGTGGCGCACATATTGGGCAAGGAAGAAGCCTATAATGCCGTGCCCTGGTTCTGGTCGAACCAATATGATCTCAAGCTCCAGACCGTGGGCCTCTCCACCGGCTTCGATCAAGCGATCACCCGCGGCGACCCAGCGACGCGCAGCTTCTCCGTCGTCTATCTCAAAGGCGGCAAAGTCATCGCGCTCGACTGCGTCAATATGGTCAAGGATTATGTCCAGGGCCGCGCCCATGTCCTGTCCGGCGCAGCGCTTGACCAGACGCAACTGGCCGATGCCAGCGTGCCGTTGAAGGAAGTCGGGCTGGCATAAAGTAAAAATCCGTTCGGCCCCGGACTTGATCCGGGGCTGTCGAAGCCCTTTTCTTCTACTTAAGAAGAACGGCCCTTCGACAGGCTCAGGGCGAACGGAAACATATACCTACCCCCGAAAACTCGCCTTCATCGCCAATTCCCACGGCCCCCCGCGATAATGCCACGCCGCCAGCCCGGCGATCGCGAAGGGGCGTGGCACAAAGTCCGCACGCAACTGCTCTGCCAGCGCTTTCGCTTCCGCAGGCGCAACCTTGTTCTGCACGGTCACATGCAGCCGGGGTCGCGCCTGGTCCTGCGGCGTCAACAGCCCCGTAAACGCCTCCGCCAGTTCGTCGCGTATCGCCGCCAGCTCCGGGCTGTCGATGCGATAGGCCACCCCCCGCCCCAGCATCATGACCTCGCTCAACCGGGCCGCCGGAGCCGGTCCCCGACACAAGGCCTTGAGCCGATCACTCACCTCCCCCAACAGCGAAGGCGGCAGATGGTGGAACAGCGTGATATGCGCGGACAGGACATTGCGCTCGGGCGGAAAATGTGCCCGGCGCAGCCCGTCCGCCCAGGCGAAGTCCGCCGCCCCCATCAGCGCGCTGACGATGATGGGGGCCAGTGGGGCAGCCTCAACCAGCCGGATGCGCCTTCAGCCATTCCAGCACGGGTTCGGGCTGGGTTTCGCCATAGGGGTCTTCATCGTCGCCGTTATCGTTGATCCCCGGTTCCTCGAACCAGGCGATAATCTTACCGTCTTCGACCACCATCGCATAGCGCCAGCTACGGTCGCCAAAGCCGAGATGATTCTTCTTGATGAGCATGCCCATCCGCCGAGTAAAATCCCCCGACCCATCGGGCAACAGCTTCACATTTTTGAGGCCCAGCTGCTTGCCCCACTGGAACATGACGAAAGCGTCATTGACCGAGATGCAATAGACATCATCGATACCGACCGCCTTGAAATCATCGTAAGAACGCTCGAACGCCGGGCATTGCTCGGTCGAACAGGTCGGCGTGAAAGCACCGGGCAGCGAGAACACCACGGCGCGCTTGCCCGCGAACAAGTCGCCGGTCTGCACATCCTGCCAGCGATAGGGGTTCGGCCCCTCGACGCTTTCGTCGCGCACGCGCGTCTTGAGCGTCACATTCGGTACGGTTCTTCCCAGCATCAGTGCGTCTCCCAATCAGGGCCGCCTTGTCGCACAGGCGGCAACCATCTTTATGGGGATGAGGAAGCCGGACGGCAATCGCGCCCGGCATGCAATCAATGGTCGCGCCTCAAAGTTCGCCGCGCGACCGCCGGATTTCGAACCATTTGCGCACATTTTCATTATGCTGCTGATAGGTGTCGGCGAAGATATGCCCGCCCTTCCCGTCCGCGACAAAATAGAGCGCCTTGGTTTCGGCCGGATGCAACACCGCCAGGATCGACAACCGCCCCGGATTGGCGATCGGCCCCTTGGGCAGGCCGACCATCGCATAAGTATTATAGTCGTTGACGTCGGCAATCTCCGACTTGCGGATGCGCCGACCCAGCGGCTTGCCGCGCGTGATCGGGTAGATGATCGTCGGGTCGGCCTGCAACATCATATTGGTGCGCAGGCGATTGCTGTAGACGCCCGCCACCGTCGGCCGTTCGGACGCGACGGCAGTTTCCTTTTCGACGATGCTGGCCAGGATGATCGCCTCTTTGGGTGTCTTGGCGACCGTATTGAGCGCGCGTTCGGCCCATAATTTGGCCAGCGCCTCATCCATCGCCTTCTGCATGCGTTTCAGCACGGCCGCGCGCGGCTCGCCCTTGTCGAAGGCATAGCTGTCGGGCAGCACGCTCCCTTCCTCCGGCACAGGAATGTCGCCGGTCAGTTGGTCGTTCGCCATCAAGCGCTCATGTACCAGGATAGAGGGCATGCCTTCGGGAATGGTGATCAACCGGGTCAGCGTCTTGCCGCCCTGCAGGATGGAGAGGATATCGCTGTTGCTGGCCCCGGCAGGGATGACGAACTCCCCCGCCTTGATCGGTGTACCCGCCCCGAAAATCTTGGCCCGCGTCAGGAACGCATCGGCCGACCGCACCGCGCCCGCCTGTTTCAGCAACACCGCCGCATCGGACAGCGTAGCCCCGTCGCGCACGACCACGCTGACATCCTGGGCCGCCGGCCCCTGTTCGGTCCAGCCCGCCACGAAGCGAAAGGCAATGAAAGCCGCAACGGCGAGGCCGATCAGCAGGACGATACAGCCCAGTCGTTGCTTCGAATTCCGGTTCGATCGTCTTGCCATCATCACCATCGCCCCAGAGGAATATCCGCGACCGCCAAATCCTCCCCTGATCCTCCCCTGTAAGGTTCGGCAGAGGCACGTGACTCTGCCGAAGGGGACCGCCGAAGGCGGTGGAGGGGTATCAACCTCTCGATAGGGTGACACCCCTCCATCAGGGCTACGCCCTACCACCTTCCCCTACAGGGAATTGTCGCGAAATTCATCACCCACAGGTTCTTCCGTCATCCCCGCGAAGGCGGGGATCCATCTCCGGACCTAAAATCAAGACGATAAGGTGGGAGATGGGTTCCCGCCTTCGCGGGAATGACGATGCTTCGTAAGCAATCCGCATTTCGCAACGATCCCCTACCAGGGGAGAAATTTCGTCCTCAGATCGCCTTCATGATCAACGACGCATTAGTCCCACCAAAGCCGAACGAATTGTTCAGCACCGCGCGCACCGTGCGCTGCTTGGCGACATGCGGGACAAGATCTACACCCTTGCAGCTTTCGCTCGGTTCATCGAGGTTGAGCGTCGGCGGCACGATCTGGTCGCGCATGGCAAGGATGCAGAAGATGCTTTCCACCGCGCCCGCGCCACCCAGCAAATGGCCGATCGCCGACTTGGTCGAACTCATCGACATCGCGCCGATCTGGTCGCCGAACAAACGGCGCACTGCGCCCAGTTCCAGTTCGTCGCCCATCGGCGTCGATGTGCCATGCGCGTTCACATAGTCGATATCTTCAAGGCTGAGGCCCGACTTCTTGAGCGCCATCTGCATCGAACGGAACGCCCCGGAGCCTTCCGGGTGCGGCGCGGTGACATGATAAGCGTCACCCGACAGGCCATAGCCCAGCACTTCGGCATAGATGTTCGCGCCGCGCGCCTTGGCCCGCTCATATTCCTCCAGCACGACGACGCCCGCGCCTTCGCCCATGACGAAACCGTCGCGGTTGACGTCATAGGGGCGGCTGGCGCGCGTCGGATCGTCGTTGAAATTGGTCGAGAGCGCCCGCGCCTGCGAGAAACCGGCGATGCCGATCGGGCAGATCGCGCTCTCCGCGCCACCCGCCAGCATGACGTCGGCATCGTCCATCGCGATCATGCGCGCGGCGTCGCCGATCGAATGGGCGCCGGTCGAGCAAGCGGTGACGACCGCATGGTTCGGTCCCATCAGGCCATATTTGATGCTGACCTGGCCAGAGATCAGGTTGATCAGGCGGCCATGGACGAAATGCGGGCTGACCCGGCTCGGCCCCTTGTTCGCCAGGACCAGCGATTCGCTCTCGATGCCCGGCAGGCCGCCGATGCCCGACCCGATCGAGCAACCGGCCCGGAACCGTTCCTCCTCGGTCATGTTGAGCAGGCCCGCGTCGCGCAGCGCCTCGCTCGCGGCGGCGATGCCGAAGACGATGAACAGGTCGACCTGGCGCTGGATCTTGTGATCCACCTCCAAATAGGGGTCAAAGCCATATTCATGCTCTTTGGGCTTCACTTCGCATGCGATGCGGCACTTATAATCGGTCGGGTCGAACCGCGTGATCGTCGCCGCGCCGGATTTGGACGCGATGATGTTCTTCCATGTGGTTTCCACATCCCCGCCAAGCGGGCTGACCATGCCAAGGCCGGTTACGACGACGCGACGCATATATTTGCTCCGAAATAGTCTCTTTGACGCAATGTAGGTCTGGCCGATCCGGCCTGCAAACGCTGCATCAGATACGAAAAAGCTCCCCGCGCTCCGGGGTCACCGGACAGGAGGAGCCATTTCCTAACACGAAAGGCGGCCCGCTTATTGCGGGCCGCGAAACGCCTTACTGCTTGCTGTCGATATAATCGATGGCATCCTTGACGGTGGCGATCTTCTCGGCCGCATCGTCGGGGATTTCGACGCCGAATTCTTCTTCGAACGCCATGACCAGCTCAACGATGTCGAGGCTGTCAGCGCCCAGATCGTCGATGAAGCTGGCATCCTCGGTCACCTTTTCGGCTTCAACGCCCAGATGCTCGACGACGATTTTCTTTACGCGATCCGCGGTCTCACTCATGAGTGGTCCTTCTTGACTGGTATCGTTGGTGGTTGTGAATAACCGTTAAGGCAATGCCCTAGAGCCATGCGCCGATAGAGGCAAGAGGCAAGGCCGCCAAGTCCTTTTCAATCGCGCGCAGCAGAGATTTTATACGAATGCAGGTCCAGCCTGCCGACGACCGCACGCCACGCGCGGCATCTGCTGCGCGACAAGCCGCGTCAGTGGTCGCGGAGTCGTCGCGCGCGCCACATCTCGCCTTATCGGCAATAGCCCTCCTGCCCGGCCACCACGATCAGGCAGTCGGTCTTGTCGGCGAGATATTTGAACCCCGTCTCCGCTCCCGTGCCCGGCCGGATCATCAGTTCCTTCCCATCGCGCGTGAAACGGATCATCGCCCCTTCGGCCATGCCGGCATAATCACCCTGCCGATCGAGATTATCCTTGTTGGTCAGTGCATAGCTGCCCGGCTTCCCATCAGGCGAGGGCTGGATGTCGAGGAACAACCCTTCCGGCCCGGTCCAGCGGCCGATCCAGTCGTCGGTCGGCAAGCGCCCCGCCGGGCCATCCGCGCTATTGATCGCATCGCTATCCTCGATCGTCTCGACCGTCGGCGCATTGGCCGTAGTATTGGCGACATTGTTCGTCTCGGCGGCAGGACCGCATCCGGTCAGGAGCGCGCCAGCCAGCAGCAACGGCAGCGCAAAGCGGGGCGAGAGGCGGCAGGTCATCGGTCGATCTCCTTGGCTATCGGGCAGAACAAGTCGCGAAACGGCACATTCGATCCCTCCGCGCCTAAGACGTCGCCTT
Organism: Sphingobium sp. RAC03; assembly: GCF_001713415.1. Lineage (GTDB taxonomy): Bacteria > Pseudomonadota > Alphaproteobacteria > Sphingomonadales > Sphingomonadaceae > Sphingobium. The sequence goes on along the minus strand of NZ_CP016456.1, from coordinate 2,799,186 downwards.
GCCAGCGCCGCCGTCTATCGCCAAACACGCGAGGCGGGGGGACGATATGACGAACAGCATGATGCAACGACCCAGGGCGAGATTCGTCCGCGAAACGCCCGACGTCCGGCGTCAGGCCTTGATCGAGGCGACCGCCCGCTGCCTCGCGGAAAAGGGCGTCGGCGGAACCTCCGTCCGCGCGATCTGCGCGCAGGCGGGCGTATCGTCCGGCCTGCTCACCCATTATTTCGAGGGCGTCAACGCGCTCATCCTCGCCACCTATCTCGATGTCGGCGCGACCGTCTCCGCCGCGCTGGACCAGGCGGTGGAGGAGGCCGGCGATGATCCGCGCGACCGGCTGCGCGCCTGTCTCCAAGCCAATTTCCGCGCGCCCATATTGGACCCGGACCTGCTCGCCACCTGGATCGCCTTCTGGAGCCTCGTCAAAAGCGATCCCGCCATCGCCGCCGTCCATGCGCAAGTCTATGCCGCCACCCGCGCCCAGCTCGAAACCCTGCTGCGCGCCGCCGTGCCCGAAATGCCACCCGCCCGCGCCCGGCTCGCCGCGATCAGCCTGACCGCGCTCGTCGATGGCCTCTGGCTCGAACTCTGCCTCGATCCCTCGACCTTCTCGGCAGAGGAGGCGCAGGCCATGGTCGAACGCGCGATGATGTTGGCGCTCGGCCAATGGCGCGGTGAGTGGGTCGATCAATCCGATCGGCTGTGATCGCTTTTCTCACTCTCCCCATCCGAGAAAACCAATTTCCATTACACTGCCCGCTTCCCTACATGGGTCAGGCAACAGCAACCCACATAAGGAACTGGACAGCCCATGGCTCTCATCAACACCACCATCAAGCCGTTCGCAGCGACCGCCTATAAGGAAGGCAAGTTCGTCGACGTCACCGATGCCGACGTGAAGGGCAAGTGGGCGATCTTCTTCTTCTACCCCGCTGACTTCACATTCGTCTGCCCCACCGAACTGGAAGACCTGGCCGGCATCTACCCGACCCTCCAGTCGCTGAACGTCGAAGTCTATTCGGTCTCGACCGACACCCATTTCAGCCACAAGGCCTGGCACGACACCTCGCCTGCCATCGGCAAGATCAACTATTATATGCTGGGTGACCAGTCGGGCCAGATCACCAACAATTTCGACGTGATGCGTCCGGGCGTCGGCCTCGCCGACCGCGCCACCTTCCTGGTCGATCCCGAAGGCGTGATCCAGTTCATGGAAATCACCTCGGAAGGCGTCGGCCGCAACGCGACCGAACTGCTCCGCAAGGTGAAGGCGGCGCAATATGTCGCCGCCCATCCCGGTGAAGTCTGCCCCGCCAAGTGGGAAGAAGGCGAAACCACCCTCGCCCCTTCGCTCGACCTCGTCGGCAAGATCTAAAAACGACCCGCAGCGCGGCCCCCTTGGCCGCGCTGCCCTGAACGGCCGCCTGGTTGCCCCAAAGGGCACGGAACCCGGCGGACCCTTCAACGCTATCTAAACCGTCATCCTATTCTCATCGGGGTCTTTGGGTCGCACCATCCCCCGAAGGGCCGCCGCACGCCCCCCTCCCTCATATGCGGCGGCGGCCCGCTTTCATGCAACGGAGCAAGGCACGATGTTGGACGCAAATCTCAAAGGACAGCTGAAAGGCTATCTGGCGAACATCACTCAGCCGATCGAGCTGGTGGCTTCGCTGGATGAAGGCGCAAAGTCGCGCGAACTGGGCGAATTGCTGGGCGATATCGCCGAACTGTCGGACAAGGTGACCGTCGTCACCGGCACCGACAAGCGCGTCCCCAGCTTCATGATCCGCCGCGCAGGCACCGATATCGGCGTGCGGTTCGCGGGCCTGCCGATGGGCCATGAATTCACCTCGCTCGTCCTGGCGCTACTGCAGGTCGGCGGCCACCCGTCCAAGGCTGCGCAGGACTTGATCCAGCAGATCAAGGATATCGACGGCGACTTCGCCTTCGAAACCTATGTCTCGCTCTCCTGCCAGAACTGCCCCGACGTGGTGCAGGCGCTCAACCTCATGAGCGTCCTCAACCCCCGCATCAGCCACGTCGCCATCGACGGCGCGCTGTTCAAGGAGGAGGTCGACAGCCGCAAGGTCATGGCCGTCCCCACCGTTTTCCTGAACGGCGAACCCTTCGCCAGCGGCCGGATGGAACTGGAACAGATCGTCGCCAAGATCGACAGCGGCGCCGCCACCCGCGCCGCCGAAAAGATCAAGGCCCAGGAACCCTTCGAAGTCCTCATCGTCGGCGGCGGTCCCGCTGGCGCGGCGGCGGCCATCTATACCGCGCGCAAGGGCATCCGCACCGGCGTCGCGGCAGAACGCTTCGGCGGCCAGGTGCTCGACACGATGGATATCGAAAATTTCATCTCCGTCTCGCGCACCGAAGGGCCAAAGCTGGCCTCCGCCATGGAAGCGCACGTCAAGGATTATGACGTCGAAATCATGAACCTGCAAAAGGCGGCGAAGCTGATCCCGGCCCGCACCGAAGGCGGCTATCATGAGGTCGTGCTGGAAAATGGTGCCTCGCTGAAGGGCCGCACCCTCATCCTCTCAACCGGCGCGCGCTGGCGGCAGATGGGCGTGCCCGGCGAAGAGGAATATCGCAACAAGGGCGTCGCCTATTGCCCGCATTGCGATGGCCCGCTCTACAAGGGCAAGCGCGTCGCAGTGATCGGCGGCGGCAATAGCGGCGTCGAAGCCGCGATCGACCTCGCCGGTATCGTCGCCCATGTGACGCTGATCGAGTTTGACAGCCAGCTCCGCGCCGACGCGGTGCTGCAGCGCAAGCTCGCCAGCCTGCCCAACGTCAAGATCATCACCTCGGCGCTCACGTCGAAGGTCGATGGCGATGGCGACCGCGTCACCGGCCTGTCCTACAAGGACCGCAACAGCGGCACCGAACATGACGTCGCGCTGGAAGGCATCTTCGTCCAGATCGGCCTCGTCCCCAACACCGAATGGTTGAAGGACGCAGTCGCTTTGTCCCCCCGCGGCGAAATCGAAATCGACGCCCGCGGCGAAACCAGCGTGCCGGGTGTGTTTGCAGCCGGCGATTGCACGACGGTCCCCTACAAGCAGATCGTCATCGCCATGGGCGCAGGCTCAACGGCAGGCTTGTCGGCGTTCGACTATCTGATCCGTTTGCCCGCGAGCGAGGAGGCGGCGCAAGCGGCGTGATGCCGGGCGCATTGCGCGGGGTATGAAAGAACGGCCGATCCGGCGACGGGTTGGCCGTTTTTTTAGGGTGGCCGGGTTGGTAGGAATGCGCCGAACACAGCTAATTTATCTACCCATTGCCGGTCACATAACCTGACGTTCGCGTAGACCAAGCATCGGGTTGCTTGAGGGACCAAGTCTTGAACAATCTGGCCGTTTCAGACCTGCACGACTTTTCGGGCCTCAGCGCTCGCCATCCTCGTCCGGGACATCGCCGGGCAACGGTGAATGTGGACCGAAGTGAACCGATGATACGAATTTTCTCAGATCATTGAGGCTTTCATCGCCCAGAGCTACCTCAGACAAGAGCTTGTTAACAAATTTTGGCCCATGCTTACCGATCTCAGGGTAGAAGTTCTCGATTTCACCTACATCGACTAAATAGATGCCGATACCTTCAAGCTTGTTTTTCAGGTTTTTGTAACATGCCTGTGCATCCCCTTTGGGAACAGCTGCTTTTCCGAAATGCTTAACTTGGCTCCACGCGGAATTTTGCTTCATTTTTTCGTTGATATTACCTCGCGGTAAATTGTCATCAGACCAAGATTCCAGCAAACTGATGAGCTCTTCCTTGATTTCAGGATTCGACTTCGCTTTCACGCCTTTTCTTATAGCTGAATCAAGGCGTGACCACAGCCTTGCAAATTCGCACCAGTCGCCGCCAAATGCTTTCACCGTTTGCTCAACAAGATTTTCCTCAGAGAGGAAATCGATATCGAACACCGCCTTTATGGGAACACCGATACTTCTGAGGGCTTGCGCGATTTTGCTGACGCCATGCTTCCCACCTGTCGGAACGTAAGCGGTGTCGAGCCATTGCCTATCGTCGTTCGCTTCGAGGTAGTCCGCCATTGCATTGAAAAGGCGGCAGTCGCTGTCGTCTTCGCAGATGATGGTTTGTTCGTGGAACACGCCTTCAAGCGCATTGGAATATCGCAGTTCAGGGCGCGTCCACAATTCCTGAATGATGTCGGCAGGGGCCTCTGACACCAAGTTGCGATCCCCCTCGCGTCGGATGCGCAGAACTCGAACATTTCCTTTGGTGCCTTCGAGAAATCCCCGCATGATATCGCTGCTGTGCGTCGCAACGATCAGCTGACCCTTGACCTCCGAAGCGAGGGTTTCTCCGAGCCGACGCATTTGCGGTGGATGGAGGAATGCCTCAGGCTCGTCGAGCAGATTGATATCGAGATCAACGACAAGGGTTTCGAACAGAATCCCCGCGTAACTTTTCATACCGTCGCCTTGCTGATCGAGCAATGGATTGGCACGTACAGCCGCAACATAAGCGTCGCCCACGCGATCGATCAAACCATCGTCTGGAAGTGTCCCCACATGAATGGGCAGTACCTTACCGCCCCTATAATCAAACATGATATCGCGACCAAAGGCAGCGCGGAAAAGGCCGCTAACCTTCTTCATCAATGCGGAGTCGTCGTACAGAACGTGTTGAGGCTTGGACTTCTGCTCATTAGCCGAAATGCTGTTCTGTTGTTTGCAAATTTGCAGGCGATCATTGGCATCGATATTTTTGATGAATCCTGCGGCAAGTCCGTGAGGAAGATTATTTTGCAAATTCCAAAAATCTACATGCTTGTATGGCAATGACCAGCTTTTATAGTGGTAATTAGTACCATTAAATTCTGCATTTTTATCGAGAAATTCTCGCAAATCGTTAATACTTCCAATCTTTTGGAACGTAGCATCCTTTACAACCACAGTTCTAACATTGCCTCTATCTTTGCATATCTGCATAATTTCACGCAAAGTTTGAGATTTGCCGCTATTGTTGGACCCGACCAGAATAATTTTTTCATTGGTAGAAAAGGTGAATTTCTGCCCGCCCGAAAATTCAATATCCGAGATCGATACGGTGGGTTTGATCACCATATTTTAACGCCTGCCCCTCTTTGAAAATTGCATAATCTTAATATTGCTGCCTAACCAAGTGTCAGCCCATATGAAAGGTGCGTGGCATTGCTCTGAGAAACGAAGTTCTGATTATCTAGTATAGTACGGCCTCAGTCAGAAAAAACGCGCATTTGCAGGCTTCGTCCAAACAACAGCACTACAGCCCAAAGCACTTCCCCTCAAGCCAACTCCTGCAACCGACGCACCACCGGCTGCCCATTCTCACGCGCGCGCCACAGGTCGTAATTGGCCTGCATGGCCAGCCATGCGCGCGCGGTGCTTGTACCCGCCTGCTCCAGCCGCAGGGCCAGATCAGGGCTGATCGCCGCCTTGCCATTCAGCACGCGCGAAAGGGCGACGCGCGACATGGCGAGGCGGCTGGCCGCTTCGGTGACGGACAGGCCGAGCGCCATAATGACTTCATCACGCAGCAATTCGCCGGGATGGGGAGGGTTATGCATCATCGTCATGGCCTCAATGATAATCCTGATAATCGACAAGTTCGGCATCGGTGCCGACAAAGCGGAACGTCACGCGCCAGTTGCCATTGACCCACACCGACCAATGCCCCTTCAAATCGCCCTTCAGCGCGTGCAGTTTGAAGGACGGCAAATGCATATCCGCTGGCCCCGCCGCCACGTCGAGCAGGCCAAGGATATTGCGAATTTTCTTCGCATGGGATGCCTGAATGCCCCGCGTCGTGCCGCTGGTATAAAAGGCCTCAAGCCCCTTGTGCCGGAACCCGATGATCATGACGATGTGTATCGCGTATCGTTACACGATGCAAGTATGATCGAAGGCGGCCTTGGTGCCAGTCGATACCCCTGTCCTACATCCCCCAACCTATGCCATGCTCGACCGGCTCTTTCTCCCCGTCCGCCCCCTCATCCCTCGCGCGCCCCCGCACGCCACCCCACACTTCGCAAAAATTCGCCTATTGCGAAGTTCACGCCACCCGTCCGTCCCCCGCACAAACCCTCGGCCAGCGACGGTGTGAACTTCACATGATTTTGCAAAACTGCGGAACGCGCCTCCGGCCCGTCACCACCGCCCCCAACTGCCGAAAATCCCCGGATCGATCTCCAGACTCGGCGCGAACGGCCCCGCCCCGCCGCGCATGTCTACGCCGCCCATCCCAAAAGTCACCACGCTGCTGCCGGCATCGCCCAGCACCAGCGGGTCGAGCATCAGCGCGGCGCTCAGCCGGTCGGTCGTCACTTGCGTCAACGTGCCGATCCGCGTCAGCGCAAACAGTTTTTGCGCAAAGGCATAAGGGAGCCGGATGCAGCCATGGCTGGCGGGATAGCCCGGATTATGCCCCGCATGCAGCGCGATCCCGTCCCAGGTCAGCCGCTGCATGAACGGCATCGGCGCATTGCTATAGAGGTTGGAGCGGTGCCATTGCCGCTTTTGCAGGATCGGGAAGTTGCCGGTCGGCGTGGCCTTGTTTTTCGTCCCCGTCGACACGCTGGCCGCGCCGATCAGCCGGTCGCCGCGATAGACATGAACCTGCTGCCGCGCGAGGCTGACGATCAAATAGAGCGGCCCGTCCGCGACCCCATCGTCGTTCCAGCTAAACGCCCCCGGCCTGAGCGGCGCATCCGCAACCTGCGCCCGCACGGACGGCACATGGAAAGATGCGCAACACAGGAGAATAAGCAGCCGGAAGAAAAGCATAAGCCTTTCTTAACCATAACCCCGCCGCGCACCAGAGGCAGACAAGCGCTTTATCGCATCGGTCCCGCCTTGGGACAGGGAGGTGGGGGAGTTGGGTTAGGAGGTTGGAGATGAACCAAGAGCCTCCACTCTCCGTTCGTGCTGAGTAGGGGCTGAGCGAAGTCGAAGACCCGTATCGAAGCATCATGCGACGCGCTTGATCCTTCGATACGCCATTTCGACTTCGCTCAATGGCTACTCAGGACGAACGGGAGGGGGGACACGGAAGAATGAGGAGAAACCCCCTAAAGCAGCACCAACTGCGCAACCGGCGCAAAGCTGCGCCGATGCAGCGGCGTCGGCCCATGCGTCCGCAGCGCCGCAAGATGCTGCGCGCTGCCATAGCCCTTGTTGCTGGCCCAGCCATAATGGGGATGCCGCACTGCTGCCTCCACCATCATCCGGTCCCGCGCTTCCTTGGCCAGGATCGAGGCCGCGGCGATCGAGAGGCTCTTGGCATCGCCGCCGACGATCGCGCTCGACGCATGGGACCAGTCCGGGCAGCGATTGCCATCGACCAGCACATGCGCGCAATCCCGCCCCAACGCTGCCACCGCACGGGTCATCGCCAACATCGTCGCCCAAAGGATATTGAGCCGGTCGATCTCCTCGACACTGGCAACGCCCAGCCCCCAGCAGACCGCCCGATCCTTGATCTCCACCTCCAGCGCCGCCCGGCGGGTCGCCGACAATTTCTTGCTGTCGTCCAACCCCTGCGGACAATCTTCAACGCGCAGGATCACGGCAGCCGCCACCACCGGCCCCGCCAACGGCCCCCGCCCCGCTTCATCCACCCCGGCGACCAGGCCCGGATGGTGCAGGCTTTCATGCGCAAAATCAGGCATGGAAAGTGAACGGCGCCCCCATCGGCCCATGCCCACCGCCAAAGCCCGGCGCCAGCCTCAACGCCGCCCGCACATAATCCCGCGCCCGCGTGATCGCGTCGGTCAGAGTCATCCCCTGCCCCAACCCAGTCGCAATCGCGCTGGCCATGGTGCAGCCGGTGCCATGGGTATGCGGCGTGTCGATCCGCGCATCGCTCCAGGTTTCGGCAACGCCATGCGGCCCGATCAGCCGGTCAGTGAGCATCACCCCCTCGCCATGCCCGCCCTTGGCCAGAACATGGGTGCCAAAACGCGCCGCGATCGCCTCCCCGCCGAGCGCCGCCAGTTCAGGAATATTGGGCGTCACCAAAGTCGCGATGGCCATCAACTTGTGGAAAGCCGCAATCGTATCCGCATCCGCCAACAACGACCCGCTCGTCGCGACCATCACGGGATCGAAGACGATAGGGACGCCATCAAGCACCGTGAGCCGCTCCGCTACCGCCATCGCCGTCTGCGCCGACCCGATCATGCCGATCTTCACCGCATCGACGCCGATATCGCTGATACAGCTCTCCATCTGCGCCAGCACCATGTCCGTCGGGATAGGGTGGACGCCCTGCACCCCCAACGTATTTTGCGCCGTGATCGCGGTAATCGCCGTCATGGCAAAGCCGCCAAGCAACGTCACCGTCTTGAGGTCCGCCTGAATCCCCGCGCCCCCGCCACTATCGGACCCGGCGATGATCAAAATCCGCGCAGGCGTCATGGCTTATACCGGCGCACGGCGGCGGCAGGGTTGGTGGCCAGCGCCTTCCCCGTTCGCGTCGGCCGGTCCATCAACTCGCCGCCGCAATTGGGGCAACGATCGTCCAGCGCTTCGGCACAAGTCGCGCAAAAGGTGCACTCGAACGAACAGATGAACGCGCCCGGCACATCGGCCGGCAAATCCGCGCCGCAGCGCTCGCAATCGGGGTGCATCTCAAGCATCGCCCATCTCCGTCATGCCAGCGCACGCTGGCATCTCTCTTTTCCTTTTGCTCGAACCAAAGCAAGCGAGATCCCAGCGTTCGCTGGGATGGCGACGGTAATGAAGATTCACGCCGCCGCCTTCTCGACCGCAGCGCAAATCCGCTCGACCACGTCCCTCACCTGATCCGCGCTGTCGCCTTCGGCCATCACCCGGATCACAGGCTCAGTCCCCGACGGGCGGATGACGAGCCGACCCACACCGGCCAGTTCCGCCTCCGCCTGCGCGATGACGCGCTGCACGTCCGCATGGTCCAGCGGCTTGCCGCCAGCAAAGCGCACATTTTTGAGCAATTGCGGCACCGGATCGAACTGGTGCAGCGTCTCGCTGGCGGGCTTGCCCGACCGGACCAGCGCGGCCAGCACCTGCAACGCCGCGACCGTGCCGTCGCCGGTGGTCGCATAGTCGGACAGGATCATATGCCCCGACTGTTCGCCCCCGACATTGAACCCACCCTCCCGCATCCGCTCCAGCACATAGCGATCGCCGACCTTGGTCCGCTCCAGCGCGATCCCCTGCCCGGTCAGACAGCGCTCCAGGCCCAGATTGGACATCACCGTCGCGACCAGCCCGCCGCCGCGCAGCATCCCGTCGCGCGCGAAATTGGTCGCGATCAGCGCCATGATCTGATCACCATCGACGATCTGGCCCTTCTCATCGACCACGATCAGCCTGTCCGCATCACCGTCCAGCGCAATGCCGATATCCGCGCCCGACGAGACGACGGTTTCCTGGCAGAGCAGAGGCGATGTCGATCCGCAGCCGTCGTTGATATTCGTGCCATTGGGGCTCACCCCAACCGCCACGACCGTCGCGCCCAATTCCCACAAAGCGGATGGCGCGACCTGATAGGCCGCGCCATTGGCGCAATCGACCACGATCTTGAGGCCATCGAGCCGCAGGTCGGCGGGAAAGCTGGACTTGACCGCATGGATATAGCGCCCGCGCGCATCCTCGACCCGGCGTGCGCGGCCAATATCCTTGGACGGCGCAAGCGCAATCTCCTGCCCGATCAGCGCCTCGATCTTCAGTTCATCCTCATCAGACAGTTTGTAACCATCCGGCCCGAACAGCTTGATACCATTGTCGAAATAGGGATTGTGGCTGGCCGAAATCATGACGCCCAGATCCGCCCGCATCGAATGGGCGAGCAGCGCGACGGCGGGCGTCGGGATCGGCCCGAATTGCACCACGTCCATGCCCACGGCGGTAAAGCCCGCGACCAGCGCATTTTCGACCATATAGCCCGACAGCCGCGTATCCTTGCCGATCACGACGCGATGGCGATGGGCACCACGCAGGAAATGCGTGCCCGCCGCCATGCCGACCTTCATCGCCAGGTCTGGGGTCATGGGCCATTGGTTGGTGCGCCCGCGGATACCGTCGGTGCCGAAATATTGCCTGCTCATGCCCGTGTCATGCACCGGAGAGCCGCCCGGTATCAAGCCACAACCGCGACGCTGCAGCCGATAGGCAAGGCGCGGCAAGTTTTTCTTGATCGACAATCCACCCGTCGCCCGCCATCGGCGCAGAATGGAAAATTTCAACGCCATCGTCGATGCCATCTCGGCCGCCGTGTTCTTCAAGCTGCCGATGCTGGGCACGCAGATCGAACTGATCGTCCTCTACCTCGCGCTGCCGATGCTGTTCTTCACGCTGTGGCTGGGCTTCCCCAATATTACCCAGGTCGGCCGCGCAATCCGCATCCTGCGCACCCAGCCGGAAAAGGGCGAAGCGCAGGGCGATGTCAGCCAATGGGCAGCGCTCAGCACCGCGCTGTCCGGCACGATCGGCCTTGGCAATATTGCGGGCGTCGCCGTCGCCCTGACGATGGGCGGGCCGGGCGCGATCCTGTGGATGTTCGTCATCGGCTGGTTCGCGATGACGGTGAAGATGGCCGAAGTCACGCTCGGCCTCAAATATCGCGTGTTCGATGCGCAGGGCCATGTCCATGGCGGGCCGATGTATGTCTTGAAGGCCGTCGGCGCGGCGCGCGGCTGGCCCAAGGTCGGACTGGCGCTGGGCGGTGCCTACGCCTTTTTCGCTTTGTTCGGGGCGATCCCGATGGTGCAGGTCAACCAGAGTTTCGCGCAGGTCAAAGTCGTCACCGGCCTCACCAACGGCTGGGGCTATGGCATTTTCCTGGCCAGCGCGGTGGCGCTGGTGACGCTGGGCGGCGCGGCTTGGCTGGGCGAGGTCGCCAAGCGGCTGACCCCGCTCAAGGTCGCCGTCTATCTGGTCGGGGTGTTCGCGATTCTGATCCTGCACTTGGGCGCCATCCCCGGCGCGCTCGTGCTGATCTGGGACGGTGCCTGGACCGGCAATGCGGCCACCGGCGGCGCAGTGGGTGCCTTCGTCGCGGGTATGCGCCGCGCGGTGTTCGCCAGTGAGGCCGGTGTCGGCTCGGCCGTCATGGCACACAGCCTCGCCCGCGCGCGCCATCCCGTGTCCGAAGGCCTGGTGGCGCTGCTGGAGCCGCTGCTCGGCACGATGATCGTGTGCGGATTGGGCGGTTTGGCGCTCGTCGTGGCGGGCACATGGAATAGCGGGCTGGAAGGCATCGCCATCACCTCGGCCGCCTTCGCCCAGGTTTCGCCTTGGTTTCCCTGGCTGCTGGCTGTCGTGGTGTTCCTCTTCGCCTATTCGACGCTGGTCGCTTGGGGCTTCTATGGCCTGCAGGCCTGGGGCTATCTCTTCGGGCACGGCGCGCGCGCGCAATGGACCTACAAAATCCTATACGTTGTCGCCCTGCCACCAGCCGCCGCGATCGATCTGGGCCGGGTCGTTGGGATCGTCGATTCCAGCTTCTTCCTGATGGCCATTCCGAACGTCATCGCGCTATATCTGTGCGCCGGGGAATTGCGGCGAGACGTGAAAGCCTATCTGACGCAAAAAGAAAGCCCCGCCGGTTAGGGCGGGGCTTCCTATTCATTGGGTAGCGGTGGCGTCAGATCTTGTCGCCGAGCGCACCCTTGACCGAACCAGCCACATCCTGACCGGTGCCCTTGACCTGCTGGGCCTTGCCCTCGGCTTCCAAACGCTCATTGTCCGTCGCCTTGCCAACGGCTTCCTTGACGTTGCCGGCCAGCTTGTTGCCAGCGGCCTTCAGCTTGTCAGTTGCTTCACCCATGTTCAGTCTCCTGTTGGTTGGTGTTGCCTATTCAACCGACAATCAGAATAAAGGTTGCCGTCAAACCGCTCCCGTAACGAAATCGCCGATAGCTGTTGCGATGATCATGGCTTGATACCGAACCGCGCATAGTCCGCATCCGTACGCGGGTCTATCCTGCGCGCTAAGGCAATATCGGACTCGCCTTCTCCACCGCGACCGAGCCGATGCAGAACGATTCCGCGCATGAAATGACTCTGCGACTGCCCCGGCCCTTGATCGATCACGGCATTAAGATCCTGCAACGCGTCCTGATAGCGTCCCATGCGGAACCAGACCATGGCACGGCTATCGAGCGCAGCCACGGTGACGGTGCTCGTTTCGATCGCACGGGTGCAATCCGTGAGGGCACTATCGAGCATGATGTTGCGCGTACCCTTGATCCAGCAGCGTTCGTTGAGCAGTGCCGTCAGACCGGGCTTCTCCGCAATATGCGCGTCGAGCAATTCGACCGCCTTGGCCGCATCGCCATAGGTGCCGAGCAGGCTGGTCTTGAGCCGACGATAGGCGTCGCGGGTTTCACCGCCAATGGCGATCCGCTGATCCACCATCACCAGCGCCTCGTCCAACTTGTCACTTTCGGCAAGATAAGTGGTAACGGCGCTGATCGCGCTAAAGGCAGAGGGGTCGAGTTGCCGCGCCATCCGTGCATCTGCCAGCGCGCCGGGCACATCGCCCAGCTTGAACCGCCGATCAGCCCGGTTGAGATAGCGATTGACGTCCGGTTCGATGGAAATCGCCTTGTCGAGATCAGCGAGTGCCTTCTTTTGATCGCCCACGCCCCAACGGAAACTCGCACGGTCGCTATAGCCCGATGCCTTATCGGGGTCGTCGGCGATCGCCTTCGTAAAAGCCTGCTCGCCCGCTTTGATCTGCGGCCAGTTCGCCACCACGCCATAAGGCGCGTCCCAGTGGAAGGTCGGCTTGGCGGGTGCAATCAAGCGCGGGGCCAGTGCCTGCGCCGTGGCGAGCCGATCGCGTTCATCAGGCACCTGCGCGGCCGCGATCTCCACCCCGGTCGAATCCATCCGCTCATCCAGTTCGAGTAGCCCGTCGCGCAGCTGGACATTGCGCTTGATCGTGAAGCCCGCGATCGACTGGCTGACATTCTGGTCGCCTTCCAGCACATAGCCCTTGCCGCCATCGGGCAAGCGCAATTTCAGCCGATAGCGCACCCCCGACGGCGGCGGCGTCGCCACGGGAATATCGATCCACGCCGGACGCCCGCGATCAGGCGCGAAGCTGATGTCGTTGACGCCCCGGCCAATGCTACGCCGATGACGATTATCCTCCAGGCGCCAGGGCGTCGTCGTCACGCCATGCGCTTTCAGCGTCGTGGTCGCCGTCGCGGCATCCATCGCCACGCTGACGTCGCTGAACTGCGACTGTCCCATTTGCCGCATGAAGAAACCGCGCACCATGTCGGCGCGCTGCTTGGTATCGAGTTGCCCCAGCGCGACATTGATCATGGACGCCGCCGGGCCGCGCAACACGGCCACCGCATCGAAGATGCTGGGCAGCCGAACGCTACCGCTCTCGTCGGCCTCGATCGCGATATCTATGATCGGCCGCGCGTTGGCGCGGGTCTGGATCGGCAGCAGGTCCGCACCCGCCGTCCGCACCGGCAGCACCGTGCCGAAAGGCGGCGTATCGCCCAGATCGTCGATCCGCGCGCCGCTGCCCGTGCCATCCATCCACAGCGTCTCGCCATCGATCGTCGCGCGCACAAGCACATGGTCGAACGCGGCGACGCTGGGCAACCGTTCCGGCACGAAATCACCCATGGCGGAACTGGCCAGCACTGGCTCCGCCTCTATCCCCATGCCCCGCAGCAATGCCAGCAACAGCAGTGTCTTGGCCTTGCAATCGCCATAGCGCAGCGTCCAGGTCTGCGCCGGGGTCTGGGGCACATAATTGCCACCATTCATGCCGATCGCCAGATAGCGGATACTATCCTGCACCAGTTGCAGCGCCGCGGCCGCCTTCGCGCGCGGCGACCCGCCCGACGCCTTCAGCCTGTCCAGTTCGCCCGCCAGCCCGCTACCCGGCGCGATCAGCCCCTCGGTCGCATAAAGCGGTGCCATCGTCTTCGATACATCGGCCCAGGACGCGAAGGTGGACAGTTCGAACAAGGGTGGATGGCGATAGCGCAGCGGCGCATCCTCCGGCATCTCCGGCTGCTTGACCAATGGCAGGGCGACGGTCAGTTCGTTGAACCCGCCCTTTTTCTGCTGCTTGACCACTGCATCCTTGGCCAGCAATTTCCACTTGGCCCCGCTGCGCTCATACCATTGGACACGCAGCCGCCCCTGTCCCATCCGCAACGGCGCAGCGAACAGCCCCATCGCACCCTGGACATGTCCACCGAGCGCATCATCCTTCATCGACGTCGTATAGCGCAGGCGGACAATATCGCCGACCTGCACCCCTTCGACCGCCAACGTCGCGGTAAGAACGCCAGTAATCTGCCGCGCTTCGAGATTTTCCTCGCGGCGCAGCACGGCAAAGCGCTTGTCGCCCGCCAGCGCATCGATCACCTGGTCACCGCGCAGGATCGACACTTCATGGATGATGAGGTCGCCCTTGTCGGGTGCCCATGGCAGGGTAAGCGAGGAGAGTTGCGCCAGCGCTTCGGCCGACCCTGCACGGGTCGCGACATCGGCATAGCTCCACAGGCGGCCATCCTCCACCCGCTGCTGGCTGTCGAACAACAGCATCGTCGGCGGTTCGCCCTCGAAGCTCGACAGCGGCGGCACGCTGGCCTTCTCCACCCAGGCGGGTGCCGCCTGATAGAGCGGCATTTCACCCGCCACAGCCGGCGCAGCAACCATCGTGGCGATCGGCATCGCCATCCACATCGTCTGTCTCATAAACCCCCGAACATCCCCCGGCATCCGCCTGTCGCCACGCAGGCTATTGCATCGGGCCGGGGCACTCAAGCGATCAGACGAAGCGTGCGCACGAAAAAAGGGGCCGGAAAACCGGCCCCTTTCCTGAACTTGCAGTCGGTATCGACTTAGCGCTTCGAGAACTGGAAGCTCTTGCGCGCCTTCGCCTTGCCGTACTTCTTACGCTCGACGACGCGGCTGTCGCGGGTCAGGAAGCCTTCGGCCTTGACCGCGCTGCGCAGCGCAGGCTCGTACTTGGTCAGCGCCTGGGCGATGCCATGCTTGACCGCACCGGCCTGGCCGGACAGACCGCCCCCCTTGACGGTGGCGATCACGTCATACTGACCGTTACGGTCGGTGACGCCGAAGGGCTGGTTGATGACCAAACGCAGGGTCGGGCGAGCGAAATAGATTTCCTGATCGCGGCCATTGACCGTGATCTTGCCGGTGCCGGGCTTCACCCAGACGCGGGCAACGGCATCCTTACGACGACCGGTCGCATAGGCGCGGCCGAGATTGTCGATTTCCTGCGCACGCAGCGGCATGGTGGGCGCTGCGGGCTCGACCGGAGCGGCAGGCGCTTCGGCTTCGACCGGGGCAGCGGCCGTCGCGGCGGCTTCAGGAGCAGCAGGCGCTGCAGCCGGAGCGGCAGCCGCTTCGGCGGCGATCGCCGCGAGGTCGGACAGGGACTGGCGGTTATCGGACATTATGCACCCACCTTGTTCTTGCGGTTGCGCGACGCGAAGTCGAGCACTTCGGGGTTCTGGGCTTCATGGGGATGCTCGGCACCGGCGAAAACGCGCAGGTTGCGCATCTGCTGGCGGCCCAGCGGACCACGGGGGATCATGCGCTCGATCGCCTTTTCAAGCACGCGCTCAGGGAAACGGCCTTCCAAAATCTTGGCGGGCGTGGTTTCCTTGATGCCGCCGGCATAGCCGGTATGCTTGTAATAGATCTTGTCGGTCAGCTTCTTGCCGGTGAACTTCACCTTGCCCGCGTTGATGATGATGACATTGTCACCACAATCGACATGGGGCGTGAAGCTGGTCTTGTGCTTGCCACGCAGGATATTTGCCACGGTCGAAGCGAGACGGCCGACGACGAGGCCTTCCGCGTCGATCAGGACCCACTTCTTATCAACCGTTGCCGGGCTTGCCGACTTGGTCGTCTTCATCAGCGCCTTCATGGTGCCAATACTCCAGAATGAATTAAAGAACCGCAGGTCGTTACCGACCCCCGGAAGTGGGGCGCTAATGACTGGGGAAGCCGTCCAAGTCAAGCGATATGGCGGCTTTCCTGACGGGTAAAATAATACCTTCCTCTAAATCGCGCTCAATCCGGCGTCCGCCAAGCCGCGCCACAGGTGCAAGGCCTGGACGCTTTCCTTGACGTCATGCGCCCGCACCATCTGCGCGCCGAGTTGCGCGGCACGGAACGCCAGCGCGATGGAACCGCCCAGTCGATCGGCAGCGGGCGCTTCGTTGGACAGCGCACCGATCAGCCTTTTGCGGCTGCCCGCGAACAGCAATGGCACACCCAACGCCTGAAACGTCGCCAGGCCATTGACCAGCGCGAGATTGTCGGCCAGCGACTTGCCAAAGCCAAGCCCCGGATCGACCATGATCCGATCGCGCGCGATGCCAGCCTCAAGGCAAGCGGCGATCCGCCCTTCGAGATGATCGAACACATCCGCCACGACATCGCCATAGCCCGCAGGATTGTCATGCGGATCATCGCCTGCCGACGGCGCATGCATCAGGATGACCGGACACCCTGCCCCGGCCAAGACCTCCATGCTGCGCGGATCATGCGCCAGCGCGCTGACATCATTGACGATCTTCGCACCGGCCGCCAACGCCGCCTCCATGACTGCCGCCTTGCGCGTGTCCACCGACACCGGCACGCCCGCCGCCGTCAGCCGCTCGATCACCGGCGCAATGCGGGCGATCTCATCGCCTTCCCACACCTTGTCGGCGCGTGGCCGCGTGGATTCGCCCCCCACATCGATCAACGCCGCGCCCGCCGCCGCCATCGCGAACCCCGCATCGGCCGCCGCCTGCGGATCGCCGACATGCTTGCCGCCGTCCGAAAAGCTGTCGGGCGTGACGTTCAGGATCGCCATCACCTGCGGCGCATCGAACCGGATGGTGCGTTCGCCAAGGACAAGCGGCGCGCGGGTCGCGGAGATATTGGCGGCCAACCTCTGCGCCCGCTCCGCCAAGACATCAGGCAAGCTGGCGATCGCATCGGCGAAACCGGCCACCGGCACCGTCACCCGCGCCACCCGGTCGCGTCCGGCAAAGGCGCTCAGTTCATAGCCTTGAAACCAGATCAGCCCATTGCCCATCCGCGCCACCGACCCGTCCGGCAAGCCGATCGGCGACGGCACGAACCATGTCGGCCGCAGGTACAGGCGCGCATCGGCGGGTAATTTCATGCTGTCGGCCCCTTCCCGTCATTCCCGCGAAGGCGGGAACCCATCTCCCACCCCATCCCCAGTCGCGAACGTAGGAGATGGATCCCCGCCTGCGCGGGGATGACGCCTGCTAAAATTAAGGCTCGTTCGCCAGCAAATAGGTCTGACGCAGCGTATCGATCGGCTTCAACCCGCCCTCGGCCTCATGGTGCCAGAAGGTCCAGCCGTTGCAGCTCGGCGCATTCTGCAATGTCGCGCCGATCTTATGGATCGACCCAGTGTCGGTCCCCACCGCCAGCGACCCGTCCGCCCGCACCACCGCCTGCCAACGCCGCTTAGCGTCAGTCAGCACCGCGCCAGGCTTGAGGTAACCCGTTTCGACCAGCGTCCCGAACGCGACCTTGGGCTGCGACCGGGCGCTCTGCATGATGGTGAGCGCGGACTCATCCAAGGGCAGCGCCGCCTCGATCCGCTCCAGCGCGACCTCGATATAGGATTCCTCCCGCTCGATGCCGATCCATTTACGCCGCAGCCGCTTGGCCACCGCGCCGGTGGTCCCGGTCCCGAAGAAAGGATCAAGCACCACATCGCCCGGCTTGGTGCAGGACAGCATCACGCGATAGAGCAAGGATTCCGGCTTCTGCGTCGGATGCGCCTTGGTCCCGTTGCGCTTCAACCGCTCCTGCCCGCCACAGATCGGCAGCACCCAGTCGGACCGCATCTGCAGCTCGTCGTTGAGCGTCTTCATCGCCTTATAGTTGAACGTATATTTGGCGTCCTCACCCTGGCTCGCCCAGATCAGCGTCTCATGCGCATTGGTGAAGCGCGTGCCCTTGAAATTGGGCATCGGGTTCGCCTTGCGCCAGATGATGTCGTTGAGGATCCAGAAGCCCTCATCCTGCAACGCCGTGCCGACGCGGAAGATGTTGTGATAGCTGCCGATCACCCAGATGCTACCATTGGGCTTCAGGATGCGGCGCGCCTGTTTCAACCATGCCTTGGTGAAGCGGTCATAGGCGCCCAGCGTATCGAACTTGTCCCAATCATTGTCGACCGCGTCGACCCGTCCGCCTTCGGGCCGGAACAGGTCGCCACCCAGTTGCAGATTATAGGGCGGATCGGCAAAGATCATGTCGATGCAATTGTCGGGCAGCGCCGCCATCTGCGCGATGCAATCGCCCCGCAGCAGGCAATCGGTCGCAATCTCGGCCGCTGCGACCGCGATCGGTGCGATCGCCTTCTTCCGTCGCGCCGGTGCGACCCGCTCCATGACACCCATGCGTAAAAACCCCCGTTCGTCTTGAACAACAGCGATGAGTCCTTGGGAGTCCGGCGTCAAGCCCGGCACCCTGGCCTGCCCGATGCCGAACGACACAGATGTCGGGGAGAACGAAGCGGGGAACCACAAGATATGGAGTCTGGCGAGTCGCGCGGGACTCAAGATAGGGCGGTGTGACTCAAAAGACTCACGCCCATCCCGACCCAAAGTTTTTTTGGTTAACGGCGCGCGACGGCCCAAATCGCCAACAATGGTTGACCCATTGATAACCCTATGGTTATGACTGGCCGATGACAGTTGGATTACAGGAAGATAATCGGGGCGCGACAATCGACGCCCAGTTCAAGGCCTTGTCGGACGGCACTCGCCGCGCGCTGCTGGAATATCTAGTCCGCGAAGGCGAACAGAGCGTCCACGCGCTGACCGCGATCGCGGGCGTATCGCAACCCATGGTATCGCGCCACCTGGGCAAGCTCAAACGCGCCAGGCTCGTGACGGCGCGAAGGGCCGGACGCGAAACCTTCTACAGCGCCCGCGCCAAGGGGCTGGCCCCGGTGGTGCAATGGTTGGCGGTCTATGGCGCGCTATGGTCGCAACGCTTCACCGCGCTGGAGGATATGGGGGCTTAGGAACGCCCAATTCTGCTCCAACTGCCCCTTTTCTGTTCCCCGGCGAAAGCCGGGGTCCAGGGTATCTGGGTACATCCCCTGCCGCTCCTGGACCCCGGCTTCCGCCGGGGAACAAGAAACGCCAGGTCGCTTAGCCTCAAATCATCGCCATGCCGCCATTCACATGTAGCGTCTGGCCGTTGACATAGCCCGCCTCGCGGCTGGCGAGATAGACCACGGCCGCACCGATATCCGCGCCATCGCCCAAGTCGCCGACCGGGATTTTCTGCAGGATAGCCCCCTTCTGCGCGTCGTTCAGCGCATCGGTCATCGCCGACCGGATGAAACCAGGCGCAACGCAATTGACGGTGATGCCCCGGCTCGCCAATTCCTGACCCAGCGACTTGGACATGCCGATGATCCCGGCCTTCGACGCGCAATAGTTGGACTGGCCCGGATTGCCGGTGACGCCCACGACCGACGTGATCGAGATGATGCGCCCGAAGCGGGCCTTCATCATCGGCTTGGCGGCGGCACGGCACAGGCGGAACGCGGCTTCCAGATTGACGGAGATGACGGTCGACCATTCCTCGTCCTTCATCCGCAGGATCAGATTGTCGCGCGTGACCCCGGCATTGTTGACCAATATGTCGAGCTTGCCGCCCAGCGCCTCAACCGCCTGCGGCACCAGGGCATCGACCGAAGCCGGGTCCGACAGGTTGCACACCAGCGTCTTATGATCACCGCCCAGCTCCGCCGCGAACGCCTTGAGCTTCTCTTCATTGCTGCCCGACAACGCCAGCGTCGCCCCCTGCGCGGCCAGCGACCGGGCAATCTCGGACCCGATCCCGCCCGAAGCGCCCGTCACCAGCGCGGTCATTCCTGTGAGGTCAAACATGGTCAGTCTCCTTATTCTATTTGGTTCACGCGGAGGCGCGAAGACGCGGAGGGGACATAGTCGTTGACTATGCGCTTCACCCCTTCCTTGAGCGTGGCGCCGCCGAAATTGATCAGAAGCCCTACGGGCTGGTTGGTCAGGCGAAGATAGGTCAGCAATTGTTTGGCATGGGCTGGGTGGAGGCGTTCGGTAGACTTAATCTCTACCAGCAAGCGGTCATCGACCAAAAGGTCGATCCTGAAAGCGGCCGCGAAATCCAAGCCATCATAGCTGATGTCCACGGGTTTCTGCCGTTCGACGCGATGGCCCATGGCCGTCAGCTTGGCCGCCAGGATCATCTCGTACACATTTTCGAGCAGTCCCGGCCCCAGGTCGCGATGCATCCGCAAGGCGAGGTCAAGAACGTCTCCGCTGATGCGATCGATATCCGCCAAATTCCCTCCGCGTCTCCGCGCCTCCGCGTGACCAAATCCTGTACCCGCAACCCTATAGCATGGCCGGTCAGTCTCCTTTGAACTGTGGTGGGCGGCGGTCGAAAAAGGCGTCGATCGCCTCGTCATGGTCCGCCGTCGCATGGGCCAGCGCCTGCATCGCGCCTGCCATTTCGAGTATGTGGTTCAATTCCGCCGTCTGCGCCGCGCGCAGCAGCCGCTTGGTCATGCGCGTGGCATGAGGCGGATTGGCGGCGATGGCGTCGGCTTGCGCACGCGCGACGTCCATCAGGTCCGCGTCGGGCACCACCGCACCGACCAACCCAATCCGCAGCGCTTCGTCCGCGTCGATCGTCTCACCGGTCAGCGACAATTGGCTGGCCTTGGAGAAACCAACGATGCGCGGCAACAGCCACGCCCCGCCGTCCCCGGACACCAGCCCCAGCTTGACGAAACTCTCGGCAAAGCGCGCCGATTGCGCCGCAATGCGCAGGTCGCACATGCAGGCGAGGTCCATCCCCGCACCGATGGCCGGGCCGTTGACCGCCGCGATCACCGGCAGTTCGATCGCCTGGAACAGCAGCGGCAAACGCTGGATACCTGCTCGATAATTGCGCCGCGTTTGCGCTGGCAGTCCCGCACGCAGGCCACCCCCGTCGGGCCGCATGGCATTGAGGTCACCGCCCGACGAAAAAGCGCTGCCCGCGCCGGTCAAAATCGCGACATGAATCGACAGATCGCGATCCGCCGCCTCGAACACAGCACATACAGCATCGACCATCGCGAGGTCCGAAATGGGATTGCGCCGGTCGGGCTGGTTGAGCGTGACCGTCAGGACCGCGCCGTCCCGCTGGGTAAGGACAGCGCTCACAGCGCGCCCAGCGCCGCCTCGATATCGTCCATCGTCACGATGCTGCGCACGGTGGCATCGGGGGCGATGCGCTTGATCATCGGGGTCAGCACCTTGCCGCCGATTTCGACGAACTCGGTAACGCCCGCGTCCCACATCGCCGCCACGGACTCGCGCCAGCGTACCCGGCCGGTCACCTGCTCGACCAGCCGCAGCTTGATCTCGTCCGGCTCGGCGATCGGCGCGGCCAGCACATTGGCGTAAACCGGCAGCAGCGGCGCAACCAACGCAACCTCGGCCAAGGCCTGCGCCATGGCATCGGCGGCAGGCTGCATCAATTCGCAATGGAAGGGGGCGGACACCGGCAGCAAGATGCCACGCTTGATGCCATGCTCCTTCACCATCGCCACGGCGCGGTCGATCGCCGCTTTATGCCCCGAAATCACGACCTGGCTTGGATCATTGTCGTTGGCGACGGCGCAGACTTCGCCCTGCGCCGCGGCATCCGCCAAAGCCTGCGCCTTTGCGATGTCAGCACCCAGCAAAGCGGCCATGGCCCCCTCACCCACCGGCACCGCCGCCTGCATAGCCTGCCCGCGCAGGCGCAACAGCCGGGCGGTGGTGCCAGCGTCAAGCGCCTCGGCCGCGCACAACGCGCTATATTCACCCAGGCTATGCCCAGCGACATAATCGCCCTTTTGCGCGATCGAGAAGCCGCCTTCGCGCTGCATCACGCGCAGCGTTGCGATGGCATTAGCCATGATGGCAGGCTGCGCATTTTCGGTGAGGGTCAGTTGGTCCTCCGGACCCTCCGCCATCAGGCGGAACAGGTTGAAGGACAGGGCGTCATCGACTTCCTGAAACAGCTCCCGCGCGGCGGGACTGGCGTCGGCCAAGGCCTTGCCCATGCCGACCGACTGGCTGCCCTGACCCGGAAATACAAATGCGCGCATCATCCATCCTCTAACCATCAACCAAAAAAGCGCCGATATTCAACGTCGTTACACTTTGAGACATAAATGCCATTGAGACGTACACGACCCTGCGACAGTCAGGGCGCGCACGCTTTCCCGCCATCTGTTTCGGCGCGTGGCGGCCCCTTTAACGATGACGGAGTGCTAGGAAAAGGTGCGATATCGCTTTGCAGGGATATGTGGGACGGCGCTGAGCCTGTCGGCCTGCGCCGTCGGCCCGGACTATCGACCGCCACAGGCCGTATCGATGGGGGTGCCCGCCACCTATTATCAGAATGTCGGCACGCCGCAGAACGAGGCTGATCTGGCCATATGGTGGACCCGGCTCAATGATCCGACGCTCTCGGCCCTGATCGATACGGCAATCGCCAACAATCTGGATATCGTCCAGGCGCAGGCGCGGCTGCGGCAAGCGCGCGAAAGCCTGGCACAGACCAACGCCGCCTTCCTGCCGCAGCTCAATGCTTCGGGCAATGGCGGCAAGAATTACCGCAGCCAGGCGGGCGGCACCCGCGTCGACGACAGCGGAAATGTCATCAGCACCGGTGCCAGCAACTGGTCGAGCAGCTATTCCGCCAACACATCCGCCAGTTGGCAGATCGACCTGTTCGGCGAACTCTCCCGCTCGGCCGAAGCCGCGCGGGCCGAACTGGCCGGATCGGGCTATGATCTCGCGACCGTGCGGATGACGATCATCTCCGAACTGGTCACCAACTATGTCCAGGCGCGGCTTGCCCAGGAACAATTGCGCATCGCCCGCGAAACGCAGCAGGTGCAGCAGGATAATTTCGACATAGCGGGCTGGCGCTTGCAGGCGGGCCTCGTCTCCTCGCTCGATGAACAGCAGGCCCGCGCGCAACTGGCGCAAACCCGCGCCTCCATCCCGCAGCAGGAAGCGAACCTGCGCGGCAGCCTCAACCGCATTGCCGTCCTGACCGGACAGGCACCGGGCGAAGCGACCCGCACGCTCGAAACGCCCGCCCCCATCCCCACCGCCACGTCGCAGATCGCGCTGGGCATCCCCGCCGATACGCTACGCCAGCGGCCCGACGTGCGAAGCGCGGAGCGTGCGCTTGCAGCGGCGACCGCACGCATCGGCGTGGCCGAAGCGCAACTCTATCCCTCGCTCGGTATCAGCGGCAATCTGGGCACCACGTCCAATGCGTTCAGCGATCTGTTCAGCCTGATCACCGGCGGCCTCTTCGCCAATGTGTCGCAAGTCATCTTCGACGGCGGCCGCTTGGCCTCGCAGGTCCGGTCACAACGGGCGGCGACCGACGCTGCCTTCGCCGCCTATAAGCAAAGCGTGCTGACCGCCTTGGAGGATGTCGAAAATGCCATGGCGTCGCTCGCCAGCGCCAGGGCACGGCAGGCGGAATTCACCATCGCCTATGATGCGTCGAACAACGCCGCCCTGCTGGCACGCAGCCAGTATCAGGCGGGCCTTATCGACTTCCAGACATTGTCGAATAGCGAAACCACCCTTTTGAACGCCCGCAACAGCCTCGCCACCGCCCGGTCGGACGAAATTCTGGCCATCGCCCGGCTTTACGATGCGCTGGGCGGCGGTTGGCAGAGCATGGACAACCGCCCCATCGATGAGCAAAAATCATGAGCAATGACGTGACCACCGATCCGGCCCTCGACGAATTTCTGGGCGCCAAGCCCGCCAAACCCTGGCGCAAATGGGCGATCCGGGGCGGCATCGGCGTCGCGCTGCTCATCGCCATATTGCTGGTGACGCAATGTTTTTCCGGCGACGACAAACCCAACTACGCGACCCGCGAAGTGCGCAAGGGCGACCTGACCGTCGCCGTGTCCGCGACCGGCAACCTCAAACCCGTCAATCAGGTCGATGTGGGGTCCGAACAGTCGGGCAAGATTACCGCCGTCTATGTCGACGTCAATGATCGCGTGACGCGCGGCCAGCGGCTCGCCGAACTCGACACCCGCCGCCTCGTAGACTCCGTGAACCAGAACCGCTCGCAGGTCTCGGCTTCGCAAGCCAGCGTCGCGCAGGCGCAGGCCCAGGTCGCGCTCGCCAAGGCAACGCTCGACCGCCAACTCAACGTCTATCAATTGTCGGGCGGCAAGGTGCCCGCCAAGACCGAGATCGACACGGCGCGCGCCAATTATCAGGGCGCGGTCGCCAGCCTGCGATCGGCGCAGGCGCAGGTCGATGTGTCCCGTGCCCAGCTTTCCTCTGCCCAGACCAACCTGTCGATCGCCCAGATCGTCTCGCCTGTGACCGGCGTGGTCCTCTCGCGCGACATCGAACCCGGCCAGACCGTCGCGGCCTCCTTCAACGCGCCGGTGCTGTTCACCATCGCCGAGGATCTGACGCAGATGGAGGTCGAAGTGTCGGTCGATGAAGCCGATGTCGGCCAGGTCAAGGATGGCCAGAGCGCGACCTTCGCGGTCGACGCCTTCCCCGGCCGCACCTTCCCGGCGACGGTGGCCCGCGTGAATGTCGGCTCGAACGCCAGCAACACCTCGTCATCCTCTACCACCACGACCAGCACGACCGGCACCGTGGTCGCCTACACCGCCGTTCTGACGGTGAACAACGAAGATGAAACACTGCGTCCCGGCATGACCGCGACCGCCGACATCGTGACGCAGGAATTGCGCGACGTGCTGCTCATCCCCAACAGCGCGCTACGCTTCAAGCCCAGCGCAGGCGCGAAGGGCGGCGGCATCACCAGCGTCCTGCCCGGCCCCGGCCGGATGCGGCGCGGCGGCAACACCCGCCAGGTCAATTTCGGCGCAGGCAGCAGCCAGACCGTCTATGTGCTGGGCGAAGACGGCAATCCCAAGGCGGTGCAAGTCACCATCGGCGCCAGCGACGGATCGCGCACGGCCATCACCGGCGGTGAGATCAAGGAAGGGATGCGCGTCATCACCGGGCAACTGGCCGCCGGCCAGGAAGCCCCGGCCGAGGACGAACGCGCCGCTCCCACCGATGCCAAGGCACCCGACCGCCAGCGTAATCCGGCAGCGGACGGCAAGCCCGCCAGCGTCGGCTCGCTTGGCAATTCGGGCGACAAGGCCCCCGAAACCGCCCCGGTCGCCCCCGCCGAAACGCGCGGCACTGGCCGGCCAAGCGGGACGTAAGGCGCATGGCGATCGCACCGATCATCTCGCTGCGCGGGGTCACCAAAGTCTATGGCGAAGGCCCGACCGCCTTTCAGGCATTGAAGGGCATCGACCTCGACATCGAACAGGGTGATTTCGTCGCCGTGATGGGGCCATCCGGCTCCGGCAAATCGACGACGATGAACATCCTTGGCTGCCTCGACGTGCCATCGGCTGGCACCTTCCTGTTCAAGGGCCACCATGTCGAGACGCTGGACCGCGACAAGCGCGCCCTGCTGCGCCGCCGCTATCTCGGCTTCGTGTTCCAGGGCTTCAACCTCCTGTCCCGCACGACCGCGCTGGAAAATGTCGAACTCCCGCTCATCTATCGCGGCGAGGACAAGAAGACGCGCTATGACCTCGGCATGGCCGCACTCGACAAGGTCGGCCTCAAGGAGTGGTGGGACCATACCCCCGCCGAACTGTCGGGCGGCCAGCAACAGCGCGTCGCCATCGCCCGCGCCATCGTCACCAGCCCCGATGTGCTGCTGGCGGACGAACCGACCGGCAATCTCGATTCAGAACGATCTGTCGAAATCATGGAATTGCTGACCGATCTCAATCAGAACAGCGGCATCACCGTGCTGATGGTCACCCACGAACCCGACATGGCCGCCTTCGCGCGGACCATCGTCCATTTCAAAGACGGCCTGGTCGAACGCATCGACAATGAGGTGACGGCGTGATGGGGATAGCGATCAAGCCTTCTCCCCGCGGGGGAGAAGGATACGCAGCCTTAGGCGCGAAGCGACTTAGGCGGAGTTGGAAGAGGGGGGTATGCCCTCGCGGCGGATCGCTGCCCCCTCTCCAAGCGGGGCTAGCCAGCAAGCTGGCAAGCGCCGCTATCCTCTCCCCCAAGGGGCGAGGAGGCTTCGGATGCTAGGCACCACCATCACCCTCGCCTTTCGCGCGATCAACCGCCACAAGCTGCGCAGCTTCCTCACGACGCTCGGCATCATCATCGGCGTCGCCGCGGTCGTGACCATGGTCACGCTCGGCAATGGCGCAACCGCCGCCGTGCGCGAACAGATCAGCTCGCTCGGCGCCAATGTCCTGCAATTGCGGCCCGGCCAGGGCTTTGGCCGCGGCGGCGGCGGCCCGCGCCCGCCCGATTTCAAGACGGCCGACCTCACCGCCATCCAGAATCAGTTGACCGGCGTGCGCGCCGTCGCGCCGCTGGTACAATCGAGCGGCACCGCCATCTATGAAGGCAATAACTGGTCCACCACTGTCTATGGCACGACATCGGCCTATTCCGAAGTCCAGCAATGGACCACCGATGTCGGCCGCCTGTTCCTGCCGGAAGAAGAAGAGGCCGGACGTCCGGTCTGCATCATCGGCAATACCGTGCGCACCAACCTGTTCCAGGGCGCGGACCCGGTGGGCAAGCGGATGCGGATCAAGGGCGTTTCCTGCCAAGTGATCGGCGCGCTCGCAACGCGCGGCCAGGGCGGCTTTGGCGATCAGGACGATGTCGTCGTCATGCCCATCAAATTCGTCCAGCGCCGCTTCACCGGCGACCGCGATATCAGCCAGATCATGGTTGCGGTGGACGATGCCTATGACACCAGCACCGTGCAATCGAGCCTAGAAGAACTCATGCGCGAACGGCGCAAGATCAAGGCGGGGTCCGAAGACAATTTCAACGTTTTCGACACCAAGCAGATCAGCGACACGCTGACCGGCACCACCACCATCCTGACCCAGATCGTCGGCGCCGTGGCCGCCATCTCGCTGCTCGTCGGCGGCATCGGCATCATGAACATCATGCTGGTGTCCGTGACCGAGCGGACCCGCGAAATCGGCATCCGCCTCGCCATCGGCGCTGTCGCGCGGGAAGTGCTGATGCAGTTCCTGGTCGAAGCGATCGTGCTGTCCTGCCTTGGCGGCCTGATCGGCCTGTTGCTGGCGCTGGCCGCCACCGCCGCCATCGCCCCGCTGATGCAGGTGCCCTTCCTCTTCGACATCAAGGTCAACCTGATCGCCTTCGTCTTTTCGGCGGCGATCGGCGTCGTATTCGGCTATTTCCCCGCCCGACGCGCAGCAGCCCTTAACCCCATCGATGCCCTACGCCACGAATAGCAGACCGTTCACCCTCCCCCCGGCGGGGGTCGTTGCGATATTCATCATCCACAAGTTTTTACGTCATCCCCGCGAAGGCGGGGATCCATCTCCGGACCTAAATTCAAGACGATAAGGTGGGAGATGGATTCCCGCCTTCGCGGGAATGACGATGATTCGTAAGCGATCCGCATTTCGCAACGATCCCCCGGCGGGGGATGTGGCTGGCGCCGCCAGACGGAGGGGTGTTCCGCCATCGATTTAGCGCCCAAACCCCTGAAATCTGGCCATTCCTGAACAGCCATTCAGCCCAAACAACCACTTGATACAATTTCCGACACTCTTTGCCCCTTCCCGGCACATCCCCGCGACAAGCGGGGCCTATCTCTGTCTTCGACGCCAGAGACGGCGCCCGAAACACAGGCAAAGGAGCAAGTATATGTTCAAGAAGATCATCATGGCCCTGGCCACCACCACCTTGGTCGCCAGCCCCCTCATCAGCGCGCAGGCCCAGGCACAAAGCTACGGCGCGCAGCATCGCCAGGAACAGACCCGCACGGTCGTCAAGCAAAAGCCCAACGGCCGCACCGTGGTCAAGCAGAAGACCGTCGTGAACAAGCCCGGCGTGCGCAACAACGGCAATGTCGTCTATCGCGGCAACGCCTATCGCCCGAACCGCGCCGCCGTGGTCAATCATCGCTGGGCCAAGGGTCAGCGCTTCGACCGTCGCCAGGCCGCCAATTATCGGGTGATCAACAATTATCGCGGCTATCGCTTGAACGCCCCACCGCGCGGCTATCAGTGGGTCCAGTCGGGTAACGACGCGGTCCTGATCGCCCTCACCAGCGGCATCATCGGCGCGGTCATCGGCGGCGCGATCCGCTAAAACCAGATACCTCCCGACAGCCGGAGGGTCGCATGGATGCCCCAGGGGTTCTCTCTCCCCCCTGGGGCATCTTCCTGTCTAATCCAGGTTAAACACCCCATATTAAGGGATTTTCTCCTATAAGATACCAAAGCGCCGAGCCGGGACCATCCATGCCACTACATCAGATCATGTATATCAGCACCGTCGTAGGTACGGTCACGCCGCAGGAATGCGCCGCCGTCGCGCAACTTTCCGCCGTCAACAACCAGCGCGACGATGTCACCGGCCTCCTGCTGTTCAACTCGCGCCGCTTCCTCCAGGTGCTGGAAGGGCCAAGGGATGCGGTCGAACGCATCTTCGCCCGCATCTATGACGACCCCCGCCACCGCGCCGTCGTCAAGCTGCGCGAAGGCACGATCGAGACACGCGAATTTGGCCAATGGGCCATGGCCTATGACGACCCCGCCCGGCCGTCGAACAGCTTGAAGGACAAGGTCGCCGCCCTGCTCGAACGGGCCGGTCCCTCGACCCGCGCGCACTTCATGGGATCAGCCGACCTGCACCGCCCGGCCGTCCGATAAGGGATCAGACCAGCCCGGTCAGATAATAGACCGCAATCACGACAAAGACCGTCAGCGTCTTGATCAGCGTCAGCGCGAAAATATCCTTATAGGCCTGCCGGTGGGTCAGCCCCGTCACCGCCAGCAGCGTGATCACCGCGCCATTATGCGGCAAACTGTCCATCCCGCCCGACGCCATCGACGCCACCCGGTGCAACACCTCGCGCGGGATGCCCGCCGCATCGCCCGCCAGCATGAACTGGTCCGCCATGGCGGCCAGCGCGATCGACAGGCCACCCGATGCCGACCCGGTGATCCCGGCGAGCGACGTCACCGTAATCGCTTCATTGATCAACGGATTGGGGATCGCCTTGAGCGCTTCCTTGACGACCAGAAAACCGGGCAGCGCCGCGATCACCGCACCGAACCCATATTCCACCGCCGTATTCATCCCTGCCAGCAAAGCGCCGCCCACCGCCGCCTTCGATCCTTCGGCAAAGCGCTTGGCCACGGTACGGAAGGCAAACATAAGGATCGTCGCAATGCCGAGCAGCAACGCGCCCTCCACCGCCCACAGCGCGGACACCTGCGCCACCTGCACCTCCACTGGCGCAGCCATCCCGACCAGCGACAAGGTGACGACATCGCCGCTCACCCAGCGCGGGATCGCCATCGTCAGCAGCAGATTGCCAACCCCCACCACCAACAACGGCAGCAGCGCGATTAGCGGATGCACCGGGGCGGCGTCCTCCACCGGCTCCGGTTCGTTCACCAGCGTTTCAGGCGCACCATAGCCCTCGCCCGCCGCCATCAGCGTCCGTCGCCGCCAGCCAAGATAGGCCAGTCCCATCGCCGCGATACAGACCGACCCGATCGTCCCCAGCACCGGCGCGGCCCAAGTGGTCGTGCCAAAGAAGCTCGTCGGAATGATATTCTGGATCTGCGGCGTGCCGGGCAACGCATCCATGGTGAAGGTGATCGCGCCCAGGCCGATGGTCGCCGGCACCAGCCGCTTGGGAATGTCGGCCCGGCGAAACATCTCGGCGGCGAAGGGATAGACGGCGAACACCGCGACGAACACCGACACCCCGCCATAGGTCAGCAGTGCCGTCACCAGCATGATCGCCGGAATCCCCCGCCCCGCGCCCACCACGCCGATCACCGCCGTCACGATCGCGCGGGAAAAACCCGAAATCTCGACCAGCTTGCCGAACAGCGCGCCCAGCAGAAACACAGGAAAATAGAGCTTCAGGAAACTCGCCACCTTCTCCATGAACAGCCCCGAAAAGGCAGCAGGCACGGCGGCCGGATCCGTCAACAACACCGCCAGCATCGCCAGCAACGGCGCCATGATGATGACGCTCATGCCCCGATAGGCCGCGATCATCAGCAGGATCAGTGACAAGGCGGCAATCGCAACGGCCATATACTCTCCTGCTCCTCAAATTTTATGTCCGTTCCCCGGCGAAGGCCGGGGCCCAGTCCAAACCTAACAACTGGACCCCGGCCTTCGCCGAGGAACGCTTTGCCATGGTGGCGCACTATCTATATTCAATCTGCGCTGGCAAGTCTGGCGGATCACATAGCCACGCGAGCCCCTTGCCTTTCCCCCGCATTTCCGCCATAGGCCCGCCTTCGCGACGGACCGGGGTGACTCGCTCTAGTGCGAAGATACGGAACGAGACGACAGCCGGAGGGGCGCTGCACATGGGGTGCGCGTCAGCAATCGGCCAACAGAAAAGGCATTATCATGGCTCTGTACGAGCATGTGTTCCTTGCGCGCCAGGATCTGGCACAGGCGCAGGTGGACGCGCTGGCGGAAATCGCCACCAAGATCGTCGAAGAGAATGAAGGCAAGGTTACCAAGGTCGAGACCTGGGGTCTGCGTTCGCTCGCCTACAAGATCGCGAAGAACCGCAAGGCGCACTACGTCATGCTGAACATCGACGCGCCGGGCAATGTGATCGCGGAGCTGGAGCGCCAGACCCAGATCAACGAAGACATCATCCGCTACATGACCGTCAAGGTCGACGAGCTGGAAACCGGCCCTTCGGTGATGATGCGCAAGCAGGAGCGTTCGGAACGTGGTGATCGCGGTCCCCGCGGCGACCGTGGCGATCGTGGCCCGCGCGAAGATCGTGGTGATCGTGGCCCGCGCCGCGACCGCGAAGAAACCGCTGGCGAATAAGGAGACCTGAACCATGGCACGCCCATTTTTCCGCCGCCGCAAGAGCTGCCCCTTCGCCGCCAAGGATGCGCCGAAGATCGATTATAAGGACGTCCGTCTGTTGCAGGGCTTCGTGTCCGAACGCGGCAAGATCGTCCCCAGCCGCATCACGGCCGTTTCGGCCAAGAAGCAGCGCGAACTGTCCCAGGCCATCAAGCGCGCCCGTCATCTGGGCCTGCTGCCCTACATCGTGAAGTAAGGGAGTAAGCCCCATGGAAATCATTCTGCTCGAACGCATCGAGAAGCTCGGCGCCATTGGCGACGTCGTAACCGTCAAGGACGGCTACGCCCGTAACTTCCTGTTGCCGAACAAGAAGGCGCTGCGCTCCAACAACGCCAATAAAAAGGTGTTCGAGGCCAACCGCGCCAAGATCGAAGCCGACAATGCTGCCCGTCGTGCCGACGCGGAAGCCGCGGCCGATGGTGTCAACGGCACCCAGATCGTCCTGATCCGCCAGTCGTCCAACGCTGGTGCGCTCTATGGTTCGGTTGCGGTTCGCGACATCCTCGAAGCGCTCAGCGCCCAGGGCATCACCAACGTGACCAAGTCGATGATCGTGCTGGAACGCCCGATCAAGACGCTCGGCGTTTTCGACGTCAAGGTTGCGCTGCACCCCGAAGTCGTGACCACCATCCAGGTCAACGTCGCCCGCTCGCCGGAAGAAGCCGATCTCCAGTCGCAAGGCGTGGACGTGATGGCTGATCTGTTCGAAAAGGACGAGAGCGGCTTCACCGAAGACTATGATCCCAATGCTGAGCCTGGCGAAATCGCCATGGACAAGGCTGAAGACGAAGCCCCGGCCGAAGACGCCTGAGCCTCCTCTTCCGATCGAACGAGAAAGCCGCCCCGCAACGGGCGGCTTTTTTGTTGGTGCGGCACAAAGGGTTGGCCCTCCGCGTCCAAGTAAATGCTGCACTGCGGGATCGAACGGGGATGCGGTCCGTTTCCCCGTTCAGGCTTGCATCGTGGTTGGCCCTTAACCGCGCGTCAGCCAAGGGGACGTCCCATGAAAAATCCATTCGCCTCGGCTATGAAGGCCGCCAGACTGATGCAGAAGGGCCGCCCGATGTCGGCCGCCTTTGCCATGCATGGGCTACTGACGACTCCCGCCAAGCCCCTCAAAAAAGCGCCAGCCCGCAAACCTGCCACCAAACGGACGCCCAAGCCGACCCCGCCCGCCCGGCCCCTGCCCGGCAGCTTCACCGACGGCCTGTTCGAAAGCAAGCATGGCACGATTCGCTATAAGCTCTACACGCCGACCGGCTCCGCGCGCCGCCGTATGCCGATCGTCGTGATGCTCCATGGCTGTTCCCAATCCGCGGGCGATTTCGCAACCGGCACCGGCATGAACCAACTCGCCGACGAACGCGGCGTCATCATGCTCTATCCCGAACAATCCCGGTCGGCCAATATGGCCCGCTGCTGGAACTGGCACCGGCCTGGCGACCAACTGCGCGGCAAGGGCGAACCGGCGCTGATCGCCGGGCTGACCCGCCACGCCATCGCGCTGGCCCGCGCCGACCCCACGCGGGTCTATATCGCGGGCATATCCGCAGGCGGCGTCGCGGCCGCGATCATCGGCCAGGCCTATCCCGAACTGTTCGTCGCGGTCGGCATCCATTCCGCCCTGACCCGTGGCGACGTCAGCACCGTCAGCGGCGCGCTGGCCGCCATGCGGGGCCGCTCGACGAGCGAGGCCCCGACCGGCCGCACACCCCGCCCCCGCCCGACCATCGTCTTTCATGGCGACGCCGACACCGTCGTCCACCCCTCCAATGCGGACGGCTTCCGGTCGCTGCTCGAACGGTCGACCCACGGCCCGCTGGTCAGCCGGACGGAGGAAGGCATGTCGGCGGGCGGACGCGCCTTCACCCGCACCGAACATCGCGACGCAAAGGGCGACGTCATGCTGGAAAACTGGACCGTCCATGGCAGCAGCCACGCCTGGTCGGGCGGCGCGCGCGCGGGTTCCTACACCGACCCCGCCGGTCCCGACGCCTCGCGCGCCATGCTGCGCTTCTTCCTCGCCCGTAGGCGCAAGCCAGTGCGCAAGGCCGTGCCCTGACGCACGGAACGCCGCCAAGCGCGGCGCGTTGCGCCATCATGAAAAACCCTGCCCTGATCGAAAAGCTGGCCCGCCATCTCGCCACGGACGCACCCGACGACTGGCCCGCCCGCGTTCAGGATGCGGCCAGCATCCTCGCCCTGATGAAGGAGCCGGACGAAGCCATGCGCGCCGTCGGCGATGCGGCGATCTGGGAAGCGATGATTGACGCGGCCCTGCGCGAACGCTGGACTGTGGCACCGCCCGCTGCAAATGAAAGCGATTCGGGCGGGTCGGACGAAGAAGGCGAGATCCGGCTGACCTCCGAAGCGGTCGGCCATGATCGCGCCGACTGGGTCCACATACATCATGAGCGGGAGAAGCAATCATGAAGGGGCTATTCAAACTGGCCATCGTCACGGGTCTGGGCGCCATCGCGCTCAAAGGCTGGCGCGCATGGATGGGTGACGGCAAGGTGCCCGACGATCGCGGTCCCATCGGCTCCTCCGGCATCGTCCGCGACGCCGGGCCACAGGAGGGCATTGCCGAGGCGGACTGGGACTTGGTCGATGAACAGTCGGACGAGAGCTTTCCCGCCAGCGACCCGCCGGGCAATTACTGAACCAAACCTCCATTGCTCCCCCGCCACGCGCCCTCTATGAAGCGCGCGCACGGGGCGGCTATTCACCGCCCATAACAGGGGAATGACCGTCCATGCCTTCGGGTCTGATCGCGCTGCTCGATGATGTCGCGGGCATTGCCAAACTTGCCGCGACCTCGCTCGACGATGTCGCCGCCGCGGCTGGTAAGGCCGGCACGAAGGCGGCAGGCGTCGTGATCGACGACGCCGCCGTGACCCCCAATTACGTGATGGGCCTCACCGCCGAACGCGAATTGCCGATCATCTGGAAAATCGCCAAGGGATCGATCCGCAACAAACTCCTCTTCCTGCTGCCCGCCGCTTTGCTCATCAGCGCGCTCGCGCCCTGGCTGCTGCCACCGCTTCTCATGGTCGGCGGCGCCTTCCTCTGTTTCGAGGCGGCGGAAAAGCTGCTGGAAGCGATCCAGGGCGGCCATGACGTCGCCGAAGAAGCGCTGGCGACCCTCAATTCGACAGAGCTTGAAAACCAGAAAGTATCGAGCGCCATCCGCACCGACTTCATCCTGTCGGGTGAAATCATGGCCATTTCGCTTGGCACCGTGGCCGACAAGCCGATCTGGGAGCAGGCGATCGTCCTGTTCGTCGTTGCTATCGGGATCACGGCGGGCGTCTATGGCGTCGTCGGCCTGATCGTGAAGATGGACGATATCGGCCTCCACCTCGCCCAGCGCGCCTCCTACGTCACCCGCGCGATCGGCCGTGGCCTGGTCAAGGCGATGCCGATCCTCATGAAGATATTGAGCGTCGTCGGCACCGCCGCGATGCTCTGGGTCGGCGGTGGCCTCATCGTCCACGGCCTGCACGAATATCATCTCGATCTGATCCCCGACATGATCCACCATCTGGCGCAGGGCGCGGCTCAGGCGCTCCCCGCCGTCGCCCCCGTGGCCGATTGGGTGGTCAATGCAATCGGCGCAGGCATTGTCGGCCTCATAATCGGCGCCATCATCGTCGCCGCCCTGCATCTGTTCAAGAAAAAGCATTAAGCCAACGGTCCGTGCTCCTGCGCAAGCAGGAGCCCAGGGCGCAACGGCACACCCGATCTTTTGGACCATGGCCGTGACCCACCCCTCCCCATGGCGCATCGAAGCCAGCGCCCTCATCGCCCTCGCGCTGCCGATGATCGCGGGCAATATCGCCTGGTCGGCCATCGCCGCGACCGACCTGCTGCTGCTCGGCCGCCTTGGCGCAGAAGCGGTCGCAGCGGGTGCGCTCGCCATCAACCTGTTCCACGCTTTCCTGCTCTTCGGCATGGGTCTCGTCACCGCCGCCTCGCCGCTGATCGCCAGCGAGCGCGGCCGCCGCCGCCATTCGGTGCGCGACGTGCGCCGTACCGTGCAACAGACGCTGCGCGCCGCGCTCTTCTTCGTGCTGCCCGCTTGGGCGATCCTGTGGCAGTGCGAGGCGATATTGCTCGCCATGGGGCAGGATGCCGACCTGTCGCGCGATGCCGGACGATTGATGCACGGCATGCAATGGGCGCTGCTGCCTTTCCTTGGCTTCACCACATTGCGGACCTTCATCGCCGCGCTGGAACGGCCGATCTGGGGCCTGCTCATCATGCTCTGCGCGCTGCCCTTCAACCTGCTGATTGGCTGGGCGCTGATCTTCGGCCATCTCGGCTTCCCGCCGCTCGGCCTCTTCGGTGCCGGGCTGGCGGGCACCATCTCGTCGGCCTTTCTCTTCTTCGGCCTGCTCGGCGTCATCCTGATCGACCGGCGCTTCCGCCGCTATCGCATCCTGGGTCGTTTCTGGACGCGCGATCGCGAACGGCAGCGGCAGGTCTGGGCGCTCGGCCTCCCGATCGCGATCACGCTCGGCTTTGAAACCACCGTCTTCAACGCTTCGGCGCTGCTCATGGGGCTGATCGACCGCGACTCGCTCGCCGCCCATGCGGTCGCGATCCAGATCGCCGCTCTGGTGTTCATGGTGCCGATGGGCATAGGCCAGGCCGCCACCGTGCGCGTTGGCATCGCCCATGGACGACATGACCGCGCCGGGATCGGCCGCGCCGGCTGGCTGGCGCTGATCCTGGGCACGGGCTTTGCCGCCGTCGCCGCCGCCGCGCTCATCCTGATGCCGCGCACCCTGGTTTCCGTCTTCCTCGACCTCGACAACCCGGCCAATGCCCGGACGATCAGCCTCGCCGTCAGCTTCCTCGCCATCGCCGCCCTGTTTCAGCTTGTCGATGCCGCGCAGGCCGTCGGCGCGGGCGTGCTGCGCGGGTTGCAGGACACGACCATCCCGATGATCTTCGCGCTCATCGGCTATTGGGTGGTGGGGATCGGCATCGGCAGCTTGCTCGCCTTTCCGCTCGGCATGGACGGCCTCGGCATTTGGCTCGGTCTCGCCAGCGGCCTTGGCGTTGTGGCCGTCATGCTGGTCATCCGCTGGTCCTTACGCGAACGGCTGGGCCTCGTCCCGGCCTGATTGCGTTGCGCGTCCATGGTGCGGCGCACAAAGCAATTGAAAGAATCGGCAAAATCGGTCATGAATCGGACATCATGCAAGCCCCGACCGAGATTTTTGAAGCGATCGCGCTCCAGAAGTGCCTGAAGGTGACCTATAACAAGATGGTCGTCACCCTGGCCCCGCACATCCTCTACACGCGCCATGATGAATTATTCATCGACGCCGTGACCGTCGATCGCGACGGCACCCCCCCGCGCGAACTCAAGCTCGGCACGTTCAAGCTGGTCGGCCTATCCGACCTCAAGGTGTTGGACGAGCAGTTCGAGGCGATGCACGGTCTTTACGACCAGAATGACGATAAATACCGCAACGTCACCTTGTTCGCCGTAGCCCCAGAAAGCGCCGCCGCCTGACCGGCGGAGGGCTAGGCAAAACCTCCGTTCGTTTCGAGCGAAGTCGAGAAACCTGACCGCAGCGTTTCTCGACTTCGCTCGAAACGAACGGGTCGGGGCGCGCGCGCCCCCTCACTTCTTAAACCGATACCCCGTCCGAAACATCCAGGCGATAATGGCGATACACACCGTCAGCATCCCGGCGACGAACAACAGGCTGAACTCGATCCCGACATCCCCCTGGCCAAAGAAGGTCCAGCGGAAGCCGGAGATCAGATAGACGATCGGGTTGAAGAAGGTGATCGTCCGCCACGGTTCGGCCAGCATCTGCACTGAATAAAAAGCCCCGCCCAGAAACGTCATCGGCATGATCAGCAGCATCGGGATCACCTGCAACTGCTCGAAACTCTGCGCCCATACGCCAAGGATGAAGCCGAACAGGCAGAAACTGATCGCGATCAGCACCATGAACCCGGCCATCGCAA
Source organism: Sphingobium sp. RAC03 (assembly GCF_001713415.1). GTDB lineage: Bacteria > Pseudomonadota > Alphaproteobacteria > Sphingomonadales > Sphingomonadaceae > Sphingobium. The sequence continues at coordinate 2,762,134 of NZ_CP016456.1, read as the reverse complement.
AGGGATGCGCCACCTGCACATCGACGAACAGATGCGCCGTCAGGAAAATGATGCTGCCGACGATCAGCGACTTGGTCGCCGCCGCGCCGACATAGGCGATGATCGTCTCGGTCGCTGACACCGGGGCCGACAGCAATTCATAGATGGTGCCGGTGAATTTGGGCATATAGATGCCGAAACTCGCATTGAAGATGCTCTCGGTGAACATCGACATCATGATGAGGCCCGGCACGATGAAGGCGGCATAGGGAATCCCGTCCACCTCCGTCATCCGCGACCCGATCGCGCCGCCGAACACCACGAAATAGAGCGATGTCGTAATCACCGGCACCAGCAGGCCCGTCATGAGCGTGCGCCGGAACCGATGCAATTCGAACAGATAGATCGCCGCAATGGCGCGCACATTCTGTAGCATCACGCCGCCTTCTCCTGATGAACCAGGCTCACGAAAATATCCTCCAGGCTGCTCTGCCGCGTATTCAGATCCTTATACGCGATGCCCAGGTCACCCAGCCGCCGCAGCAGCGACGACACCCCGGTCCGCTCCGCCGTCGTATCGAAAATATATTCGATTTCATGGCCATCGGCCTTCAGCGTCACGTCCCATTCGGCCAGTTCGCCGGGCACGCTCGCCAGCGGCTCGGCCAGAACAACGCTCAGCGTCTTCTTGCCCAGCTTCTTCATCAGCGCGACCTTGTCCTCGACCAGCATCAGCTCGCCGCGGTTGATCACCCCCACCCGGTCGGCCATTTCCTCAGCCTCCTCGATATAATGGGTGGTCAGGATGATGGTGACGCCGGTCTGGCGCAATTCGCCGATCAGCGTCCACATGTCGCGCCGCAACTCCACGTCCACGCCCGCCGTGGGCTCGTCCAGGAACAGCACGCGCGGCTCATGGCTCAGCGCCTTGGCGATCATCACCCGGCGCTTCATGCCGCCCGACAATTCCAAGATTTTGCTGTTGCGCTTGTCCCACAGCGACAGGTCGCGCAGCACCTTTTCGATATGGGCCGGGTTGCGCGGCTTGCCGAACAGCCCCCGGCTGAACGTCACCGTGTCGATCACCCGTTCGAACTGGTCGGTGGACAATTCCTGCGGCACCAGCCCGATCGCCGACCGCGCCCCGCGATAGTCGCGCACAATGTCATGCCCGGCCACCGTCACGCTGCCGCCCGTCGCCCGCGCAATGCCGCAGATGATGGAGATCATCGTCGTCTTGCCCGCGCCATTCGGCCCCAGCAGCGCGAAAATCTCGCCTTCCTCGATGGTCAGGTCAACGCCCTTGAGCGCCTCGAATCCAGACGCATAGCGTTTGGTCAGGCCGTCGATGGTAATGATGGATGCCATGGATGGCTCAGCCCCTTTTTGCAGTGCGGCAAAGATAGGGAGAAGATTGCCAAACGCAACCTATTCGCCCTCCCTATTCTCCCCGACGCGTGAACCTGAATACGGTCGCGGGTGGAAAATTGCGCACCGTCTGGCCGACACGCACCACATCCAGCCCCAGCGCCTCGATAACCTCCCGATTGACCGGGTGTCGCATCGAGTAAGTGAACTGCACGAAGCTGCCCCCCGGCTGCAACATACGGAAGGATTCGGACAATATGTCGTGATGCATATAGCGGTCCATCGCCAGCAGCGGCAATCCGCTCACCACCACCTGATAATCGCCCGGTTCCCCCGCCGTCGCGGTCGACACGATCTGCGCGGGGGTTTCCAGCACGGACACCTGCGGAAAATGCCGCCGCAATCCGCGCGCAAAGGCGGGATTAATCTCCACCACCTCAAGCTTTTCGGGCGGCAGGCCGGTCTTCAGGATGGCCCGCGTGAACACGCCCGTTCCCCCGCCCAGTTCCAGCACCCGGCCATCGGTCGGATCGATCTGCGCCACCATCAGCCGCGCGAGATAGCGGCTCGATGGCACGACCGACGCCGTCTGGCGCGGCTTCTGGACCCAGGCGGCCAGGAAATCGAGATATTCGGTGGCGCGGGCGCGAAATTCCCCGCTCGGAAGAGCGATTGCCCGGCTGCGCTTGGGCTTATGCTGCATGGGCGAAATACGACCGCTCTCTATCCATCGCGACTCCCTTAGCGAGCCGGAGCCGTCCCGTCGATTGGCTTTATGAGCGATTTCGAGCCGGGTGATATCACCCGGCGGCTCGGAGCCTTCAGGCCAGCGAAGCTAAATCGCGGTAACCAGAAAGCGTTTCGATGCGTTCTTGCAGCCAATCGGCCACCGCCGCGATCCGCGCCAGCTTGCGCAGGTCGCCATGCATGACCAGCCAGAAGCTGCGCGTAATCTCGACCCGCTCTGCCATCAACGGCACCAACCCTGCGTCACGCCGCCCGATAAAGTCCGGCAACACGCCGATCCCTGCCCCTTCCGCGATCATTCTTTGCTGCATGATGATGCTGGTCGATCGCAAATGCGCCTCCAACCCCGCTTCCACCTCGTCCAGATAATCCAGCTCCGGAGAAAAGATGAATTCCGGCACATAGCCGATCAGCGTATGCCCGCGCAGGTCAGCGGGCGTCTCCGGCCGCCCCGCCCGCGCCAGATAATCGGGCGCGGCATAAAGATGCAGCCGATAATCCCCCAGCCGCCGTACCATCAACCGCCCCCGCTGCGGCCGCGCCAGCATCACCGCCATATCCGCCTCGCGCTTGGAAGGATTAAGGAAACCCGACGCGGTGATCAGGTCCAGCCGGATGCCCGGATGCCGCCGGTTGAAATCGCCCATCCCCGGTGCCAGCACCCAGGTGCCGAACCCCTCCGCCACCGACAGCCGCACTTGCCCCGCCAACGTGCGCTCCTGCCCGCGCATCTCCTCGACCGCCGCCAGCGCCGCGCTCTCGGCCGCCTCGGCATGGCCCAGCAACTCCTGCCCCCGCGCCGTCAGGCTGCGCTCACCAGCGCCCATTTCGAACAATTCGGCATCCAGCGCCTTCTCCAACCGCGCCAGCCGCCGCGCGATCGTGGTCGCGTCGATCCCCAGCGCCCGCGCCGCCGGGGCTACCTTGCGCGCGCGCGCCACCGCCAGAAATACCCGCAGGTCATCCCAATCGAACATGCCGCCCCACCCCTGCAAAATTGCAGGCCACCCATGCATAACTTCCCCATTGCTTGCAATAACGCAAGCAGCCTAGAAGGCGGCAACAATTTGAGAGGATGCCTTCCATGCGTGAGATTTCGCACAAGCTCGCCTTCACCCATGACGCGCCAGCGACACGCTATAGCGACGTGTTCGATCCCAATAATGGCGGCGTCCAGGCGCGCGTGGCGCTGGGCGATGCCGCCCTGCTCGACCTCGCCGTCGCCGCTGCCAAGAAAGCGCAGCCCGCCTGGGCCGCCGTCAACCCGCAACGCCGCGCCCGCGTCATGTTCAATTTCAAGGCGCTGGTCGAAGCGAACATGACCGAGCTGGCCCACTTGCTCAGCTCCGAACATGGCAAGGTGATCGCGGACTCCAAGGGCGACATTCAGCGCGGCCTCGAAGTCATCGAATTTTGCTGCGGCATCCCCCACGTCCTCAAGGGCGAATATACCCAAGGCGCAGGCCCCGGCATCGACGTCTACAGCTTCCGCCAGCCGATTGGCATTGGCGCGGGCATCACGCCCTTCAACTTCCCCGGCATGATCCCGCTCTGGATGTCGGGCGTCGCCATCGCGACCGGCAACGCCTTCATCCTCAAGCCCTCCGAGCGTGACCCGTCCGTGCCTGTCCGCCTCGCCGAACTGTTCAGCGAAGCGGGCCTGCCCGACGGCATCCTCCAGGTCGTTCAGGGCGACAAGGAAATGGTCGACGCCATCCTCGACCACCCGGACATCAAGGGCGTCAGCTTCGTCGGCTCGTCCGACATCGCCCATTATGTCTATAATCGCGGCGTCGCCGCCGGAAAGCGCGTCCAGGCGATGGGCGGCGCGAAAAATCACGGCATCGTCATGCCCGACGCCGATCTCGACCAGGTGGTCAACGACCTGTCCGGCGCCGCCTTCGGCTCGGCGGGCGAGCGCTGCATGGCCCTCCCCGTCGTCGTGCCGGTCGGCGAAAAGACCGCCATTGCGCTGCGTGAAAAGCTCATCCCGGCGATCGAAGCCCTGCGCGTCGGCGTCTCCACCGATGCCGAAGCCCATTATGGCCCGGTCGTCACCGCCGCACACAAGCAGAAGATCGAAAACTGGATTCAGACCGGCGTCGATGAAGGCGCGGAACTGGTGGTCGACGGCCGCGGCTTCACCCTGCAAGGGCATGAGGAAGGCTTCTTTGTCGGCCCCACTTTGTTCGATCATGTCACCACCGGCATGAGCGCGTACAAGGAAGAGATTTTCGGCCCCGTCCTCCAGATGGTCCGCGCCGACAGTTTCGAAGAAGCCGTCGCCCTCCCCAGCCAGCATCAATATGGCAATGGCGTCGCCATCTTCACCCGCAACGGCCACGCCGCCCGCGAATTCGCCGCCCGCGTCGATGTCGGCATGGTCGGCATCAACGTGCCGATCCCGGTCCCGGTCGCCTACCACACATTCGGCGGCTGGAAACGCTCGGCCTTTGGCGACACCAACCAGCACGGCATGGAGGGCGTCAAATTCTGGACCAAGGTCAAGACGATCACCCAACGCTGGCCCGATGGCGGCGTAGGCGACGCGGCGAATGCGTTCGTCATCCCGACCATGGGGTAAGGGGATGGGGGGGGATAGGCACCACCTCTCCCCGCTCGTCATCCTGACGAACGTCAGGATCCATTCGCTCTACGCCAGAGGCGGAAAGCCCAGCATGACGGCCCGATCTTCCCAGAATGGATTATCCTTCTCGATGAGCGCCACCTTCCACGCCCTCTTCCAGGCTTTCAACTGCTTCTCGCGCAGGATGGCCGCTTCCATCGTCTCGGCCATTTCATAATGAACCAGTCGCTTCACATTATAGCGCGATGTGAAGCCGGGAACCGCGCCGGTGCGATGTTGGTGCAACCTACCCATCAAATCAGATGTGACGCCGATATAGATCGTGGCATGACGACCACTGCTCAACAGATAGACGCAAGGTTGACGTTCCATTCGGGGGCCGCGCTAATGGATGCTGACGTCCGTCAGCATGACGGAAAATACAGTATGGACAAGCCATCATGACCCAATTCGACCTCACCGACGACCAACGCGAAATCCAGGAACTCGCGCGCCGCTTCACCGCCGACGCGATCACCCCGCACGCCGCCGAGTGGGACGAAAAACACATCTTCCCCCGCGACACGATCCGCGCGGCGGCGGAACTGGGTTTCGGCGGCATCTACGTCTCCGAAAGCGCCGGCGGCATCGGCCTCGGCCGCCTCGAAGCCGCGCTCATCATGGAAGCCATGGCCTATGGCTGCCCCTCCACCAGCGCTTTCATCTCGATCCACAATATGGCCGCCTGGATGATCGACAGCTATGGCAGCGACGCGCTGAAGGCCGCCTATCTCTCCGACCTCATCCCCATGACCCGCATCGCCAGCTATTGCCTGACCGAAGCCGGCGCAGGCTCGGACGCGGCCAGCCTCAAGACCAAGGCGGTCAAGGATGGCGACCATTATGTCGTCACCGGCTCCAAACAATTCATCTCCGGCGGCGGCGAGAATGAAGTCTATCTCGTCATGGTCCGCACGGGCCAGGAAGGACCGAAAGGCATTAGTTGCCTCGTCATCGACAAGGGAATGCGCGGCGTCAGCTTCGGCGCGCAGGAGCGCAAGCTCGGCTGGCACAGCCAACCCACCGCTCAGGTCAATTTCGACGCCGTCCGCGTCCCCGCCGCCAATCTCGTCGGCGCCGAAGGCCAGGGCTTCGCCATCGCCATGGCGGGCCTCGACGGCGGCCGCCTCAATATCGGCGCCTGCTCGCTCGGCGGCGCGCAGCGCTGCATCGACGAAGCGGTGCAATATACCAAGGACCGCAAGCAATTCGGCCAATCCATCGCCGACTTCCAGAATACCCAGTTCACGCTCGCCGACATGGAAACCGAGCTGCAGGCCGCCCGCACGCTCCTATACGCCGCCGCCGTCAAGGTGACCGACAACGCCCCGGACAAGACCCGCTTCGCCGCCATGGCCAAGCGCTTCGCCACCGACACCGGCTCATCGGTCGTGGACCGCGCGCTGCAACTCCATGGCGGCTATGGTTATCTGATGGACTATCCCGTCGAACGCTTCTGGCGCGACCTGCGCGTCCATTCCATCCTCGAAGGCACCAACCAGGTCATGCGCATGATCATCGCGCGGGACATGTTGCGGGATTAGCCCAGAGCAGGAAGGATAAAACACCGTCATTCCCGCGAAGGCGGGAACCCATCTCCCAGCCTCGCGCCCGTCGATAAGGCCGGAGATGGTTCCCCGCCTTCGCGGGGATGACGAACGGATTTTGAGGAAAAGACATGACCGACCAAGTCCTGACCTTCATCGAAAATAGCATCGGCCGCATCCGCCTCAACCGCCCCAAGGCGATCCACGCGCTGACGCCAGCCATGTGCGACGCGATCAACACCGCCCTGCTCGCCTGGCGCAGCGACGACAGCGTGACCGCCGTGATGATCGACCACAGCGAAGGGCGCGGCTTCTGCGCGGGCGGCGACATCGCGCTCATCGCGAACAGCGCTAAAACGGACTGCGTCGAGGCGGAACGCTTCTTCCATCTCGAATATCAAATGAACCATCTGTTGTTCGTCTATGACAAGCCGATCGTCGCCTTCATCGACGGCATCGTCATGGGTGGCGGCGTCGGCATCTCGCTCCCCGCCCGCTATCGCGTCGCGACCGAACGGACCACCTTCGCCATGCCCGAAACCGGCATCGGCCTCTTCCCCGATGTCGGCGGTGGCTGGTATCTCCCCCGCCTGCCGGGCCGGGTCGGCGCATGGCTCGCCGCCACCGGCGCGCGGATCGACGGCGCGGACTGCGCCGCTATCGGCATCGCGACCCACTATATGCCGTCCGAAACAGTGGACGAGGTCAAGGCCCGCATCCTCGCCGACCCCGCCAGCCTGACCGCCATCCTCGACGCCGCCACGCAAACGCCCCCACCCTCGAAACTCGAAGCCGCCCGCCCCGACATCGACCGCCTCTTCGCCTCGGACAAGGCGGAGGAGATCGTCGCCGCGCTCGACGCCGACGGCAGCGAATGGGCCGCCAAGCAGCGCGCCACTCTCGCCACCAAATCGCCCCAGACGATCAAGGTCGCCCTGCGCCAACTGGTCGAGGGCGCGGCCCAGCCCGATTTCGCCTCCAACATGGCGATGGAATATGGCCTCGCCTGCGCAATCATCCGCCGCCCCGATTTCGTCGAGGGCGTGCGCGCGCTGATCTTCGACAAGGACAACAAGCCGCAATGGACTCCGGCCACGCTGGAGGAGGTGAGCGACGCGATGATCGATGCGATCTTCGTGGCCTTGCCCGCCGACCAGCAATGGACCCCGCTCCCGGCGCTCGCGACCTGATCTGTCCTACACGGCAGGCACCTGCTATGGTCCCCATGCACCTTGCCTGCCCCACGCCGCCCGCTTTCCGATAGGATCAGGGCCGCGCACGAATATGTCCGTTTTTACGGGAAATATGCGAAGTTAAGCAGGAGAGAATAGCATCATGACCCAGACCATCGCCTTCATCGGACTCGGCAATATGGGCGGCGGCATGGCCGCCAACCTGCTCAAGCACGGCTATGCCGTCCGCGCCTTCGACCTGTCGGAAGAAGCACTGGCCAAGGCGCAATCCTTGGGTGCCATCCGCGCCAGCAGCGCCGCCGACGCCGCGACTGACGCCGACGCCGTCGTCACTATGCTGCCCGCCGGCAAGCATGTCGAAAGCGTCTATTCGGGCGAAGTCTATGGCGCGGCCAGCCCCGGCGCCTTGTTCCTCGATTGCTCGACCATCGACGTCGCCACCGCCCGCCGCGTGATCGACGCGGCGACGGATCGCGGCTTCGACATGGTCGACGCCCCCGTTTCCGGCGGCATCGCAGCGGCCAATGGCGGCACGCTCACCTTCATGGTCGGCGGCGCGGATGCCGCCTTCGAACGCGCCAAGCCCATCCTCTCGGCCATGGGCAAGGCGGTCATCCACGCCGGCGGCGCGGGCAATGGCCAGGCCGCGAAAATCTGCAACAACATGCTGCTCGGTGCGACCATGGTCGCCACCTGCGAAACCTTCGCCATGGCCAAGAAGCTCGGCCTCGATCCGCAGACCTTCTATGACATTTCCAGCGTCTCGTCGGGCCAAAGCTGGTCGATGACCAGCTACTGCCCCGTCCCCGGCGTCGGCCCGCAATCGCCATCCGACAATGGCTATCAGGGCGGCTTCGCCGTCGGCCTGATGCTCAAGGATTTGAAACTCGCCACCGAAGCCGCCGCCTCGGTCGGGGCATCCGTCCCCATGGGCAACGTAGCGGAATCGCTCTACCAACTCCTCGCCAACCAGGGCGAAGCCACCCGCGACTTCTCGCTCATGATCGAAATGCTGGAAGGGAAGTAACCCCCTCCGTTCGTTTCGAGCGAAGTCGAGAAACGCTGGCACCGCGCTTGCCGCTTCTCGACTTCGCTCGAAGCGAACGGTTTTGACTGTTACGTCCCCTTCCCCGCCTCGGCCGCCGCCAGCACGCGCAACACATTGCCCGCCCAGATCTTTTGCACATCCGCCTCGCTATAGCCCGCCTTCAACAGCGCCTCGGTGATCCTGGGCAAGTCCAGCACATCCTCCATGCCGACGACCCCGCCGCCCCCATCCCAGTCCGCACCGATCCCCACATGGTCCGGCCCCACGACCTTGAGCGCATGCAGCATATGCGCCATGAAATCATCGAAAGTCGCCCGGTCGGTCTCAGGATAGAGCCGGTCGATCTCCTGCCGCTTGCCCAGCAATTCGGCGCGCTTCTCGGCCGTCATCTTGCCCCCCTCGCGCATCGACGCGAACAGCGCGCCCATCGCCTTCTGCCGCTCCGGGTTCGGCTTGGCCGCCTTCAGATAGGCCCCATAGGCGTTCATCTGAATGACGCCGCCCTTGGCCGCCAGCGCCTTCAACCGATCATCGTCGATATTGCGCGGATGGTCATAGACCGCCTTGCACCCCGAATGGGTCAGCAGCACCGGCGTCGTGGACAAGGCCAGCAGGTCGTCCAGCACCTGGTCCGAACTATGCGAGGCATCCGGCACGATGCCCAGCCGGTTCATGTCCTTGAGCAATTGCTTGCCGAGCGGACTAAGCCCGCCAAAACGCGGCTTCTTGGACGGGTCGGTCGAACTGTCGGCAAACTGGTTATGCGCGAAATGGGCAAAGCCCACCACCCGCACGCCCATGTCGTAGAATGTCTGGAGCAGGCCGATATCCTCGCCCAGCGGATAGGCATTTTCGATCGACATATAGACGACCCGCTTGCCCGCAGCCGCGATCGGCGCCGCGTCCTTCGCCTCCAATGCCAGCGCGAAATTGGCCGGGTCCGCCGCCACCATCTCGCGGATCGACACGCCCCGCATCAGCGCGAAATCGCGCGCCTTGGCAAAGCCCTCGACCGTCAACGGCCCCTGCCCCGTATAGATGGCCCAGAAACCGCCATCCAGCCCGCCCTTCTTCATGCGCGGCAAATCGACCTGGGTATAGTCGCTATGCACCCCATGTTCCTCGTCGATCGACCAGTCCGGCAGGTCGAGCGAGGCGGGCGTGTCGAGATGGCTGTCGAGCGTCAGCAGCTTCTGATGCAATTGCTGCACCTTCTTGGGCACGGCCTGCGCCGACACCGCAACCGGGAGCAGCGCGATCAGCGCTGCCCCCATCATACGTCCAACCCGCATCAGATTTCACCCGAAATGGTGAACTGGAACGTCCGCGGTGACAGCGGCCGGAAGAAGCCATCGCCCGTCACGGTCGAGGAAATATAGGACAGCACATCCTTGTCGAACAGATTGTCGACGTTGAACCGCGCCTTCACGCTCTTGACCGGCCCCAGGCTGAAACCATCGCCGATATCGACATAGGCGCTGAACACGGTGAAGCCCGGCACGCTCGAACCCGGCGAATTGACGAAGGTGGACCAGCGGCGGCTGGTATATTTGCCGGAGATATTGCCCACCAGCCAACTCGCCGGTTCGATCGTCACGCCGCCATTGACGATCCATTTGGCGCTGTCGGGAATGAACTTGCCATCGGTCGCATAGGTCAGGGTGGGCGTGACGATATCGTCCTTGAACTTGGCGATATTATAGGTGGCGCTCAGGTTGAAATAGGCAAGGCCATTGAGTGCGGACGGTTTGAACGTGCCGCTGAATTCCGCGCCATAGGCCGTCACCCGGCCGACATTCTGAAAGAAAGTTTCGGTGACGTTGGTCGTGCCGGGCAGGATGCCCGTGATCGACTGGATGCGATTCTTGAACTTGGTGTAATAGCCCGCCAGCGACGCATAGAACTGCCCCTGGTTGGTGCGGATGCCCGCCTCGAAATTCTGCGACCGTTCCGGCGCAGGAGCAGGCACGACGGCCGCGCTGCTGTTCAGTGCGACCGAGAAGATGTCATCCATCCCCTTGGGCAAGGCCATATTTTCAGCATAGGAGGCGAAAATCTGGGTCTGGTTGTCGATCTTGTAGAGGACGCCCGCCATCGGCAGGAACCCGTCGCCATAGCTGGCCCGGTTGGTCTGCGGTCCCCAGCCCGCAACCCAGACGGGCGCAGCGGCGGTGCCCGCATTGCGATAATAGTCGTTGAAGTCGCGATAGCCGCTTTGGCGATAGTCGATATGCAGTGCCTTGATTCCCAGGTCGAAGATCAGGCTGTCATCCATCAGGGAAATGCGGTCCTTGACGAACGCCTGCGTCGTATGCCGTTCCGACTGATAGTCGCGCCGCGCATAGACGAGTTCGTCCAGGTTGGGCGCGCTGGCGGGCGACCCGTCGGTCGTGTTGAAGCGTGCCTGGGTGCGATTATAGCTGTCGACCTCAGCCCACAGGCCCGCCTCCACGCTATGCGCGCCCATGTCCCAATGGAGCTTGGTGGTCAGGCCATAGCGGTCGCCGCCCACCGTCGATAGACCATATTGCGTACCGCGCGGCGCCGTCAGCGCCAGGCCTGCCGCCGTTTGCCGCGTATATTGCAACAGGCTGTTGGCATAGCTGTCGGGCGACACGCCATAACCGCCCTTATCCTCATAATAGGCCGTCGCTTCGGCCCATACACCATCGGCTATCCCCAGATGGACAGTGCCGCCATAGAGCTTGTCCTTCCGCACGTTGAGCGCGAGATTATAGGTGTAGGTATAGTTGCTGTTGGAAAAGGCCGGGCCGCCCGCCACCGGCGCAAAACCCGGCGTGCTGTTGGGCACGACGGCGATATAGCCACGATCCCGGCCGGTGTTGCCGCCCACATCCGGCGTCGCGGAATTGTAGAGTGTGCGGCTGAGCGTCGGCGAGTCATAGTCGAAAAAGTCGTTCGACACGAATTTGAACCGCGCCCAGCTATCACCGCCCAGATCGGCGTGGAGTTGCGCCTCCCAATGCGCGCGATCGACCGTGCCGACGCCCCGCCACAGGTCGCTGTCCAGCTTGGTGCGGCTCACATAGGCGCGGAAGGGTCCGACCTGCCCCGTGCTGGCGCGGATGAAGGTCCGCTTCAGCCCGAAATCGCCAAAGCTTTGCGACACGAACAGGCCCATATCCTCCTGCGGCGCGATGCTGTTATATTGCACCACTGGCCCCAGCGTCGAATAGCTGGGCAGGCCTACATCGCCTGCGCCGACGGCGGCTTCGACGACGCCCAGATTTTCATTGTCGACATAGCGGAACACCGGGCTGCCGCCGAACGCATCGCTGCGGCCCGTCGGGATGCCATCGACGATGAAGCCGATCTGATCCAGGTTGAACGCGCGGGTCTGGACGCTGTTGCCGAATTCATAGAGGCCCAGCGCCCCGTCGGTCTGCACGTTGAAGCCGGGCAATTGCTCCAGCATTTTCAGGCCCGAAATGCCCGATGGCGCGGACAGCAACGCCTCGCGCGTCACCGCCACGACATTGCTCACCTTATCCTCGCCGATCGCCTCGGACGATTGGGAAATGCGGCGGCCGGTAACGGTGATGCTCGCCTCATCATCGCCGACCGGCTCCTGCGCATGGGCGGCAGGAACCAGGGCTGCGGCAGCACAGGCCAGCAACAGCGCGCGAGTGGACGGACGGACGACAAAATGGACGGACATGAAGAGGCTCCCTGGGTGTCATGAGCCGATCAGGGTGACGCGCAGGGCGTCGCACCTCTCCATATTTCGTTATTCAGTTTCCTTCTGAAACGAGGGTGCTGGGAAAAGCCGCCATCAATCTGTCACAAAATCCGTGCCTGTTGCCGATCCGCCACAGGAAGACACAGGGTATCAGCGGCCCTTCCAGACGCCAGGCCGCTTCTCGACAAAGGCCGTCATGCCTTCCTTCTTGTCCTCGGTCGCGGTCAGGATCTGGAACATGCGCCGCTCGGTCAGCAATCCTTGGGCCAGGCCCGTCTCGAACGCGATATTCACCATTTCCTTGTTCACCATTGCGGCCATCGGCGGCATCGCGGCGATGGCGGCCGCGGTCTTGAGCGCATCGTCCAGCAGCTCGGCGGCAGGCACGATCCGGCTCACCAGCCCCGACCGTTCGGCTTCCTCAGCGCCCATCATCCGACCCGTCAGGCACATGTCCATCGCCTTGGCCTTGCCGACCGCGCGGGTCAGGCGCTGCGATCCGCCCATGCCCGGCGCGACGCCCAGCTTGATTTCAGGCTGGCCGAATTTCGCCGTATCCGCCGCAATGATGAAATCCGCCATCATCGCCAGTTCGCACCCACCGCCCAGCGCAAAGCCAGCGACCGCCGCGATCCACGGCTTGCGGGTGGCGACCACATGGGTCTGCCAGCCGGAAAAGAAATCCTGCAGGAAGAAATCGGCCCCGTCCTTGTCGACCATCTCCTTGATGTCCGCGCCCGCCGCAAACGCCTTTTCGCTACCGGTCAGGACCGCACAATGCTGGGTCGGGTCGGCATCATAGGCGGCAAAAGCGGCGCTCAGGTCGCTCAGCACCTGGCCGTTGAGCGCGTTCAACGCTTGCGGCCGGTTAAGCGTGATCAGCGTGACCGCGTCGCGCTGTTCGACCAGGATCGTTTCATAGGTCATTGCCATCTCCCATTATTGCGTTGCCAATCAAGACCGCATCAATTCCGATAAATCCTCCCTTGCAAGGGGAGGTGGCAGCCCGAAGGGCTGACGGAGGGGTGTCACCCTCTCGATAGCGGGACACCCCTCCGTCTGGCTGCGCCAGCCACCTCCCCTTCCAGGGCAGGATCAATTATCCACTCTGCTCTATGGGCAAGCGACGCCATCCGCCACCCCCTTGCGCCCTAGCATTTCCGCCAAGCCTATCGGCACAGATGCATGAAATCCCGGTCATAGCTTTTGAGGTGCGCACCGCCATCGACATAGAGCGTCTGCCCGGTCACCGCCGTCGCATCGGCCAGATAGAGGACAGCCTGCGCGATCTGCTCGGCCTGCGGCAACCGGCCAAGCGGCATCATCGCTTCCAGCCGGGCCATCTGATCGGGATCATAATCGGGCGTCGCGATGGTCAACCCCGGCGCGACGGCATTGACCCGCACCCTGGGTGCCAGGGCATGGGCGCTGGTCTGCGTCAGCCCCGCCAGCGCCAGCTTGGACAACGTATAGGCCAGCTGATCGCCATGGGGATGGTCGATCCGCTGGTCGAGAATATTGATGATGCAACGATCACCCGTGCCGGCCGGAACCGTTGCGAACGCCTTGGTCAGCATCGCGGGCGCAGCGCAATTGACCGCATAATGGCGCATCAACTCATCAGCCGTCACCGTGTCGATCCGGTCCTGCCCGAACATCGCGGCGCTGTTCACCAAAATGTCAGGCGGACGGCCGAACCGCTCGGCCACCCGCGCGATCAATTCCTCCGCATTTTCGGGGTCGGCGAAATCGACCACGAAGCCGTCCCACTCGGTGCCCTGCGCCTCCAGCGTCAGCGCCAGGTGGGAATCGAGCCGCGTATCATGGCTGCCATGGATCGCGAGCGAATGGCCGGCCTTGGCCAATGCCCCGCTTATGATCCCGCCCAGCCGGCGATGCCCGCCCGTGACCAGTGCCAGCCGCTTGGTCGCCAGCGGCAACGCGCCGACCGCTTCCACCGAAGGCCGGGCGCTGCCCAAAGGACGATAGGGACGTTCCTCTTCGCTCATGAACCGATGAGCTTCAACACTTCCTCGCGCGACTTTTCATCGTCGCGGAACACGCCCAGCATTCGGCTGGTCTTCATGATGACGCCCGGCGTGCGGACGCCGCGCCCGGTCATGCAGCCATGCGTCGCCTCGATCACCACGGCCACGCCCTGGGGTTTCAGATGCTCCCAGATGCAGTTGGCGACTTCGGACGTCAGCCGTTCCTGCACCTGCAAGCGGTTGGCAAAAGCATGCAGCACGCGCGCCAGCTTGGAAATGCCGACCACATAGTCGCCCGGCAGATAGGCGATATGCGCCTTGCCGACGATCGGCGCCATATGATGTTCGCAATGCGACTGGAACGGAATGTCCTTCAGCAACACGACATCGTCATAGCCGCCCACTTCATGGAAGATGCGCGAGAGATGATAGGCCGGGTCATCGCCATAGCCCCGGCAATATTCGCGCCACGCCCGCGCGACCCGCTCCGGCGTTTCCACCAGCCCTTCGCGTTCCGGCATGTCGCCCGACCATCGGATCAACGTGCGGATCGCATCCGCCACTTCGGACGGAACCGGCTCCTTGCCGTTGCCAACGGTTTCCGCATCGGGATCACATGCCATGAACAGCGCCACTCCTTCTTAATTGCCCCGCATATGAGGATTTGATCCTGTAATGGCCAGCCCTTTCGGGATGACTGGACATGGTATCGCACGGGTGGCAAATCGGCACCGAACGGGATCGTGAACGAACAATAATGACCTTCAAACACCTACCTCATGCGCACTGAACGGATCGCCGCCGTGCTTCTGGCCGCGGGCATGTCGTCCCGCTTCGGCGAAGATGACAAACTCATGGCCGACCTGCGGGGCAAGCCCGTCGCAGCGCACACGTTGGAAACCGTCGCCTCCATGGCCTTTGCCGAACTGGTCGCGGTGGTCCGGCCGATCGACGTCGCCCCGGTCCTTCACCGCAAACTGGATCGACGGGGCTATACTATCATCGTCAATGACCGCCCCGAAGACGGCATTTCGGGCAGTATCGTGCGCGCGGTCGAACATCTCATGCCGAACAACAGCGTGCGCGGCATCCTGATCTGCCTCGCCGATATGCCCGACGTGCCGCAAAGCCATTATAACCGCATCTGTCTCGCGGCCGAGGATATCCGTTCGGTCGTTGCCAGCACCGACGGCTTCTCCTCCTCGCCACCCGCCTTCATCGGCCGCAAGCATTTCCCCGAATTGCTGCGTCTGCGCGGGGATCAGGGCGCGCGCGCCTTGCTCAGCCACGGCCTTCAGATCGACACCAGCGTCGGCATCCTGCACGATATCGATACGCCGGAGGATCTGGTGAACAGCGTACCGCCCCTGTCCGACGACTCAGCTTGACCGGGTCGGGTCGGTCATCGCATCGGCCATCTCGCGCGGATCGGGCGCGCGGCTGAGCGGCAGCGATCCGGTCTGCCGTTCCAGCATCCGATGCACCACCGGCGGCACCGGCCCGGTATGCAACGCCCATATAGCATCGCTATTGGCGATGTCGGCGACGGTCCGCCGCTGATTATGCCGCACATAATCGAGCCAGGTCGACACATGATAGCGCTCGATCCACAGTTCAGGATCGCTCAAATCCCGCATCAATGACCAGCCATGCGCCCCATCGCGCCGCCTGATCCGCCGCCGCTCGCTCATCGCGGTCAGGAAGGGCACGACCGATCCGGCAGGAATACGATATTCGATCGTCACGACCACCGGCCCGCTGCGTGGTTCGACCGGCACCGCCGTATCCGGCTCCCGCCACCGGTTCTGCAGGTCCAGATTATCGTCGCCAATCTGCGGCAGCGGGCGCATCAGCCCGATCAGCGCCGCCACGAACTGCACCGCCGCCGACGCATAGAGCGCCTCGACCACGCCCTGGCTTTCGGCCAGCCAGCCGAACAGCCAGGCGCCGATCGCCATCCCGCCAAAAGCGCTCATCTGATAGAGCGAAACCGACCGTGCCACCACCCAACGCGGCGCGGACATCTGCACCGACACGTTGAAGGTCGACAGCGCCGCGACCCAGCCGAACCCCGCCAGCAGATAGCCAAGCAGCGCCAGCCCCAGCCAACTGCTCATGCCGGTGATCGCGGTCCCCAGCGCCAGCATCAGCGCCGCATAGCGCACGATATGTTCGACCGACAGGCGCGCGCGCAGATAGCGGGTCGACAAGGCGCCCGTCACCGCCCCCAACCCGAACGCGCCGCTGGTAAGGCCGAATGTCAGCGCGCCGCCCCCCAATATGTCGCGCGCGACCAGCGGCATCAGTGCCGACACCGCGCTCGCGCCAATGCCGAACACCGCCGCGCGCAGCAGCACCAGCTGGATATTGGGCGACATCGCGACATAGCGAACCCCCGCCCGCATCGCCAAGGCCAACCGCTCGCGCGGCAATATCTTGGGCGGCAGCTCCGGCTCCCAGCGAGACAGGACCACCAGCAGCCCGACATAGCTGACCGCATTGGTCAGGAACGCCGCCGCCGCCCCCGCCGTCGCGACGATGACGCCGCCCAGCGCCGGGCCGACGCTGCGCGCCAAGTTGAAGCCCATCGAGTTCATCGCCACCGCGCTCGGCAAGATCGCGCGCGGCACCATGTCGCCGACCGCCGCCTGCCAGGCTGGCCCGTTGATCGCGGTGGCGCATCCCAGCGCAAAGGTGAAAGCGAGCAACAGCCAGGGCGTCATCCACCCGGCCCAGGCTGTCACCGCCAACAACGCCGACACCACCAGCATCCAGCTCTGGCAGGCGATCATCACCTTGCGCCGGTCCAGATTGTCGGCCACCGCCCCCGCCCATAGCGACAGCAGCATGATCGGCAGCGTCGTTGCCGCAGGCACCAGCGCGATCAGCATCGGCGACGCCGACAGCGAAATCATCATCCACGCCGCACCGACCGACTGGATCAGCCCACCGAAATTGGACGCCAGGCTCGCCATCCAGATGGCGCGAAAGGTGGGGACGGAAAAGGGCGACGGCGCGGGGGGAGACTCGGCGGGGGACACGCCCCCCATGAAGCGGAATTGGATCGCAGCGTCAAACCCACAACGGGCGCAAACTGCCCCTACGTCACGGCCAGTAGGGGTAGAAAAACATATTTCTCGCTTGCACTTTACGTAAACGTAAATACATTCAGTGCCGGTATCCGATGCGCCCGGCAGGGGCGACCCACGGAGAGGAAAGCCACATGGAAGCTTATATTTACGACGCCGTCAGGACACCCCGTGGCCGGGGCAAGCCGGACGGTTCGCTGCACGAAATCACCCCCATCCAACTCGCGACCCAGGTGCTGGAAGCGGTCCGTGATCGCACCGTGATCGACACCGTCGATGTCGATGACGTCATTCTAGGCTGCGTCACGCCGGTCGGTGAACAGGGCGCGGACATTGCCCGCACCGCCGTCCTCAACGCCGATTATGCCCTGACCACGCCCGGCGTGCAGGTCAACCGCTTCTGCGCCTCCGGTCTCGAAGCCGTCAACATCGCCGCTGCGAAAGTACTGTCGGGCGAAGCCCTGTTCGCCATCGGTGGCGGCGTCGAATCCATGAGCCGCGTGCCCATGGCGTCGGATGGCGGCGCGCTCGCGATGGACCCGGCGGTCGCGTACAAAACCTATTTCGCGCCCCAAGGCATCGGCGCAGACGTCATCGCCACCAAATTCGGCATCAGCCGCGACGATGCCGACGCCTATGCCGTCGAAAGCCAGAAGCGCGCCAAGATGGCGTGGGACGAAGGGCGCTTCGCCAAGTCGATCGTCCCGGTCCGCGACGTGATGGGCCAGGTCGTCCTCGACCATGACGAACATATGCGTCCCGAAGCGACGATGCAGTCGCTGGGCGCGCTCAAGCCCGCCTTCACCGCGATGGGCGAGGAAATGCCCGGTTTCGACACCGTCGCCTTGCTGCGCTACCCGGAACTGGAGCGGGTCAACCATATCCACCATGCCGGCAACAGCAGCGGCATCGTCGACGGCGCGGCCGCCGTTCTGGTGGGCAACAAGGATATGGGCGACAAATATGGCATCAAACCCCGCGCCCGCATCCGCGCCATGGCCTCGATCGGCTCTGAACCGCTGATCATGCTGACCGGCCCCGAATTCGTCGCCGGCAAGCTGCTCGCCCGCGCAGGCATGACCACCGCCGACATCGACCTGTGGGAACTCAACGAAGCCTTCGCCAGCGTCGTGCTGCGCTACATGCAGGCGATGAAGCTCGACCACAGCCAGATCAACGTCAATGGCGGCGCGATCGCCATGGGGCATCCCCTGGGCGCGACCGGCGCGATGGTGCTGGGCACCGCGCTCGACGAACTGGAACGATCGGGCAAGGGCACCGCGCTCATCAACCTGTGCGTCGGCGCAGGCATGGGCACCGGCATCATCATCGAGCGTATCTAACCCCCTTCTCCGTTCGCCCTGAGCCTGTCGAAGGGCCTTTCTTCTTGAAGAAAAGTGCAAGGCTTCGACAAGCTCAGCCCGAACGGAATTTTAGAGGCAGCATCATCATGCAGACCATCGCATTCACCACCGACGCCGACGGCATCGCCACGCTGACGATCGACGTTCCCGACCAGTCGATGAACGTCATCGGCCCGGACTTCCTGGCCGATCTCGACGCCGCCATCACCCGCATCGCGTCCGAGGACGCGATCAAAGGCGCGGTCATTGCGTCGGGCAAGGACAGCGGCTTCATGGCCGGCATGGACCTCAAATATTTCGGCTCCATGCTCGCAACCAGGGACGGCAGCCGCCCCGCGCCCGCCGCCATCTTCGACCAGGTCTTCGTCCTCAACCAACTGTTTCGTCGCCTCGAAACCTGCGGCAAGCCGGTCGCCTGCGCGATCGAAGGCACCTGCGTCGGCGGCGGCTTCGAACTCGCCCTCGCCTGCCATCGCCGCTTCGTCGGCGACAGCAGCAAGACTCAGCTTGGCTTGCCCGAAATCCTCATCGGCCTCTTTCCCGGCGGCGGCGGTTCGCAACGCTTGCCGCGCCTGATGGGTGTGCAGGCCGCGCTCATGTATATGCTGCAGGGCAAGCTGTTCCGCCCCGCCGAAGCCGCCATGCTCAAGGTGGTGGATCAGGTCGTGCCGCAGGGCACGGCGCTGGAAGCCGCGCAGGCCTGGGTAAAGGCGAACCCCACCGCCACCGCCCAGCCCTGGGACGTAAAAGGCTTCAAATTCCCCGGCGGCGTCGGTCAGTTCAACCCCGGCTTCGTCCAGACGATGGTCGGCGCGCTGCCCATGACGCTCAAGCAGACGCAGCGCAACATGAACGCACCCGTCGCCCTGCTCTCGGCCGTCTATGAAGGCGCGCAACTCCCCTTCGACCGCGCGATCCGCATCGAAAGCAAATATTTCGCCAAGGTCGCGGCCGATCCGCAGGCAAGCAACATGATCCGCAGCCTGTTCGTCAACAAACAGGCCGCCGAACGCGGGGCGCGCCGTCCCAAGGCCGAACCCAAGGCTCCCACCATGAAGCTCGCCATGCTCGGCGCAGGCATGATGGGCGCTGGCATCGCCACCGTCGCCGCGCAGGCGGGGATGGAGGTCGTGCTGTTCGACCGTGACATCGCCTATGCGGAAAAGGGCAAGGCCCATGTCGAAACGGTGCTCAAGAAGCGCCTCGGCAAAGGCATGACGCCGGAGAAGATGGCGGCAACGCTCGCCCGCGTGACGCCCACCGCCGACTATGCCGATCTTGCAGGCGCGGACTTCGTGATCGAAGCGGTGTTCGAGGATGTCGCGATCAAGGCCGAAGTCACCAAACAGGTCGAAGCCATCCTCGGCCCGGACGTGATCTTCGGCTCCAATACCTCCACCCTGCCGATCACCAAGCTGGCGACCGCCTGGTCCAAGCCCGCCAACTTCATCGGCGTCCATTTCTTCTCGCCGGTCGAAAAAATGCCGCTGGTGGAAATTATCCTGGGCAAGGAAACCGGCCCGGCCGCCATTGCCAAGGCGCTCGATTTCGTCGCCCAGATCAAGAAGACCCCGATCGTCGTCAATGACAGCCGTGGCTTCTACACCTCGCGCTGCTTCGGTACCTATGTGCAGGAAGGCGCGGAACTGGTCGCCGAAGGGATCAACCCGGCGCTCATCGAAAATGCCGGCAAACAGCTTGGCATGCCGGTCGGCCCGCTCGCGGTCAGCGACGAGGTCTCGATCGAGCTGGGCTATAAGGTCATGACGGCCGCGAAGAAGGAACTGGGCGACGCCTATGTCGTGCAGCGTTCCGACGACGTCATGACGCAGATGGTCGAGCGCGACCGGCTGGGCCGCAAAAATGGCAAGGGCTGGTACGACTATCCCGAAGGCGGCAAGAAGATGCTGTGGTCGGGCATTGCCGACCTCTTCCCCCGCGCCGACGATCAGCCCGATGTCGAAGCGGTGAAGGAACGCCTCCTCTATCGCCAGTTGATCGAATGTGCCCGCTGCTATGAGGAAGGCGTACTGGAAACGCCGGAAGATGGCGATATCGGCGCGATCTTCGGCTGGGGCTTTGCGCCCTATACCGGCGGGCCTTTCGCGCATATGGACACGGTCGGCATCGCCCATGTCGTCGCGGTGCTGGATCGGTTGCGCGCCGCCCATGGCGACCGCTTCGCCGCCACCGAACAGTTGCGCGCCATGGCCGCCACCGGCGCAACCTTCTACCAGTCGGTGCCAGACCGCGCGGCGGCATGATCGGACTGTAAATCTTAACGACGCTAAGCTACGTCTCCCCGGCAGCAGTTGGGGAGACGTTTTTCTTATGCGCGAAAAGCCGACGGTACTGGTCACGGGCGGCGCTGGCTATATCGGCAGCCATGCCGTGCTGGCGCTCAAAGATGCTGGCTATGGCGTAGTCGTGATCGACAATCTGGTCACCGGCTTCCGCTGGGCCGTCCCCGAAGACGTGCCCTTCGTGCAGGGCGACATTGCCGATCAGCCGCTCGTCGAAGCGACACTGCGCGATCATGGCATCACCGCAATCATGCATTTCGCCGGTTCCGTCGTCGTGCCGGAGTCGGTCGAAAACCCGCTCAAATATTATCACAACAACAGCGCCAAGACCCGCGACCTGATCGACAGCGCGGTGCGCGTCGGCGTGCCTCATTTCATCTTTTCCTCCACCGCCGCCACCTATGGTACGCCGGACGTCGAAGCGGTGCGGGAAGACACCCCGCAACAGCCGATCAATCCCTACGGCATGTCGAAACTGATGACCGAATATATGCTGCGTGACGTCGCGGCGGCGCATCCGATGAACTTCTGCGCGCTGCGCTATTTCAACGTCGCGGGGGCCGATCCACAGGGACGCACCGGCCAGTCGACGGCGGGCGCGACCCATTTGATCAAGGTCGCCGTCGAAGCCGCCTTGGGCAAGCGCGAGAGCGTCGCCATCTTCGGCACCGACTTCGCCACGCCTGACGGCACGGGGGTCCGCGACTATATCCATGTCAGCGACCTCGCCGCCGCCCATGTGCTGGCGCTCGAAGCGCTGATGGCGGAGCCGGATCGCAATCATTTGCTCAATTGCGGCTATGGTCGGGGCTTTTCAGTGCTGGACGTGCTCGACGCCGTCGACCGGGCCACCAACAATCCCATCAAGCGCATCATGGCCCCGCGTCGGGCGGGCGATCCCGCTGCGCTGATTTCGGACAATCGCGCCATCCTTGCCGCCTTCCCCTGGCAGCCGCGCTATGCCGATCTCGACCTGATCGTCGCCCATGCGCTCGCCTGGGAGCGCGCCTTGGAGACTCGCGCATGAGCGAAGCGTCGGTCCGCGCCTTCTTCGCCGCCCAAGCGCCTGACGTCACGATCATCGATCAGGGCGTCAGCACCGCCACCGTGCTGGAAGCCGCCGCCGCGCTCGGCGTCGAACCCGCCCGTATCGCGAAGACCTTGTCCTTGCGCGTCGGCGATACCGTTGTGCTGGTCTGCACCCGCGGCGACGCGCGCCTCAACAATGGCAAGGCCAAGGCCGCCCTTGGCGCAAAGCCCCGAATGCTGGGCGCAGACGAGGTCGAAGCGATCACCGGCCATCCGGTCGGCGGCGTCTGCCCGTTCGGCCTGACTGCGCCACTTGCGATATATTGCGACATATCGTTACAAGCCTTCGATACCGTCTTCCCCGCCGCCGGTTCCCGCACCACCTCGGTCGAACTCACACCCGACCGGCTCGCCGCCTTGACCGGCGGACAATGGATCGACATCTGCACCCTCCCGGAAACAGGGGATTAATTTCCATGCCGACCGAACATCATTTCACCGACAGCGCTCATGCAGCCGCCGACATAGCCGCCCGCATCGCCGCCACATTGGAACAAGCCATCGCCACCCGCGGCGTCGCGACCCTCGCCCTGTCGGGTGGCCGCTCCCCCCGCCCAGTACTCGAATCATTGTCCGCTTCGCTGTCCGATTGGAGCAAAGTGATCGTCACATTGGTCGACGAGCGCTGGGTCGATCCGACCGACCCCGACAGCAATGAAAAGCTCGTTCGCGACACCTTGCTGCAAGGCCCCGCCGCCGCCGCGCGCTTCGTGCCGATGAAGAATGCCGCCGCCGACGCCTATCTCGGCCAGCCAGCGGCGGAGGCGGACTTCGCCGCCCTCCCCTGGCCGCTCGACATCATCCTGCTCGGCATGGGCGATGACGGCCACACCGCCTCGCTCTTCCCGCAAGCCAAGGAACTGGACGAAGGCCTGTCCAGCACGGCGCTGACCATCGCGGTCACGCCGCCCGCCGCCCCGCATCAGCGCCTCTCGCTCACCGCCCACGCCATACTGTCCAGCCGCCACATCTTTTTGCAGATCAGCGGCGCCGCGAAAAAAGCCGTCTATGATCGCGCCATGGCGGGCGGCCCCGTCGAGGAACTGCCGATCCGCGTCGCCCTGTGCCAGGACGCCGTGCCGGTCGATGTCTGGATCAGCCAGTAGGCCCGGCCAGTTCCACCGCCCGCGCAAACACCGCCTCGAACATCTCCGCCGTCAGTCGGCCGGTATTCTGGTTGTAGCGCGAGCAATGATAGCTATCGATCAGCATCCGCCCGTCGGGCATGCGATGTTCGGCCAGATGGGCAAAGCGCGCCTTGGGCAACCGGCCGCCCAACACCTTGACCGCCGACTGGTGCGCGATCTGGCCCAGCGCCACGAACACCCGCGCATGGGGCAATGCCGCCACGCCCTGCGCCAGAAACGGTCGGCACTTGTGCACTTCGTCGGGAACCGGCTTGTTCTGCGGCGGCAGGCAGCGCACCGAATTGATGATGATCGCGTCCTTCAGCACCAGCCCATCATCGACCCGCGCATCATAGACGCCCTCGGTCAGCCCGAATTTCGCCAGCGTCTCGAAGAACAATAGGCCCGAATCATCCCCGGTAAAGGGCCGCCCCGTCCGGTTCGCCCCCTGCTTGCCCGGCGCCAGCCCGATGATGCCGATCCGCGCCAATGGATCGCCAAAGGCCGGTACCGGCGCATTCCACCAATCGGGATGTTCGACACGGCATTCCTCGCGCAAGGCGACAAGGCGGGGACAGAGCGGACAGTCGCGCGGCGGTTCGGTCGGTTCAAGGGGGCTTTGCAGGATCATGGGCAGCAGATAGGCGCTGATCCATGGCCGACACAAGCACGCACATCTATGCCCTGGCCTTGGGGTCCAACCGGCCGCTCTCCGCACGCCGCACCCCTGCGCGCCTGCTCGACGAAGCGGTCGCGCTGATCGGACAGCAGATGCGCGTCATCGCCGTCGCGCCTACGATCGCAACGCCGCCCATGGGGCCATCCTCGCGCCTCTATGCCAATAGCGCGCTGTTGGTCGAAAGCCCCCTGCTCCCGCCCGCTTTGCTCGCCCTGCTCCAGTCGATCGAACACCGGCTCGGCCGCCGCCGCCATCGCCGCTGGGGCGCGCGCAGCGTCGATATCGACATCATCCTCTGGTCCGGCGGCACATGGGCCAGCCGCTTGCTCACCATCCCCCATAGCGCTTTCCGCCAGCGCGCCTTCGTGCTGACCCCGCTGGTCGCGATCGCTCCGCGCTGGCGCGATCCCCTTTCGGGCCTCACCGTCCGCCATCTGCACGCCCGCCTGCAAAAGCACACGCGAAGAGGTTGACCATCGCGGTTCCCCCTATTAGGGCGACCTCCACCGCTAAACGGGTCCATAGCTCAGTCGGTAGAGCAACTGACTTTTAATCAGTAGGTCGCTGGTTCGAACCCAGCTGGACTCACCACCGGAACCCTTGTTATCATTGGGTTTTCCGCCGTGGTGATTTGCGCGTTTCGACATTCATTTCGACAGCCATTTCTACAAATTGCGGCTGTTCACGCACTGTTCTGGCGTGTGATTCTGGCCTTCCGAGCTTTCTCGCTCGGCCCAATCTTCATGGTTGATGTCCTTCTTAGAAGATGGGTCCTGCAAAATCAGGCGATGCTTTTGGCGTGCAATAACGCTGGGAAACGCGGCGCAGGCATATGCGAAAGCCTCCTCTGTTTCTGGCCATCCAAAGCCGCGCACATAGAAACCTGAGTTGGAGGCACCGCGCTTATCAACGGATCGGTCCCACCAATAGAACGCATACCAGAACGTCAGGCCGCCGCATGTCCACCACACCCGGCCATCTGGATTGTCAGGGCGCTTTCCGTTTTTCAGGAGGCCACCATCCATGAGGCCGAAACCCCAAGGCAATTGCAGCGCTTTCGCCTCCTTTTCCCATAGGGATTGCCCGGATTGATCGTGGAGATAATGCCCCGGCTGGCCCCATGGGCCAAAATAGAGCGCCTTCTGGCCAGCCTCTTTGCTGCGATCGATGGCCGCCGCAAGATTGAACCCGCTCATTGTCCCGATCCTTGAAGGGCTGGATCATTGTGGCCTGGCATGGTGTTCCAAGATTTTATCGCTTCACCATTCCTACCTTCGCCAGGGCCCAATAGATTGCAGTCAAAGCATTCGACATGCTTCCAGCCGTAACCATATTCGATAAGATCGGGGTCGCCTCCATCAGCACAACGCGGACAAGGCCTGATTTTCTGATAGGTCACTTCGCATCCTTCTCATCGCGCTCGCCGAGCGCCTGGATATGCTCACGCCGCTTGAGCGCGATCCGGCGGCCCTTCTCGGCCGTCGCCTTGTTGTAGGTTCGCGTCTGCGCGAGCGTCTTGTGGCCGGAGATCGGCCGAACATCATGCTCGCCCGAATCGCCGATCTCGGTGATCCCGCCGTGGCGAAAGCCGGTGAAGGTCATTTGCTTGGGCAGGCCCGCCTTGGTGCAGATCTTGCGATGCACCGTGGACAGCCAGCGCTGCTCGAACGGCTGGCCGTTGCGCTCATCGACGATCATCGGGCCGGTCGGCTGGCCGAACTCATCGCGCGTCGCGCGCTCCATAAGCTGCTGCAGCTCATCCTCCAGATCGGGGTAGAGCTGCACCACTTCGCCATCGACCTCGATCGCCAGGTCCAACCACACTGGATTGCCCGTCTTGCGCTGCACCAGCGCCATGGCGATCCCCGGCTTATAGACGGACCATTGCAGCCCGGCCGGAGGGTCACGCCCCTCCTTCACCGCCTCTTCGTCTGGCCACAGGCCAAAGACCTGGCTGACGCGCTGGCATGCCTCGAAGCATAGCGCCGCGGCGGCGGCGATGTTTTGATAGCCCATTGCCCGCGCGGTCGCCCGGTAGAGGTCATATTCGTCGCGCGTGGTGGGCCGGTTCTCACCAGCTGGCGTGCTCTTGATCCCCATCCCCGCGAACGGGTTTTCCTTCACGCCGGTGGTGCGCTTGTGCCGGACTGCCCATTTCCAGACGAGGCGGCAGACCTGCATGCAATAGGCCGCTTCGCGCTCGCCCTTCTCGCGCAGCTTGCGGTAGAGCGTGTCGGCCGTCTCGCCGTCCATGTCGCCCGCCATGCGGTTGCCCAGCGTCCCGCCCGCCCTGGTGGGATAGGCGACGATGATCTCCATCAGGCGGCGATAGTCGCGCTGCGTCTTGGGCTTCAGGGCGGTGTAGCGCTCCTGCTCGCGATACCATTTGAACAGCCACGCGATCGAGCCGTGCTTGAGCGTCCGCCGTTCCGCGCCAACGCGCCATTCCTTGAGCGTCTCGTTCAGCCCCTCCGCCTTCTGCACGGCCATGTCGTGGCTCGTGCCCAGCGCGCAGGACTGGACGGGGCACGGGAAGCCGTGCCGCTCGGCCGGGTGCCGCTCGCCGGTCTTCGGATCCTTCACCGTCGCCCAGTGGGGCAGCTTCCAATAATAGGCATGCTCGCCCGACGCGAGTTTTACGCGGGTGACATAGGCCGGCAGTCTGACGCTCACCTTACCCATCAGAGTTCGATGCCGCCCTTCGCTTCGCTGCCGAACAGGTCGGCCAGCGCGGCGTCGAGATCCATCTTCCACGCGATCGCCTGGCCACGGGGACCGCGCGCGCGGAAGCGGACGCGGCCGATGCGCTCCCATTCTTTCAGCTGCTCGGAACTGACGCCGGTATAGACCAGCGCAAGGTCCCGTGTCATGCCAGCGGGCCAGTCAGGCAGATTTTCAAGCGCTAGGCCCATCACCCTGCTCCTTCTGGTTGCCGAGGGCGCTGTCCATGTCCTGCTGCGCCCTGCGGATGGCCTTCTCCAAGATTGAGCCGATCACCGCCTCCAGTTCGTGATTGAGGTAATCGAGCGCGTCCTTGTTGCCGACACCTGCGACGGACGATCCCCACTGCGATGCGAGGCGCAGTTGCGCGTGCTCCAGCAGGTCGTCCTGGGTGAGCCACTTCAGCGCGCGGATGGCGGTGTTACCGCGCGCGAGGCGCCATTCAAGGTTGCGACCGGCGGCCTCCGCTTCTTTGAGGAGAAGGGTCATAGCGGAACCCCGTCATGCTGGACGCCGTCGAGCAGTCGACCGGCAGCCTTCTTCCCAACTTTGCGCATTACATGGAAGCGCTCGCCATGGAAGCCACTGCCGCCAGCGAGGTTCAGCCAGCGGGATCTCCCGCCCGGCCGCTGATCATCAACATAATCATTGGTGTAATTGGCGCGCCAATCGGGATCGTCGCGCTCGCGATCGAGAGACGATTCCCATTCACCCCACTGCTTGAACAGGAATGGGACACCCGCATTCGCGCACTGGTCGCGCAGGCTCCGCGCCCAATCCGGGTGCATAGGACGGGCACGCGGTCCGCTTTCGCCTCCGCATATCACCCAATCGATCTTCCGCTTGAGTCTCCCGTCCCCGCCATTGCGGCGGCAACCGGCATCGCGGCCATACAGATTGTCGCAAGCACAATCCCCCCAGCACTCAGGATCGAGCGCAGTGCTGTCGTCGGATACCTCAGTGAGATCGATCGGCCCCAGCATTGGCTCCACCGACAGAAAGCGGACCTCAGCATTTACCGCCAGCAGCTTGGCAATATCGCGCTTCGCCTCCACCTGATTGACTACAGTGATACCAAGCCAGACATTTTCTGGAAGGCCGCCTGCTGCCTCGGCCATTTTGGCCGCATTGCCGATGCGCTTGGTCACCAGCAGCCAGTCGAGATGCGGCGTCTCGCGAATCAATTGGAACAGCTCCGAGCGCCATTGGACTGGCACCTCGTTGTCGAACACGTCAGCCAGCGACGAGCAGAATACGCGATAGCGTACCCTCTCCTTCGCCGCCCGCCTGTTCCACCGGCGTGGCTGCTCCCATGTCGATGCCGCAGTGTGTCGACGCGGCTGGCCCGCACCCCACGGCACGCCCAGCCGAGCCTGCGCCAGATCCGCCGCATAGCAATTGTCGCAGCCCGGCCCGACCTTTGTGCAGCCGATCCAGCCGTTAAAGGTGTGGTGCGCCCATTCTATTTTGGTGTTTTCAGCCATTCGCCGTTTCCCCGGTCAGCTTTTCCAGATCCGCCTTCCGCCGGCTCAGTCGCCCGACGATATCCGCGAGATCGCGCTCAGCCTTTTCAACGGCATCGGCCATCCACTCTATGCCAGCCTTGGCGCTGTCGATTGCCCAGATGCGCACCAACCCCGCATCAGGCGAGAACGTGTTTTCGTACTGCATACAGCCGTCGTGCGTGACGTTCGGATAACCAAGCTCCTCGCACCGCTTTTCGATGATATCCCCACCCTCATAGGTGAATACCGGGATTGATCGCTCGAACCCGTCGGCCTGCGCTACGAGTTCAGCCAGCTTGAACGGGTCGGCGTCCATCTCGCTTTGATAGCGGTCGAGCAGACCGTCCCGGGACCATCCCCGGCCGGGATCGTACCGCTTGGTGATCTCACCGCGATCGGCGCTGATGACGATGATGTCATGAATATAAGGCGAGCCGATACAGATGCCGTCACTGGTGACCTGCACAAAATGCTCGATGCGATAGTGATCGCGGACAGCTTTCCAGCCCATTACACCGCCTCCCCCGCCCGGCCCGCGCCGATCGACGCCGGGCGCGCGCCGTCCTCCAGGCTCTTGCGCGCATTGATGGCCAGCCGGACGCCGTTCATATATTGCTTTGCGAGCAGCGCCCGGGCCTGCGCGTCCTTGATGCTGATCGTCCCCGCGCGCAGCGCGACGAGGTCGTCGGCGATGCCCCGGACGATTACGTCCAGGCTGTAGCGTTCGCCCAGGTCAGTGGGTGCGTCTTGCACGCGCAATCTCCTTATCCATAGCCTTCAGCAATGCGTATGCGGCGCGAAAGCCGCTCCACATTTCGAATGGCAGCTGATGTGTCTGCAGCCTGTTCTGGCCGTGTGCCCAGCAGCACGACCAGCAGACCGGTGGCGCCTGAAAGTCAGGCGAGAACGGATCGCGCTCGATTTGCTCTTCGCAGACCACGCACTCAAATGGCGGCAACGCCGGGGGCGGCGGCTTACGCTTGATGGTGAATTTGAGGCGCGGATAGGTCACAGGTCCGGCCTCCCGATCATCTCGTTATGCACATGCACCAGCGCGCTGATCGCGCCGCTCGATGCGTCGTTCTCGCCGAAGCTCACCAGAATGGTGCGCGCCTTCGTCTCATCGTCGATCGCCACGATGTGCAGGCCGTCGGCAGGCCAGATCTCATCTTCGCCCAGGTCAAGCGCGCGACGGTCGCTTTCCACCCAGCGCGCACCCCAATGCGCTCGCAGCGCGTCGCAGGCGGTATCGAATGGGTCGGGATCGCGCATCGGCACGCCATGTTCGTGGCAGAATTTGCAAGTCGCCGGATTGCGGCGGCAATGGACCAGCCGCCCCTCCGCACCCGTCTGGATGGTGTGGCAGACACCCCAGCGCGTCTTGACCAGGGTGAATTCGGAGGTTTCGGCACCGAACTTGCTCATACCGCCTGCCCCGACCATGCGGGCGCAGGAGCAGGAGCGGCAGCTTCCGGCTTCGGCAGAGAGTTCAGCGCAGTCTCAAGATAAGATCGGGCGCGGCTCAACTTGTCCTCCGCCGCCCTGACCCGTACATCGACATTGCAGGCCGTTTGGAGAGCGCCGATCGCGCGGCGTATCGCCAAGCCAGATGATCCCTCTGGCAGGTCGAGCCATGCAATAAGATCACGCTTCGCCTCTTCGAACTGGGCTACTTCCTGTCGAGCGGCGCTCATCAGATATTCTTTATGCGCAGCAACTTCCTTGTCGACGCGCGCCCAGCCTTCCGCCCGGATACGGTTCATGTCGACCGCCTGCACCTGCGCGGCGGTTATGTCCCGCGCCGCAAGCGCCACAGCCTGCCCGAACTTGCGTCGGATCGCCTCATGCTCACCCCACAGCTCGATCGCGCGCGGCATTGGTAGGCGACGCTCTACCGTCCGGCTGACCCCGTCCATCAGGAGTTTCATGCAGGCGTCGATGGGGAGTGACGCGGCAGCGCGCGTGGCCTTGCGGATGTGCCGCCAGGTCGCCGCCTTCCGCACGATCAGGCCGCATCCGACTGGAATATCGGCTGGCGTGCAAAGACCCTCGGGCACCGCAAAGACGACGGCACCGGCATACTGGAGGTATTTCTGCCATTTGCCTGACGTCGTGTCCGAACGAAGGTCCGAGCGACTGATCTTGACCTCATAGGCTGTGGGAGATGGTCGACTATAGCACCGCTCCAGCGTGTAGACGTCAGGACGGGGCGACCCGCTCGGCCCGAGTTGCATGTCGGTCCACACCATCCTCTTATCGGCGCGCAGATGCTCCGCCAGATCAGCGGCAAGCGCGTCGTGCTTCCAGCTGTGCATCATGCGGCGACCCTATCGAAGGAAACGTGCTTCCCGTCAGGGCACACCATCTCAAGCTCATGAGGGACGCGGCGGCACTCGGCTTCGGCTTCGGCCCTGGTGTATCTGCCCGCGCCGGCTGTGTCAGAGCAATAACCGGCATATTGCGAGCGATAATAGGCGCGATGGTCCCGCGCCCAGATCATGTAAGTCGGTTCGCCCCCGAAGAGGATCGTCTTCAGAGTTTGAGCGCGTCGATAGTCCATGCGCTGGACGGCAATTTGAAGCTCTGTTTCGCGGCGCTTGCGGCTGGCGCGGTCATTCCGCTTCTTGCGCAGGTCGCTAGGGGCTGCCGCGAAAATCTCGGAGCATCCTTTGTTGAACAGCATCCCGCCAGCTATGACCCACCACATATTATTGATGTGGTAGTAGGTAATCCCGCGAAGCATCCGCCCCTTATTGTCGGGCATCCAAACGATCTGACCATGTTCGAGCAGTTGATCATCGGCAGACTTCCGGTTGTAGTCAGAGTTGCAGACCGGACGGCCCAGTTCCTTGTCTGAGTGCCAGCTTTCAGCGTACCCCTTTTCGATGCGCTCCATCGGCGCCAAATTTTGGTCATCCCGCCGTTTGACTTCCAGCGGGCCAAGGGTTTCCAGCCAAGCGATGATGCGGCGGAACTCCAGTTCGACACGTAACCGGTCGAGCTTGCTCATCCGTTTCATCTTGTCGAAATCGTAACGGCGGCCGTTCTGATTCACCTGCCTAGCCGTGGTCGACCAAAATTCCACCTTCACCACGCGCCCGGAGATCTCGATGTCACAAAGAAGGGTGCCGCGAGCCCCAACGCGATGGTTAGGGCTGATGCAGCGAAAACGCCGGTGGGTCTGATCGTTCCGACCTATTGACCAACCGCGATCGCGCATTTGCCGTATGAGAGCGCCATAAATCTCGGAGCGAAACGTGCTGTCGCACGGGTCTTCCTGCCAGATGCCGATATGGCTGTCGTGGATGATTACGCTGATCGGCTGTCTCATGGATCAGTCGTCCTTTCGCATGCACGGCGCAATGCGCGCGCAGTCGCTGGTGCAGGCCGGGCAGTCGCATTCGTCGCCCGGATCGGATTGGGTTGCGTGCCGACCGGCCTCGACGGCCGACACAAGTGGATCAGGTGACGGCCGTGGGGAGAGGGTCCGGTCGTCCGAGGCTACCGCCTGCTGCGCGGTCGGGGGCATGACGCGCAGTTCAGGCGGATGGGAATAGTGCATCAGCGCGCGCAGGCGCTGGAGGCGGGTGAAGGCGATGCCTGCATAGTTTACGGTCATTGTCCGACCCCCAATGTTGCGGCGGCGGCGCGGCAGGCGCCTGCCATGATCTTGAAGCTGAACAGCCAGATCGCCGCGGCGGCGAGGCAGGCGATATGCACAGCGACCGGGTGAGTGAACCAGGTGCGGGGGTCAGGACCGAGCATCGCCGCCCTCCCCTGTGCCCTGCCCCGGCCGTTCGCTCATAGGCTTGCCCATCCACAGCGCTTCGAGCGCCTTGTCGGCATAGGCCTGGAACTGGTGTAGGATCAGACCGAACGAGCATAGGCCCGCGAGAGTGATCAGCGCCTTGCCCGCGAAATAGACGGCGGCGCTCATGCTGCAGCCACCAAATGCGGGACGGCGGGCGATCGAGCCGAGACGTGGACGTCGAGCTGCTCGGCGGCGCGGATGAGGCGGCTGGCAGCGTTGATGATCAGGGCGCGGGCGGCGATGCTGTCGGTCGGCAGCATCTCATGCGCTTCGCTGATGCTGTAGCCCGCGATGTTGATCAGATCGACGGGCCGAAACGGCGTCGCGTCAGCGCGGTGCAGCGCGTCGAGATGGCACAGCGTTTCCGCAGCGGCCGAGCCGATGGTGTAGCGCGGGATAGTCATGATGATCTCCCCCACCGTCTCGCCGTCGGCCGGATGCCGAGCGGGTCAGGTGATGGGAATTAGATATATGCACATGAGAATATCGTCAACGAATTAAATTCTCACGTGCATATTATTATTCGTCCGGCGGCTCCCAATCGGGATAGAAATCATCATCGCCCGCCGATTCGGGCGGCAGCGCTGGCAATACCGGTGCCTCGCCATCCAGCCCCACGCGAATGACGCAGCCCCAGGGTGCGCGATCCTGAAAGACCGCCGCCGTCACGCGCCCGCGCGCCAGATAGGTTTTGATGAGCTGCGCCCGTTCGGCCTTCACATAGCCCAGCTGGGTCCCGCGCACACTGAAGACGGCGACCGCCTGGGGGTCGACCGGGTTTTTCGGTTCGGGAACGAGGTGGACATCTTCGCCGGGCGCACAGAGCAGGATTTCAAAGCGCCGGTCTGACTTATCCTTGTTGCGGTGATCGACGCCGACAATTGCGAGGGAGAGTTGCATGGCCCGATGCTAGATAATTTCCTGCGCGCAGTCGATGTTTAGGATAAGCAACATATAGCGGCAGGACGCGAGTCGGTGGGGGCCGATTTTATGGGGGTGATTATGAAGCATAGATATGTTTTGGTCTTGGCATCGGCGGCATTGATGTCTTCGAATGTCGTGCAAGCTGCTCCCAAAATCGTGGTCCAGCCGGTCCAGCTATCGAATGAAGCCATTCGGTACAATCACGGCATCGCGACGATAGACCAATTTTCCGACACCGGATCAGTTCAGGTGCGGCCGGGTCCGCTGGATCATGGAAGCCTTACCTTCACCATCGCCGTATTCAACACCGGCAAGCAGGCAGCGAACATCGACGTCGCCAGCTTCAGCTTAATCAATGGGTCGCAGACCGTTCGCGCGATGAGCGTCGAAATTCTGGAACAGAAAGCCAAGAGCCGGGCAGCATGGACGCAGGTCGCTCTTGCGATGGCCGGTGGCCTGACGGCTGTAGCGGCCGCCTCACAGCGCGACACGTATCGCAGCACCTTTGTCACGCCTCGCGGCACATATCGGAGCTATTTCAGCGCGCCCAGTTCGTTTGGCCAGCTTCAGGCGACCGCCGCGATCGCCGCATCGGGCGTTGGTATCGCATCGGTGCAAAACCGACTGGATCAGACGCTGGAGGCGCTCGGAAGCCAGGTCGTACAGCTGACGACGGTCGATCCCGACGACAGTTACGGCGGTATGGTCGTGTTCGAAAAGATCAAATTCGCGAAGTTACCAATGCAGGTTACCGTCATGGTGGACTGGAACGGTCGGCAATATCCGTTCGCCTTCCAGATCGCTAAGCCGGGCACGCCGGCGCCTGCGTTCACTCCGCCAGTGATTGAAGAAGAGGCACCGGTAAAAACCATGGTCGTGCCGTCGCTCACGGTGCCCGTCACCGCCAGCCCGCCCCCATCACCGGTGACCGAGCCGGTTGCGGCTATCCAGGCCGCGCCAGCCCCTTCCCGCACCGGCCCAGCGATTTAGGATCGGTGTCGGCGGCTAATGTCAGGAGCGCGGGCGTCAATTGGCAGGCTCGCCCTTGATGTGACGAACCAAGCGAACCAACGCCCAGCCGTCCATCCATCCGCCCGCATCATAGGACACGAAGAACGGATATTGGCCTTGCTGGGGATATCGCCAAAATTCGCCGCTCGGCCGTTTGGGAATGCCATCGGCCGGTGCGCAACCCATTTCTCGAAGGCGCGCCTCCCACTGTGCGCGGGGGACGCGGTCCCTCAGCACGTAGGGATGGCTTGGCCCATATAGACCCGGTCGCACATATAAGCGGGCAGCATGGGGGAGGCCGCCCCGATCAGTTCCGCGACGTCGACCGTCGGCGTTACGCGCACCTGCGCGCCGATCATGCCCGACAGGATGACCTCCAGAACCGGGCCGACTTCGGCAATCACAAGGTCAGGATCTTCGTTGGAAATCACGAAGCCGGGGAGGCTGTCGGAATAAGCGCGCAGACCGCCGTCCTCACGATGGGTAAATTTCACTTCGATGTTAAATGGTTCTATCGGCGTCTTGGCCATATCATCCTCATTCGACCCGCCCATTCGCTCGACCCCGCCAACGACAAACGCCATAGCCGACGGATAGTGGCGAAGCGCTGTTAAAATTTGAATAAGCGATTTGGCTCAATCTATCAATCTTTCAATGGCGAATGTAGAAATGCCATGAAGTTTGGGCCGACTGAAAAGAGGCGCTATTTTCGGCGGAAATGCGCCATATTTTGATGACCGGGCCGTCGGCGACTGAAAAATTTCGCAATATGTCGAAATGAAATTGGATGGGGATCAGTGCCTCCGCCCTGACCAAACCACCCGCCCGATGATCCGCACGTCGACCGCGTCGACGATCTGTCGGTCGTGCATCGTGTTATCGGAAATGATTTCCACCTTGCCGTCGGCAGCCGGGCGCAGGCGCTTGACCGCCCCTGCACCGTAGAGCGCGATCGCCCAGATACGGTCGGTCATGTTCAGGCGCGTCTGGAGCGTGTCGATCACCAGCATGTCGCTGTCGAGCAGCGTGGGCTGCATGCTGTCGCCAACGCCATGGGCCACCAGCATTCGATGGGGTGGTGACTGGCTGATCATGCGCAGAATGTTGGGGTCGAACTCGACGGTGCCTTCCTCGACATAGTCGTCCAGGTTCGAACCGTCGCCCATGGCGAAGCCCAGGTTGATGCGCTTGAGCGAGATCGCGCCGTCGCCGTCGGCCACGCCGCGCGTTGGCGGGATGTCAGGCAAGGGAGCCGCTACGGCGCGCGGCTTGCGTGATGAATCCTGGCCGGGCCATTCTTCATCCATAAACCGCTCTAAGCCGATACCGGCTAGGTCAGCCATGCGCGCCAGAGATCGCGCGGTAGGCTCGTTGCCGTGGTTTTCCCATTTCGAGATGTAGGATTGCGGCACATCGAGGCGCTCAGCGAACTTCGCTTGGGTGTCCCCAAGGAATTTCCGAAGTGCAGCTATGTTGCGCGCGAGCGTGTTTGGCATGCGCCACGCATAATTGCCATTCTTGGCTGGCGCTAATTCCCGTGTGCATATTTCCATTGACGCTATATTCTCACGTGCATATACCTAGCGCTATGAACGCTATCCGCGACGCCCGCCTGCGGCTGGGCCTTACACAGATCGAACTGGCTGGAAAGCTGGGTTTGCATCAGTCGACCATCTCTCGATTTGAGAAAGGGTCGCTGCCGATAGACGAGCGAACTGAGCTTGCCGTCGAAGCGCTTCTGGCGCGTCCTGCCCTCTGCTCGACCTGCGATGCCCGCTTGGACGAAACGTCCATCCGGTCCTGCTCGGTGCGTGAGTGCCCGCATGCGCAGAAGGCGGCGGCGTGATGCTCAAATTCCTTTCGATACCCTATCCACAGGACACCAACGGCATGGACACAGACCAGATCGCATTGCGGATGCGTTGCCTCGAACTGGCTGCGCGCCAGCCTGTTGCCGATGGCATCGACGTGGTTTCCGAAGCGCGGCGCTACCTGCAGTTCGCAATGGGCGACGCGCCGGCTGAAGGAAATTCCACCGATACGCAGCGGAGGGTTATTCCATGAATATCCAGCTATCGGCCAATTCACGGACGCTCGGTGCATCGGCGCGTTGCTCTGGTACGTCGCTCGCCTCCATCTTTTCGGCGGAGGTGATGAGTTGTTCGCGCACTTCGTTGCGCAGGCCCGGCATTCTCGCCTCCAGTGCTCGCAATAGCCCGACGCCAAGGGCCATGCTCCAATCAATCCCGTCGACACGGGGCGCGTTGTCCATGGCTTTGGCGATCTGCTCTGCCAAATTGTCGTCCATTTGTGTTTTCCTTCGTGTGGCGCTTGCGTTGCACACGATAGCCGGACCGGGGGCGCGGTCAATCGCGCTCCCGGCGAGGTGATGGCGTGATGAGTGGCTGCTGTGATCATGGTGCCGGTCTACGCGCAGGCGCGCCCAGCGTGTTGGGCAAGTTGCCGCGTCTTACCCAAAGTTCTTATCGCGAGGCGGTGAGCCAGACGGTGAGCGGCCTGGCTGCGCCCGAAGGGCTGACCGACCAGGACATGGCGGAGTTGATCGGCAACAGCGCCGCGAGCGTTGGCAATGCGCGCAACAAGAAGGGCGACCTGTCCGCCGTTGCGATGCTGTCGATCGGCAAGGCGTTCGGTCCCGAATCGCTCAACACCATCCTGGCGCTCATCGGCGCGAAGGCGGTCCCGGCTGGCGCGGTGTGCTGCGACAATGTCGGTCACATCCCGCTGCGCATCGCCGAGACGCTCCCCCTGCTTATCACCCTGCTGTCGGACGGCGAGTGCTGCGACGGAGATGTGCGCAAGCTGGAGGCCGCGGGCGTGATCGATGAATTCATAAAGGCGGCCAACGTCCTGGAACGCCGGAGGAACGACGTGCGGCTTCGCGCCGTGAATAGCTGACACCAACCCACACGGGCCGCCCGGCCCAGGAGATGCCCATGAACAGCGCCACCAGCGCGGTTCCGTCGATGGACGGTTCCGCGGACGATATTGCTTTGCCCGATTATCGGACCTTCCTCGAAGCGAAGGCACCGCTCGCCCTGCCCGCCGGCTTCCCGTGCGAGCTGGACGAAATCCCCACGCACCTGACCGACGGCCGTCCGATGAAGGACCATGTCCGCCACATTGTGCGCTGGGCTGTCCAGGGCGGTCGGCGCGGCCTGTTCGAGAGCTTCGGTCTGCACAAGACGATGCAGCAGCTGCTGATCCTCGACATCATCCTGCGCAAGCTGGAGGCGGCCGAAGGTTTCCGCCCGGATGCACTGATCGTCGTGCCGCTCAACGTGCGTCGTGAGTTCATCCGCGACGCCGAACTGCTCGGCATCCCGGTACGCTTCATCCAGTCGGACGCCGAGCATGAAGCGTCGGGCGACCAGGGCGGCATTTTCCTCACCAACTATGAGAGCGTGCGCGAAGGCAAGCTGACCGTGAGCCGCTTCCGCGCTGCCAGCCTGGACGAAGCGGACGTGCTGCGATCCTACGGGTCGAAGACCTATCAGGACTTCCTACCCCTGTTCGCCGACATCCCGTTCCGCTTCGTCGCGACGGCTACGCCCGCGCCAAACCGGTACAAGGAGATGATCCATTATGCCGGGTTCCTGGGCATCATGGACACCGGCCAGGCGCTCACCCGCTTCTTTCAGCGCAACAGCGAAAAGGCGGGCGACCTGACGCTCTACCCGCACAAGGTCGATGAGTTCTGGACCTGGGTGAATAGCTGGGCGGTCTGCATCCAGCGCCCGTCCGATCTGGGCTATAGCGACGAAGGCTATGCCCTGCCGCCGCTCACCGTCCGCTGGCATTGCGTCGAAGCCGACATCAGCGACGTCGATCCTGAAAGCAACGGGCAGGGCCGCCTGATCCGCGACACGGCACTGGGCGTGGTGCAGGCGTCGCGCGAGAAGCGCCGTACCCTCGACACGCGGATGACCAAGGTGGCCGAGATCATCGCCGCCGCGCCCGACGATCATTTCATCATCTGGCACGACCTGGAGGATGAGCGCCGGGCGATCGAGAAAGCACTCCCCGCCTGCGAAACCGTGTTCGGTTCGCAGAAGCTGGATGTACGCGAAGAGATCGTCACCCGCTTCGCCGACGGCGCGCTGCGCCAGATCGGTGCCAAGCCGATCATGCTGGGCGGCGGCGTCAATCTGCAGCGCCATTGCCATCGCGCCATTTTCGCCGGCGTAGGCTTCAAGTTCCGCGACTTCATCCAGGCGATCCACCGCATTCAGCGTTTCGGCCAGGGCTGCCCGGTTGAGATCGACATCATCCACGCCGAAACAGAGGTCGAGGTGGTGCGCGAGTTGCAGGAGAAGTGGGCGCGCGACAATGCATTCCGCGAAACCATGTCGGCGCTGATCCGCCGATACGGCCTGCACCACGGCGCGGCGGCCGAACTGGTGAAGCGCTCGATCGGCTGCGAGCGTCAGGAGGTGTCGGGCGACGGGTGGCGGCTGGCGCATAATGATTGCGTGGATGAAGCCAAACGGCTGGAAACCGGGTCGATCGACCTGATCGTCACGTCCATCCCCTTCAGCAACCATTATGAATATACGCCGAGCTATAACGACTTCGGCCACACGGACGACGATGCGCATTTCTTCGCGCAAATGGACTTTCTGACGCCGAACCTGCTGCGCGCGCTGGCCCCCGGCCGCCTCGCCTGCATCCACGTCAAGGACCGCATCCTCTTTGGATCGGTCACCGGCGAAGGCGTCCCGACCGTCAGCCCGTTCCACGCCCGCTGCATCGACCATTATATCCGCCACGGCTTCCAATATATGGGGATGATCACGGTCGTCACCGACGTCGTGCGCGAGAACAACCAGACCTATCGCCTCTCCTACAGCGAGATGCTGAAGGACGGCACGAAGATGGGCGTCGGCAGCCCCGAATATGTGCTGCTGATGCGCAAGCCGCAGAGCGACCAGACGCGCGGCTATGCCGATGTCCCGGTCGCCAAAGATGCCACCGAATACAGCCTGGCGCGCTGGCAGGTCGATGCGCATGCCTTCTGGCGGTCGAGCGGGGAACGCCCGCTGACCATTCCCGAATTGTGGGAGGTCGATGAGCGCTTTGCGCACATGACCACAGGTAAGCTCGCCAAGCGGTTTCGCGAAGAGACGCGCGACCTGATCTACAGCTTCAAGTCGCATGTCGAGATCGGCGAAACGATCGAAGCCCGCGATGCGAACCACCCGGCCGGTCACCTGCCGCGCACCTTCATGGCGCTCGATCCGGGCAGCCACCATCCCGACGTCTGGGATGATGTGGTGCGCATGCGGACGCTCAACGGCAACCAGGTCCAGAAGGGCCGCGAGAAGCATGTTTGCCCGCTGCAGTTCGACATCGTCGACCGCCTGATCGAGCGATATTCCTCCAAGGGCGAGATGGTTTTCGATCCGTTCTGCGGCCTTGGCACGGTGCCCATGCGCGCGATCCTGTCCGGCCGTCGCGGATCAGGCAGCGAACTGAACCCCGACTATTTCGCGCACAGCGTCAGCTATCTGCGCGAAGCGGAGGATCAGCAGGCCGTGCCGTCGCTGTTCGATCTGCTCGACCTGGAAGGCGACGGCGTCAAGGAGCAGGCAGCATGACCGGCGCGGGAGAAACGAAAGCCAGAAGGTCGCCGCAGCAACGGCAGCGCGACGAGCGACTGGTGCTGTTGCTGAAAGCACTGGAAAGAGCAGCGGACGCAGGTGCTGAATGCCCATCGAACGAGGATCTAGGGCGGACGCTTGGGTATTCCGGCCCTTCCAAAGTGTCGGATTTAATCGCTTTGCTGGAGGTCGCTGGGCTGATCACCTGCGCGCGCGGCCGGAGCTCGCGGGTCATCACGATTGTCAAAACCGGACGAAGCACCGCCGGAGAGGTCAAGTTTTCCCGGCGCAAAGGCGGATGGACGGTGGACATGGACGCGATCCTGATGGACGCGATTGCCGAGGGCCTGACTTTCCACGCCGCCGGCGACATCCTTCGCAAAAGCAAGAACTCTTGCATCAGTCGTTTTCGCACGCTGAGCGCGACACTGGGGCATCAGGCAGCATGACCCGCCCCCGCCGCTACCGCCGTCGTACCTTCGCCGAAGTAACCGCGCAGGCCCGCATCGCCGAGCGCGCGCAGGTCGCGCAGTTCGGCCGGTGGCAGATCGCCGCCGTCACCCAGCTCATCGCCGCCGGCAAGGTCGATGCAGAGAGCGGATCGCTCCTGTCGACCCGGCTGGAGGCATTCGTCGAGCAGATCGAACAGGGCCTGCATCTGCAGGGCGAGGGGAAGCCTTCATGATCACGCGTGGCCAAACGAAAGAGCGCCGCTTCACGGAGGCTGCACGCGCGAAGGAGCCGTGGAAAGACCACGAATTGCGCGCCCGCATTGCCGCACATCGCGACGGTAGCGCCAGGCTGGCAACAGCGATCGACGCTCTGATCGAACGGACGGCCGTGCGCCTCGCCGTACCCGACGCATGGCGCGACCATCCCCTGCCCTTCGCCCGCGCCTATCTCGGGCTGGAGGTCGTGATGACTCCTGCGGAGTGCAGCTATGGCGATTGAGCCGCCTGAACCATGCCCGGAGCGCGAGCGACTGGAGGCTTTGGTAACCCTTAGCGCCAAACGGCTGGTCCGCGCCGATGCCAAGGCGACCCTCGCGCTGCGCGAGAAATTTGACGCGTTGCGTGCCTTGGACGGCGCGACGGCACGCATGGCACAATGGCTGAAAGAGAACCCCGATCCGCAAGGGTCGATATTTGAAGGAATGTCCGATGTCTGACGGGAATGTTGCTGGCGATCAGTTGCGGTTGCTCATTGAGCGATGGGAGCGCCTGGACGAAGAGAAGAAGGGGATCGGGGATGACCAGAAGGATGTCATGCTGGAGGCGAAGGCGACCGGCTTTGACACCAAGATCATGCGCCAGATCATCCGCCTGCGCAAAATGCAGCCGCACGACCGGCAGGAGATGGAGGCGATCCTCCAGACCTATCTGGCCGCGTTGGGGATGGAGTAAGGGGTATTTCCAACTCTGTCCGCCTTCCCTGGCCTGCGCCCCAGCTGTCGCCGAATTTTCACGGAAAGCTGCGCGACAAGCTGCGGGCGAAGAAGTCCTATCGTCAGGCGTGCTGGGCAGCCTCCCTGGAGGCAAAGCTCCGCGCGCCTGACAGCGCCACGATCTCGTTGCGGATCGAATTCTTTCCACCCGACCGCCGGTCGCGAGACGATGACAATATGATCGCCAGCTTCAAACATGGGCGGGATGGCGTCGCACTGGCGGTCAAGGTTGATGACAAGCGGTTCCGCACCGTTCCCATATTTCATGACGAGATCGTCCCTGGCGGCGAGATCATCGTCACGCTGGAGCCGCTATGAGCAAGCGTCCTGCCTTTCAATTTTACCCCGGCGACTGGCGCACCGATCCGGGCTTGCGCCTATGTTCGCTGCTCGCCCGTGGCCTGTGGATCGAGATGATGGCGATCATGCATGAGGGTGAGCCCTATGGCCACCTGACCGCCCAAGGCCGCGCCATATCCGATGACATGCTGGCGCGGCTGGTTGGTGAGGGTGCCGCCGCCGTTAAGCGTGCGATCAAGGATCTGGAGGTCAACGGCGTCTTCTCTCGCACCGACGCGGGCGTAATCTACAGTCGCCGGATGGTCCGCGATGAAGCGATTCGCGAGGCTCGCGCGGCGGGCGGGTCACTCGGCAAAGGTCATGGCGAAAAGGGGGCTTCGCATGGAACAAAGGGGGGTCGCCCTCGCAAAGATAAACCCCCCTTGGGTGATGATGTAATGGGGGTTATTTTACCCCCCCCTTCTTCTTCATCTCCTTCTCCATCTTCATTTGTTGATGATGATGGTGACGCCGGTGAAATCGACATCCAGGGCCTAACCGACGAACTGGCCCGCATGGCCCGTGTCCGCCATGTCGATCCCGGGCGCATCGGCCAGCATGTGGACCTGGTGCGGGAATGGATCGGCCATGGCGCTACCCCCGATGACATGCGCGCCGCGGTGCGAGAGGGCGTGACCGCTGCGTCAGCAGCCATCCACAGTCTCAAATATTTCAGCGGCGCAGTGCGCCTGAAGGTCGCAAAAAGGGAGAATGATCATGGGTCAGCTGGCCAGGGTTCAGCCGCAGAGCAGAGCGGTGACGGAATATTGCGAGCCGCCGCTGACCGTCGCGCTCGCCGCCGCGCTGGACAGCCGGATTAGCGTGCTGGAACTCAAGGTCTGTGGCCCGGAGAGCCGCGCCATCTTGCAGGCCTATGTCGATGGCGCATCGCCGCCGCTTGCTGACGAAGAAGAAATCGACACGATCATCGCCGGGATGGCCGTCGCCCTGCCGCGCGCCAAGGGTGACGGGGCCGTCGCAGAAGCGAAGCTGGACATCTATGCCGCCTCATTGGCGGACATCCCGCTGATAGATCTTCGCGCCGCATCCGACCATCTGATCAAGACGGCGCGCTTCTTTCCTAGCGTTGCGGAGATCAGGGCTGCCGCTTCGATCACTGGGCGGCCACGCGCGGCGCGTGTTGCGCGCGCCAGGGTGATGATCGTGCGGCACGATCGGGATTGGCAGCCGCCTATCGAGGAGATGTTGACGGCCGAAGAGACTGCGCAGCTTGAGAGGATAGTTGCAACGCCTCTGGCGGGCCGTGTCGATCAGCGATAAGAACAAGAGTGGAACGGAGCAAGCGGCGATGAGCGGTCATAACGCAACAGATTGGTGCATCGTGCGGACCTCCGGCGCGGGGACGCTGGCGGTTGCCGCCGCCTTGGTCGATGCTGGCATTGAAGCGTGGACGCCTGCTAATGTTGCAGTGAAGCGGGTCGGCAAGGCGCGCGAGCGGGTCGAGCAGACTGTCCCGATCATGCCGACTTTCGCATTCGCCCGATATGACAGGATCGCCGACGTCCTCGCCATGGCACATGCGCCAGCGCCCGTTTACCAGGTCTGGGATAAGGAGCAGCGCCGCATGGTCATGCGCGGCTGCCCCTATTTCAGGGTGTTCCGGCACGGCCTCATCTATCCCGCCGTCAGTGACCGCGAGCTGGATCGCTTGCGGGTGGCAGAGCGACAGGGGCGACCGCTGGAGCATGTGCGGATCTTCAAGCCAGGTGAAGAGGTACGCTGTGGCGCGACGCCCAGCTTCGATGGACTGGTCGGCGTGATCGAGGATGTGCAGGGCAGCTATGCCTTTGTTCGGTTCAGCGGGTTCGGTGATCATGCCAGCGTGAAGGTGAACGCCAGGCGGTTGCTATCCGCTGCTTGACTGTCGAGGAACATTTCGAGTACCAATCAGGTGCTGCACAATGCAGCATCAGGCACATGCCGACGTTGATGGCCTAGCCACTCCGGTTGCCGCCGCATCGAACCATGGCGTTCGAGCGAGCGTGCGACGCAATTCCGATGATCATAAGCCGATTGGAGCGCGCCATGCAGCAGCGCCTTTCCCCTGCCGATCGGATCGAGCGCCTTGCTGGCGACCTTCATGCGTTGGCGTTCGACATGCGCGAGCCTTCGCGATCGACCAAGCGGGCCGAGCGGATCATCAGCGAGGCGGAGCGGATCGCGGGTGATGTGCGTGCCGTCGTGCGCGGGCGAGGCTGACCCCCTCCCCCCCCCCTTTGGGTCCTTCCCGGCCCATAGAGAAGTACGGGGGGACGATGGGCAGAATCTCGCTAGCCACAAAAGCTGCCCTTGTTCTTCCTCTCTGAAGTAATAAACGACGGATTTCTGCGGCTTTCACAGTAATCGAACAGGGAAGTCCATGGACATCGACCTGAACGAGCCGACCCGGCCCCATCTTGCTGCCCTGTTCGGATGCTCCAGTCGCTGGATCGGCGAGTTGCGATCGAAGGGCGACCTCCCGGCCGATGGGGCAAGCTGGTCCGAAAATCTTGAGGCCTACGTCAATATTAAGATCGGGCGGCATGATCCCGATTCCCTCGACCTGGAATCAGAACGCGCGCGCCTCGCCAAGGAACAGGCCGACGGTAAGGCCATGGACAATGCCGAGCGCCGTAAGGAACTGGCAAACCACACTGACATGATCGCCGCCGGCGCGGGCGTTATCATCATGGCGGTTTCCAGGTTGCAGCAGGTTGGCGCGCAGGTCGCCCAAGGCGATGTGAAACTGCGCAAGAGGATCGAGACCGCAATCAATGATGTGCTGACCGATCTCAGCATGACGCGCATCGAGGAGGCGGTCGGCGGGGGCTTTGATGACGAAGATGCCCCCGGAGACGACGACTGAGGTGCTACGTCTCAACAGCGTGAACGGCGCGATCGTTGCACGGCACTGGCTGTCGGCCTTTGCTCCGAAGATGCGGCCAAAGCTGTCGCAGTTCATGTGCGACCATGCCCGTTCAGACGATGGCGCGAAGATACGGCCCTTCCCCTTTCAGTCCGACATGGCGGACGCCTTCACCGACCCGGAAACCTCGCAGGTCTCTGTCCGTAAGAGCAGCCGCATCGGCTACTCCACCATCCTGCAATCCTTCGTCGCATGGCGCATCGCTTATGATCCGGCGCGGACGCTCATTTACCAGCCGACAATCGATGATGCTGAGAAGTTCAGTCGGGACGATCTCGATCCGGTTTTGCAATGGGCGGTTGTCCGCAAGGTAGCACAGTTCAAGCCGCGCCATTCAGATAACCAGATCCGGGCAAAG
Source organism: Sphingobium sp. RAC03 (assembly GCF_001713415.1). Taxonomy (GTDB): domain Bacteria; phylum Pseudomonadota; class Alphaproteobacteria; order Sphingomonadales; family Sphingomonadaceae; genus Sphingobium. Next base: position 2,717,627 of record NZ_CP016456.1, on the reverse strand, counting down.
CGCTACAAGGGCGGCTGGATACAAATTAAGGGTGCGAACAGCCCAAAGGAATTCCGGCGCGTCACATCGGACGACGTCTTTCTGGAGGAATGCGACGGTTACCCCTGGGCCACCAAAGAGGAAGGCGACCCGGCCCGCCTTGCATATAAGCGCAACCTGACATCGCCGCGCCGGTTCAGTGCGGCAGGCTCCACGCCCAAGGTCAAGGGCTTCAGCCGCATCGATATGATGTTCGAGCAGGGCAGCCAGGAATATCGGTACGTCCCCTGCCCTGACTGCGGTCATATGCAGACGCTCGTGTTCGGCGACGGCACTGGCCCCGGCATCAGGTGGGAGCCGAAGGAAAATCCGACCCGCGCCTGGTACCAATGTGAAAACGGATGCGAGATCGCCGAGGCTGAAAAGCCGTGGATGGACGAGAATGGCGAGTGGCGCGCGCACAATCCGGGCGCGTTCCCCCGTCACCGATCCTTCCATATCTGGGCAGCCTACAGCCAGCATCCCGGCGCCGCCTGGCTGGAAATTGCGCGTGAATTCATGGAGGTCCGAAAGGATCCGAACCTCCTTCGCACCTTTGTAAATCAGGTACTGGGCGAGGCATGGGCCGAACGCGGTGAAGCGCCGGAATGGCAGCGCCTATATGACCGTCGGGAGAAGGGGATGCGGCTGGGAACGCCCCCGGAATGGGCAGGCGTCCTCATAGGCGCAGCAGACGTCCAGCGCGGCGGCGGCGGTCGCATCGACATGGATATCTGGGCCTTTGGACCCGGACGAAAACGCGCCTTCGTCGATCGGATCGAGGTATTTGGGCCGATCGCTGACAAGAAGACCTGGGCGGCGCTGGATAAAGAAGTGTCGCGGGACTGGCTGTCGGAAGATGGCCGGATCATGCGGCTAGCTCGCGTCGCCGTCGATTCCGGCGACGGCGAAAACACGATGGAAGTTTACCAATGGGCCCGGCGTCATCCTGGTTTCGTCATGGCGGTGAAAGGGCGCGAGAGCATTGCCGCGCAACAGGCGATCGGCGCCCCCAGTTGGCAGGATGTGACGGTTAACGGTCGCAAGCTAAAGCGCGGCGTTCGGCTGTGGAACATCGGCACGTCGATGCTGAAAATGGAATTATATGGTCAGCTTGGGCTGGATCGACCTGTTGATGGTGACGAATATCCCGACGGGTATGTCTATCTGCCCGACGGGCTGGGCGATGAGTGGATCAAGCAGCTCGTCGCCGAAGAACTGAGGTTCGTAAAACTGCGCAACGGCGGCGTCCGGCGCGAGTGGCACAAGGTAAGGGAACGCAACGAGGCGCTAGATAACGCGGTCTATGCCCGCGCCGTGTCCGTCAGCCTTGGCATCGACAGTTGGACTGCCGCTTCCTGGGCGAAGGCACGCGGAGAATTCGCGAAGCCTAAGACCGCCCCCGGCGAGCCTGCTGCGCCAGAGGGTCCCGAAAAGCCAGTCCGCCGCAGCGTGCCAGCAAAGCCAACCCCGGCGCGCAAGGCCAACCCATTTACTTCCAGGAGGCGCTGATGGCGTGGACCCAAGCCGATCTGGACAAGATCGACATCGCCCTGTCGAGCAACGTACGCAAGGTCACCTTTGCCGATGGACGGTCGACCGAATTTCAGAATGCGGATCAGATGCTCGCGGTTCGCCGGGAGATAAAGGCAGAACTGCTAGCGTCCGCTTCGCAGATCACGCCCCGCGTCCGCACCGTCGTCGCTCGCATGCACAGGCCCTGCCACTGATGAGTGTTCTCGAACGTGCCATCGCAGCGGTAGCTCCGCGATATGCTGCCCGCCGTGCAATGGCGCGGGTGCAGCTTGGCGCTCTCGATCAGATCGAACGGCGGTCGGGCGGGCGCAAGCGGTTCCGAGAAGACACGAACTTTGGCGTCAACACGGGCCACCCGGATGATGCGCGCCCCCGTCGCTTCATCGATCGCGCCACTGTGCTGAGACTGGCATATGAGAACCCCTACGGTCGCAAGGCGATCGACGCACTGGTGAACAACGCCGTTGGCTGGGGCATAACTGGCGCGCCCAAGGGGCCAAAGGCCGTTTCAACGCTTTGGCTCGAATGGATCAAGGTCGCGGATTACCGTGGGCGTCTCGATCTGTTCGGCTTGCAGGAACTGGCGGTGCGCACCATGTTTCGCGAGGGAGAGTCCTTCCTTGTCCGCCGTTACGTCCGCGATGCGGCGATCATGCCGCTCCGTATCCAGGTACTGGATGCCGGGATGCTCGCTACCGACAAGGTCGGCGACAATATCGAGGATGGCATCGAGTATGATGCAGACGGAAATGTCGCGGGTTACTGGTTCTACCCGGCCCGCTCTCAATACCGCCGCAACCGTCCGGCAGTCCGTTTCGCCGCCATCGATGTAACTCATCTCTACGTCCAGGAAGAAGCCGGCCAGAAGCGCGGCCGTTCGGTGTTCGAGCCGGTCATCAAGCGGCTGGGTGATATCGACGACGCGCTCGACGCTGATCTGGTCCGTCGCAAAATCGAATCCTGCTTCGTCGGCTTCCGCACCCTTAACTGGGAGGACGGCGATCAACCGCTGGGCATCCGTGAAAGCCGGGGAGACAACCTGCCGCCTTCAGAGTTTTTCGAACCAGGCACGATCAACACCCTCGCTCCCGGAGAGGATATTAAGTTCGGCACTCCCAAGCCGATGGGCGGTCTGGGCGAAGCGGTGCGGATCAACCTGCTGGCCACAGCGGCGGGGATCGGCGTCACTTATGAACAACTGACCGGCGACCTGTCGAACGTCAACTATTCTTCCTATCGGGCGGGCGCTCTGGAGTTCGATGCGAAAATCGAGCGCATCCAGTGGAACACGATCATCCCGGTCGGCCTCAACCGGGTCTGGGCATGGTTCTGCCAAGCGGCGTTCGAGTTCGGTAGGATCGCCAAGCCAATTTATGAAATGCGGTGGACCCCGCCGCCACGCAAATCGATCGACCGCAAGGGCGATGCTGAAGCCGACATCCTCGAAATGCAGGCTGGCCTTGAAAACCGCCGCAGTCTCCTGAACGCGCGCGGCACCGACCACGACATCTTCATGGAAGAGACGCAAGCGGACCTGCAATCGCAGCAGGGCAAGGGACTCTTTTATAAGGGCGACCCCTTCACCGCCGCGCAGGCGCAGCAATCCACCGACACACCGAGCCAAGGGGCGACCACATGACGACCGCAACCGTGCTGCCACCGGAGCAGCAGAAGATCGCGCCGACCATGGTGCGCGCGGCCAGTGTCCGCCCAGCTTCTTATCGGGAATCGGATCACTCGGTAGAAATCTGCTGGACGACAGGCGCTGCGGGCCTGCGCTTCGACTGGTATGATGGCGAGTATTACTTTGAGGAATTGTCGCTTGAGCCGAGCGCCGTTCGGTTGGGCCGCCTGAACGCTGGCGCTTGCCTGCTCGACAGCCATCAGGATTATTCGCTGCGTTCAGTCCTTGGTTCGGTTGTGCCCGACAGTGTCTCGATCGGCAATGGTGAAGGGGTCGCCCGCGTAAGTCTGGCCCGCACTCCCGACGTTGCCGACACCAACCAGAAGATCATCGACGGGCATATCCGCAGCGTAAGCGTCGGCTACCTCGTCCATAGCTATTTGCGCACCGAAGAAGAGGGCAAACGTCCCCACCTTCTCGCAGTCGACTGGGAGCCGATCGAGCTTTCCATGGTCGCGGTGCCATTCGATGCCGGTGCGCAGGTTCGCGCCCGGAGTGCCGAGCAGGGCGGTCATCCCTGCATCATCCGCGGCGCTGCCGCTGCCTCCCAGGAGAATATAATGCCCGATCCCGTGATCGTGCCGGCGGCCGACCCCGCGCCCCCGGTTCCACCTGTCGTCGCGCCCGCCGTGACGCCCGTTTCCGAGCAGCGCCAGTTGGCGCCCGCTATCACTGCCAAAATGATCCGTGAACGCTGCGCACGTTCCGCTGACCTGGGCAGCGACTTCGCCCTCGAACTGATCGAGGAAAACGAGGAGACCCCACTGACCGAAGCAGCATTTGAGCGCAAGCTGAGCGATCGGCTGATCGACAAGCGCCAGTCTCCACACATCGATGTGCGCGTTGGACCCACCGGAACCGAAAGCGAAGGATATCGCCGCGCGATCGAGACCGCTGTGATCCTGCAGGCCAATCCCAGCGTTAAGGTCGATCAGGGCGACGCTGACGCCGCGCGCGAGTTCCGCGGCATGTCCCTGATGGAACTGGCCCGTGACTATGTCCAGCGCACCGGCATCTCGGCATCGGGCATGGGCAAGCTGGAACTGGCAGGCGCGGCCCTTGGGCTTCGCTATGGCGCTATGACGACCAGCGATTTTGCCAACGCCCTTTCGAACGCAGCGTCGAAGCGTGTACGGGCCGCCTATGAAGCGGCACCGCAGACCTTCGGCCCGATCGTGTCGAAGGGGACGCTGCCGGACTTCAAGGAAACCAGTATCATCGGCCTGGGCGACGCACCTTCTCTGCTGCTGGTCCGCGAAAACGCCGAGTTCACCTATGGTGCGGTCAGTGACACCGGGATGACCTACAAGCTGCAGACCTACGGCCGCATTATTGCCATCACGCGGCAAGCCCTGATTAACGACGACAAGTCGCTTTTCGGCCGCCTGCCAACAATGTTCGGTCGCAAGGCGGCGGATCTGGAAAGCGACCTGGTCTATGCGACCTTGCTCAGCAATCCGGTCATGGCGGATGGGTTCAACCTCTTCTCCGCCCAGCACGGCAACCTTGCAGGCACCGGTGGTGCCATCACCGTGGCCACCGTCGGCGCTGCCGAACAGGCGATGCTCCAGCAGACCAGCGTGGAAGGCGGTTTCCTTACGATCCGCCCCGAATATCTGATCGTCGGACCAGCCAAGAAGGTCGAGGCACAGCAGTTCCTCACCTCCGTCGCCGCCGTGCAGACCAGCAATGTCAACCCTTATCCGGGCACGCTGCAGTTGATCGTGGAACCGCGCATTACCGGCAACCAGTGGTTCCTGTCGGCCTCGCCAACCGCATTCGACACGCTCGAACTGGCGCACCTCGACGGTCAGGAGGCGCTCTACACCGAAACGCAGGCCGGCTTCGACGTCGATGGCGTCAAGACCAAGGCCCGCCTCGATGTCGGTGCCGCCGTGATCGACCATCGCGGCCTGTACCGTAACCCCGGAAACTAAGGAGCCGACGCCATGAAGATCGTTAATCTGGCTGTACCGGCCATCCTCGAAAAGGCCCTCCGTTATCCCTCGGAAGGACCTTTCACCGTCAACGACAAGGAAGCCCAGCGCCTCAAGGACAATGGATCGCTCGATGGCGATCCCGAAGACCTGCCCGAAGAGGAAGATCAGGTTGAAACCAAAACCACGGCCCGCCGTGGAAAAGCGGAGGCATAAGCCATGAAGAACTTTGTTCAGAACGGTGACAATCTCACCCTGACCGCACCTGTCGCGCTGGCGGCGGGCGCTGCCGCGCTTATCGGATCGATCTTCGGCGTGGCATCGTGCGACGCAGCCATTGGCGCGCCTGTTGTTTTGGTAACGCGGGGAGTGTTCACGCTTCCCAAAGCAACCGGCGAGGCATGGACGGAGGGCGTTAAGCTATATTGGGATAATACCAATCGGCGACTGACGACCACTTCAGCGGGCAACACCCAGGTCGCTGTTGCTACTGCCGCCGCCGCATCAGCGGCGACCAGCGGCAATGCCGCTCTGTGCTTCGTCGCTTAATCCATAGCGAGCGAGGCGCGTAATGACCAATCCGTTCGCTTCGGCGCTGGACGCGATCTTCCATGCGCCCGGCTCCGAAGCGGCGGAACATGTCTCGGTCAATGGCCAGGTCACGCGCGACGTGCGCGTCATTCGCAGTCAGGGCGACCGCGAAGCGCACTATGGCAACGGGCCGATGATCATGGCCGATCGGCGCGTGGAAATCCGCCGGTCCCAACTTCCAATGCTCCAGGATGGCGATGAACTGACCATCGGGACGATAACCAACGACGAATTTATCCCTTCCGAAAACCTGATCCTGACCGGCGAGCCGATGTCCGACACAGAGGCGATGACCTGGGTCATGGGCTACGAGATCAGGGACGTGTCGCGATGAAGATGGTGTCGGAGCTGATATCCGCGCCGCTGGCGCGCCAGTTCGAGGCGATCGAGCAAGAGATCGCGCAGGACGTCACGACCATCATGTCGCAGGAAGTGGACGTGCTGAAGCAGGAGCTTCGCAGCCAGATCACGGGCGCGGGGATGGGCGCGAAACTGGCCCGGACGTGGCGGTCGAACGTCTATCCGCAGGGTGGCCGGTCGCTCAATCCGGCGGGCTATATCTGGTCGGCCGCGCCTGAGATTGTCGATGCGTTCATCCGGGGGGCGACGATCCGCCCAGTCAATGGTGCGAAGTGGCTGTGGATACCGTCGAAGAACGTCCCGCGCCGTCGTCGCGCTGGCGCCTATTCCTCCTCCATGGGTCGCCGATCCCGCGGCACGGCGATGACGCCGGAAGAGGTGGAGCTGCATTTCAATGCGGAGCTGGACCTGGCGTTCGAGGGCGGCAAGGGCTTCGCCTTCATCGACGTGGTATCGGGCGTGTCGCGCGGCTTTCGCCCGGCCACGGCTGGCCGCGTCAACGGCCGTCGCGGGATGGCCCCGCGCAAGGCCAAGCCGGTGCTGATGTTCACGCTGGTCCGATCGGTCAAGATGCCGCGGTTGCTCGACCTGGAAGGCCCAGCCCGCAAGGCGGCGGCGCGGGTCGCAAGCCGTCTCAACGCCAGGTGGGGCTGATCCATGTCCAAGCGTCATGATGTCGACCAGGCCGTGTTGGCGCTGGTCCGCGCTGCCTTGCCCGATCATGAGGTGATCGGCCTGGAAGATGGTGCGGAGCGGGTCCGGCGGACGGGCCAGTTCGAAACCGTCACCGTGCGTGACGGCGAGCTGGATGAGGAAGGCGTCGATCTGTCGCCGCCGACCTGGCACTGGCAGCATCGCGTGCCGATCGAGCTGCGCGCCTACAAGCAGACGCGGCCGTTGCGCCAGATCCTCGACGGCATTGCGGGCAAGGTCGGCGCAGCGGTCGCGGCGGATCGCGAGCTGGGCGGGATGGTCAGCTATCTGGATGTCAGCGGCCTCGAAATCGAGCCTTTGAGCAGCTTCGCGACGCGCACCGAGCTTGGCGCGACGTTCGACATCATCGCCACCTATTCAACTTCAACACCCCTTTAAGACAGGAGATTTCCATGGGTTATGGGATGGGCATCAACACGGTCATGTATGCCATACCGGAAGTGACCTATGGGGTCACCCCGGCTACCGGCTTCAACAAGCTGTCGTACATCTCGCACACGCTGGGCGAGGAAAGCCCGCTGATCGAGGATGATCAACTCGGCCTGGGTCGCGAGGGTCATGATCCGACCTATGACGTGAAGACGAACGACGGTGATATCGTCGTGCCACTCGACATGGAGGCGATCGGCTTCTGGCTGCGCGGGCTGCTGGGTGCGCCGGTCAACGGTGGCACCGCTGGCGCATACAGTCATGTGTTCGAAAGCGGCAAGTCGGTGCTGCCCAGCCACTCGATCGAGATCGGTCACCCGGATGTCCCGGCCTTTTCGGTTCATTATGGTGCCGTCGTCAACCAGATGCGGATCGGCATGGCGCGTAGCGGTCTACTCAATGCGACAGTCTCGCTGATCGCCAAGGGCGAAACCGCCACGGTCAATGCATCGGTAGCTGGTGGCCTGGTGCTGGTGTCGGGCGATCGCTTTGCGCAGGCGAGCGGCGTGATCAAGCGCGATGGCGTGGCGCTGGGCAATGTCGTGTCTGCCGACATCACCATTTCCAACGGCCTGGACAAGATCGAAACGATCAGCCCGGATGGTCGCATCTCCGGCGTCATCCCCGGCATCGTACAGGCGCAGATCAATATCCGCACGCGGTTCAATAGTCTGGACCTGCTGGCAGCGGCCACCGATGGGACGCCCGTCGAGCTGGACGAAATCGGGTGGAGCAAGGGGCCGCACAGCCTGAAATTCAGCATGCCGCGCGTGTTCCTGCCCAAGGTCAAGCGCCCCGTCGATGGCCCGCGTGGCGTGATGCAGGACTTCAACTGCCAGGCCAGCGGCCGGGTAGCGCCGAAGGTCACGGCGACGCTGACCAACAACACCGAATTTTATTGAGGGAGGATGTCGATATGAAGGCGCCCAAGCCTGTCGCTGCGAGCAGCGACGCGAACAGTGAACCGGCGGCCAATGGATCTGGTGTCGAGGGCGCGACCGAAACGCCGGCGACTTCGGCGGCCGCTAAGCCTGCTGTAGCGGCCGGTGATCCGCCGCCACGCCAATGGGACATCGCGAAAAACCTGTTCACGCTACTCGCCTCTGGCAGCTTGCGGATCGTCGATCCGGCGAATGGCGAGACGATCAGCCATGTCCGGGCCTATGATCAGGACGCCGGCACGCTGACCCGGATGAAGATCGAGGATGGCAATCTGGTGCGCGAGGGCGACCATTTCGCCACCGTCGTCGAAGAACGGGCTTTCCGCGTCGAGTGGATCGCGGGCGAGGTCGTGGCCTGATGCTCGACCTGGACGCAGAACGGGCGGCGCAGAAGCCATGGTGGTTCACGCTGCACGCGGCGGTGGGCGACAGGCCTGCGGTGCGCGTGCAGTTCGCGCCGATCGGCCGCATCGCGTTGCGCGCGGCGCGGCGTGCGGCCGGGGCCTGCTATCAGGGTGCCGACCTGCCCGACGACGAAAATGCGCCGCTGCCGCTCGACCTGATCGAGATGGCAGGCGATGCGCTTTCCGAAAGCCTGTTGCGGTCGGGGATCATCGACTGGGACGGTGTGGGCGATGCGGCGGGTCAGCCTGCACCGTTGACCGACGACAATCTGCGGCTGTTGCTGGCCGACCCGTCGCGGTTCGAGGCGCTGGACGCTGCCTATGTACGGCCGTTCGTCGAGAGGGAACTGGAAAAAAACGGCTTATCGCCCTCGCCGAATGGCATTTCGGTGGGGGCGACGCCGGGGCAGGATATTGCCGATCCGTCTGCGAAGCCCATCGCCACGGCCGCTGCAAAGCCGAAGGCGAAAAAAAGGGGTGCCCCTACCGCGAGCAGGAAGCGCGCACCGAAGCGGGCGTCGGCGTCTGGGACGTCCTAGCCGCCTGCACCCGCCAGTTGCGTGCCGGTTTCGGCCGACCTTTTGCGCTCGATTTTGGCGCTGTGCTGGCGGTGGGGCAGGCCCAGCGCGTGGACATGGCGCTGCTCGCCGACCTGCTGGCCCCAGTCGAGCGGATATTACTGGACCAGATGACGGAGGAGAAAGACGATGGCACAAGCTAAGGTCGGCATCCGTCTCGGGACGGAAGGCAAGAATGAGGTCAAGCGCGACTTTCAGGAGGTTGGCGCTGCGGGCGATGCCGCCGCGAACCGTGCCACGCGCGCTTTCGAGCGTGCCTCGCAGGACATAGAGTCCGCGCAGCGTCGCCAGGTCGCCGCCGCCGCCAAGATCGCGGCGATCGCACCGCAGACGGCAACGCAGGCGCGGATCAACATGGCCGTCGGCACCGGCGCGATCGTCGATGAAGGATCGGCGCGTGCATCGGCGGCGGCGTTCCGGGAGCTGATCGCCGAACAGGAGGCGATGGAACGCAAGGCGCTGTCGATCCGCGCCGCGCTCGATCCGCTCTGGGCCGCGCAGCAGCGCGTCAACGGCCAGATGGCCGAGGCGGCCCGGCTGCATCGCGAGGGTCATTTGTCGGCGGATCTTTATGCGCAGGCGCAGGATCGCTTGCAGGCCGAACTGAATGAGACCGCCGCATCGATCGCGCGCAATGCGCAGGCGCAGCGGGACGCCAATCAGAACAAGGTCAATGCCCTGCTGGGCGTCGGCACGTCGTCGGCCATCGATAATGGGGCGGGCTATGGCGCGCTGGCGGCGGCGATGGAGCAGATGGAGCAGAAGGCGCGCGCCCTGCGGGCAGCGATCGATCCGGTGTGGGCGGCGCAGCAGCGGTTCAACACCGAAATGGCGGAGGCGCGGACGCTGATCAGCGCTGGGGCCATCACGCTGGACGATTATGTTGGCAAGTTGCGGATGGAGCAGGCGGCGCTGGATCAGGTGACGCAGACGCACGGCAAGGTCACGGCGTCGACCGGCATGATGAAGGCGGGCACGCAGCAGCTATCCTATCAGGTCAACGACATGGCCACCATGTGGGCCATGGGTGCCGCGCCGATGCAGATTTTCGTGTCGCAGGCGGGCCAGGTGACCCAGGCCATCGGCATGATGACGACCGGGGCTAAAGGCTGGGTCGGATTTCTCGGTGGGCCATGGGGCATGGCGATCATATCCGGCGTCGCGGTGGGAGCGACGCTCATCAGCACGCTGCTTGATACCAGCAAGGCCGAAAAGGAAGCGACCAAGGCGGCCGAGGATCGGAAGCGCGCGGTGGACAATCTCATCGCCTCGCTGGAACGCGAGACCCGCACCACGGCGCAGTCGATGAAGCAGAAATATGCCGATGCGTGGGCGTCGCGGCAGGCGGCGATCGAAACGGAGCAACGCAATCAGAAGCTGCTTGAACAGGCGCGTGCCCAGTTGGAGGCGCAAAAGCAGATTGCGCGCCAGGGCGGTCAGCGCGGCGATGTCGCGGCGCAGGGGATAGCCAGCGAGATTGCCAGAATTCGCCAAATAGAGTCAGATTTGCGCGCATCGCAAACAGAAGTGTCCCGGCTAACGACTGCGATGCGTCAGGCACAAGGTCTGATGACGGGCTCCGCTGTCGATGCGCGGCGCGATCCGGCGCAGGTGGCCCAGCGTGATTATGACCGCAAATATGCGGCGGCGATGAGCAACCTCGAGCGTACCGGCGATCAGAAAGCCTTTGCAGCGGCAATAACGTCCGCTGCCGATGCTCGCGATGCCGAGCTGAAGAAAATTCAGGAGATGGAGGCGGCGCTCAAGACCAGCACCAAGGCGCTGACCGATTTCCTCATGCCAGTCAACGGTACCGTCACGTCCGGCTTTGGGAAGCGTGGCGCGCCGACGGATGGTGCCAGCACCAATCACAAGGGGATCGATATCGGGGCGAAAACGGGCACCGATGTCCGCGCACCAGCGGTCGGTGTGGTCGAGGTCGTCGGCTATAGCGACAGCCTGGGCAAATTCGTGGTCATCAACCATGGCGGCGGCACCAAGACGCGCTATGGCCACCTGTCCGACAACAGCATGGTCGCCAAGGGAGAGTCCGTCGGACAGGGCGATGTGATCGGCAAGGTCGGCAGCACGGGGCGCAGCACCGGGCCGCACCTCCATTATGAGGTCGTCGTCAACGGCAAGCAGGTCGATCCGCGCAAAGGGTTGTTTCCGACCGATGGTTCCGGGGTCGAGATAGCGGCGGTCGGGCGCGGGGCAAAGGAAGCGGATCGCGCTGCCGAAGAAGAGGCGCGCAAGGCGCAGCAGCTGCTGATCGAGCGCAACCGCTGGGCCAACGACTATGATGTCGGGAAGACGGCGCTGGCGGCGCTGGAAAAGGAAGGCGACGCGCTGATCGAGAATCAGCGCATCATGGAACAGATGCGGGCCGACACATCCGCCGGCACGATGCTGCTCAACCTGGAATGGAAGCTGCGCGGCCAGAATCGCGATGAGGCGGCCGCAATTTTGGAGATCGAGCGGTTCCGCCTGGATATCGTGCGGCAATATCCGACGCTGACGGCCGATCAGGTCAGCGAACTGGTACTCGCCAAGCAGGAGCAGGAGCAGATCAACGCCCTGCTGGAAGAGTATAGTCGCAATTGGGCCGAAGTGACCGATTTCGGGCGGGGGTTCGTGGATACGGTGCTGTCGCCGAACACATGGTCGAGCTGGGGCAATGCGGGCAAGACGATCCTGAACGAATTGCAGAATGAGATGATGAAGCTGGCGGTGATCAACCCGCTCAAGAACATGTTGTTCGGCGATGGGTTGCCGACGCTGACGTCGGTTATCGGCGCTTTTGGCGGTGGTGGGGGATCGACGGGCGCTTCGGTTGCGAGCCTGGGCAAGTTTATCGGGCCACGCGCGCTGGGCGACGCCTATACGCCTGCAGGGGTCGCGCTGGTGGGCGAAAACGGGCCGGAAATGGTGCATATGCCGCGCGGCGCGCGGGTGATGACCGCGAGCGATACGCGTCGCGCCATGAACGACAATGGCGGTTCAGAATTCACTGTGCGGGTGATCAAGGGTGACCTGTTCGATGTCGAGGTGACGCGGATCAGCGCAGGACAGGTCCTGTCCGCTGCCCCGATGATCGCGGGGGCGGCAAGCGGTGGTGCGCAGCAGGCGATGGTCAAGCGTAACGGTCGGCGGCTGGCATGATCGTCTGGTCGGACAGCAGCATTGCGGCGACAGTCACGCCAGCATTTATCGACAATGGCGCGACGGTGCGCGGGGCAACCAATGCGGCGGGGCAGCGGATCGACCGGCTGGGCAGTCATTATCGCGCGGCGATCACGCTGGGCGTCGGCAGCGGCCTGTTGCGCGCGGCCCTGATCAGCGACCTGATCCGCGCCAAGCAGGAAGGATTGCGGCTGCCCTATCCGTTGAACGGGGTTGATCAGGGTTCGCCTGGTGCGCCGGTCATGAACGGGGCCAATCAGGCGGGGCGCATCATCCAGTTGCGCGGGCTGACGCCGGGCTATGTGTGCAACAAGGGCTATTGGCTGTCGATCCAGAATGCGGCAGGCCAGCATTATCTGCACAATGTCCATGGCCCCAATGTCGCGGGCGGCGACGGGACGATGGCGATCACGCTGACCGAGCATCTGCGCGAGCCCTTTGCCGATGGTGCGGCCGTGCATCTGGCGCAGCCGATGATCGAGGGCGAGATCAGCGGCAATGAACAGAGCTGGCAGATCGTGCGCGGGGCGCGAGTTGTCGGCATCGGCTTTACGATCGAGGAAATGGGTTAATGGAGCGCATTGCTTTATCAGAGAGCATATCTCAATCTGCCAGCATGGATGATGCAATGCGGGCCGATTTGGAGCGTGACTATCAATCGCAAAGCCAGGAAGCGGCTGAACGGCTGCGCTTTTCCATCGGCTTCGCGGTGAACGGCCTTCAAAGCTTGACGTTGATTAACGGCGGTGCATTGGTCGCGCTGTTCACTTTCGTAGGTGCTGCGGGCTCTGTCCGGTTCAATATCGCGATGCTTTGGTGGTCATTTGCCTGTTTCGCGTTTGGCCTTGTTTGCACGATCCTCGCCTATTTATGGGCTCACCTCTCGCAGGACTGTTATTATGTCGCTGCGCAAGGCCTAGCGTGGGATGCGCAGGACAGACTGAAAGCTGTTCAACCCGACCGGGTCAATATCGTCTCTCATGTTCGCGGCGATCTTTACCGCCTTGGTGGCGTCGCTTGTGCGCTGCTGGCTCTGTTCGGATTCGTCGCCGGGGCCGGGTTTGCTCTCAGCAGCGTCGTTACCGCCTAATCTCTAAGCTTTGAAACTCAGCGTGCGGCGGACTGCCGCATGCTTGTCGTGGGAGTTCGACAGTGGACCGAGTGCGCCTGTCCGGGTTGCTGAAGCTGGAGCTGCGCGATGGGCGCGTGATCCGGCTGTGCGACGGCGGCTTCGTGCCCTGGGGCAGCGAAATCTATCAGGTGACCGACGACGTGTTCGGCATGATCGGGTCGATGGACGTGTTCGAAGAGGGCGTGGGCGATGAAGTCCCGGCGTTCTCCATCACCTTCCTGCCTGCCAGCACCGCCGCCGCGATCGATCTCGCCGCGCCGGGGATGCAGGGGTCGCGACTGCGGCTGTGGCTGGCAGAGATCGACGACCTGACCGGCCAGATCATCGGCGCGCCGGACCAGCAGGTCGATGCGCAGCTAGATCAGGTGCGGCTGGTGACGGGTAAGGCGCGTCGCGAGCTGCCGATGACATTCGTTCCGCGCGGCGAGCGCTTCTTTTCGAGCAATGAGGGCAATAGTTTGTCGAACGCCTTTCACCAGTCGATCTTCCCCGGCGAGCTGGGCGAGGTCAACGCCACCGGGCTGACGGGTGCGGTGGCCTGGGGCGTGGAGGCGCAGCAGACGGGACGATCGAGCGGGCTGGCGGCGGCCAGCGCCGCGGTGATGGCAGCGCGTGCGGGGTGGACCAATGTTGTCTAATGTCGCCCGTGTGGAGGCCACGCGCAGGACGCTGGCCAAATACCAGGCGCGCGCCTTCGACTGGCGTACGCGGGCTACCTGCATCCACATGGCGCGCGCGCATCTGCGCAATATGGGGCACAGGCCGCCATCGGTGCCGGATTTTCGATCCGCGCTGGGCGCGCGCACAGCCATGAAGAAGACGGGATTTTCCGATGTCGCTGCCATGCTCGACAGCTTCCTTCCGCGCATCGCACCGGCGTCGATGTGGGTCGGCGACCTGGCCGTGCTTCCCGGCGATGAATTGTTCGGTTCGATCTGCATCAGCGACACGGCGGGTAAATTGATCGGCTGGCATCAGGATGACCCTAGCGGCGTTCGCCCGCAACTCGTCCTGTCGCTCGATCAGGTTGTAGGTGCCTGGCGTGTCTAAGACATTGCGGACGGTTGCGATGATCGCCGGTGCTGTGGCGCTGGTGGCGACGGGCGTTGGCGCGGCAGCGGGCGCGGGCCTGTTGACGGCGAGCACGGCCGCCGGGGCAGCAACGGCCGCGTCTATCGTTGCTACCGCCAGCACGGTGGCGATGATCGCCTCGACTGCTGCGACACTCGCGACGATCGGCGCGCAACTGACGGCAAAGACGCCGCCGGCGCGTGGCACGATCAACCAGGTGATCATCGCGGCCGAGCCGATTTCGCCCTGCATCATTGGGCGGACCTATTCGGGCGGGGTGCTGCGCCACGATGTCGGCTATGGCGCAAAGCTGAAGAAGGTCGCGAACCCCTACAGGGGGATGGCGATCGTCTATAGCGTGGCGGGGCCGCTGGCGGCGCTGCAAGGGCTGTATCTCGACTATGGCGCGATCCCGTTCAGCAGCAACGCGGCGACCGGCTATTATGCGAGCTATCTCTATCGCGACGTGCGGATGGGTCAGAGCCCTGAAACGGCACTGGTCCCGCATTGGTCGGGGATGCCAGATTGGAGCAGCGCGCATAAATTATCGTCGAAAGCGGCGGTGCTGTGGAATGCCTTGTTCGACAAGGATGGCAAACGCTATGCCTCCGGCTTTCCGGCGTCGGGCGCGGTGTGGCAGGGCGTGCTGGCCTATGATCCGCGCAAGGATAGCACATATCCCGGCGGGTCGGGTTCGCATCGCTGGGCCGACCCTTCGGACACGGCCGCGTTCGATGCGGCGAAGGCGACGTGGGAATGGACCGAATGTCCCGGCCTGCACGCACTGAAATATGCGATGGGGTCATGGGAGCGCGACCGGACTAATCCGGCCTCCGTCTATAAGCGGGTGTTCGGCGTCGGGCTGCCGCTCGACGGCATCATCGTGCAGGATTTTGTGACCCTCGCGAATGTCTGCGACGCCAATGGCTGGACGGTCGGGGGCGTGCTGTACGAACCGGGGGATCGCTGGGCCAATCTGAAGCGCATATTGGTGGCCGGCGCGGCCGAGACGCTGTGGCGCGGGTGCAAGATGGGCGTCCGGTATAATGCGCCGCGCGTATCCCTCTATACGCTGACGCCCGACGACCTGGCCGACGATGATGTCGACGTCACGGCTATGCAGCCCTGGTCGCAGCGCAAAAATGGCATCCGACCCAAATATCGGTCGGAGGCGAACCAGTGGGAGTATGTCCAGTCCGACCTGGTGACGATTTCGAGCTATCTGGCCGAGGATGGCGAAGAGAAGATCGAGGAAGTCCAGTTCGACCTGGTGCAGGACAAGGATCAGGCGGCGCAACTGGCGGCTTATCGCCTGCTGAACGGGCGGGAGCTGGCGCCGATCATCGTCCCGTGCAAGCCGCACATGCGCCATTTCGGACCCGGAGACATGATCACGCTGGCACTGCCGGAACATGGGCTGGGCGGGATCGACGCAATCATCGTCAACCGCAAGCTCGATCCCGCGCGGATGGTCGTGACCTTTACGCTGATGTCGGAAACCAGTGGCAAACATGATTTTGCGCTGGGCCGCACCGGCACCGCACCGCCGACCCCGGCGCTGACCAGCGGTGAGGATCGCGACGACATCGCCACCGACGTGGTCAAGGGGGCTGACGGCTTTTCGATCGCGCCATCAAGCTGGGTGCGGGCCGTGAGCTGCACCTATGCTGGCGTGCCCAAATCGGGCCAGTTCCCGCTTTCGACGGACTATCTCGTCTATCAGGGGTCGACCGATATCAGCGAAGACCCGCTGACCAGCTATGCGCTGGTCGCGACCAATTGCGTTGCGTCACTGGGTGGCACGAACGACCGGACGCTGACGATCGACGCGATCCTGGCCGATCGCGCGACCGTGCAGGTGACCGTCAGTTATGATGGCACGGCGATCGGGGTGGCAAACGTCAACCTGACCAAGGTGCGCGATGGCGGGTCGATCAACGAGGGGACGGATACGACGCTGTCGGTCAACAACAGTGCGACCTATGGCTCGGTCAATGGCGGGCCGATCGGCCTGGTCGTCGGGCCGGATGGGACGATATCGGCACAAGTGAACCTGCCCTATAATGCCACGTCCGGCAGCGGGAAGCTGGCGGGCAAGATCCAGTACCGCACCACGCCGGGCAGCGGTAGCTGGGTCGATATGGCAGCGGAAACGCAGGATGCCTATGGCGCGACGGCGGGCGAACCGTCCGTCCTGTCGATCAGCGAAAGCATGGCAGGGCCAGCGAGCGCGACGACCTGGGAATTCCAGTTGCAGACGCGTCGCTGGAACGGGACCGGGACGCTGGCGGTGGGGTCAGACGCGGCGATGACGGTCGGGTGGGACGCATGACGGGCGGTCCATCGACCCGGCCAACCCATCGGTTGAAAGCGGACGGTTCGCTTGTGTGGCCCGATGGCTATCCGGCGTCCGCGATCGAGGCCTTGCCCGGCGATCATTATGCGGCGGGCGAGCTGGTCGAGGCCGAACGGGCGTTGCTCGCGGGCGTGGATCGCAAGCGCGCAGCGATGCGGGCGACCGTCATGACGCGCGGCGAAGGTCAGTCCTACGCCTATTCGCAAAAAGCGGCCGAAGTGCGGGATTATCACATGCTTGGCGGCACAATCGCCGCGGCGCTTTCGGTCGAGCAATGCACCGCGCGTTTCCCCTTTGCCGCCGCCGAAGCGGTGGCGACGGGGGAAGCGATTGCCGACGTGATCGCGGGTTTCGAAAGCGGGATGGCTGCATCCCAACAATGCATCGCCACGGTCGAGGCCGTGGCGGTGCAGGCCAAGCGCGATATCCGCGCCGCCACCACCATCGCGACCAAGCAGGCGGCCGCCGATGCCGCGCCCTGGCCCGCCTGACCGTTTAAGCAAAAGGACAGTCCATGACCATGTTCCGCACCGTCGCCGGGGCGCTGACCCTCTATGCCGGTAACCCAAAGGTCGCGCATTTTCCCATTTTGCTGGCCGACCGCACGCCGCAGAACCTGTCGGGTCGCAGCTTCGCCTTTGCGGTGCGGCGCGCGGTGGTATCGACCCCGCTGCTGGTGATCCCGATGCTCCTTTCGGGCGACGCGCTATATACGACCGTGCCGATCACGGCCGCCGCCGCATCGCTGATCTATGCCGATGGGGTCGAATATCGGCTGGTCTATGAAGTGATCGAGACGACGGGTGGCGCATCGACCACGCGCTGGATCGGCGACATCAATGTGCAGCCGAGCGCCAGCCTGCCTGGTGATGCCGACGCCGCGCCGGCATGGGTCGACCTGCCCTATGCGGAATTGGTTGCGGATGGGTTCATCGTTGCGTTCAGCGAGCGCGGCGGACAGGGTCCTACCGCCTCCCGTCAGTTGAAAGACCAGGGCCTGATCCCTGCAGACGACGTGTTGCTTATGGATGCCCGCTACATGGAGGCTGCCAAGCCCTTTGCCGACGCGGCGGAGCTCGCGGCCGAAGACGCCGCCGCCAAGGCAGAGGCAGCCGACGCCGCACGAGTTCAGTCCGAGGCGGCGCGCGACGGGGCGTTGCTGGGTAGCGCGACTATCCGGCAGTTTTTGACACGCGAGCAAGGTCTCGCCGACACCGAGTTGGATGAGATTTTCATGGTGATCGGCGACGGCTATGCCATCGCCTTTTACCAGAACCCGAATATCGACACCCCGCTGGCGGCGGTCACCTCGGAAGCAGCGTTCGCGGCGCTGGCCAGTTTGATCAAGGAGGGGAGTGCCGGGTTTTCCGCCGACGATCCCGACGGCTTTTCGCTGTTCGCCGTGGACGGCGCTGGCAATGCGACGATCGCGGGCGATGCGCGGATCAACCGGCTGGACATCCTTCGCGACCTGACCGGACACCTGACCATATTGGACGCGGATGGCTTTACCGGCTTCGATACGGACCCGGCGTTCGTGCGCCTGTTTTCGCGGATCGAAGGGCGGCTGTTTGACAAGCTGGCCGAGCGCATCCTGACCGAAGGCGGCGGGCGCGGCCTGTCCGTCAGCGATCCAGATGGGTTCGATGCCTTTTCGGTTTCGGAAGATGGTGTCATTGCGGGGCGCGCCCTACGGTTGGCCAAGGTCGATATAACCAATGCCTATCCCCAGGGGCTGCTGGTGCTTGATCCTGACGGCTTCACCGGGTTCGACAGCGCGGCTATCCCCGCGCCAATCGATGCGGATGGCGATGTTGACGCGGGTTTTGCCGATCGCGATGCGGCCAACCTGGCGCTGTCGGCGGCGGTAGCGCGACAGTTCAACACGACGCAGCAGCCGATCCTGCGTAGCGCGGTCAATATCTTCATCGTCTATGGCCAATCGCTTGGTCGTGGCCAGGAATGCTGGCCGGTGCTGTCCAAGACGCCGCGCAACGACGCAGGTGTCTATATGCTGGGCCTCTCTACCCGGCCCTGGACGCAGACTGGCACGTCGTTCGATCCGCTCTATGGCAGCGACCCGTTGAATGCGCGGCTGCATCCGATGGTGGCGGTGGTCAACGTCAACAATACGCTGCCCAGCGACGCGACGATCGCGGCCTATGCGCCTGGCACCAACGTCCCCGGCGAAGGGCCGGAGGTCGGCGCGATCAATTTCCTGCGCGCGGCCTATCTTGATCATCATGGGGTCGAGGCCGATCCCGATACGCCGTGGGCCGTGATCAGCTGTGGCGTCGGCGGACAGTCGATCGAGGCGCTGTCGAAGCCCGCCAGTAATGTGGAGGACAGCTATTATAATCGCGTTCTCGACGGCATCGCCAAGGTGATGGCGCAGCCCGAATTTGCAGGGATGGATGTCCGTGTGCCTGCAATATTGTGGCTGCAAGGCGAGGAAGATTATGAGAATGGCGCGGCGAGTGAGAACCCGTCGATCGCCGATTACAAGGCGGCACTGCGCCAGCTCCGCACCGACCTGAATGCGGACATAACGGCGCTGACCGGACAGGCGAAAGCACCGGCATTCGTCACCTACCAGACCAGCGGATTCAACACAGAGGATTTCGGCAATCTGTTCGTGGGCGAGGCGCAGCTGGAGGCGGCGACGCAGGACACGGGCCTGCACATGGCGGCGGCCACCTATCCGCTCACCGACAAGACGGTGCATCTCGACCCCAACGGGTCGCGCTGGTTGGGGATGCAGTTCGGCAAGGTGCTGGCGCGCCTGCTGTTGCGCAAGGAGGGGTGGATGCCGCTCCATCCCCGGCGCGCGACCGTATCGGGCACGGAAGTGCTGATCGATTTTCATGTCCCAGAGCCGCCGTTGCAGTGGGGGCAGCCCTATGTGGCGCTGGCGGCGACCGATTATGCGAACAAGGGTTTTGTGGTGCGCGATGCGATCGGCGACATCATCCTGTCGGCGGTCGAGCTGGTCGGGCAGGCGATGGTGCGGCTGACGCTGACGCGGCCCACATCCGGCGCTGTCCGGGTCGAGGGCGGGACCAAGCGCGGGTCAGGCGGCAATCTGTGCCTGAAGGACAGCGACCGCACCATCGCCACCGAAAATTACGAATATGCGCCGGGCACCGGCCAATATGCCGGGGCGAACATCCCGGCGCTGGTCGGCCAGCCTTACCCCCTCGAAAACTGGTGCGTGAATTTCTCGATCCAAGCGGAGACCCTAGCATGACGCAGATTATCAATCATGACGCCGACTTCCTGGTGGGTTGCACCACCATGAAGGGGTTTCCGCACATCGATGAGTTCGCCTATCTCAATTTCTTCGCCGAGGGGGTCGATGCCCGACGCAATTTGGCGACGGGAGCGATGGACGCGGTACCGGTCGGGGTGCTGGCGGGCGAGCCTGGTGGTGACCCCTATCACTGGATCTTCACCGGGATGGAGAATTTCATTCAGACGGCCGCCGCGGCCTCTCCCGAATTCACCTTCTTCTGCGTCGCCAAGCCGGTGCTGCCTGAGGGCGACAGTTGCCCGCTGATTTCCAACCTTGGTTCTGCGTCGATCGACACCGGGCAGGTGATCTCCGGCGCGGCTATGTATCTGAACGACGTGGTCGCCGCGAATAATCTGCTCCGGCTGACCGTGCAGCAGGCGGGCGACAATGCCGGGACGATTGTCCAGGGCAATGCATCGACGGGCGATATCAACGTCGCAACGGCCGGGGATGCGCTCATGTATGTCGGACGGTGCGATGCGGATCGTGTCCGTCTCGCCCGGATCATGGGGACGGGCGCGCAGGCGGTAGCCACCGTCAATTATCCGGCGGAGCTGGCGCAGCCCTATATCATCGGCGGCAATTATAACGGCAACGACAAGGGTCCGGTCAAAATCTACATGGCGGGCATCGTGCGCAGCGCAATGGCCGACACGACAGTCAGCGTCATCTACAACCATGTGCGCACGCTTTATCTGCGGCGCGGCATCACGATCTGATCGGGAGCGGCCCGGCGATGACGACACAGGCAAAGGGAGGCCAAGCGGCTATGACGTTCGAAGCGCTGGCCGCAAAATATGGCTGGATATGGATCGGCCTGACGATCGGGCTGGCGGCGAAATATGCGCTGCTGATCAAGCGGGGGGTCAGGATCAAGCTGTCGCTGATCCTGGCCGACGTGCTGCTGTTGCCGATGGTGGCGCTGATCGCCTTCTGGCTGGCCAAGCAGGCCGGGGCGGAGGCCGAGGCCGCGGCGATGATGACGGCGCTGGCCACGGTCGGGGCGGATCGCATCGTCAAACTCTACACCGACCGGTTTATCGCCCAGGTGCAGGCGATGACGCTGCGCGACCTGACCCGCGAGGTGACGGAAAGCACCGGTGAGCTGCGCAACGCGGTGCAAAAGGATGTCAGTGCGCGGCGACTGACCGGCCTGGACGATTAGGGCGGCGGCACGATTGCCGGACCAACGGGGCGCTTTCGAGCGCCCTTTTTCATGGGAGCGAAGGATATGGACCACGCCGATCTTCAGCGGCGACTGGCGACGCTGGGCCACGACACGGGCAAGCCGGGGTGGGGGCCGCGCATGCGCGTAGCCGTGCATGATGAGCTGACCAAGGGGCCGGACCATGTGCTGACCCAGTTCGACATCGACCAGGCCGCCGCGATGCTGGGCGTCGAGGCGGCGAAGGTGTGGGCGGTGTATGAGGTCGAGTCGTCGGGCGACGCCTTCATCAACGGCCGACCGACGATCCTGTTCGAGCCGCACCGGTTCAGCCGCGCGACAGGTCACCGCTATGACAAGAGCCATCCCCGGCTGTCGTCGCGGGTGTGGAACCGCACGCTCTATCTCCGCAGTCAGGACGGGCGCTGGGCGCAGCTGCTCGATGCGGTGGCGCTGGACGTTGATGCCGGTTTCGCCTCGGCCAGCTATGGCGGCTTCCAGATTTTGGGCGAGAATTATGCCGTGTGCGGCGCGCATGATCCCTGGTCGTTCGCGTGGCGGCAGGCCCAGACCGAGGGCGACCAGCTGGAAGCGTTCGTGCGCTTCGTGGAGGGCAATGGCCTGAAGCGCGCCTTGCAGCGGCAGGACTGGGCGGCGTTCGCGCGCGGCTATAACGGCACCGCCTACCGCCTCAACAAATATGACGAAAAACTGGCTGCTGCCTATGCCAAGCGGAGGGCGGGATGATGGCGGCGATATCCGCGATCCTGCGCAGCGTGACGAACGGTGGCCTGATGTTCTGGTGCCCCGGATGCGACGGCGCACACATGGTCACGGTCGGCGAAGGCCCCGGTCCCCGATGGGGATATAATGGCAATCCTGACGCGCCAACGTTCACCCCGTCCGTACTTGTGACCTACAACGGCGCGGATGCGGGCGTCGATGGCGCGCCGCCTGCGATCTGTCATTCCTTCGTGACGGGTGGCCGCATCCAGTTTCTGGCCGACTGCACGCACGCGCTTGCGGGGCAAACCGTCGATATTCCTCCATTTGACCGAAAGGACGAAGAATGAACGACGTCACCACGACCCAGATCGCGGCGGGGGTCCGCCAGATCATCCTGATTATCGGCGGCTATGCGATCGGCAAAGGCTGGCTGGAAGCTGACGCGGTCGAGATGATCGCGGCCGTCGCGCTGATTGTCGTCCCGCTGGTGTGGGGCCAGGTCAAAACGCGCCGCCTGGCGCAAAAGCCATGATGGTCGGCGTCGGCATCGGGGTGATCCTCACCCTGCTGGTGGAGGCGGCCGGGATTGGCTTGCTGATCTATTATGTGGTGCGGAGGGATTTGCGATGGTGATCCGGCTGCTCCCCCTGCTGCTGCTCGCAGGCTGCACGGCGCATGACTATGCGACCTGCGGAAACGCGCGGATCGCCCTCCAACTGGCCGAGCGGGCCGTGAATCGGTTCTGCACAGCGCCCGTCCTGAAAGGAAACTGACCCATGTCCACTGTCCATGTCGTTCTGGCGCGCGTGAGTGCCAGCTTTGCCAATCTGGAGCCCATTCCTCTGCCGGATGCGGAAGAGGATTTTGCCCAGACCATCACGAGCGGTGCGACCAGCGCCGCATCGACGATCGCCACCCCAACCGATCCGACAATCCGGCGGGTTTGGGACGTCACGGCCGTCGATGCCGATATCTGGATCAAGTTCGGGACGACGCCGATCGCGGCGGCGGGGAGTGGCTATCTGATCAAGGCTGGCCAGTTCCGCAGCTTTCCTGCGCGGTCGGGCGGTCAAAAGATCGCCGTGAAGGACGCCTGATGTTCGGTCGGCTTTCGTTCGGGCTGGCTCTATCGAGGGCAGGTGCGACGCGGCTCTCCTTTGGCTTTGCCGATGGCGCTTTGCCTCCCGGCGTCGCGCTGTCCCGCGCGTCGGCGGCGCACTATCGTGATGCGTCGGGCGTGTGGACTGTGGCCGCCGTGGATGCGCCCCGCTTCTCCTATCGCTGGAACGGGTCGGCCTTCGTCATGGGCGGGCTGATGATCGAGGCCGCCGCGACTAATCTGGTTTTGCAGAGTCGTGATCTTAATGCGGCCATATGGACCAAATCCGGGGTAACGGCCTCCGCAAATCGCCTGACGGAAACGGCCGTTCTAGGCGATCACAGAACCAATCAAGCTGTCTCCTATAATAGCGGCGACAGCTATTGCCTGAGCGTCGAGGCCTCGGATGTCGCCGGAAGTCCGAAGCGATACCTGGTGCTTCTGCTCGCCGCCGCGGCGTTCGGTGGCGCAAATCGGTTTGCCAAATTTGACCTGGCGACCGGCACGGTCACCTATGTCGTGGGCGGCGCGACGGCGGGGATAGAGCCAATCGGCGCGGGTCGGTGGATGTGTTGGATAGCATCCGTCGCGTCCGCCACGATCGCGGCCAGCGGTCAGCTCAGGATCGACAATGCGGCGGGCAGTTCTCTTGCAAATTACACAGGTGACATTGCCGCCGCGATCGACATCAGCGACGTGCAGATCGAGGTCGGTACTCGGCCGACGTCCCGCATTCCAACCACCACGGCACCCATCGCACGCGCCGCAGATGCGGTGACGATCAATTGGGGGTCGCGCGGGGTGTCGGACGGCACGATTACGGTCCGCTATGTCTTTGCCGATGGCTCCGCGCAGCAGGTCGTCACGACCATCGCAAGCGGCTTGAGCGCCGTGCCGACGCCGTTGAACCGCTCTACCGTGGGGCGGATTGAGAAGGTTTAGGGGTATCCCGACGGGATATCGTCTCGCGCTTTTGTTTACGCTATGTTCTCATCATGCGATTCGAGCGGGACCATCTGATCTTCAAGGCGCTGTGCGTCCTGGACGAAGCTGTCGATCAGGCGCGCGAAGCGCCCTTGCGGCCGCCGTCTGCGGGTGTTCGCTTCGCGCTCGCCTATCTGTGGGCGGTTGCGCCGTCTGGCGACCGAAAGCCATATGATGAATTCTGGCGGGTGATACAGGGGATCGGGTGTGGTCACCCCAATGCGCATGCAAGGGAGACGGTGCGGGGGCAGTCCGCGCAAACGGCCTTTTATCCGATCGCCCGTGCGGCTGGCGTTGAGCCAACCGTCGCGCTTTCCGAAGCGATGCGTATGGCCCGTGGTGGGCGGCGGGGACCACCGGTGTCCCCGTCCGGCCCGCGTCGGCGTTGACAGGAGAACCGCCGCGCCGCAGTTTGCGCCGATGTGCAACCGGGCTGAACGTGGCGACACGCATAAGGTGCTGAACCTGTTCAAGGCGCGTATCGGTGCGCGGTTCAACGAAGGGCCATTGCAGGTGCATCCCAAGCAGCCCGGCAGCGTCATCCGGTTGGAAGATGGGCAGATGGTGCTGGAACAGATGACATGGGGCTTCCCAGTCACCCTGCGGGGCAAGAGCGGGCAGCCGCTGAAGCCCAAGCCGGTCAACAATGCCCGTTTTGACAAGCTCGGCACATTCTGGAAGCGATGGGCGGTGCAGCCGGAGCATCGATGCCTGATCCCGACGGCCCGCTATGCCGAGGCCGTGGGCGAGAAAGGCCGGATGACCGAGACCTGGCTGTCGGTGAAGGATCAGCCGATCTTCGCCTGGGCCGGGTTGTGGGACGACAGCGCTGAATGGGGCACGGTCTATACCGGCGTTATGACAGACAATGCGCCGGAGCTGGCGCATATCCACGATCGGTCGCCAGTCATCCTGGACCCGGCAGACTGGGCACATTGGCTGCATGCGCCGATCGACGAACTCTATCGCTACGACCGACCCTATCCGGCCGATCGGATGATCATCGATGCCACGGACGCGCCTTGGTTTCGCAAGGCTGGTGCCTCGCCGGAGCCGGATCGGCTGATCTGATCAATCGCCCAGATGCTGGCGCGGGACCAGCACGACCTGTTCGATCGTGTCGGCGATCGCCTTCAGGTCCGCGCCGGTCAGGCCGCTGTCATCGACCTGCTCATCCTCATTCCAGCTATCGGCGAACTCGCGGAATCGGGCTTTGGTCTGTTCGTCCATGATCGCGCCTAATCCCGTTTCTCGATCCTCCATGCTCGCGCGCCGCCACCGAGTCGGTCAAGCGCATTGTGCCGCACCCTCTCCCGCCCTATGTTCCTGTCATGTTCCAAGGCTCCATCTCCCTGGTCGTCATCGGCGCGGACTATCCTAACCCTCGCGGAGCCGCGCGCCGGGCGGAGATCGCGTTGTGCCAGCCGGGAGAGGTGCTGGAGTTCCGACGCGAGCGCAGCACGATCGAGGGCAAGCGCGCGGTAGGGGTCTATTCGCCGCGGGGCATCCAGATCGGCTATGCGCATCCTGGAGACGCGGACGAGCTTGCAGGGATGGTCGCCGTTGCCCGCGCCGTGTTCCAGACGGCCGACACATGGGGCGCGGTCATCCGGGTGACGCTCGATGGCAGCACCCCTTCCCTGCCCGTTCCAAAGCAACGCACGCGCTACGTCCGTCCGCCAGCCGAACCTGCCGACGAATATTGCGATATCTTTCCCGCCCGGCCACAAGCGGGGCGTGACGGTCGGCGCAAAGATCAGTCAAAGATCAGTCAAAGATCAGTAGGCCTACCCCCTCGCCTACTGACGTTCAGTCCATTTCTACAATTGCGATAACCCTAGATGGGGCCTACAGTGAACAGAAGGGGTAACATGTAGAAACTAGCATTGAAAACAGGTCGTTTTCTACTGACTTTTAATCAGTAGGTCGCTGGTTCGAACCCAGCTGGACTCACCATAGCCTTCCCCCATGTGCCTGATGATCAAGCCGATCCGCGCGTCGGTCTTTTTAGCGCTTGCCTCGACACCGCTGAGCGGGCATTCTCCTCTCGGTCGCATCACTATGCCGTGACAGGATTGTCACCCCCTGTGTCAATGCGAGGCCCCTATCCATGACCATCATCAATGCGCCCGCCCGTGCCTTTGCCGCCCGGCCATTTGCGGCTGCTGAAACGGCCACGCCCGATCCATGGTTCGATGCTGCGGCCTATGCCCAATTGCTGGGAACCAGTGACAATGATCTAATTCGTGGCGGCGCGGACGATGACGAGATTGGCGGTCTTGACGGCGAAGACCTGCTTTACGGCGCAGCGGGCGATGATCTGGTCGAAGGCGGCATGGGCCAGGACATCGTCAACGGCGGTAGCGGCCATGACCGGCTATATGGCAACAGCATCGCCAATGATGGCGGTGATGGGGCCGACATTGTGATTGACCGGCATGGCGGCAGCGACATGCTCTACGGTCAGGCGGGCGACGACCTGCTCGAAGTCGAACGGCGCGACCTCTACAGCAACATCATCCTGATGGATGGCGGTGCCGGAAACGACCGGATCACCCTGCGCACGCATGGCCGTTTCTTCGACCATGTCACCGCATTGGGCGGTAGCGGCGATGACCGGATCATGATCGAGGGCGTGCTGACGGGCATGATCGATGCGGGAAGCGGCGACGATCTTGTCACCATCGACCCGCGCTTTGGCGACGTGACGGTCACGCTGGGCGACGGTGCAGACGTGCTGTTGCTCGCGGGCCAGTCTGACGGCCTGCTTGTCGGCCCGACCATCCATGTGACGGACTTTGACAGTGGCACGGATCGGATCGACCTGCAGGCGCTGTTCTGGACGTCCGTGCCTGGATGGACCAGAAGCGACGATCCGTTTGACGCGGGATTTTTGCGTCTGGTGCAGGACGGTGCAGACACACGGCTGGACATCGACCAGGACGGCGGCGGTACCGCTTATGATTTCCAGAGCCTGTTGACGTTCGACGCTACCCTTCCCTCTACCCTGTCGGCTGCGGATTTCGGCATGGCAGTGCCGGGACAGGTCGTTCTGGGCGTGGATCGCTCTTATTATAATGACGACCTGCTGCTGGCATGGGGTGGAACGGTGGAGATGCGCGGGTTGGACGGCTCCGACCGGATTGAAAATCGCGGCGGCGACGGCCTCCTGATCGGTCACACCGGCCGCGATTCTATCGTCGGCGGGATCGGTAACGACATCCTCTATGGCGACGATCCCGAAAATCCGAGCGTCGTTTACGGGGCCGCCGACACGTTGATCGACAGTCGCGGCGGGAATGATCAACTATTCGGCCAGGCATGGGAAGATGTGCTGATCGTCCGGCGGTCGGGCATGATGGCAGCCAGCGACATCGTGATGGATGGCGGTCATCATAGCGACCTGCTGCTGTTCGATGCGGTCGGTCGGACGCTGGACAGTGTCACCGCCCTCGGCGGAAACGGCGAGGATCGGATCGAGATCGGATCGGTCCGACGTGCAAACATAGACGCAGGCAGCAGCAGTGATCGCGTTCATGTCACCCCCTCGCATGGCCTTGTGACGGTTACACTAGGCAGCGGCGCAGACAAGCTGACCCTTACACCCTCCAGCGTCCCCTGGTCGCCCGGCGGCCTCATCCATCTCACCGACTTCGCCATCGGTACGTCCCTTTACACAAGCGATCGCGTCGACCTCGACACGTTTCTCCGCGACACGCTGCTTGGCTGGAACGGCCTGTCCAATCCCTTTGCCGATGGCTATCTGCGTCTTGTCCAGTCCGGGCCGGACGCGCTGTTGCAACTGGACCGGGACGGCAGCGCTGGCAGCGTCCATGGCTATGCCACGCTATTGGCGTTCGATGCATTCATGGCGAGCGATCTAACAGCATGGCAGCTTGGCTATGATCCGGCGGGCCTTGTGGCCGCCCGCGCCGTCGATGACGGGGGGACCGGCAATGATCGGCTAACCGGATCGACCGGCAATGACCTGATCCGCGGTCTCGACGGCAACGACACGCTGATGGGCAGCAATGGCGATGATCTGTTCGAGGGCGGCGCTGGCGCTGACCAGATCACGGGC
Source organism: Sphingobium sp. RAC03 (assembly GCF_001713415.1). Lineage (GTDB taxonomy): Bacteria > Pseudomonadota > Alphaproteobacteria > Sphingomonadales > Sphingomonadaceae > Sphingobium. The sequence goes on along the minus strand of NZ_CP016456.1, from coordinate 2,689,346 downwards.
GGTTCGGGCAATGACATCATGCATGGCGACAGCGCCGGCAGTGATACGGGCGGCAGTGCCGACCGGCTCTATGACAGGACGAGCGGTGATGACCGGCTGTTCGGCCAGGGCGGCGACGATCTTCTGGATGTGACGCGTTGCAATCGCTATGCCGTGCCAGACCGGGTGCTGCTCGACGGCGGCATCGGGGCCGATCAGATCAATTTCCGCGCCGCTGACCCCTATCACATCGTCACCGCTTTGGGCGGTGATGGCAATGACATCATACTGGTGGACGGGGCTGCGACCGGAAGGATCGACGCTGGCGCCGGTAATGATCGGGTGACCATTGGCGAGGGCAGCGATTTTCGCGTGACGCTGGGCGCGGGCGCGGACCGGCTTTCCCTGGAAGGTAACCGAAACGCCCCAGTGGTTGTGACTGACTTCCACCTCGCCGAGGACAGTCTGGTGCTAGACGCTCGTGCCATGGGTATCTCCCTGAACTCCAGCCAGTTGTTCCTCGATGGTCGACTGGCACTCGCCCAGCGCGGCGCAGACACATTGGTGCTGCAATATGATTATGCGGCCGCCAGGCCTTTTTTCGTCGTGCTGGTGCTTGAAAATGTCCTCGCCACTATGCTGACCAGCACAGACTTGGGCGGCATGACGCCGCCTGACGGCCTCATCTTTCTGCCGCAGTCGCAGGCGGACAGCCTGATCGGTACAACGGGGGACGATCGCCTCTACGGTCTGTTCGGCACGCACCAACTGGCTGGCGGCAGTGGCGACGATCTCTATCTTGTTGATGACGCAGGGGATATGGTCACTGAACAGGCCGGGGAAGGCACGGATGTCATTCATACGAACATGATGCATTACACCCTACCGGACCATGTCGAACAGCTGACTGGCACATCGCAGTATAAACAATGGCTTACCGGGAACGACTTGGACAATGTCATCGAGGGTAGCGATGGCGAGACAGTGATCGACGGCGGCCTTGGGGCCGACCGGATGATCGGCGGCTGGGGCGGCGACGTGTATATGGTCGACAATGTCGGCGATGTCATCGAAGACGGTTACGGCATGGATGCCGTCCGCACGACACTCCCGATCTACTCATTGAGAGGGCCGATCGAAAATCTTTACGGCATACTCGACAGCGGCCAGACGCTGAACGGCAATCAACTGGACAATCGCATCGCCGGTGGCGACGGCGCAGACATATTGACCGGATCCTTCGGCGACGACATTCTCAATGGCGGCCGGGGGGCCGATCAGATCGCAGGGGGGCCGGGCGATGACATATTGATTGTCGATCATGTGGCGGACACGGTGATCGAACTGGCTGATGAGGGCAGCGACACGGTCCGCACGGCATTGCTGACCTACACCCTGCCCGAGCATATCGAACATCTCATCGGTACCAGGGCATCATCGGGTCAGACCCTGGTTGGCAATGCCGCCTATAATGAGATTACCGGCACACGCGGCAATGATGTGATCGACGGCGGCGCCAACAATGACCGACTCAGGGGGCGCGAGGGCGCTGACACTTTCCTGTTCAGCACAGCGCCGCAGGCCGTCGGGTTCGACATCATCCTTGACTTCCAGTTGGGCGAAGATCGTTTTGCCCTGTCCCAGGCCGCCTTTGCCGACATCGGGCCGATCGGCACGTTGGATGCCGGTGCCTTTCGTCTCGGCAATGCCGCCATAGATGCGGATGACCGCATCCTCTATGATGTCGCGTCCGGATTATTGGCCTATGACCCCGACGGATCGGGACCGACGGCCGCGCGCCACGTCGCACAGGCGCGCGACCTGTTCGACCTTAGCGCAGCCGACATATTCATCGTGGCTTGATCCAGGAGCAAGACCAGCGCGTGACCGCAATCCTGTCGATCAACCCCCTCTACCAGGATTGGCTCAACCTGTTGATGGTGCGGATGCGTGCGCCCGATGGGCAGGAATGCGACCGGCATGTGGTGGAGATGCGCCGCGCGGTGGCGTTGCTGCCCTTCGACCCGGTACGCCGTGTCGCGCTGACCGTATCGATGCCGCGCGCGCCCGTGATGATGGCGGGACTGCCCGACATGCTCGAAGCGATTGCGGGCCTGCTGGAGGATGAACCCGAAGAATGCGCCCGGCGCGAGGCGATGGAGGAAGCGGGCGTGGAACTGGGCACGCTTGTCCATTTGGGGCAAATTTGGAGCATTCCCAGCGTCGTCACCGAGAAGATCGATTATTATCTCGCCGAATATCGCGCCCCAGACCGGATCGCGGCCGGCGGCGGGCTGGACGAGGAGCAGGAGAATATCACCGTCCACGAACTGCCGCTCGATACGCTGTGGACGATGATGGCGAACAAGCAGATCAACGATGGCAAGCTGGCGATCACGCTGATGGCGCTGCGCCTGCGGCGTCCCGACCTGTTCAGCGTGCCGGTGGAATGACCATCATGGAGCGGGCGGCAACGTCCACCGCCTGCCCCTCCAGCAGGAACCGAGACGCCTCACCGTCGCCATTGAAGCAGATCGTCAATCCACTGCCGCGATAGCGCAGCGCGAAACGACGCCGTTGCGGGTCTTCCCACTGCGCGACATTCATCGGGGCGCCGCTCTCGTCCAGCCAGGCGACGTCCGCGTCCGACAGGATCGAGGTGCCGCGCAGATCCGCATTGCCCGCCCGCAAGGCCGCAAGGGCAAAGGCCTCCGTCTCCAGCGCGGCATCCCGCCCTGCCCAGTCAACCCAGCCGATCGCATTATCCTGCGCATAGGCGTTGTTATTGCCCTGCTGCGTCCGCCCGAACTCGTCGCCTGCGGTCAGCATGATCGTCCCGCGCGAACAAAAGAGCGTGGCGAGCAGCGCGATGCGATCGCGACGACGCGCGGCCTGTATGGCGGAGTCGTCGCTCGGCCCCTCGACGCCATTGTTCCAGCTCAGATTCTCGCCATGGCCATCGCGATTATCCTCGCCATTGGCGTGGTTGTGGCGCTGTTCGTAGGATGTGACGTCCGCCAGGGTGAAGCCGTCATGCGCGGCGAGGAAATTCACCGTCCGGGTCGTCGCGCCGCTGAAAATATCCGACGATCCCGCCAGCCGCGTCGCCATAGCGCCCAGCATCCCGCTATCGCCGCGCCAGAACCGGCGCATATCGTCGCGATAGCGATCATTCCATTCCAGCCAATTGTCGCCGAAATGCCCCAATTGATAGCCGCCCGGCCCGATGTCCCACGGCTCGGCGATCATCACCCGGTCGGCCAGGATCGGATCGGCGCGCATCGCCTCCAGCAGCGGCGCACACGGATCGAACCCATCCGCCATCCGCCCCAGCGCTGGCGCCAGGTCGAAGCGAAACCCATCCACCCCCGCCTGCGTCACGAAATAGCGCAGCGAATCGAGGATCAGGCGGCGGACCATCGGTTGGTTGCACGCGATGGCATTGCCCGTGCCGGTGTCGTTGATCAGTTGCCCATTGGCCGCATGCCGGAAATAGTCGCGCGCATTGAGGCCACGCAGCGATAGCGTCGGCCCTTCGGCATCGCTTTCCCCGTCATGATTATAGACCATGTCGAGGATGACGCCGATCCCCGCCGCATGCAGCGTGGCCACCGTCTCGCGCAGTTCGGCGATGCCGCCGGGGGCCAGGCGCGGGTCGAGCGCGAACCAGTTGACCGGATTATAGCCCCAATAATTGGTGAGACCCAGCGGCCCCAGATGCCGCTCGTCGATCCAGGCGTTGATCGGCATCAGTTCGATGGCCGACACATGCAGTCGTTGCAGATGCGCGATCACCGCCGGATGGGCGAGCGCAGCGATCGTCCGCCGCTGCGCTTCCGGCACATCGGGATGCAGCATGGTGAACCCGCGCACATGCAGTTCGTAGATCAGGCCACCGGGACAGAAACAGGGCGGCGCGCCCGGCAAGGGCGCCAAGGGCGCTTCGACAACGCCCTTGGGCATCAGCGGCGCGGTGTCCGCCCCCTCCCCGCGCGGCGCGGCCAAGGCGGGGTCACAGACGAAAGCCCGGTCGATCGCCGTCGCATAGGGATCGAGCAGCAATTTGTCGGGATCGAACCACAGCCCCGCCGCCGGGTCATAGGGGCCATCGGCGCGATAGCCATAGCGCGCGCCCGCACCAACGCCCGTCGCCTCGCCATGCCAAACGCCGCCCTCGCCGCGCGTCAGCGGTATCCGGGTTTCGCGATCGTCCGCATCGAACAGGCAGAGCCAGACATGGCTCGCCTCCGGTGCCCAGACCGAAAAATGCGCGCCACTTGCGCTCAGTCGCGGTACGGTCGGACCTGCGCTCACGCCGCTTCCGTTAGCAGACTGCGATATAGCGCCGCATAGCGCGCCGCGCTCTGGCCCCAGGATACGTCGGTCCGCATCGCCGCGCGCTGCATCGCCTGCCACACCGGCCGATCGCGATGCAGCCGCACCGTTCGGGCGATCGCGCCATGCAGCGCCAGCGGGTCTGACGGGGCGAAGACGATACCCGTCGCCGCGCCCGCCGCCACCGCCGCCGCATTGGCATCTATCACCGTATCGGCCAGCCCGCCAACCCGCGCGACGACCGGCAGGCAGCCATAGCGCAGCCCATAAAGCTGCGTCAGCCCGCACGGCTCGAACCGCGAGGGTATCAATATGGCATCGCCGCCTGCCTGCATCAGATGCGAGAGCGGCTCGTCATAGCCGATCCGCACGCCAATGCGCCCACGATGGCGATCCGCCGCACCCAGAAAAGCGCCCTCCAACGGATGATCGCCCGACCCCAGCAGCGCCAGCTTCGCGCCCAGCCCCACCAGATGATCGAGCGCATCGACCATCAAATCCATGCCCTTCTGCCAAGTCAGGCGGCTGACGATGATGAAGATCGGCGCGCCATCGACATCCAGCCCGAACTGCTGCTCCAGCGCCCGCCGATTGGCTGCTCGCCCCGCCAGCGCCCGACCGCTGAACGACTTGGGAATCAATGAATCGTCCGCCGGATTCCATATCTCCGTATCGACCCCGTTCAATATCCCGTGCAATCGATCGACCCGGCCATTGATCAGGCCGTCCAACCCCATGCCATGAACAGGCGACCGGATTTCCTCGGCATAGGCCGGGCTGACGGTCGTGATCGCATCGGCCGACACCAGCCCCGCCTTCAAATAGCCGACCCCGCCATAATATTCGACGCCATCCACGCCCCAGGCTTCGGGCGGCAGGCCCAATTGCCCGAATACATCCGCGCCATAGCGCCCCTGAAACGCCAGATTATGGATCGTCACGATCTTAGGCACCGCATGGGCCGGGCCAAAGCGCATATAGGCCGCCGTCAGCGCCGCCTGCCAGTCATGGACATGCACCACATCGGGCCGCCAGCCCTTCACCCCGTCCGCCGCCAAATCCGCCCCGACGCGCGACAGCGCGGCAAAACGCCGCCAATTATCGACCCAATCATGACCTGCATGGTCGCCATAAGGCCCGCCTTCGCGCGCGAAGAAATCGGGCGCGTCCAGCACCAGCAGATCCAGCCCGTCGACGCGCGCGGCCAGCACCGTCGCGGTCACGCCAAACAAAGCGTCATAGCGACGCACGACCTTCGCCTTGCCGATGCGCGCAATGACCGCGGGATAACCCGGCACCAGCGTTCGGGTCGCCACACCCTCCCCGGCGAGCGCACCGGGTAGCGCGCCGGTGACGTCGGCCAGTCCCCCGGTCTTGATCAGCGGATAGATTTCGGACGCGACCGAGAGCAATTGCATGGCGATCAGGCGACCAGACGTTCGATCATCGGCTGCGTGACCAGACAAATGCCGCTATCCGTCCGCCGGAACCGTTGCGAATCCTCCGTCGGATTCTCGCCGATGACCAGGCCCGGTGGAATGATGATCCCGGAATCCAGCACGCATTTATGCAGCCGCGCGCCCCGCCCGATCTCGCAATTGGGCATGATGACGCTATCGGTCACCGACGAAAAACTGTGCGTCTTGACGCCGGAGAATAACAGGCTGCGATGCAGCGACGAGCCGGACACGATGCACCCGCCCGCGACCAGCGAAGAGGTCGCCGATCCGCGCCGCCCATCCTCATTATGCACGAACTTGGCGGGCGGCGTGACCTCCGAATAGGTCCAGAGCGGCCAGCTACGGTCATAGAGGTCAAGCGAGGGCACCACATCGGTCAGGTCGATGCTCGCCTGCCAATAGGCGTCGATCGTGCCGACATCGCGCCAATAGGGTTCCAGTTCGCTTTCGGCGCGCACGCAACTGGCCGAAAAGCGGTGGGCGACGGCTTTACCATGCTTGACGATATAGGGAATGATGTCCCCGCCGAAATCGCGCTTGCTGTGCGGATCATCCGCGTCCCGCCGCAATTGTTCGATCAGGAAACGGGTCTGGAACACATAAATGCCCATCGATGCCAGCGCGACGTCCGGCTGGCCGGGGATAGAAGGCGGGTCTTTGGGCTTTTCGATGAAGGCAGTGATGACGTCGGCCTCGTCCACATGCATGACGCCGAAACCAACCGCCTCCATCCGCGGCACTTCCAGGCAGCCGACGGTGACATCCGCGCCGCTGTCGACATGCTGCTGCAGCATCAGCTCATAGTCCATTTTATAGACATGGTCGCCCGCCAACAGCACCATATATTCGGGCGCATAGCTTTCGATAATGTCGATATTCTGGAACACCGCGTCGGCGGTTCCTTCATACCATTGGCTTTCCGACACGCGCTGGCTGGCGGGCAAAATGTCGAAACTCTCATTGCGTTCGGGGCGCAGGAAGTTCCAGCCGCGCTGCAAATGGCGGATCAGCGAATGGGCCTTATATTGCGTCGCCACGCCAATGCGCCGGATGCCGCTGTTGAGCGCATTGGACAGCGCGAAATCGATGATGCGCGCCTTGCCGCCGAAATGGACCGCAGGCTTGGCGCGCTTGTCGGTCAGTTCCGCCAGGCGGCTACCGCGCCCACCCGCCAGCACATAGGCCATGGCATCGCGCGCGATCGGCTGGTGTCTTATCTGCATTATGGGCCTCTCCTCATTATCGCCCACGATCGCCTGCACGCGCCCGTTGGTGTCACATATCCAATTCGAACATCAGCGTGGCGAACGGCGGCAGGGTGATGTTCGCCCAGCCCGTTTCATCCGCCATCACCATGCCCATATTCCCCGCGCCGCTACCGCCATAGTCGGCCGCATCGCTGTTCAATATCTCGCGCCAGCGCCCTCCCGAAGGCAGCCGCATGCGATAACCGTGGCGCAGCACCGGGGTAAAATGGCTGATCACGACAATTGGTTTCGCGCCAGGCGCGCGTCGCTGCCAGGCGAACACGCTATCTGCCGCGCCATCGACCAGCACCCATTCGAAACCTTCCGGCTCGCAATCGCGGGCATGAAGCGCCGGGCGGCTGCGATAGAGGCGGTTGAGGTCACCCACCAGATGCTGCACCCCCAGATGCGCGGCATGGTCGAGCAGATGCCAGTCGAGCGCCCGCTCCTCGCTCCATTCGCCGCGCTGGGCGAACTCCTGCCCCATGAACAGCAGCTTCTTGCCGGGATAGCCCCACATCAGACCATAATAGGCCCGCAGCGTCGCGAACTTCTGCCAGTCGTCACCCGCCATTTTGTACAGCAGCGATGATTTGCCATGCACCACTTCGTCATGGCTGAGCGCCAGTACGAAATTCTCGGCAAAGGCGTACATGAGGCCGAAGGTGATGTCGTCATGATGATGGGCGCGATGCACCGGCTCACGCTGCAAATAGCGCAGCGTGTCGTGCATGAAGCCCATATTCCATTTGAAGCCGAAACCCAGCCCGCCGCTCTCCACCGGATGCGACACATTGGGCCAGCTGGTCGATTCCTCGGCGATCGTCATGATGCCGGGATGCGCGCCATAGAGCGCCCGGTTCATCTCCTGCAGGAAAGCGACCGCCTCGACATTCTCGCGCCCGCCATGGTCGTTGGGTATCCATTCGCCCGGTTCGCGCGAATAATCGAGATAGAGCATCGACGCGACTGCATCCACGCGCAGCCCGTCGACATGATAGCGCTCGGCCCAGAACAAGGCGTTGTTGACCAGGAACTGCGCGACCTCGCGCCGCCCAAAATTATAGATGGCGGTATTCCAGTCGGGGTGGAATCCCTTTTTCGGATCGGCATGTTCGTACAGCGCCGTGCCGTCGAAATGCGCCAGACCATGTTCGTCGGTCGGAAAATGCGCCGGCACCCAATCGAGAATCACGCCGACCCCGGCTCGGTGCGCGCCATCGACGAAGCGCGCGAGGCCCGCCGGATCGCCAAAGCGCGCCGTCGGCGCGTACAGCCCTAGCGTCTGATAGCCCCAGCTTGGATCATAGGGATATTCGCTGATCGGCAGAAATTCGATATGGGTAAAGCCCATGCCCACGACATAGGGGATGAGCCGCCGCGCCATCTCGTCCCAGTCGAGGAAACCGCCATCATCGGCCTTCTGCCACGACCCGGCATGAACCTCGTAGATGGAGATCGGCTCGCGCCGCGCATCGGCCTTCTGCCAATAGTCGCGGTGGCGCGCGTCGCCCCAAACATGGTCGAGCGGCCCAGCGACGATCGAGGCGGTGGAAGGCCGCAATTCGCTCTTATAGGCGAACGGATCAGCCTTGAGCGGCAGCGTCACGCCATCCGCGCCGACAATCTCAAATTTATAAGGTGCGCCCGGTTCGATCGCGGGCAGGAAGATTTCCCACACCCCGCTATCGATACGATGGCGCATCGCGCCCCGGCGGCCATCCCACTGATTGAAATCGCCGACCACCGACACGCGCCGGGCATTGGGTGCCCACACGGCGAAATGCACGCCCGCCACCCCTTCATGCGTCATGACATGCGCGCCCATCTTGTCGAACAATCGGGCGTGGGCACCCTCGGCCAGGAAATGATCGTCCATCGGCCCCAGCACCGGACCGAAGCCATAAGGATCGATCAGCGCATAATCGCTGCCATCGGCATAGCGCGCGACATAGCGCAGCGGCTGCCGCTTGCGAAGGGCGACCTTGCCATGAAACAGCCCGGCCGGGTGCAGCGCGGTGAGGTCGCCCACGGCCTTGCCATCCAGCGTCTGCGCAACGACGGATAGGGCTCCAGGCAACAGGACGCAGGCGGTAAAGCCCGTGTCGGCAGGATGAACGCCAAACGTGGCGAAGGGATCGTCATCGCGGCCTTCGACCAGCCGGTCGATCTGCTCGCCTGTCAGCACGATCCTGTCACCCAGCCTCCCATCCTCAGCCGATCCTCCAGATGTCCCGCGCATATTCGCGGATGGTTCGATCGGACGAGAACCATCCCATGCGCGCGACATTGTGGATCGCCATCTTTGCCCACAAGGCCTCGTCCGTCCAGAGCTTATCGACATGCCGTTGCGCGGCCGAATAGCTGTCGAAATCGGCCGCGAGCATGAACCAGTCATTGTCGTAAATGCCCTGGATCAGTCCCTTGTACCGATCCGGGTCGTCAGGCGAAAAGACGCCGCTGGCGATCGCATGCAGCGCCTGGGCAAGTTCCCGGCTCTTGCCGATGACGTCCATCGGCACATAACCCTTGGCGCGGCGGTCATTCACCTCCTGCGCGGTCAGGCCGAAGATGATGATATTGTCGGCCCCGACATGATCGCGCATTTCGACATTCGCGCCATCCAGCGTGCCGATTGTCAGCGCGCCATTGACCGCGAACTTCATATTGCCCGTGCCCGACGCTTCCATGCCCGCCGTCGAAATCTGTTCGGACAGGTCGGCAGCCGGGATCATCATCTCGGCCATCGAGACATTGTAATTGGGCACGAACTGCACCTTGAGCAGCCCCTGCACCGCCGGGTCATGATTGACCACGCGCGCGACGTCGCCCGCCAGCTTGATGATCAGCTTGGCATTATGATAGCTCGACGCCGCCTTGCCGCCGAACAGCTTGACGCGCGGCACCCAGTTGCGTTCGGGGTGCGAGCGGATCTGGTCATAGAGCGACACCGCCTCGATGATGTTGAGCAATTGCCGCTTATATTCATGGATGCGCTTGATCTGGATGTCGAACATCGCCGACGGGTCGATCCGCGCGTTCAACCGCTTGCGCAAAAGGTCGGACAGCGCCGCCTTGTTCGCCCGCTTCACCGCGATGAATTTCTCCTGAAACGCCGTGTCGTCGGCAAAGGCGTCGAGGTCGCGCAGCGCTTCGGCATCGTCCAGAAACGCCTCGCCGATCGCCTCGCGAATAAGGCCGGTCAGCCCCGGATTGCACTGCATCAGCCAGCGGCGATAGGTGACGCCATTGGTCTTGTTGTTGATCCGGGTGGGATAGAGATTGTGCAGATCGGCAAAGACCGTGACCTTCATCAGGTCGGTGTGCAGCGCCGATACGCCATTGACGCTGTGCGATCCGGCAAAGGCCAGATTGCCCATCCGCACGCGCCGGTCGCCGCCTTCGTCGATCAGCGAGATCGCCCCTATCGCCGCGTCATCAAACTGGCCCGCCCGCCGCGCTTCGGCCAGCAGGCGGCTGTTGACCGCATAGACGATCTGCATGTGCCGGGGCAGCAACCGCTCGAACAGCGGCACCGGCCAGCTTTCCAGTGCTTCGGGCAGCAGCGTATGGTTGGTATAGCTGAACGTCCGGCGGGTAATGTCCCACGCCTCGTCGAAATCGAAGCCATGCTCGTCCAGGAATATCCGCATCAACTCGGCCACCGCGACCGCCGGATGCGTGTCATTGAGCTGGATCGCCGCCTTGTCTGGCAGCGTCGCGATGGTGCCGAAATATTGGATATGCCGCCGGACGATGTCCTGCAGCGACGCGGACGAGAAGAAATATTCCTGCCGCAACCGCAATTCCTGGCCAGCGGCCGAGCTGTCGGCGGGGTACAGCACCCGCGTCAACGCTTCGGCCCGATTGCTTTCGGACAGCGCGCCGACATGGTCGCCGGCATTGAACTTGTCGAGCAGGATGGGGTCGATCGGCTGCGCTTCCCATAGCCGCAACGTATTGACCCGCTTGCCGCGCCACCCCGCGATCGGCGTGTCATAGGGGGTCGCGATGACCCGCTCGCTGGGCTTCCAGTGCATCTGGTGCGGCCCGCTATCCTCGCCCTCGGCCGGATCGACCAGCCCGCCAAAGCCGACCTCATAGCTCGCCTCGCGCCGCTCGAACTCCCACGGATTGCCATGCGCCAGCCAGTTTTCGGGCAGCTCGACCTGCCAGCCGTCCGAAATCTCCTGCCGGAACATGCCGTTCACATAGCGGATGCCATAGCCATAGGCGGGCACATCGACCGTCGCCATGCTCTCCATGAAGCAGGCCGCCAGGCGCCCCAGACCCCCATTGCCCAGTGCCGCATCCGGCTCCAGCGCAGCGATGATGTCGATATCGACGCCCAGCGAGGCCAGCGCCGCCTGCATGTCGTCCAGCATTTCCATGTTGGACGCTGCATCGCGCATCAACCGCCCGATCAGAAATTCGAGGCTGAGATAATAGACCCGCCGCCCTTCTTCCTCATAGGTTTTCTGGGTCGATGTGATCCACGCGTCGATCACCCGGTCGCGGATCGAGAGAATGACGGCGTGCAGCCAGTCATGCGGCTTGGCGGCAGCGGCATTCTTGCCGATGCGATAGGTCAGCCGCTCGACAATCTCATGCGCCAGGATTTCCGGGTCCATCCGCCGCGGCGCGGGTTTGGGAAGTTTGGTCTGGCCCTTGAGGTTCATGGCACACGGTCCCCCTGTCTGATCGACGGGGATGATGGCACAGCCGACAAGCCCGCGCCAACGCCAAATTTTGCAGCGCAGCAATTATTTCGGCTGTTTCGCGGGACTTGGGCCTAGCCCCTACGCACCAGCGCCTCTGCCACCCCGGCGCGCAATTGCGCGCGCACCGGATAGGCGCTCGACGGCAGCAATTGGGTCATGAATATCCCGATCAACCGCTCGACTGGATCGACCCAGAAATAGGTCGAAAACACCCCGCCCCAATAATATTCGCCGCGCTCTAAACCCATGGCGAAGCCCAGGCCGAAGCCTACATCCTGATAATCCGCCTCGCTGAACATCGCACTCGACAGGCTGGCAAGGTCGCCGCCGCCGGGCAATTGGTTGGACCGCATCTGCGCCACCGTGTCGGCCCGCAGCAGCCGCACCCCGTCCAGTTCGCCCCCGCGCAGCAGCATCCGTGCGAAGCGGTGATAGTCCGCCACCCCAGAAACCAGCCCGCCGCCGCCCGACAGGAAACGCCCCTGCCGCCGCCACCCGCTCCGCGCACCCAGATCCGCGACCTGGCGCTCGCCCTGCTCGTCCAGCCGCCAGGCATCGGTCATGCGATCCGCCTTGGCATCAGGCAGTGCGAAGGTCGTATCGACCATGCCCAGCGGCGCGAAGATGCGCTCGCGAAACACGCTTTCCAGGTCGCGCGCCTCCAGCCGCTCGATCACGACGCCCAGCACATCGGTCGCCACCGAATAATTCCACCGCTCGCCCGGCGAAAATTCCAGCGGCAATGTCGCCAGATCGGCGATGAACTGGTCCGACGTGCGCGACTGCTGAAATTCGTCCAGCCCCAACTTGCGATAGCGCGCATCGATCGGCGTCTGCCGCTGCAACCCATAGGTCAGCCCCGACGTGTGGCGCAAAAGGTCGATCATCAGCATCGGCCGCTTCAACCGCGCGCGATTGGCGCGCCCGACGCGCAGGTCCGCAAATTCGGGGATAAGCTCGACAACAGGCGTATCGAGCGCAACCTTGCCCCCCTCCACCAGCATCATGAAGGCGACCGATGTCACCGGCTTGGTCATCGACGCGATGCGATAGAGGGCATCAGCCCGCAGCGGTTCGCCGCTCGCCCGCGCCGCGCCCCGCGCCCACGACACCACCGGCTGCTCGTCGCGCGACACCAATAATTGCATATGCGGCAAGCGGCCGCTGGCCAGATAGGCGCGGTCGAGAAAATCCACCAGCGCGTCCAGCCGAGCAGGGTCCATCCCCGCCGCCTGTGCCGCCACCCTGTCCACGCCGTTCGTCATGCCTGCGCCGCTCCGATGCTTGTCCGGCTCCGCGCTAAAGCAGCGACGCGCGCAGGACAACAGCTTGGCGATTGCCAAGGGACCGCCCCGCCCTCTATGGCAGGCTATCCGAACGGCAAGCAATTTCAGCACTGGACCCCGACAGGCATGGCCACTGGCCTTTCCGCGATCTTCATGGCCAACCGCGCGGCCCTGCTGCGCTTCCTGCGCGCACGCGGCGCGGGCGACAATGCCGAAGATCTCTTGCAGGATATGTGGATGAAGCTGGAGGCCAAGGATCTTGGCCCCGTCTCCGACCCCGTTCCCTATCTGTATCGCATGGCCAACAACCTCATGCTCGACCGCTATCGCTCGGCGATCCGGCGCGAACGGCGCGAGCAGGACTGGGCCGAAGGCGCTGGCGGCGTCATGGCCGACCCGACCGACGATGTGCCGGTGGACGAGCGGATGATCCTTGCCCAGCGGCTGGATGAGGCGCGCGCCGTCCTGCGCGACCTTGGCCCGCGCGTCGAACTCATCTTCCGCCGCTTCCGCATCGAAGGCGTGGGACAAAAGGTCATTGCCGAGGAATTGGGGGTCAGCCTGACGACGGTGGAGAAGGACTTGCAAAAGGCCTATCGCGCCATGCTGACGCTCAAGCAAAAACTGGATACGGAATGATGGGGTCGGCGGCGTCAGTCTCTGTAAGGGGCAAAAAATGAACAGGGCTGGAGCAATGACGAACGAGGAGGCAATGGCGTGGGTCATCCGCACGCGCGATCCCGCCTTTACCGACTGGGACGGCTTCACCGCCTGGTTGGAGCGCGATCCTGCTAACGCGCAGGCCTATGATGTGCTGATGGCGGCCGATGCCGACCTTGATGCCATCATCCCGCCCGAACCCGTCGCCATGCCTGTCCCCGCCAATGATGTCGGCGTGCCGCAACGCCGCCCGCTCCGCTGGATCGGGGGCGGCGCGATCGCCGCCGCGCTGGTCGCGGCCGTGTCGGTCGGCATGATGAACCGGGCCGACATCTATACCGTCACCACCCGCCCCGGCGAAACGCGCAGCATCGCGCTGGACGACGGCACGCGCATCGAAGTCAATGGCGGCACCCGCCTGCGCCTCGACCGCAACGACACCCGCTTCGCCGCGCTCGACAGTGGCGAAGCCGCCTTCACCGTGCGCCATGATGCATCCGATCCATTCCGCGTGACGGTGGGCGATGCCGTGTTCGAAGATGCCGGGACGGTGTTCAACATCGTTCACACCCCAGGCGCCGTCCGCATCGGCGTGTCGGAAGGCGAAGTCATCTACAATCCCGGCGCAGAGGCGATCAGCCTGCCCGCCGGGCGTGCCCTGGCCGATGATGCCCAGGGCTTGCGGGTCATGGATATTGCCCCGGCGGCCGTCGCCAGTTGGCGGCAGGGTCGCCTCGTCTATGCCAATGCCGCCGTCAGCGACATCAGCGACGATATTAGCCGATCGCTCGGCATCGCGCTCCGCACCACGCCGGGCGCGCGCGCGATGCGCTTCACCGGCACGATCCGGCTGGATAAGGATCCAGCCCGTTTCTTCGCCGGGGCCGCGCCGCTGATGGGCCTTTCCGCCGTGCGCCAGGGCGACACTTGGCTGCTGAAAGAAGGGGATGGGCCGCAAAGCTGACCTCTTCCTCGTCACCGCCCTTGCCATAACGAGCGCAGCGCCCGCGCATGGGGCGGACAGACAGACCATCAGCATCGCCCCCGGACGGCTGGGCGAGGCGACGATCGCGCTTGCCCGTCAGACCAGGACCAGCATCGGCATGTCCGACCAGTCGCTCGCTGGCATCCGCACCCCCGCCGTTACGGGCAATCTCTCGGTCGAAGCTGCGTTGAAGCGGCTGCTCAAAGGTAGCGGCGCAACCGCGCGGCGCATCGACGGCGCGACATGGCGCATCGTCCGTACGCGCCCCGCGCCGCCCGTGACCGCGCCAGCGCCGATCCCCGCCGCCCCCGCCGAGGATCAACCCGAAGCCCAGATCATCGTCACCGCCTCGAAGCGCGAAACGCCCCTGCCCCGCTATGCCGGCATGGTCGAAGCGCTCGACAGCCGCGCCTTTTCCAGCGGCGAAGCGGCAGGCGGCACTGCCACCTTGCTGGCGCGGGTCGCAAGCCTCAGTTCCACCCATGCCGGTGCGGGCCGCAACAAGCTGTTCATCCGCGCCATCGCCGATTCCGGCGTCGCCGGGCCGACCCAGGCCACCACCGGCCAATATCTGGGCGACATGCGGTTGAACTATGCCGCGCCCGACCCCGACCTCAAACTCTATGATGTCGGCCGGGTCGAAGTGCTCGAAGGGCCGCAGGGCACGCTCTATGGCGCGGGATCGCTGGGTGGCATCATCCGCATCATGCCCAACGCCCCCAATCTGGGCGAAATGGGCGGGCAAGTATCGGCGGGGCTTTCCGCGACCCAGCATGGCGACCCCGGCGGCGATCTGTCGGCAACGCTCAACCTGCCGATCGTCGCTGAAAAGCTCGCGCTGCGAATCGTGGGCTATGGCGTGCAGGAAGGCGGCTATATCGACGACGTCAATCGCGGGAAGGATGACGTCAACCGGACCCGCACCTGGGGCGGCCGCGCCGCCCTGCGCTTTGCCCCCGACGATGACTGGACGATTGATCTCAATGGCGTCTACCAGCAGATAGAGGGTGATGACGCGCAATATGCGACCCGGTCGGTCGGCCGACTAGAACGCGCCTCCGCCGTCGCCCAACCCTATCGATCCGACTATCTGCTCGGCAATGTCCGCATCGAAAAACCGTGGGACAGTTTGCGCTTCGTCTCGTCCACCGGCTTCGTGCGGCACGACCTGTCCGAAAGCTATGACGCAACCCAGCCCGGCGGCCCGCCAGCGCTGTTCCGCCAGCGCAATGAAGTCGATATCTTCTCGACCGAAAACCGGCTGGTGCGCGATCTCGACAATGGGCTGGGCTGGATATTGGGCGGCTCCTACCTGCAAAGCACGTCGAAAATCTATCGCTCGCTCACCGGCTTCGGCGCCGCCCTGATCCAGCCGGAGGTGCTGCCCGGCGTGCCGGTATTCGGCCGGGGCCAGCCAGCGGCGGCGACGGGCGTGCGCAACAGCGTCAAGGAAGCGACGTTGTTCGGCGAAGCCTCCTTCGAACCGGTCCGGGGACTGATCGCCACCTTCGGCGGCCGACTGACCAACAGCCGCCTGTCCGGCGAAGCGCTTGATCCGGTCGCCGCCCTGTCATCGGCGGACCTCGCACGGGCAGAAGCGCAGGCGGATCGCAGCGAGACGATCTTCCTGCCTTCCGCCTCCTTGCTCACCGATGCGATCCCTAATGTCACGCTGTACGCCCGCTTTCAGCAGGGCTTTCGCCCCGGCGGCCTGGCCGTCGATGATCAGCGGGTGCGGCGTTTCCAGAATGACCGTATATCGACCGTGGAAAGCGGCTTTCGCATGGGCCTGCCCGGCCGCGACACGATCGCGCTCAGCGCCAACATTGCCTATACCGACTGGCGCGATATCCAGGCCGACGTCACCGACCGGATCGGCCTGCCGACCACGGCCAATATCGGCGATGGGCGCATCTATACGCTCGAAGGGCGCATCGTCGCCCGCGCGACGCCCCACCTGTCGCTGGACGGCAGCATCATCTATAATGACAGCCGCCTGACCCGCCAGGCAGCCTTCATTCGGGCGCTGTCCTATGATGACCAGTCGCTGGCCGTGCCCAATGTCGCCAATCTGGGCGGACGGGTCGCCTTCGACTATCGCGCGCCGCTGAGCGACCGGATGAATCTCCATCTTACAGGGTCCGCCCGCTATGTCGGCAAGTCGCGGCTGGGCGTCGGGCCGATACTGGGCCAGACCCAGGGCGATTATGTCGATACCAGCCTTTCGGCCAGCGTGACGCGCGGGCCGGTGCAATATTCGCTATCGCTCACCAACCTGTTCGACAGCGACGGCAACCGCTTCTCGCTCGGCACGCCGTTCGACCTTAATACCGACTATTATACGCCGCTGCGCCCACGCACGCTGCGCATCGGCGTCGATTTCGCTTTCTGAACATCCATTCATCGCAAAACGGCACGGAAAACCCGCCACGGCATCGTCCCTCCCGCACGCGCGCACAGAATATCAAGCGCGGCACGCAGAGGAGACTATATGCGACATCTACTGGCCTGCACGGCCATCGCGCCGGTTCTGGTGGCCCTGACAGCGGCGCAGGCGATGGCGGAAACGACCATCAGCACCGCGACGACGGCAGCCGTCAAGACCTCCACCATCGCCAACGGCGCGCGCGACGATATCACCATCAGTTCGGCCGGGTCGATCACCCTGACCAGCGGCACGGCGGTCACGGTCGACAGCAACAACAAAGTCTCGAACGCGGGCACCATCACCATCAACGATGCCAATAATGTCACCGGCATCCTGATCGCCCCCGGCACCAGCGGCGCGATCACCAACAGCGGCACCATCACCCTGACCGAAGACTATACCGCCACAGACAGCGACTCCGACGGCGATATCGACGGCACGTTCGCCAAGGGCACGAATAAAAAGGGCATCTGGCTGCAGGCGGGCGCCCCCCATGTCGGCGACATCACCCATAGCGGCACCATCAGCATTGAAGGCAACCAGTCGGACGGCATCCGCCTCGACGGCCCTCTGACCGGCAACCTCGCCACCAGTGGCACGATCAGCGTCACGGGCGACAACAGCAACGGCGTCCTGGTCAATGACGTCACCGGTAACGTAACCCTGCGCGGGACGACGACGGCGGTTGGCGCGAACAGCATCGGCGCAGCCTTGCTTGGCGACATCGACGGCGCACTCAAGATTCAGGGCAGCATCGCCAGCACCGGCTATCGCACGACGACCCGGCCGTCCGACGTCACCAAATTAGATGCCGACGATCTGCTTCAGGGCGGATCGGCCCTGGTGATAGCGGGCAATGTCAGCGGCGGCATCATCTTCGACGTGCCGCCCACCGCCAGCGACGATGATGATGAAGATGACACCGATATCGACGATGATGGCCTGACCGACAGCACGGAAGGCACGGCCTCGGTCATCACCTATGGCTCGGCAGCCGCCGTGCAGATCGGCGCGGCGGACAGCGACACGGACATAGGTGCGGTAGCCGCCGATACGTCGGGCTATGGCCTGATCGTCAATGGCGGCATTGGCGGCTATGGCGTTTATGACGGGGTCGCGGCCAATGGCCTGGTCATTGGCGGGCTGGGCGGCGATGTCGACATTGCCAAGGGCGTGCTGGTCGCAGGCACGGTCGCGGCCGTCTCCTACGACAGCAATGCCACCGCCCTGCGCCTGGGTTCGGGCGCGCGGGCCGATACGGTCGAAGTCAGCGGCACCGTCGGCGCAAGCGGATCGGCCAAGACGGGGACGAGCGCGCGCGGGCTCGTAATCGACGCAGGCGCATCGGTCTCGGCGATCAAGGTCAGCGGCGCTGTCACCGCATCGGCGCTCGACAATGCAAAAGGCACCGCGATCGCCATTCTCGATTCGTCGGGCACGGTATCCAGCCTGTCCAACAGCGGCCGGATCAGCGCGACCGGCGGCCTTACAAACACCGCGATTGACCTCAGCGCCAACAGCAGCGGCGTCACCCTGACGCAGGCGCTTGCCTCCGCCACGGCCACCGCGCCGCAAATCGTCGGCGATGTCCGGCTGGGGTCGGGCAATGACGTGATGACCGTGTCGGCAGGCAGCATCACCGGCAACCTCAGCCTCGGCGCTGGCAATGACAGTGTCGCCCTGTCCGGCACGTCCAGCCTGACCGGCAATGTCGCGTTCGGAACCGGCACGTCCAGCCTGACCCTGGCCAACAGCGCCAGCCTGACGGGCAATGTCGATTTCGGCGGCAGCGCCGGGACGCTCGTCCTGAACGGCACTTCGTCCCTGTCGGGGGCGATCAACAATGGCGGCAACGTCGATGTGACGCTCAATGGCGGGACGCTCAGCACTACCAGCACGGGCAGCATCGCGCTGGGTTCACTGTCGGCCAGCGGCACCTCCACCATCGGCGTTGCCATCGATGCGGCGACCGGTGCCAACACCGTCTATGACGTTGCAGGCGCGGCCAGCTTCGCCAGCGGATCGCAGGTGAAGGTACAACTCAGCCAGGTCGGCGATGCGGAAGGCGACTATGTCATCGTCCGCGCCGGATCGCTCAGCGGATCGCCGACGCTCGGCACCGCCACCCTGCTGCCCTATATGTTCAAGGGCAGCGTCGCGGGCGATGCCACGGCAGGCACCGTCACCCTCTCGATCGCAGCCAAGACCGTGACCGACCTGGGCCTCACCGGCTCGCTCGGTAGCGCCTATTCCGCCATCTTCAATGCGCTCGACAATGACGCCGATATCGCCGACGCCTATCTCGCCATCAGCGATGGCGAGACGCTGAACGCCAATCTGCGCCAGATGCTGCCCGATCATGCCGGTGGCACGTTCGAAGCAGTGACATCGGGTTCCAGAGCCACCGCGCGCATCCTGTCCGACCCCAACGGCATCTATCGTACCAAGGACGGCCGCCTCGGCTTCTGGCTGCAACAGGTCGCCTTTGGCAGCAGCAAGAGCGTGGGCAATACCGCGTCCTACGACATTAACGGTTGGGGCGCGGGCGGTGGCGCCGAATATCTGACCGATCTCGGCGCATTCGGCGGCTCCTTCGCCTATATCCATAGTAGCGATACCGGCGGCGGCACCGACAATGCCGTCGATTCCGACCAATATGAACTGGCGGCCCACTGGCGCGGCCAATGGGGACCGTTGCTGGCCTTCGCCCGCCTGTCGGCGGCGCATATCGGTTTCACCGGCACCCGCCATTTCTCCAATGGCGACGTCACCCGCACTGCCGATGGCGACTGGAACGGCAAGCTCTATTCGGCGACTGCCGGTGCCGCCTATCAGATGCAGATGGGCCGGTTCAGCCTGCGTCCGGCGCTCGGCATCGACTATTATCGCCTGTCCGAAAATGGCTATAGCGAGACCGGCGGCGGCGATGCCTTCAACCTCACGGTGCTGGACCGCACCAGCGACGAGACCACCGCCAACGGCACGGTCACGGCGGGCTATGACTTTGGCAGCCTGAACCCGGAAAATGGCTGGCTGCGGCTGGAACTGGAGGGCGGCCGCCGCCAGATCATCGGCGGATCGCTGGGCGATACGGTCGCCTATTTCAAGGATGGCGACCGCTTCACCCTGACGGCGGAAGACCGCACCAATGGCTGGACCGGCCGCGCCCGCCTCTATGGCGGCACCGAAACATTCCGCGTGGGCGGCGAATTCGGCGCGGAGGAACAACAAAATCACGTCGCCATATCGTTTAGAGCGACGGTAAACTTCGTGCTGTGACGTCCTGACTATGAAAGGACGGGCCACACCCCACAGACCCTCCCGGTCCGTCCTTTCCGATCCGGCAATATCCCTCCCCAAGGGCGCCGGATATAAAAAGAGGGGCGTCACCGCTAGACCCGGTGACGCCCCTTATTATTTTACGCTTGCCATAATTGATCACCGTACTTGAATTATCGGTTGAGAAGCCTTTAACCTCTTAAATTCAAAAGGGGGCTATTCAATGCGTTCATTACTTCTCGTCACGGCAACGATTGGGTTGTCAGCATGTGCGTCTACACCTGCGCCAAACTACACGCCTATTCGAACGCCGATCAGTTTTCCAAAACTGGCCGAAGAAACTCAGGTGTCTTTGGGCGAAGACATGCTGCGGCAGGGATTTTATACCGAAGAGGATGGAATTGAACTGGTCGCAGAAAATAATATCAAAGGATATAGGCTTAGCAAAGGATTCTATCCTCAAATTGCGGAAGACAAAGGTAGCACATATCACTCCTATCGGATGTCCTCAAACCGAGAGGGGGCAGGTTATTTACTTCAAGCCCGCGATTTACTAGGCCTGCCATTACCATTCCCGCAATCGATCCGTGTTTCGAAAACGAAACAGGAAACATGCGTTATTACTGGCGGCTTAAACGGTCCCATATGCGATACGGAACACTCGTTTGAGAGAACCCGTCAGCCAGTCCTGTCAGACCGCGACCTGCAGCAGACATTGCTCTATAGTGGTCGTGTTGGGGATCGCATCAAGATCGGATACCGAGAAAGCAGTGGCAGCATCGCTCGCCCGGCCTTCTCGAATGAGGCTGAATATGACTTATCAGCTTCTAGCGAAATCGCTTACCGAGGTGCGCGGATAAAAGTCATAACCGCTGACAATCAAAAAATTCGCTATGTCGTTTTATCGAACTTCAATACGAATTAAATAACGATATTAAGGGGCTGGCGTTAAGCCAACCCCTTCTTCACCAGTTCATTCACGACCTGCGGGTTGGCCTTGCCCTGCATTGCCTTCATCGTCTGGCCGACGAAGAAGCCGAACAGCGCTTCCTTGCCGCCCTTATATTGCGCGACCTTGTCGCCATTGTCCGCGAGAACCTTGGCCACCACCGCCTCGATCGCGCCCGTGTCCGACGTCTGCTTCATGCCGCGATCTTCCACGATCTTGGCTGGTGCATCGCCGGTTTCCAGCATGATTTCGAACACCTGCTTGGCGAGCGATCCCGACAGCGTGCCGTCGGCGACCAGCGCCAGCAATTCGGCCGCTTGTGAGGGACTGACCGGGCTTTCCTCCAGGCTTTTGCCAAGGCGGTTGAGCGCGCCATACAGGTCCGACAGCAGCCAGTTGGCCGCTGCCTTCGCGACATCGCTCTCGCTCTTCTTCTGCGCGGCGGCGCTTTGCGTCACCAGCAGTTCGAACCAGCGCGCGGTATCGGCGTCCGCCGTCAGCGTCGCCGCATTATAGGGCGAGAGGCCGAGCGCCTGCTCATAGCGCTTGCGCTTGGCATCGGGCAGTTCGGGCAGCGAGGCGCGGCATTCGGCCAGAAACGCCTCGTCCAGTTCGATCGGCAACAGGTCGGGATCGGGGAAGTAGCGATAGTCATGCGCATCTTCCTTCGACCGCATCGACCGCGTTTCGCCCCGGTCGGGATCATAGAGCCGGGTTTCCTGCACGATCTTGCCGCCCGCCTCCAGCACATCGACCTGGCGGTTCGCCTCATGCTCGACTACGGCCATGACGAAGCGGACGGAATTGACGTTCTTCGTTTCAGTGCGGGTGCCAAATTCCTCGCCGGGTTTGCGGACCGACACGTTGACGTCCGCGCGCATCGACCCCTGGTCCATATTGCCGTCGCACGACCCGACATAGCGCAGGATCGTCCGCAGCTTCGCCAGATAAGCCCCTGCCTCGGCGGGTGATCGCATGTCCGGCTTCGACACGATCTCCATCAGCGCAACGCCCGACCGGTTGAGATCGACATAAGAGCTGGTGGGATGCTGATCATGCATCAGCTTGCCCGCATCCTGTTCGACATGGATACGCTCGACGCCGATGACCTTGGTGCTGGTGTCCGGGTTCTTTTCGTCCAGCACAATCTCGATCTGCCCTTCGCCTACGATCGGGTGATAGAGCTGGCTGATCTGATAGCCCTGCGGCAGATCGGCATAGAAATAATTTTTCCGGTCGAACCGCGACCATCTGTTGATCTGCGCCTCGATCGCCATGCCGGTGCGCACCGCCTGACGGATGCACTCGCGATTGGGCACGGGCAACATACCGGGCATCGCCGCATCGACCAGGCTGACCTGCGTATTGGGTTCGGCCCCGAACGCCGTCGCGGCACCGGAAAACAGCTTGGCATTGGTGGTGATCTGGGCATGCACCTCCAGGCCGATCACGACCTCCCACTCGCCGGTTGCGCCCTGGATGCGATAGGTTGATTCAGTCATCAGTCGTCCTTTGAAGGCGTGATCAACGGCACGCCGGGAAAATAGCTGCGATAGAAACGCGGGTCACGGGTCAGGATGGTCGCGTTCAGAGACTGCGCGTGGCCACCGATCAGAAAGTCGGCGAGGATGGATTTAGCCGCCATCGGTTGCTTTCGACGACGATGAACCTGAAAGGCTTTACCCGCCAGAAATGCCCCCTCCGGCATCAAGGGTTCCACATCGATAAGCATCGCAGCCAGAAGAACGCGCAGATCATCCAATGCCTCGAACCTTGGCGCCATTTCGCCAATCACTACCGGGTTTACAAATAGATAGGCACCAAATGCGGCACGATTGATATTGGCAGCGGACCATTCGAACCAATGGGGATCACGATCCAGAACATCAATGAGAACGTTGGAGTCGACAAGGATCACGGTTCGTAATTACCCCGTATCTCCCGCATATACTCATCCGTACTCATGCCGTCAGGATTGGGATATTTCCCGGCGATCGCATTGATCGCTTCGCGCACCCGTCGGCTTCTCTCCGCTGCTTCCTCAGGGCTGAACCCCAGCGGCGCAACCACCACTTGCCCCGCTTCATTCAGCACAACCTTGTAAGGCTGCCCCGGCACCAGACCGGCGGCATCGCGCATGGCTTTGGGGATCAATATCTGACCCTTGCTCGTCATGGTTCCGGTGTCGATCTTGCTCTGCGCGTTCATTGCCCAATCTCCAGTGTTACCAAGGTAACACTTTGCAACCCGATCTTCAATCGGCGGGTGTGCTCTGCACGCGATATTCGTCAGACATTTACGCCGCCTTGATCTGATCTGTTTCAAATGTTCTAGAATCCATAACGTCCACGCCATAAATTGCTAATAGGAAGATAGCTGGAACCACTGCACCAACGCTCGGTGACAAATTCGCGGCTAGAAAGCATAACGTACCAGCGTAGAGATATTGAAATATCCAGCGGAGGCGTCGCTCGCGGCGATCCACTTCACTCAAATCTGGAACCTGAATTCTTGACCGTCGAAAATAGCTACAAAAAGACCATAGGGACAAGCAAACGAAGTACATCGTCAGTATCGATGCTGCCACAAGACCCGATCCTAAGGAAGCCGCAGCCAGAGCCAGCAAGGTATAAGATATTCCACTGAAGAATACCGTAAAGCCTAAACTAAAACCGCGATCTCCTACCCCATCGAATGCTCGATAATCATCGACAAAATTTTTCGTATTCCAGAGAAACAGATTAACGGCGACCCATGCTGAAAGAAAATCTAGCGAACCTGGGTTCAATCGTGATTTTAAAGCCATTGTCCCCAAAGACTGCGCCCCGCATATGTAAACGCTGGCCGCAAGTGCTCCATTAAGAACCTGAGGTATCTTAATGGTAGGATTATTGCTTACCACCACTTGTCCGGCCGCGCCACAAACCCCGCCCGTTCCTCGATCGCCAACCCCGCGTTCAGCACCGTCTGTTCGTCCAGCGCCTTGCCGATGATCTGCAAGCCCAACGGCAAGCCCTGACTATCCACGCCACCGGGCACAGACATGGCGGGCAATCCCGCCAGCGACGCGGGCACGGTGAAGACGTCGTTCAGATACATGGCCAGCGGATCGGCCTGCTTCTCGCCCAGCGTGAAGGCCGCGCTCGGCGCGGTCGGGGTCAGCAGCAGGTCGCATTGCTCGAAGGCCAGATCGAAATCGCGCGCGATCAGCGCCCGGACCTTCTGCGCCTGCGTATAATAAGCGTCATAGAAACCCGCCGACAGCACATAGGTGCCGATCATGATGCGGCGCTTGACCTCCGGCCCGAACCCGGCGGCGCGGGTGGCGGCATACATGTCCTGCAAGCCTGCGCCATCGGGCAGGTCGCGCTGGCCATAGCGCACGCCGTCATAGCGGGCGAGGTTGGACGAGGCTTCGGCGGGCGCGATGATATAATAGGTCGGCAGCGCATATTTGGTATGCGGCAACGACACTTCGACCACAGTCGCGCCAGCGTCCTTGAGCCAGGCAATCCCCTGATCCCACAGCGCGGCGATTTCCGCGTTCAGGCCATCGGGGCGATATTCCTTGGGAATACCGACCGTCTTGCCCTTGAGATTGCTGGACAATCCCGCTTCCCACTGCGGCACCGGCAGGTCGAGCGAGGTCGAATCCTTGGGATCGAACCCGGCCATCACCTCCAGCAGCAACGCATTGTCGCGCACGGTCCGCGCCATCGGCCCGGCCTGATCGAGCGACGAGGCAAAAGCGACGATGCCCCAGCGCGAGCAGCGGCCATAGGTCGGCTTGATGCCGCTGATGCCGGTAAAGGCGGCGGGCTGGCGGATCGAGCCGCCGGTATCGGTCCCGGTCGCCGCCGGGCATAGCCGCGCCGCGATCGCGGACGACGAACCGCCCGACGAACCGCCGGGGGCCAGGGCCGAATTGTCGCCACCGTCCCGCTTCCACGGGCTGATGACGTTACCATAATAGCTGGTCTCGTTGGACGATCCCATGGCGAACTGGTCGAGGTTCAGCTTGCCCAGCATCCCCGCGCCCGCATCCCACAGCTTGGCGGACACGGTCGACTCGTAAGTCGGCACGAACCCTTCGAGCATGTGGCTGGCCGCCGTGGTCTGCACGCCCTGCGTGCAGAAGAGATCCTTCATGCCGATCGGCACGCCCGACAGCGGCTTCACGTCGCCCGCCGCCAGCGCCTTGTCAGCGGCATCGGCGGCTTCGAGCGCCTTTTCCGGGGTCTCGACGATGAAGGCGTTGAGCGCCTTGGCTGCCGCAACATTGGCGTTGAAGCCCTCGGCGACTTCGCGCGCGGAAAAATCGCCTGCGCGGAACCCGTCGCGGATTTCGGCTACGGTAAGGTCTGTAAGATCAGTCAAAATCTTTATCCCGTTCGGGCTGAGCGAAGTCGAAGCATTCTGCTGAACGAAGCGAAGCAGCCTCCCTCCGGTCGGCAAAGCCCTTCGACAGGCTCAGGGCGAACGGGGGAGTGATACGCATCACTCTATAACTTTCGGCACCGCAAAAAATCCGTGTTCGGCCTGGGGCGCGTTCGCCAGAACCTTGTCGCGAACATTGCCGTCGGTCACGACGTCGTTGCGCAGGCGCTGGTGATTGGGGATGACGGCAGTCATCGGCTCGACGCCGCTGACGTCCACCTCACCCAATTGCTCCACCCAGCCAAGGATGTTGTTGAGTTCGGGCACCATCGCCTCGGCTTCGGCATCGCTCACCGAAATGCGCGAGAGGCTGGCGATCTTTTTTACGGTCTGAAGGTCTATCGACATGGGCCATGCCGCTACCACCCGCTTCCCTCCGCTTCAAGCCGGTTTCGCGCCTCTTGCGCACGCCGGTAGCATGCGTAAGACAGGGGCGCGCAAATGGGGGCTGCGTCGCCCTTGCAAATCGGAGAGCATGGGTGGCCCGCAAATTTCTCTATGTCATCGCAACCCTTGTGGTTCTGGTGATCGCGGCGTTGGCCATCTATGCGATCTGGGGCATGCAATTGATCCGCGCGGTGATGGTGCCACGCGAAGACTTTACCGAACTCGCGCCGCTGCCCGCCAATGCCTATGCCGACCCCAAAATGTGGGTCGCCCGCCCGGACATCACGCAGAATAACCCGGCGCTGTGGACGCCCGCAGGCGTCACGCTTCCCGCGACGCTGCCCAAGGCCGCGATCTTCTTCATCCACCCGACCAGCTATATCACGACCTTTGGCGACGCCCATTGGAATGCCGCGCTGGGCGAGAAGGAAGCCGACGCCACCGCCCGCCGCTTCGTGATGAGCCAAGCCAGCGCCTTCAACGCGGCCGGCACCGTCTGGGCACCACGCTATCGCCAGGCCAATTATGGGGCATTCCTGACCGACAAGCCCGCCGGTGACAAGGCACTGGCCGCCGCCTATCGCGACGTTGCCCAGGCCTTTGCCACCTTCCTCGCGGCCAACCCGACAGGCCCGTTGATGCTGGCGGGGCATAGCCAGGGGTCACGCCATTTGATGCAATTGCTGCGCGAGGAAGTCGCGGGCAAGCCGGTGGCCGATCGGGTGGCGGCGGTCTATGCCGTCGGCTGGCCCGTCTCGGTGGAGGCCGATCTGCCCGCGCTCGGCCTGCCTGCCTGCGCCCGCGCGGCCCAGTCCCATTGCATCGTCAGCTGGCAAAGCTATGCCGAACCCGCCGACCCGTCCGCCGTGGTCGAAAGTTTCGAGCGCAAGACCGGCTATACCGGCAAGCCCCGCAAGGGCACGCACATGCTCTGCACCAACCCCATCACCGGCGCGTTCAACGGCGCGGCCCCGGCCAGCGCCAACAAGGGCACGCTCGACGCGCGCGAGCAGGGCCAGCCGCCCAAGCTGCTGACCGGCATCGTCCCCGCGCGCTGCGACACCAGCGGCGTGCTGATGATCGGCGAGCCGGTTGACATGGGGCCGTTCACCCTGCCCGGCAATAATTATCATGTCTATGATTACAGCCTGTTCTGGGGCAATGTCCGCGCCGATGCGCAACAAAGGCTCGCCGCCTTTCAGAAGAAGTGACAGCCCGATAACATGCCATTGGTAACGACGGATCGCGTCGCCTTTCGCGAGGCTTTGCCCGAAGGCGGCCGCCTGGTCGGCATGGATGTCGGCACCAAGACCATCGGCCTTGCGCTATGCGACGCGCGCTGGTCGATCGCCAGCCCGGCCCACACCATCACACGCAGCAAATTCAGCAAGGACAAGCTATTGCTGGCCGCCTTCATCACGCAGCAGCAGGTCAAGGGCATCGTCATCGGCCTGCCGCTCAACCTCGACGGCACCGGCAGCCCGCGCAGCCAGTCGAGCCGCGCCTTCGCGCATAATCTGGCGGATTTCGGCCTGCCTATTCTGATGTGGGATGAGCGCTGGTCAACCCAGGCGGTCACCCGCACGTTGATCGAGGCCGATGCCAGCCGCGCTCGCCGTGACGTGCTGGTCGACAAGCTGGCGGCGAGCTATATCCTGCAGGGTGCCATCGACGGGCTGGTCGCCGGGCTGGAATAGCTCACCCCTCGAACGCCGCGATGATCGGGCATGGCCCCTCGTCCGAGGCATGGCATTGCCGCGCCAACCGCTCCAGTGCCGCGCGCGCCGCCTGCATCTCGGCGATCTTCGCGTCCAGCGCCGCGATCCGTTCCGACGCCAATTCCCGCGCCCGCCCCCGATCCTGCCCGGCATCCAGATGCAGCAATTCGCCGATCTGCTCCAGCGTGAACCCCGCCCGCTGCGCGCCGCGAATGAAGCCCAGCCGCCGCGCGTCCGCCGCGTCGTAGCGCCGGATGCCCGCGCCCCGCTCCGGCGTGGCGAGCAGGCCACGCCGCTGATAATAGCGCACCGTCTCCACCCCGACCCCGCTGCTGCGCGCGAGTGCAGAAATCGTCATGCTCATCCCTTGACTCCGTACCATGGTCCGCACCCTATATGGGTGGCATGCCCCCTTTGCCCAAGGATATGCCGTCATGACCCAAGCTCGATCCGCCGCCATCTACCGCATGGTGATGCCCGACCATATCTGTCCCTATGGTATCAAGGCACGTTGGCTGCTCAAGCGACGCGGCTACCAGGTCGAGGATCATTGGCTCACCAGCCGCGCCGAAACCGATGCGTTCAAGGCGACGCATGACGTCAAGACCACGCCGCAAATCTTCATCGATGGCCAGCGGATCGGCGGCCATGACGATCTGCGCCGCTTCCTTGGCCTCAAGCTGCGCGATCCCGATGCGACCAGCTATGTGCCCGTTCTCGCCGTGTTCGCGGTGGCCGCGCTGCTGGCGCTGGCGGTCAACTGGCTGACCTTCGCCCCGCTCATCGCCTTCGTCACGGTCGAACGCTTCATCGCCATCGCCATGATGCTGCTCGCCATGCTGAAATTGCAAGATGTCGATCGGTTCGCGACGATGTTCCTGAACTATGACCTGCTTGCCCGCCGCCTGCCACCCTATGGCCGCGCCTACCCGTTCCTGGAACTGGGCGCCGGCGTGCTGATGCTCACGCGCACGCTGAACTGGCTGTCGATCCCGGTCGCGCTCGCCATCGGCGGCATCGGGGCGGTGTCGGTGTTCAAGGCCGTCTATCTCGAAAAGCGCACGCTCAAATGCGCCTGCGTCGGCGGCAGCAGCAACGTCCCGCTCGGCTTCGTGTCGCTCACCGAAAATGTGATGATGGTGGCGATGGCAGTATGGATGACGGCAGGCATCCATTAAATAAAAAACGCGGATGCTGACAAGCATCCGTTAAACAAAAAGCGCGGATGCTGACAAGCATCCATTAAACAAAAAGCGCGGATGACGGCAGGCATCCATTGAACATACTACTGAGGCGCAGGGCCTTACCGACCTCAGTCGACAACCCAATCGGCCGACGCGATCCCCTGCGCATAGAGCAGCACCGACAGGTCGCCATGGACGATCTCGGCGGCGGCGGCGGCGCGCGTCACCGGCTTGGCATGATAGGCAACGCCCAGCCCCGCCCCTTCGATCATCGGAATATCGTTCGCGCCGTCGCCCACCGCCAGGGTCAGGGCGCGATCGATACCGCCCGCGATGGCCGCTTCCAGTTCCACCCGCTTGCGCGCCGCATCGACGATCGGGCGGGTAACGCTGCCCAGCAGTGCGCCGTCGGCAATCTCCAGCACATTGGCGACATGCATGTCGAAGCCGATCTCGGCCGCCACCGGCCCTGTAAAGCGGGTGAAGCCACCCGACACGAGCAGCGTACGCGCGCCCCGCGCCTTCATCGTGCGGACCAGCGCCTTCGCGCCGCCCATGATGACGACCCGCTCCTGCCGACACTGATCGATGGCGCTGTCAGGCAAGCCCTTGAGCAACGCGACGCGGCCATGCAGCGCGCCTTCGAAATCCAGTTCCCCGCGCATCGCCCGCTCGGTGATCTCGGCGATCTGCGGCTTGATCCCGGCATAGTCGGCCAATTCGTCGATGCACTCGACGGTGATCATGGTCGAATCCATGTCGGCGATCAGCAGCGCCTTGGCCCGCCCCTCGACCGGCTGGACGATCACGTCGATGTCCTGCCCGACATCGGCGAGCGCCGCGCGCGCCGCCACAGGATCAACGGCGAAGAACAGGTCCGCAGCCTTGTCGCGGTCGAGCCACAGGCTCTGCCCAGGCTGGCACCCCGCCTGCGCCAGCCGATCGACGGCCGCCGCAATATCCCCCTGCCCGATCGAGCCACTTGCCACTAAGGTCGCGACGAACATGAACACTCCTGACACACAGCAGGGCGAATCCCGCCCACGGGTCGCGCTTATTGCCGGGCCGACCGCCAGCGGCAAGAGCGCGTTGGCCATTGCCCTTGCCAAAGCCACAGGCGGCATCGTCATCAACGCCGATGCGAGCCAGGTCTATGCCGACCTCGCCATCCTGTCCGCACGACCAAGCGCGGACGAGATGGGCGATGTGCCCCACCGGCTGTTCGGCCATATCGACGGGGCACAGGCCTGCACTGCGCCGCGCTGGGCGGCCGAGGCGAAGGCGCAGATCGCCGCCGCGCAGGAACAGGGCCGCCTGCCCATCCTGGTCGGTGGCACGGGCCTCTATATCCGCACCCTGCTCGACGGCATCGCGCCAGTGCCGGACATCGACCCGGACATACGCGCGACGGTGCGCGCCTTGCCTGTCGCAGAAGCCCACTCCGCCCTGACCCAAGAAGACCCGGAAGCCGCCACTCGCCTGGCACCCGCCGACACCACCCGCGTCGCCCGCGCGCTGGAAGTGGTACGTTCCACCGGCAAACCGTTGAAACAGTGGCAGCAGCATAAGCGCGGGGGCATCGCCGACCAGATCACCCTCGCCCCCATGATCCTGCGCCCGCCGCGCGACTGGCTGATCGCGCGGTGCGACCGGCGTTTCGTACAGATGATCGACGCGGGCGCGATCGAGGAGGTCGAGGCGCTGCTCGCCCGCCACCTTCACCCCGACCTGCCGGTGATGCGCGCGATCGGCGTGCCCGAAATCCGCGCCTGGCTGGGCGGCGAGATCGACCGGGAAACGATGATCGAACGCGGCGCGCTCGCCACCCGCCAATATGCCAAGCGCCAATATACCTGGTTCACCAACCAGCCCCCGGCGCATTGGCCGCGCGAAACACGAGAAATTGATAACAATCTGATCGATAAATTAGCAATTAAATTACAACAATAGAGCTTGACCCGTCATTTTATGTCCATTAGAGGCGGCCACCTTGCTATCGCAGGTCCGCTGTCGCAAAGGACGGGGCTTGCATCATATGAGAAGGATTTATCGTGGCCGAAAAGAGCGGCGCGGACATATTGGTTGAATGCCTGATCGATCTCGGTGTCGAGGTCGTGTTCGGCTATCCCGGCGGCGCGGTGCTGCCCATTTATGACGCGCTCTACAATCACCCCACGATCAAGCATGTGCTGGTCCGCCACGAACAGGGTGCGACCCACATGGCGGAGGGCTATGCCCGCTCGACCGGCAAGCCTGGCGTCGTTCTGGTCACCTCCGGCCCCGGCGCGACCAATGCCGTCACCGGCATCACCGACGCGCTGATGGATTCGATCCCGATGGTCGTCATCACGGGTCAGGTGCCAACGCAACTGATCGGCACCGATGCGTTCCAGGAAGCCGATACCGTCGGCATCACGCGGCACTGCACCAAGCATAATTATCTGGTGAAAGACCCCGGCAAGCTGGCGGGCGTCGTTCATGAGGCGTTTCACATCGCCACCACCGGTCGCCCCGGCCCGGTCGTCATCGACATTCCCAAAAATGTCCAGATCGCGACCGCACCCTATAAGCGTCCCGAACCGGTCCAGCATGCCAGCTACCGTCCGCAGATCAAGGCGGACGCGGCGGGCATCGACGCGGCCGTTGAAATGCTGGCCGCGGCCGAGCGCCCCATCTTCTACACCGGCGGCGGCGTCATCAACTCCGGCCCGCAGGCCAGCGCTTTGTTGCGCGAACTCGCCACGCTCACCGGCGCGCCCGTCACCTCGACCCTGATGGGCCTGGGCGCCTTCCCCGCATCGTCCGACCAGTGGCTCGGCATGTTGGGGATGCACGGCACCTATGAAGCCAATTGGGCGATGAACCAGGCGGACCTGATCCTGTGCGTCGGCGCACGTTTCGATGATCGCGTCACCGGCCGCCTCGATGCCTTCGCGCCCAACAGCCGCAAGGTCCATATCGATATCGACCGCAGCTCGATCAACAAGATCGTCGATGTCGATGTCGCCATCCAGGCCGACGTCGCCAGCGCACTCGACGACATGATCGCCCTGTGGAAGCAGCGCGGCCATGAACAGGCCGACCTGTCGGCATGGTGGGACCGGATCGCGGAATGGCGGACGAAAAAGTCGCTCGCCTATGTTGAAAACGGCACCGAAATCATGCCCCAGCGCGCGATCGCGGACCTCTACACAGCCTGCCAGGCGACCGGCAAGGATGTCATCATCACCACCGAAGTCGGCCAGCATCAAATGTGGGCGGCGCAGCATTTCGGCTTCGAAGCCCCCAACAAATGGCTGACCTCCGGCGGCTTGGGCACGATGGGCTATGGCTTTCCCGCCGCCATCGGCGCGCAGATGGGTAATCCCGACAGCCTCGCCATCTGCATCGCGGGCGACGCCTCGGTGCAGATGAACATTCAGGAAATGGGCACCGCCAGCCAATATCGCCTGCCGGTCAAGCTATTCATCCTGAACAATGAATATATGGGCATGGTCCGCCAGTGGCAGGAACTGACCTATGAAAGCCGCTATTCCAACAGCTATTCGGACAGCCTGCCCGATTTCGTGAAGCTGGGCGAGGCCTATGGCTGGACCGGCATCCGCATTGAACAGCCGGGCGATCTGGAAGCGGGCATCCGCCAGATGCTGGAAACGCCAGGGCCGGTGATCGTCGATTGCCGCGTCGCCAAACTGTCCAACTGCTTCCCGATGATCCCGTCGGGCGCGGCGCATACCGAAATGATGCTCGATCCCAACCAGATCGCGGGCATCATGTCGGACGAGGCGAAAGCCTTAGTATGAGGATGGGGGCGTGACGCAGCACCTCCAGCTGCGCGTCCATGTCAGCGAACCGTGGGATTTCGAGCGGATCGCGGGCACGGCCGAGCTGTCGGGCTGGACCATCGACCATGCCGACCCGGCCAATGACGAATGGGTCGTGCATCTGGACGAAGGGTTCGACTTTCACGAGCGGCATATCGGCACGCTGCTGGTCGGTCCCCGCTATGTCGGCGAACATCTCCACCGGATGTTCGATGCGGTGGCGGGCCTGCCCGTCCGCGTCGCCCACCGGCAGGATGATGGCTGGCATTATGCCTTTACGGCGATGATTTCGGAACGGGCAGATCCCAGTGACGCCCATGACGATAGGAATGACGGGACAAGCATGTGATGCATATCCAGGAAGAATTGAACCAGCGGCATGTCCTGTCGCTGACCGTTTCGAACGAAGCCGGCATATTGGCGCGCATCGCGGGCCTGTTCACCGCGCGCGGCTATAATATCGACAGCCTGACCGTGGCGGACATTACCGACGATCACAGCGTCAGCCGCATCACCATCGTCACCAACGGCCCGCCCAAGGTGATCGACCAGATCATTGCCCAGCTCGACCGTCTGGTGCCCGTCCACAAGGTCACCGACCTGACCGAAGTCGGCCCCTTCGTCGAGCGCGAACTGGCACTGGTCAAGGTCAAGGGCACGGGCGAAGACCGGATCGAAGCGCTGCGCCTGGCCGACGTGTTCCGCGCCAAGGTGGTCGACACGACGATCGAAAGCTTCATTTTCGAAATCACCGGCACCA
Source organism: Sphingobium sp. RAC03 (assembly GCF_001713415.1). Lineage (GTDB taxonomy): Bacteria > Pseudomonadota > Alphaproteobacteria > Sphingomonadales > Sphingomonadaceae > Sphingobium. The sequence continues at coordinate 2,655,707 of NZ_CP016456.1, read as the reverse complement.
CCGACAAGATCGACAATTTCGTCGGGCTGATGCGCCAGATCGGCCTGGTCGAAGTCGGCCGCACCGGCGTCGTCGGCCTGATCCGGGGCAAAGAGCCGGTGTAACCACTTCCCCTCTCCCCGGCGGGGAGAGGGTTGCGCAGACTTGGCAGCTTGCTGCCTAGTCGAAGCTGGGAGAGGGGGCACGACGTTTCAGCGTCCCCACCCCCGCTCCAACTTCATCTAGGCCCGGCCGCGCCGAGCCAAGATTTCATATCCTCTCCCCGGCGGGGCGAGGAGATACGTTCGAGGGAAGAGACAGTCATGAAGGTTTATTACGATCACGATGCGGACATCGGCCTGATCAAGGGCAAGAAGGTCGCCATCCTGGGCTATGGTTCGCAGGGTCATGCCCATGCGCAGAATCTGCGCGACAGCGGCGTTACCGAAGTCGCCATCGCGCTGCGCGCCGGTTCCGCCTCCGCCAAGAAGGCCGAGGGCGCAGGCTTCAAGGTCATGCCGAACGCGGAAGCCGCCGCCTGGGCCGACGTGTTCATGATCCTGGCCCCCGACGAGCATCAGGCCGCCATTTATGCCAACGACGTCCACGCCAATCTGCGCCCCGGCGCGGCGCTGGCCTTTGCCCATGGCCTCAACGTCCATTTCGGCCTGATCGAGCCGCGCAAGGACGTGGACGTCATCATGATCGCGCCCAAGGGTCCGGGTCACACCGTTCGCGGTGAATATGTGAAGGGCGGCGGCGTCCCCTGCCTGATCGCCATCCATCAGGATTCAACCGGCAACGCGCATGACATCGCCCTGTCCTACGCCAGCGGCGTCGGCGGCGGTCGCAGCGGCATCATCGAAACCAATTTCCGCGAAGAATGCGAAACCGACCTGTTCGGCGAGCAGGCGGTCCTCTGCGGCGGCGCGACCGCGCTGGTCCAGGCCGGGTTCGAAACGCTGGTCGAAGCGGGCTATGCCCCTGAAATGGCCTATTTCGAATGCCTGCACGAACTCAAGCTGATCGTCGACCTGATGTATGAAGGCGGCATCGCCAACATGCGCTATTCGATCTCGAACACCGCCGAATATGGCGATATCAAGACCGGCCCGCGCATCATCACCGAAGAAACCAAGAAGGAAATGAAGCGCGTCCTGGCCGACATCCAGTCGGGCCGCTTCGTCAAGGACTTCGTCCTCGACAACCGTGCCGGTCAGCCCGAACTCAAGGCCAGCCGCATCGCCGCCCAGCGCCACCCGATCGAGGAAACCGGCGCCAAGCTGCGCGCGATGATGCCCTGGATCGGTGCCAACAAGCTGGTGGATCAGGAAAAGAACTGATTGTCGCCTCCTCCCTTCGACGAGGCCGGAAGGCGCGTTCGAAGGGAGGGGGATGATCAGCGATGGACCGACAGGATCGGCTCCTTTCTATTGCAGGATGCGCGCGATCATAGGCATGGCCTTGCGCAGGCGCACGCCATCGCAGTCCGGCTCGCCGCAGGTGCAGGCTTCGAGCGTATAGCGGACACCGCACATGACCAGCGTATCGCGGTCAAAGCTATAGTTGGAAATGCCCGCGCGCTCGACTTTTTCCTGGGCCATGGCCTTGAGAGACATGCGAGTCCTACCTTCTTGTTAGGCGTCGATAGTTGATGCTGCGGTGCACAATGTCAATTAATCGACATTGGTTCCGACACTATTTGTCATAATATTGTCTTGCGAATGCCACGGCTCGACGTAGCGCAGGCACCCGCTTGCACCGGACGCGCTCCCCTCCCATATGCCGCCCATGAACGACCAACATCGCAGCACCATGCCGGTCTGGCATGGCACCACCATCATGTCCGTCCGCAAAAATGGCAAAGTCGTCGTCGCTGGCGATGGCCAGGTGTCGATGGGCCAGACCGTCATGAAGCCCAATGCGCGCAAGGTGCGCCGCCTGCATGACGGCTCCGTCATTGGCGGCTTTGCCGGCGCGACGGCGGACGCCTTCACCTTGTTCGAGCGGCTGGAGGCCAAGCTGGAGCGGCACAATGGGCAGTTGATGCGCTCGGCCGTCGAACTGGCCAAGGACTGGCGCACCGACAAATATCTGCGCAATCTGGAAGCGATGATGATCGTCGCGGATAAGGATGTGACGCTGATCCTGACCGGTAATGGCGACGTGCTGGAGCCGTTGAACGGCGTTGCGGCGATCGGATCGGGCGGCAATTTCGCATTGGCGGCGGCGCGGGCGCTGGTGGACTATGAGGCGGATGCCGAGGCGCTGGCGCGCAAAGCGATGGCCGTGGCGGCGGACATTTGCGTCTATACCAATGATCAACTGACCATCGAGACGCTGGATTCCGTCGCCTGATATTTCCTAGCCCTCTCCCGCCTTCGCGGGAGAGGGATGGGTGAGGGTCTTTCTTGATTGCAAGGATAAGACCTCACCGACTTCGCCTAGATCGCTTCGCGATCAAGTCTCCGTAGCCTCTCCCGCGAAAGCGGGAGAGGACAAGAAGAGATCGACATAGAGATGAACGACAATCTGACCCCCAAAGCCATCGTCGCGGCGCTTGATGCGCATATTATCGGCCAGAAGGATGCCAAGCGCGCTGTCGCGGTAGCGCTCCGCAACCGCTGGCGTCGGCAGCATTTGCCCGACGATCTGCGCGACGAGGTGACGCCCAAAAACATCCTGATGATCGGGCCGACGGGGTGCGGCAAGACCGAGATCAGCCGCCGCCTGGCAAAGCTGGCTGATGCGCCCTTCGTGAAGGTCGAGGCCACCAAGTTTACCGAGGTCGGCTATGTCGGCCGCGACGTCGAACAGATCGTGCGCGACTTGGTCGAGGAAGCGGTCCGGCTGGAGAAGGACCGCCGCCGCGAAGCGGTGCGCGAAGCGGCGTCAGAGGCGGCGATGAACCGTCTGCTCGACGCGCTTACGGGCAAGGAAGCGAGCGAGGCGACCCGCCTGTCCTTCCGCCAGCGGATCGAGCAGCATCAGATGAACGATGTCGAGGTCGAGGTGGAAATCGCCGACAGCCCGTCGATGCCAATGGATATTCCCGGCATGGGCGGTCAGATCGGCATGATCAACCTGTCCGACATGATGTCCAAGGCTCTAGGCCAGAATCAGAAGAAGCGCCGCAAGCTGCGTGTCGCCGATGCCTGGGACAAGTTGGTCGAAGAGGAGCAGGACAAGCGCCTCGACCAGGATGATGTCGCGCGCGTCGCCATCACCAGCGCCGAGCAGAATGGCATCGTTTTCCTGGACGAGATCGACAAGATCGCGGTCAGCGATGTGCGTGGCGGATCGGTCAGCCGCGAAGGCGTGCAGCGCGACCTGTTGCCGCTGATCGAGGGCACGACGGTCGCGACCAAATATGGCCCGCTCAAGACCGACCATATCCTGTTCATCGCGTCTGGCGCTTTCCATGTTGCAAAGCCCAGCGATCTGCTGCCCGAATTGCAGGGGCGCTTGCCGATCCGGGTCGAGTTGCAGGCGCTGACCGAGGAGGATTTCGTCGCGATCCTGTCGGACACCAAGGCGAGCCTGGTGGCGCAATATCGCGCGCTGTTGGCGACCGAGGGCGTGACCATCGACCTGACGCCCGAAGGCATCCGCGCGGTGGCGCGGATCGCGGCCGAAGTGAATGGCGAGGTCGAGAATATCGGCGCCCGCCGCCTGCAGACAGTGATGGAAAAGCTGCTGGAGGATGTGAGCTTCGAGGCGGAGGATCGGCGCGGTGAAACGCTGGTCGTGGATGCCGCCTATGTCGAAAAGCAGTTGGATGCGATCGCGCGCGACACCGACCTTAGCCGCTACGTGCTGTGATCCATAGGCAGCCGACCGATCCCTTGCGGATCGGTCGGCTGCCTGATCGCGATCAGTTCATCGCCAGGATCATGTTGCGCACCTGGGGATAGACCTGGCTTTCCCATTTGCTGCCGGAAAAGACGCCATAATGGCCGACGCCGGGTTGGAGATGGTGGCGTTTGAGATGCGGGCGCAAGCCTGTGCATAGGCCATGCGCCGCTGACGTCTGTCCTACGGCGCAGACATCATCCTTTTCGCCTTCGACGGTGAGCAAGGCGGTGTGACGAATGGCGCCCGGCTTGACCAGGCGGCCCCGGTGCATCAGTTCGCCCTTGGCGAGCGAGGCTTTCTGGAACACCAGATCGACGGTTTCGATGTAGAATTCGCGGGTCATGTCGAGGACCGCGAAATATTCCTCGTAGAAATTCTTGATCTTGTCGGCTTCGACCGTCTTGCCGTCGGCCAATAGCTGATAGAGTTCGCGATGCTGCGCGCCATGGCGCTCCATGTTCATCGCCATGAAGGCGGCAAGCTGGATGAAGCCGGGATAGACCTCCCGCCCGTGCCCCGCATAGCGGAACGGCACGACCGAAATCAGATTCTTCTCGAACCAATCGATCGGCTTTTCATTGGCCAGATCATTGACCGCCGTCGGCGCGGCATTGGGATCGATCGGCCCACCCATCAGCGTCATCGACCGGGGCGTCGCCGCATCCTTGTCTTCCGCCATCAACGCCACGGCGGCGAGCGCCGGAACGCAGGGCTGGCATACCGACACCATATGCGCGCCAGGCCCCATATGCTGGAAGAATCGGATCACATAGTCGACATAATCCTCGAACCCGAAGCGCCCGGCGGACAGCGGCACGTCGCGGGCGTTCTTCCAGTCGGTGATATAGACATCATGATCGCGCAGCAGGGTTTCGACCGTGCTGCGCAACAGGGTGGAGAAATGGCCGGACATGGGCGCGACTACCAGAACCTTGGGCTGAGCCGCATCGACCTCGTCCTTGACGAAGTGGAGCAGGTCGCCGAACGGCAGATCCAGAGCTACTTCTTCACGAACGCTCACCTGTGCGTTGCCGCTGGTAACAGTGCCAATATCATAGGCGGGGCGTTTGTGCGTGAGCTTGGCGCCCTGGAACACATCCATCAGCGCGAACAGGCGGCGAGGCATCGCCCATTGCGCCATCGGTCCCATTCTGTCTCGCATGCCAAGCGCAATTTGCGCGCCAAAGCGCGCTGGCGCCAACATGTCGTTCCAGGCCTGATAACCGCTGTAGAGCATTCGCATAATCGCAATCTTGCCTTGTTACATCACCGCCAACGAATCGGTCTTATCATGTAACGCTATACAATCTTTTTATGTTGCGCCGCATCATCATAAATGGGAGGTTCTTGTCAGCGGGAGGGATTGCCATGGCTATCGCGGAACTCACTTTATCCAGCAAAAATTATTCCTCCTGGTCGCTGCGCGGCTGGCTGTTGTGCCGGATTGCCGGGCTGCATGTCCAAGAAAAAATGATCGCGCTGAATGATCCGGAGAATCGCGCGGAACTGCTGTTGCTGTCTCCGTCGGTGCTGGTCCCGCGCCTGACCCATGAGGGAGCGAGCGTGTGGGATACGCTGGCGATCGCCGAATATCTGCATGAACTCTATCCCGATGCGGGCATGTATCCCGCCGACCGCATCGCCCGCGCCCATTGCCGGTCGGTGTCGGGGGAAATTCATTCGGGCTTTGCTAACCTGCGCTCCGCCCTGCCGATGAACCTCAAGGTCCGGCATGCCCGCTTCCCCATTTTCTCCGGGGCGAAGCCGGACATTGAGCGGATCGAAGCAATCTGGGCGGAATGTCTGGACAATTATGGCGGCCCCTGGCTGTTCGGCGACAAGCCCACCGTGGCGGACGCTATGTTCGCACCCGTCGCCGAACGCTTCCTGACCTATGCCGTGCCGGTGTCGGATACCGCCGCCGCCTATTGTCAGACGATCAATGGCTGGCCGTTGATGCGCGAATGGATCGACGAAGCGAGGATCGAGCCGGACGAGGTCGAGGAACTGGATATCGAATTCTGACACGCCCTTCCCCCTGCGGTGGCATGGGGATAGAAGCGGGTCATGACGATACGCACGCTTGGCCTGGCTCTGGCCCTCACTGCCGCCCTTCCCGCCTCTCTCGCTGCGCAGACGACCGACCCGCAGCAATTGGCCCACTCCGTCAGCACGCTGGCATCGGACCTGTTCGAAGGGCGCGCGCCGGGCACGATTGGGGAGGAGCGGACGATCAGCTATCTGGTCGGCCGGTTTCAGGCTTTGGGGCTGGAGCCAGGTGGCCCCGATGGCCAATGGGTGCAAAGCGTGCCCCTGCTCCACACCCGTCTTGGCAAGGCGGAGAGGCTGGGCGTCGCGCAGGGCGGCGTCACGACGGACTGGACCGTTGGCAGCCACGTCTATCTGTCCACCCTCCAGCCCAAGGACAAGGTTGCGGTGGAGGCCGCGCCGTTGGTGTTCGTGGGCTATGGCGTCTCCGCACCGGAACGTGGCTGGGATGATTATAAGGGCGTGGACCTCAAGGGGAAGGTCGCGGTCTTCCTGATCAACGACCCCGATTTCGAAGCGACCAAAGGCGAGGATGCGTTCGGCGCGTTCGGTGGGCGCGCCATGACCTATTATGGCCGTTGGACCTACAAGTTCGAGGAAGCCGCGCGGCGCGGGGCGATCGGCGCGCTGATCGTGCATGACACGCCCGGCGCGGGCTATGGCTGGAATGTGGTGGTCAGCCCCGGTGGCGAAAATTACGATCTGGTTCGTCCGGCCGACAAGTTGACCAGCCTGGCGGTACAGGGCTGGGTCGAGGGAGATGCCGCCAAGGCCTTGTTCACTGGCGCAAGCCTCGATCTGGCTACGCTGCGCAAGCAGGCGCGCAGCAAGGCGTTCCGGCCGGTGGAACTGACCGGGGCGCGTTTTTCCGCTGCCTTTCCGGTGACGCAGGAAGTGGTGCAAAGCGCCAATGTCCTGGCGCGCATTCCCGGCACCAAGCGGCCGGACGAAACAGTGATGTATGGCGCGCATTGGGACGCCTATGGCAAGGGCGCGCCCGACGCCCAGGGGCGCATCTATCGCGCCGGGGCCAATGACGATGCGCTCGGCATTGCAGGTCTGTTGGAAATTGCGCGCGCGTTCAAGGCTGGCCCTGCCCCCGATCGTTCGGTCCTGTTCGCGGCGTGGACGGCGGAGGAGCGCGGGCTGCTCGGCTCCGAACATTATGCCCAGAACCCAGTCTGGCCCCTGGACAGCACCGTTGCCAATCTGACCCTCGACATCCTCCAAACCGCTGGCAAGGCAAAGGACGTCATTCTGGTCGGCAAGGGGCAAAGCACGTTGGAGGATGATCTGGCGAAAGTCGCTGCTGCCCAAGGCCGTGTCGTCACGCAGGAAAGTCTGCCCGAACGCGGCCTTTTCTATCGGGCAGACCATTTCTCAATGGCCAAGCAAGGCGTTCCCGTTTTGCTGCTGATGGGCATTGCCGGGGCGTCCGACCTGGTCGAAGGCGGCCGCGCGGCGGGGCAGGCCTGGGTCGATGCCTATACCGGCCAATGCTATCATCAGGCGTGCGACGCGATCGGCCCGGACTGGAAGCTGGATGGCGCGGCGCAGGATGTCGACTTGCTGCTGAACATCGGTCACGACCTCGCCACCTCCACCCGTTGGCCGCAATGGAAGCCGGGATCGGAATTCAAGGCGGTGCGAGACAAGAGCGCGGCGGCGCGCCGCTGACGCCGGAAGGCAGACTTTCCACACGATCCGGTCGCCGAAGCGCGGCCAATAAAAAAGGGCTTCTCCCGCGTGGGAGAAGCCCTTTTTGTTAGCTTAGAGTATCCGTGATGGTCAAGCGCATGCTGTGGTCCAGAGACGATCTGCCCTGAGTAGCGCATTTGCGGTGACGATGAGCTTTCGCATGATGGCTGTGATGGCGATTTTGGCGGGTTTTCCGGCAGCGATGAGCTGCTGGTATTTGGCCTTGAGGTTTGGATTGAATCGGGCGGCGACCAGAGCAGGCATGTAGAGAGCCTGTCGGACATTGGCCCTACCGCCGCGGATGAAGCTTTTGCCTTTCCATTGGCCGGACTGGCGCGCGACCGGGGCAAGTCCGGCGAGCGAGGCAGCCTGCTTGTTATCGAGCGATCCGAGTTCGGGCATGGTGGCGATGATCTGGTTGGCGGTGAGTGTGCCGAGGCCAGCGATGCTGGTGAGAATGTGGTGGCGCCGGACGAGCTTTTCATCTGCGGCAATGACGGCCGCGATTTCAGCGTCGAGCGCAGCGATGTGGCGAGCGATCTGTTCGAGCCGTTGGCTGCACTGGCGCTTAAGCAGCGTGACGGTGAGGTTCTTTTCGCGGTTTTTGAGCGCGGTGCGATCACGCACCAGACCATCGCGGGCGTTGACGAGTTCGGCCAGTTGGTTCTGCTGCGGGCTTCGGGCGGGCCTGACCGGGGGTTTCAGCGTCACCGCCATCCGTGCGAGCAGCCTGGCGTCGATGCGATCGGTCTTGGCGAGCGTGCCTGTCGCCTGAGCGAAGCGCCTTGCCCGTTCCGGGTTGAGCTTGACGCAGGGCATATGGCCGAGCGCGACCTCCAGCGCGCGGTGGTAGATGCCGGTAGCCTCATAGGCGATCCGCTCGACCTCCCATTGCCCGGCCCATGCGATCAGGGTCTTGTGGCCCTTGGTGGTGTTGGGGAACTGGCGCTCGATCCCGATGGGATGGACATAGCAGTCCAACGTCGCTTTGGAGATGTCGATGCCGATGGTTTGTGGTAGAGAGTTGCTCATCTTTTTCGCTGTCCCATGCTTGTCATCCGGGCCTTAAAAGCCCCGGTATCCGTTCGGGCCTGATGAAAAAGAAAGGGGCGATCCTACTCTAACCCGGTCCCTTCACGACCAGCGGTTTTGCGATCCGTCCCCTTCCGTCCGGTCCGGGGTGGCCACCCCGGACCGGACATCGCATCCTGACCCGAACGGACCACAAAGTCATAAGACAAGCGTGATGACTTTACTCAGAACCGTTCGTCCTGAGTAGCCATTGAGCGAAGTCGGAGTCGCAGACGACCGAAGGGCAAATGGCGTATCGAAGGATATAAGCGCAGCCGACCCTTCGATACGGGTCTTCGACAAGCTCAGCCCCTACTCAGGGCGAACGGAGTGATGCGACTTAAAGTCATCATGCTCTAGCCTGTTAGCCGATCAAGCGGCCAGCTTGCGCAGCACATATTGCAGGATACCGCCGTTCAGGAAATATTCCAGCTCGTTGATCGTGTCGATCCGGCACAGCGCAGTGAAAGTGAAGGTCGAACCGTCGGCGCGCTTGACGATAACGTCCACGTCCTGGCGCGGCTTGAGGCCCGCGACATTCTGGATGGTGAAGGTTTCATCGCCGGTCAGGCCCAGCGTGTCCTTGCTCTCGCCGTCCTTGAACTGGAGCGGCAGCACGCCCATGCCGACCAGGTTCGAGCGGTGGATACGCTCGAAGCTCTCGACGATGACCGAGCGGACGCCCAGCAGGTTGGTGCCCTTGGCCGCCCAGTCGCGCGACGAGCCGGTGCCATATTCCTTGCCGCCGATGACGACCAGCGGCGTGCCGTCGGCCTTATGCTTCATCGCCGCGTCATAGATGGGCATGACTTCGCCTTCATAGCGGGTTATGCCGCCTTCGACGCCGTCCAGCATCTGGTTCTTGATGCGGATATTGGCGAAGGTGCCGCGCATCATGACTTCATGATGGCCACGGCGCGCGCCATAGCTGTTGAAGTCGGCCTGCGCGACCTGATGCTCGCTGAGCCACTGGCCGGCCGGGCTGGATGCCTTGATCGAACCGGCGGGCGAGATGTGGTCGGTGGTGATCGAATCGCCGAAGATCGCCAAGGGCTTCGCTTCGATGATGTCGTTGACCGGTGCTGGGGTCATGCTCAACCCTTCGAAATAGGGCGGGTTGGCGACATAGGTGGAGCCTGCGCGCCAGCTATAGGTGTCCGATCCGGTCACGTCGATCGCCTGCCAGTGGGCATCGCCCTTATAGACATTTTCATAGCGCGCCTGGAACATCGCACGGTCCATGCAGCCTGCCATGGTCGAGGCGACCTCGGCATTGGTGGGCCAGATGTCCTTGAGATAGACGTCGTTACCCGCCGTGCTGACGCCGATCGGCGTGGTGATGAAGTCTTCGATCACCGTGCCCTTGAGCGCATAAGCCACGACCAGCGGCGGGCTGGCGAGGAAGTTGGCGCGCACGTCGGGCGACACGCGGCCTTCGAAGTTGCGGTTGCCCGAAATGACGGCAGCCGCGACCAGGCCGTTTTCGTTGATCGCCGCGCTGATCGCAGGGGCGAGAGGCCCGGAATTGCCGATGCAGGTGGTGCAACCATAGCCCACGAGGTTGAAGCCGATCGCGTCCAGATGCTCCTGGAGGCCTGCCTTGTTGAAATAGTCGGTGACGACTTGGCTGCCGGGGGCCAGCGAGGTCTTGACCCAGGGCTTGGGCTTGAGGCCGAGTTCGTTCGCCTTCTTGGCGACGAGGCCCGCCGCGACCATGACGCCGGGGTTCGACGTGTTGGTGCAGCTGGTGATCGCAGCAATGGTGACGTCGCCGTCGCCAATGTCGAAATCCTCGCCTTCGACCGGAACGCGCTGCTGCGCCTTCTTGTAGACATTGGCGAGGTCGGCGTTGAACACGTCATCGACTTGCGGCAGCGAGACGCGATCCTGCGGGCGCTTGGGACCGGCGAGGCTGGGGACGACCGTCGACAGGTCCAGTTCCAGCGTGTCGGTGAAGACCAGATCGGCGGCGGGGTCGATCCAGAAGCCCTGCTGCTTGGCATAGGCTTCGACCAGCGCGAGATTTTCGTCGCTGCGGCCGGTCAGGCGCATATAGTCGATCGTCTTGTCGTCGATGCCGAAGAAGCCGCAGGTCGCGCCATATTCCGGTGCCATATTGGCGAGCGTCGCACGGTCGGCGAGGCTGAGCGAGGCCAGGCCGGGGCCGAAATATTCCACGAACCGGCCGACCACGCCCTTCTTGCGCAGCATTTCGGTGCAGGTCAGCACCAGATCCGTGGCGGTCACGCCTTCGTTCATCGTGCCGACCAGCTTGAAGCCGACGACTTCGGGGATGAGCATGGAGACGGGCTGGCCCAGCATCGCCGCTTCCGCCTCGATCCCGCCGACGCCCCAGCCGAGTACGCCCAGGCCGTTGACCATCGTGGTGTGGCTGTCGGTGCCGACGCAGGTGTCGGGATAGGCGACCATATTGCCATCGGCATCTTCGCTCGACCAGACGGCCTGGGCAATATTTTCCAGGTTGACCTGATGGCAGATGCCGGTGCCGGGGGGCACGGCGTAGAAATTGTTGAGCGACTTGCTGCCCCATTTCAGGAAGTCGTAGCGCTCCATATTGCGCTGATATTCGATTTCGACATTCTGTTCGAACGCCTTGGGCGTGCCGAACTCATCGACCATGACCGAGTGGTCGATGACGAGATGGACGGGCACCTGCGGGTTGATCTTGCTGGCGTCCGCGCCGAGCGCGTTCATCGCGTCGCGCATCGCGGCCAGATCGACGACGCATGGTACGCCGGTGAAATCCTGAAGCAGCACGCGCGCGGGGCGATACTGGATCTCGCGCTGGGCCTTGCCCTTGTCATTCTGCCAGTCGACGATCGCCTGGATGTCCTCGACCGTCACGGTGACGCCATCTTCGAAACGGAGCAGGTTTTCGAGCAGCACCTTCATCGAGAAAGGCAGTCGCGAAACGTCTCCAAGTTTAGCGGCGGCCTTTTCGAGCGAATAAAAAGCGATGTCCTTGCCGTCGACATTCAAAATGTCGCGGGTGCCGAGCGTGTCCTGTCCGATGGCGGTCATAAGTTGTGCGTCTCCTCGCAAATGCCGCGGCCATGCGGAGGCAAGATGACGCTTTCCACCCGTCTCTCGCCGACCGGCCCGATGGTCCGGGCAGCAAGGTGGAGGGATGCGCCCCAACCGTCGGCCGAAGCGGGTATGTCCCGATGTTGCAGCGCCATACAGACTGCCGCGCCCAAGTCAAATGGACAAAGCAACCGTTGCACCTTTGGAGGAGGCGCATTTTTTGCGCTTGTCTGACCAAAGCGGGAAAGAACCGCCTATAATGACGTTAGTGCGAGACAATGGGGGATTTTCCACATGCACCCTTCCCAAGTCCTGCCGACCCGCGACATGATCGCCGTCTATCGCCCAGGTGGCGTTATGCACTGTCCCGATTGCGGGCAGAGCCAATGGCTGATCGGTCGGGTGATGGCGGAATGCGCCTGTTGCGAAGCCGCCCTGCCGCTGGACCTGGGCTATCGGGCGTGGCTCGACATCACCAACGCCCCGCCCCGATCCCTGCGCCTCTGATCAACGGGCCTTTTCGGCCGCAATCCACCCGTCGATCTGGCTTTCCAGCACGGTCAGCGGCACCGCGCCTTGGGCCAGAACCGCGTCATGGAAGCGGCGCAGGTCGAACTTTGCGCCCAAGGCCGCTTCGGCCTTCGTCCGCAACGCCCTGATCCTGATTTCGCCGAGCTTGTAGCCCAGCGCCTGGCCCGGCCAACTGATATAGCGATTAACCTCCGCATCGATATTGGCGGCGGACAGCGCGCTGTTGTCGGCCATGAAGGCAACGGCGCGTGCCTTGTCCCAGCCCTTGGCGTGGAGGCCAGTATCGACCACCAGACGGCAGGCGCGCCACATTTCGTAGGACAGGCGGCCCATCATTTTTTCGGGCGTGTCGTAGAGACCCATCTCCTCACCCAGAAATTCGGTGTAGAGCGCCCATCCTTCGACATAGGCGGTGAAACCCGCGAGATATTTGCGGAAGGGCGGGAGCGGCAATTCCTGTTGCAGGGCGATCTGGTTATGATGGCCCGGCACCGCCTCATGCGCGGTGAGCGCTGGCAGTTCCCAGAAAGGGCGCTGGTCCAGCCTGGACGTGTTGACGAAGTAAGTGCCCGCTATGCCGCTCTCCGGCGCACCGGGCATATAATAAGCGGTGGTCGTGCCTTCCGCTTCGGCTTCTGGAATGGGTTTGAGGCCATAGGGCAGACGCGGCAGGGTGTTGAAATAGCGTGGCAGCAGGCCGTCGATCGCCTTCGCCTGACGCGCGGCGACCTGGAGCAGTTCTTCCGGCGTCCTAGCATAATAGCGAGGGTCGGTGCGCAGGTGCGCGATGAAGGCGGCGCGGGTGGGATAGCCGGCCTTGGTTGCTACTTCGTCCATGCGGGCACGGATGCGGGCGACTTCGGCCATGCCGATGGCGTGAATCTGATCGGGGGTCAGGTCGGTGGTGGTATGCGTCCGAACCCGGCTGGCATACCAGGCTTCGCCGCCCGGCAGGGTCGAGGCGCTGTCACTCTTGCGGCAGGCGGGTTGGTAATTTTTGACGAACAGGTCATGCCATTTGCCATATTCGGGCGTGATGACGTCGCGGATCAGCGCAATGGCGCGCACCTGCATCGCGGTCCAGTCGGCATCGCTGATCGTGCGGGGCTTAGGGCGGGTAAACGGCTCGTAGAAGCGGGTCGATTCCGGCTCGCCCGCCACGATGCCGCTGATGGTGGCCGCATAATTGCCGAGGACAGAGCAGGGCAGGACATAGCCGCCCTCGATCGCCTGACGGGTGATGGCGAGGGCGTCGCCATTTTGTTTCGGGTAGAGCGACAGGCGGGTGAGATAGCTGTCATAGTCGGCCCGGTCGTAGAAAGGCAGGCCATCGCCCATGCCTGCAAAACCCTGATGCCAGCCATAATAGGTGGTGAACAGCATCAGCCGTTCGGCCTGATACGCCTCCCCCGCTATGTCGTCACGGAGCATCCACAACAGCACGGCGCGGTTGACCCGATCGGAGGGATCGAGCGTCGTTTCGCCGATCGCTTCCAGCCGGGCCACGAAGGCTTGCTCGGCCTTGATCTGCGCAGTCCGAGCGGTGAGCGACAGATCGTAAATGCGGTCATCATAGGTGCGGACGCCACGCGCGGTGGCCTCGACCGGGTGGGTGGAGAGCCACCATGTCCAATGATCGTCCATGACCTGTGTCAGCGTGTCATGGGGCGTTTGGGCTTGGGCCAGAACCGGCGTGGCGACGGAGAGGAGAAGCAGAATGATCTTGCGCATGACGCAAGGGGATCGCGTGTCCCCGCTGCTTTGGCAAGGGGTTTCAGGCGGGCGCTACGCCATCGGCCTCGACAATATCGTCGCCCATATAAAAGCCCTGAACGCGCACCCGTTTTTCGACAAGATCGACGGGTACGCGGAGCAGGACAAGGCGGTAGGTGCCGCCTTGATCACGCCGGAGCAGAAAACCGGCGGCGTCGCGAACGAGCCGCCCGGTTTCATCTACGTCAGCGCCACTTTCTATCATGCGGTCAGTCTATCGCATCCTTGATGCCCTTGCCAGCCAGGATGCCGAGGACGAGGAACAGGACGAAGACGGCGAGCGCGATGAAGAAGAGGATTTTGGCGATGCCGACGAAGGTGCCAGCGGCACCGCCGAAGCCGAGAACCGCCAGCACAGCGGCGATGACGAGTGAGATGACTGCGAGTTTCAACATGATGATCCGTCCCTTTCGATGGAAATGCTATGATTTCCGAACGGATGACGGCGCACGGGGTTCCCGTCAGACCCAGCCTTCCAGCACTTGGTTGGGGGGACGGTGGCCATCGACCCAACTGCGGATATTGGCGATGACCCGCGCGCCGGTCGCATCGCGGCCTTCGAAGGTGGCCGATCCCATGTGGGGCAGCAATACGACATTGGCGAGGTCGAACAGGCGCGCATCGACCGCTGGCTCGTGGGTATAGACGTCGAGGCCTGCGCCAGCGATCCGCCCTTCGTCGAGCGCGACGATCAACGCGGCCTCGTCAGTGATTTCAGCGCGGGAGGTGTTGATGAGATAGGCGTCGGGGCGCATGAGGGAGATCCGCCGCACATCGATCAGCCCGCGACTGTCGGCATTGAGCGGACAGTGGATCGAGATGATGTCGCAAGCGGCGAGCAGGGCATCGACATCGCCCACCCATTCCGCTTCCAGTTCCTGCTCCACCTCGAACGGGAGGCGGTGGCGGTTATGATAAGCGATCGACAGGCCGAAGGCGCGGGCGCGGCGGGCAACCGCGCGACCGATGCGGCCCATGCCGATGATGCCGAGTTTCTTGCCGCCGATGCGGTGACCGAGCATCCCCGACGGGCTCCAGCCGCGCCACTGACCGGACCGGACCAGCTTTTCCCCTTCCGCCAGGCGGCGGGGCACGGACAGGATCAGCGCCATGGTCATGTCGGCGGTGTCTTCGGTCAGGACGCCCGGCGTGTTGGTGACGATGATCCGCTTCGCCTGGGCAGCGGCGAGGTCGATATGATCGACCCCGGCCCCGAAGCTGGCGATGAGCTGCAACCGCTCCGGCGCGCCGTTCAGCAAAGCGGCGTCGATCGTATCGTTGATGGTCGGCACCAGCACATCGCACTGCGCCATGGCGCGGGCCAGTTCAGTGCGGCTCATCGGGGCATCGCCGACATTGAAGCTGGCGTCGAACAGTTCGGCCATGCGCGCCTCCACATTGGGCGGCAGGCGGCGCGTGACGATGACGCGCGGCTTGGCAGGGCGCAGTTTCTTGGCCATGGCCCTGCCGCTATGCCCGCCTGCGGCGTCGGTCAAGCGGTTATGCGGGAATGACTGTCGCGATGGCGCGCGGCGGGCTAAGGGACGATCATGGGTGACATGGGAAATGGGTCTGGAATGAAGCTGTTGATGCGGGGCGCTGGTGTGGCGATGGCGCTGGCTATGACGACGGCGAGTATCGCCGCGCCGGGCAAGCCGGTGCCCTATTGGGCGTCGATCGCGCAGGATGAGGCGCGGATGCGCGTGGGGCCGAGCCTGGATTACCCGTCCAACTGGGTCTATCGCCGCCGCGACCTACCGGTGAAGGTCGTGCAGGTGCTGGGACTGTGGCGCAAGGTGCAAGACCCGGACGGCGCGCAAGGGTGGATGCATGTGCGCCTACTGAGCGATACCGCGACCGGCATCGTCAAGGCAGAGGTCGCGCCGCTGCGGCAATCGGCGAGCGATGGCGCGCGGACATTGTTCCGGGCGGAGCGCGGCGTGGTGGGGCGGCTGTCCGACTGTTCGGGCGGCTGGTGCAGTTTCGACGTGCGCGGGCAGCGCGGCTATGTGAGGGCCAGCGACGTGTGGGGCGCGACCGACCAATAGGATCGGACGCGCTTAACTTCGCATATTTCCCGCAAATCTTGAAATTTTCATATAGAATCCCGTAACTTTGTAACAATGCGTGGCCGGGCTGCACTGTGACATTGCCAGCCCCAAGATGGCGAAAACCCGGCCTGTAGGACAGCAATATTTGCTGCGTCACCAGGCATAGGCTTTGGGCAACGCCCCTTCCTCCGGTGTCGCATAGCGGTCGCGCAATTTGGTCTGGCGGTTGTCGAGCGGCTGGGCGATGCCGTCGATCCAGACGGCGAGCGGGGCGGAGGTCATTTCCAGCGGGTCGCCGTCCCATAGCACGACATCCCCTGCCCGTCCGGCCTTGAGCGACCCGATACGATCGCCCAGGCCCATGGCTTCCGCTGGCGCAGAGCTGATGGTGCGGAGCGCCTGGCCCCAGCTCAATCCGGTCGCGCCGGGCACCTTGTTCAGTGCGACCATATTGCCCGCCTGCTGCGTGGCGAGGCGCAGTTGCAGCCCTTCGTCGCGGTCCATCAGGCCCATCGAGACGGCGACGCCCGCCTTGACCATGCGGCCGACATTGCTCTGGGTGGCGGCGAGCTTTTCGAAGCTGGAGGGGAGATCGTCAAGGCCGCCCGCGATCACCGGCACCTTGGCGGCAGCGATTTGCGGCGCTACCATCCAGCCTTCGGCAGCGCCCGCCAGGATCAGTTTGAGCGCGGGAAAATCCTGTCTGAGCGCAAGGACGGCAAGGATGTCGCGTGCGCTTTCGACATGGACCATCAGCGGCATGGCGCCAGTGACGACCGGGACCAAGGCTTCGGCGTCGATGCGGTTCAGAAGCGCGTCCTTGGAACGGCCGTCATAGCTGGCGGGGGCTTTGGCAAACTCCTGGGCTTCGCGCAGCATCGTCTTGAAGGTCAGGATCGCGGCAGGGCGGCTGCCACCGGCATCCTTGGCCCCCTCCTCGCCCATTTCGACATATTGGAAGGCGCGTGGCTTGGTGATCGGGTTCATGTCTGCGCCGAGGTCCACGACCGCGCCTTGCCCGGCGAAAATGCCGGTGCCGGTCGAGGGGACGACGACGGCGCGGGTGATGCCCGCCGTGCGGCTGATCGCGACCGGGTTGGCGAGCGGGTTGATCGCGGGGGCGACGTCGATCGCGGCGGAGAAAGGCGAGCGGGCGCTGGCGTCGTTGGTTTCGTTGACGGCCGGGACTTCGACCAGGCCGACGCGGGAGAAGCCGGAGACGAGGCCCGGCGTCACCCATTTGCCAGCGGCGTCGATGGTTTTCGTGCCGGGTGGGATGGCGATGCCTGCGCCCGCTGCGGTCACCTTGCCGGCGGTGATGACGACCGTGCCGTTACGGATCGGTTCGGAGCCGTCACCGATGGCGAGGGTTGCGCCGGTGATGGCGAGGGATTGGGCGAGAGCCGGGGTGGAGAGCAGCGCCAAGGCGGCAATCCCTGCCGCCGTTCGGTTCGAACAGCTTCGGGCGAAGTCGAGAAGCGTCAGTCGAGAACTGCGCCAAGACACGGTTCTCGACAAGCTCGAACTGAACGGAGTTTTGGGGGTGCGCTTACTCATTTCACGTCTCCCGCGCCGATCTGGCCGACTTCGAAGTCGCTGACCGGGCGCAATTTGGGGTTGGCGCTGTCGTAGAGCAGCGCGCCGTCGATCCAGACTTTGTCCGGCCGGGTGTAAGTGCTGAACGGATTGCCGTTCCACAGCACGACATCGGCCATCTTGCCGACTTTGAGGCTGCCGGTCTGGTCGCTGATGCCCATGGCCCGCGCGGGATTGATGGCGAGCCAGGTCCAGGCGATTTCGTCGGGGATGTCTATGCCCATGCGGCGACCCGCGCCCAGGGCCTTGGCGGCTTCCTGGTTCAAGCGCTGGATGCCGTTGTCATCGTCGCTATGGACGATGGTGCAGGCACCGGCGCGATGGACGAGCGGGATATTCTCCTTGATGCCGTCATAGGCTTCCATCTTGAAGCCATACCAGTCGCCCCACAGCGCCGAGCAGACGCCATTGTCGCGCAGCAGGTCAGCGATCTTATAGGCTTCGACCGCGTGGTGGAAGGCGGTGACACGATAGCCGAATTCCTTGCCCATATCGATGACATTGGCCATTTCGTCGGCGCGGTAGCAGTGGTTGTGGACGAGGATCTTGCCCTCCAGCACGTCGGCCAGCGTTTCCATGCCGAGATCGCGGGACTGATCCTTTCCGGCGGCGCGCTTCTTCTGATAATCGCGCGCCTTGATCCAGGTGGCGCGGTTGACCGCCATATTGCCCATGCGGGTCGAGGGTTCGCGCCCCTTGCTGCCATAGACGCGCTTGGGATTTTCGCCGCATGCCATTTTGAGGCCATGGGGCGCGCCGGGGAACTTCATGCCCTGCATGGTGCGGGCGGGGACGTTCTTGAGCGTGACGCTGCGGCCGCCGAACAGGTTGGCCGAGCCGGGGAGGATTTGCAGGCTTGTGACACCGCCATTGGCGAGCGCGCGGCTGAAGCCTGCGTCCTGTGGCCAGATGCTATGTTCGGCCCAGACATGGGCGGTGACGGGCGCGGTGGCTTCATTGCCGTCGGAATGGGCATCGACGCCGGGCGAGGGATAGTTGCCGAGATGGCTGTGAATGTCGATGACGCCGGGGGTGACATATTTGCCGGTGCCGTCGAACACCGCGATATCGGCGGGGATCGGCGTGTCCGCGCCGCCGATCGCCGTGATTTTCCCGTCCAACAGGAAAATCACGCCATTGTCGATGCGGCCGCCCTCCCCGTCGAAGATGGTCGCGCCGCGAATGGCGGTGGCGGTGCCGGGATAGGCTTTGTAGGTGGACGGATAAGGGTTTTCGGGTTCGGCCGAGCTGCCTTGGGTGGCGGCCGGGGCATCCTTGTCTTTCTTCGCGCCGGCGGGACTGGCTACTCCGGCCAGCAGGGCGGCGATCAGCAACGGCGTTGCGCTTTTTCTCATGGCTTATTCTCCGAAGCGATCAGGTCGAGATGCATCAGGCGTTTGATATAGGGCGAGACGAGCAGGACGAGGCCGCCCACCACGATCGCGAACCAGCCGATGCGGCTATACACGTCCAGCACCTGGGTCACCCCGCCTGCATCGCCGCTGCCGGTCGCGCGGGCGATGAGGCCAGCGATGAAATTGCCCGCCGCCATGGCGAGGAACCAGGTGCCCATGACGAGGCCGACCATGCTGGGGACCGACAGGCGCGTCATTGCCGACAGGCCAACGGGCGAGAAGCAGAGTTCGGCCATGGTGTGGAAGAGGTAGATGAGGAAGACGAACAGGACGGGCGTGAGATTTTCGCCTGCCATCGCCGCGCCCGCCACGAGCACCAGGAAGCCCGCGCCGCACAGGATGAGGCCGATACCAAATTTGGCGGGGGATGACGGTTCGAGGCGGCGCTTGTCGAGGATGGTCCACAGCACCGCGAACAAAGGCGCGAGCAGGATGATGAAGACCGAATTGACCGACTGGAACATGGAAGCGGGGACTTCCCAGCCGAAGAGGACGCGATCGACATTGCGGTCGGTGAAGATGTTGAGCGAGGAGCCGGTCTGTTCGAACAACCCCCAGAAGAGCGGGTTGAGCGCGATCAGAAACAGCGCGGCGAACATGCGGTCGCGATCGACCTTGCCCAGCGTCTTCATCGTGCGCCAGACGATGTAGAGGACGGTCAGCGCAGCAAAGCCGAGCAGCGCATAGCCCAGCAATTCGGCATAGCGGATCACCAGCCAGATGGCGACGACACCGAGCGCTGCGCCGAGATAGATGGTCCATTCCTGGCTGAGGCCTGCCGCCACGGGCGCGCGCAACTGGGCGGGTGCGGGTGGTTCGCCTTTGCCCAGCAGCCAGGGTTTGAGCCAGACGAACATGACAAGGCCAAGCAGCATGCCGACACCCGCCGCGCCGAAGCCCCAGCTCCAGCCATAGAGTTCGCCGAGCAGGCCGCAGATGATCGGCCCCATCATCCCGCCGACATTGATGCCCATGTAGAAGATGGAGAAGGCCGGATCGCGGCGCGCGTCGTCGCGGGGGTAGAGTTCACCCACCAGCACCGAGATATTAGCCTTGAGGAAGCCGGTGCCGACGATGATGCTGGCAAGCGCGAGGTAGAAGCCGTTGAGGTAGAAGCCGTCCTGGCCCCCCGGCCCTTCGGTGATGGCGATCAGGAAATGGCCGATGGCGATGAAGACGCCGCCCACCAGCACTGCTTTGCGTGGGCCGAGGAACCGGTCGGCGAGATAGCCGCCGATGACCGGGGTGATATAGACCAGCGAGGTATAGGCCCCGTAGAGCAGATAGGCGCGGTCCTCGCCGAAGAGGAAATGTTTGGTGAGGTAGAAGATCAGGATTGCGCGCATGCCATAGTAGGAAAAACGCTCCCACATTTCGGCGAAGAATAAGAGGAACAGGCCGCGCGGATGGCCGAGCCAGGTCTTGCCCGCTGCCTCCACGCCAGGAATCGAGGTCGCCATCGGGAACCCTTGTCATATTGTTTGACCGGCCCGCCGAACGGGGCCGAATGATGGCCAGAGAGTAGAGCCAAATTCGCGTCTGTCAAAAACACAGGCGGCCCTTGCGTCATGGCGGTGGCCGGGCCATTTGTCGCGGCGATGTTCAATGATCTTTCCTCCCCGCTCGCCCTGCTCCAGACCCGCCGGTCGGGCAAACCCCGCGACCTGATCGCGCCCGGTCCCGATGACGCGCAATTGCGACAGATATTGGAGGTGGCGCTGCGCACGCCCGATCATGGCAAGTTGGCACCATGGCGATTCGTGGTGGTGCCTGCGGCGCGGCGGGCGGCGTTCGCCGACCTGCTGGAAAGCGCCTATCGCGCCGAGAAACCCGATGCCGGGCGGCTGGAGATCGAGGCGATGCATCAGTTTGCGCATCAGGCCCCGACTCTGGTGGTCGCCTTGTCAGCGCCGGTCGCGGGCAGCAAGATTCCGGTGTGGGAACAGCAATTGTCGGTGGGCGCGGCGATCATGAACCTGCTGCACGCCACCCATGCGCTGGGCTTTGCCGGTGGCTGGCTGACGGGGTGGCCGACCTACAATGAAGAAGTGCGCGCGGCCTTTGCGCAGGGGGACGAGACGATTGCGGGCTTCGTCTTCATCGGCACGCTGGGCAAGCCGCAGGAAGAGCGCCCCCGGCCAGATTATGACGCCATCGTATCGGTTTGGGACCGATAATTGCCGCTTTAACCATGATTCGCGCAATGGTCTGACTTGACCCGCATGGCTGTATTATGGCAGTGATGCACCCATGGCCGACGACTCAAAACCCGTCTATCTCCGCCTGCGTGAGATCATTGCCGCTTCCATATTGGACGGAGACTATAGCGATGGCGACCTGTTGCCATCGGTGCGCGCCTTTGCCGCGACGCAGGGGGCCAATCCGCTGACCGTGGCGAAAGCCTATCAGAGCTTTCAGGATGACGGGCTGGTCGTCGTGCGGCGCGGGGTCGGTATGTTCGTCGCCGATGGCGCGACCCGGCGGCTGCGCATAGCAGAGCGGGCGCATTTTCTGGAGACGGTATGGCCGCCGGTGGCGGCGCAGATAAGGCGGCTGGGGATACGGATGGACGATCTGGACTTGCAGAAGGCCTGAGATGTTCGGCGGCGGACCTGCCCTGTTATTGAGCTGTATCATCCCGTTCGTTTCGAGCGAAGTCGAGAAACGCCCACGCAGCATTTCTCGACTTCGCTCGAAACGAACGGGTCTTGGCTAGAGTATGATGACTTTAAGTCGAATCACTCCGTTCGCCCTGAGTAGGGGTTGAGCTTGTCGAAGCCCCGTATCGAAGGGTCGGCTGCGCTGTATATCCTTCGATACGCCATTTCGACTTCGCTCAATGGCTACTCAGGACGAACGGGTCTAAGTAAAGTCATCACGCTCTAAAGTGCCGCCAGCGCGTCGACGGCATCCTGGCGGCGTGCAAAATTCCTGACCGAGACCGCCCGGCCCAGCGCCAGCTTGGCGTCATTCTTGCGCCCGGCAGCGGCATAGGCCCGGCCCAGATGCAGGTTGAGCAGGGGATGGCCGGGCGCGCGGGCGACGGCCTTTTCCAGCAGATCGACCGCAGCCGGGCCTTTTTCACCCGTCTCCAGCAACGTCCAGCCATAGATGTCGGCGATCATCGGGTTGGCGGGCATCAGGCGATAGGCGTGGGCGGCATAGGCGCGCGCCGCCGCTCGATCCCCGGTTTCGACGGCGGCGCGGGCTAAGTCCGCCATTAGCAGCGCATCATTGTCGCCCAGTTGCGTGCGCATAGCCTGCAGCATCCGCAACGCGCCGCGCCAGTCGCCCGCCTCCATCGCGACGGCGGCGGCGATGCGGCGCATGGCGCTGTCGGTCGGATTCTGGGTCAGGAAGAGTTGCACGATCTGCGCGCCGCGGGCAGGATCACCAGCGCGGTTCCATGCCGCGACGAGGCGCAGCGCGACGGCGCGATCAAAGCGGATATTGGCGGCGCTTTCATAGGCGCGGGCTGCCTCCCCCGCCCGTCCGGCCGCGCCCAGCGTATCGCCCAATATGATCCAGGCATCGGGCGCGCCCGGATTGGCGCGGCTGAGCATTTGGGCGCGATCGACCGCCGCATCGGTGCGGTTGGTGCTGAGCAGGGCGCGGATATAGGGGATATTGTCGCGCGCCGTGGCGGCATTGGCAGGCGGCGGGCCATCGGCCAGTTGTGCGTCGCGTGGTCCAGCGAACGGATCGGCGGCCGCACGCACCGGCCAGGCGGCGCGGGCGAGCATGTCGGCGGTCATGTCGCGATTGCCCAACGCCTCCTGCACGCGCGCCGCTAGGGTCAGCACATAGGGGTCGGCATCCCGCTGGGCGACGATCGGGGCCAGCGTCGTGGCGGCCGATGGCATGTCGCCGCCCATCTGATAGGCGCGGGCCAGCAGGGTGCGGGCCGTGCGGTTGTCAGGCTGCATCGCGACCAGCGGCGCGAGCGTGTCGGCGGCGAGGACGGCGTTGCCATCCTGCATATGCAGGACGCCGCGCAGCAACATTGTGGCGGGTTCGCCATCGAGCCGCCCCTGCGTCCGCGCCAGCAGCGACCGGGCGAGATCGGCTTTCCCAGCGCGGGCGGCCATGATCGATTGCATCATCCAGGCGCGCGCATTGTCGGGTTCGAGCGCGAGAATGCGGCGGGTGAGGCCGAGCATCGCGCCGGCTTCCCCCGCGTCGGCGAGCGTCGCGGCATAGGATTCGAGCGTCGGCACCGATTCGGGGTTCGCGGCCAGCGCGCGTTCGAACCAGGGGCGCGAGGCGGTGAGGCCATATTGGCCGCGCGTCAGTTCAGCGCGGAGGGTCAGCGCCTTGGCATTGGAGGGGGCCAAGCTCACTGCGCGGTCGGCCGCGCCGATCGCGCCTGCCTGATCGCCGGTTGCGAGGCGCAGACGGCCAAGATCGACCCAGCTTTCGATGTCATTGGGCGCCGTCGCGAGGGTACGGGCCAGTTCCGCCTGCGCCGCGCGCATGTCGCCCTTTGCCATGGCGGCGCGTGCAGCGATCCGCGCAGCGGCGAGGCTATGCGCGGCGGGGACATCGGGCGCGCGGGATTCGCGCAAGGCAGCATCGACGTCGCCCTGCAATAACAGCGCGTGTGCCATCACGTCGCGGGTTTCGGCGGGTGGTCCGCCCAGTTTTCGCGCGCGTTCGACTTCTGCCTGCGCGCCTGCGCCGTCACCCAGTTCGGCCAGCGCCCGCGCCTGCGCCTGCCGCGCGACGACCGAGCGGGGATTGCCCCTGATTGCGTTCATCAATTCGACGCGCGCGGTGCGGGCATCGCCCTTGTCGAGTGCGGTGAGGCCACGGGCCAGCGCGGCGCTGCCATCGCGTTCATGCGCGCGCCATTGCCACAGGCCCGCCACCCCTAAGAACAGCAATATTATTCCGACGATCAGGGCGATGCGGGTGCGGCTCATGGATTATCCCTGCATCTGATATTGTTTGAGAAGATCGTACAGCGTGGGGCGACTGATGCCCAAAATCTTGGCCGCGCCGGAAATATTGCCATCGGTGCGGGCGATCGCGCGGCGGATCGCGCGGCGATCGGCCATTTCGCGCGCCGCTTTCAGGTTCACCAGTTCGCCGCCTTCGGCCCGCTCCTCGTCCAGGTCGAGATCGGCGGCGGTCACCAATTTGCCATCGGCCATGATGACCGCGCGCTTCATGCGGTTTTCCAGTTCGCGCACATTGCCGGGCCAGGGCCAGGCGTCGAGCGCGGCGAGCGCATCGGGGGCGAGGCCCTTGACCGCCGGATTCATCTCGGCGGCGAAGCGGGTGAGGAAATGGCGGGCGAGCAGCGCCGGATCGCCCGCCCGATCCTTGAGCGCCGGGATGCGGATGACGATTTCGGCGAGGCGATAATAGAGATCCTCGCGGAAACTGCCCGCGCCGATCATGGCATCGAGATCCTGATGGGTGGCGCAGACGATGCGGGTATCGACGGCAATGGGCGTGCGCCCGCCGATGCGTTCGATCACCCGCTCCTGCAGGAAGCGGAGCAGCTTGACCTGGAGCGCGAGCGGGATGTCGCCGACTTCGTCCAGGAACAAAGTGCCGCCCTGTGCCTGCTCGATCTTGCCAAGCGTCGTCTTGATGGCGCCGGTAAACGCGCCTTTTTCATGGCCGAACAGTTCGGATTCCAGCAGCGTTTCGGGGATGGCGGCACAGTTGATCGCCACGAACGCGCCATGACGGCGCGGGCTGGCATCGTGCAGACCCTGGGCCAGCAATTCCTTGCCGGTGCCGCTTGCGCCGAGCAACAGCACTGACACTTGCGCGCTGGCCACACGCTCGATCATGCGGGCAACCTTCATCATTTCGGGCGCGCCGGTCAGCACCCGACCCAGCACCCGGCCATCGGCCGGTGCGGTTTCGGCGAGGCGCGCATTTTCCTGTTCCAGCGCATGGACGTGGAAGGCGCGGCGGACGATGAGGCCGAGTTCATCGATATCGACCGGCTTTTGATAGAAGTCGTAGGCCCCGCCCGAAATCGCGTCGAGCGCGCTTTCGCGGGCACCATGGCCGGACGCGACGATGACCTTGGTATCCGGTTTGATCCGCAAGATGTCGGCGAGCGTGGCGAAACCTTCACTGGTGCCGTCCGGGTCTGGTGGCAAGCCAAGGTCGAGCGTCACGACATCGGGCGCATGGGCGCGCAGCAGTTCGATCGCCTCCTCCCGATCGCCCGCGATGAAGAGTTGATAATCCTCATAGGACCAGCGCAATTGCCGCTGCAGGCCCGGATCATCCTCGACGATCAGCAATTTGGGGCGGGTGTCGCTCATCAGGCGGCCTTTTCCTGTGTGTGGGGGGCCCGTGGCAGGCGCAGGGTGAAGCGGCTGCCGACGCCGGGGCGGCTGTCGACGTCGATCCGGCCGCCCATGGCCTGCGCCAGGGCGCGGGCTTCGAACGCGCCGATCCCGAAACCGCCCGCCTTGCTGGACGAAAAGGGCTTGAACAGTTCGCGGCGGACATATTCAGCGCTCATGCCTCTTCCCTGGTCGATGATCTCGACCAGTATCTCGCTGGCATCGGCGGACAGGCGCAGTTCGACCGGCGCGTCGGGGGCGCTGGCGTCGATGGCATTTTGCAGCAGATGGGTGACGATCAATTCGACCCGCGCCGGGTCGGCTAGCGCGTCGGGGGCTTCCCCGCTGACCCGTATCGGATGCTGCCGCGCGCGCGTGGCGGCTGCGTGGTCGAGCAGGCCGCGCAGCGCGAACGGGCGCGGATCTTCGGCGCGGCCCTTATTATGCTGTGACAGGCGGGCGAGCAGGTCGTTCATCTTGCCGACCGATTCCTGCAGCGTCAGGATCATGTCGGCGCGAAATTCCGGGTTGTCGGCATGACGTTCGGCATTGCGGGCCAGCAGGGACAACTGGCTCACCAGATTCTTGATGTCGTGGATGATGAAAGCGAAACGGCGGTTGAATTCGTCGAAGCGGGCGGCGTCGTCGAGCGCCTGCTGCCCCTGCGCCTCGCTGATATAGGTTGCGACCTGCCGCCCGGCGGCGCGCAGCATGTCGAAATCCTCCCAGTCGAGCCGCCGGTCGATCGGCGGACGGGCAAGCAGGATCGCGCCAGTCAGACGGTTGAAATGGATGAGCGGCACCAGCGCCCAGAGGCGCGCGTCCTGCATCATCCAGTCGGGCAGCGGCAAGGCGGCGTCGGCGGCGCGGCGCTTGCCCAAGTCTATGATCCAGCTGCTTTGTTCCAGCCGGGCGACGATAGCGGGCGACAGGGATGCGCCTTCGGGCAGGTCATCGCCCCAGTTCCAGTCGGTTTCGAGCATCAACCCGCCCTGATCGTCACGCAACAGCAGCAGCGCGGCGGGCGAATCAGTGATGTCGGCAATCGCCTTGGCCACGCGCTCGCCCAACGGAGCGGGGTTTTCGCCGGGGCGGCCGATCGTTTCGCCAAAGCGCATCCATTCGGTGCGATAGTCGTAACGATGCTGAAAGAAATGCTTGGCGACCTGCACTTTCCACAGCGCGCGCAGGCGTGGCGATGGCAGCAGCACCAGCGCGGTGACGGCGGTGAAGAAGACCGCGGCAATCTCCACCACCCGCGCATAGGGCCCGGCGATCAACTCGATCAGAACGGCGGTGGCGGTCAGAAGGATGACGTAGAGCGCGACGGCGAAGATCGAGAGCGACTGGAAAGTCAGCGTGCGCGAGAGCGTGAGCCGCTCCGCCATCCCCTTGCGCAGGCCGATGGCGATCACCGGTGCCAGCAGGGCCATCAGAAGGCCACGCAACGCGAAAAGCTCGCTGGCGCGGCCGGGCACAAGATAGCCGATCGCATAGAGCATCAGGTCGTAGGCCCACATCGCCGCCAGCGCGCCGAACAATAGGGTCACGCCGCCCCGCTCGCGCGAGGGCCATGCGGCATAGAGATGATGGAGCAGCAACAGGCTGCCGATCGCGGTCATCATGCGCAGGATCAGCGACACGGTGACCAGCGCGCCATGCAGATCCGGGTCGAGGGCAAGTTCGTACCATGCGAGATCCGTAAAGGTCTGGAGCAGGATCAGCCCCGCAACGGCGACATAGACGGCAACGATCCCCCCGGCCTTCCCGCCCCGACCGACCGGGCCGCGCCGCAGCATGACGAACATCGTCATCAGCCATGCGGCGTTACGCATATTTTCGCCAAGGCCGGACAAAGGTTTGGCAACGCCACCGAACGACACATAGAGCGCCCAGGATGAGGTGAGCAGCATTGCCACCGACAGCATCCGCATTTCCGCCGCGTCGTTGCGGCGACGAAACAGGAAGATGCCCAGCGCCGCGAACAGCACCGCCGCCAGGGCATGGCCCCAGTTGCCGACAAATTGGAGCAATAGGCCCATCGCCCGCCGCCCTTAGCGCGCGCCGTCGGGCCAGAGGATGACCCGCACCGTCTGGATCAGGATCAACAGGTCGAGGAAAGGCGTGTAATTCTTGGCGTAATAGAGATCATATTCGAGCTTATGGCGGCTATCCTCGATCGACGCGCCATAGGGATAGTTGATCTGCGCCCAACCGGTGATGCCGGGCTTTACCATGTGCCGTTCGGCATAATAGCGTAGATGCTGTTCCAGATCCTCGACGAACTGGCGCCGTTCGGGGCGTGGACCGACGAAGCTCATTTCGCCCTTGAGGACGGTCCAGGTCTGGGGCAGTTCGTCGATGCGCAGCTTGCGCAGCCAATAGCCAAGGCGGGTGATGCGCGGGTCATCCTTTTCCGCCCAGACCGCCTTGCCCGCGACTTCGGCGTCCTGGCGCATGGTGCGTAGTTTGACGATCCAGAATTCCTGGCCGAACAGGCCGACCCGTTCCTGGCGGTAAAAGGCCGGCCCCTTGCTGTCGAGCTTCACCAGTAACGCAGCGAGCAGGATGATCGGGCCGGTCAGCAGCAGCAACAGGGAGCTGGCAATGATGTCGAACAGGCGCTTGGCAATGCTGGAAAGGCGGCGACCGGCCGAAAAGCCGTCGGAGAAGATCAGCCAGCTGGGATTGACGCTATCGAGATCGACGCGGCCGGTTTCCCGTTCCAGAAAGGTCGACAGGTCGTTGACATGGACACCCGTGGTCTTGATGCGCAGCAGGTCGGACATGGGGATGGCGTTGCGCCGTTCCTCCAGCGCCAGCACCACTTCGCTGGCGTTTAACCGGACGACGAAATCGGACATGTTGAAGATGGCGCTGCGGTTGATGGCTTCCTGCACGACCTGCGGCCCGTCATTCATGGCGATATAGCCGACGACGAGAAAGCCCGCCCCCCGTTTCTTTTCGAGTTCGCGGATACGATCGGCCCGGTTGCCCGCGCCCAGAACGACCAGCCGCCGCTTGAACGCTTCGCCGCCCAGCATCGAGCCGAGTAGCAGGCGAACGACGATCAGCAGCGCCATGGCGAGGCCCATGGCGTAGAGCGAATTGGAGCGCCACAAGGTCATGCCCGGCATGAGGAAATAAAGGACGGAAAGGAAGATCACCCCCAGCGACACGGCAACCAGCAACCGCGCAAAGGCAAAGCGGATCGATTGGAGCGCTTCGGTGCCATAGACGCCGACGGCGATCATCGCGGTCTGGACGGCAAAGGCGAAGCTGAGCAGCGGTCCCATGCGGGTCATGACATGGTCGATATCCATGCCGATTTGCCGCGCGCGCAATATCCAGCCGCCCTCCGCCGCACAGAGCAGCAGGACGAAATCAAACAGCCCAAGCAGCAGCACAGCGTGCGGCACATAATGTTTGAACAGCCTGATCATGCGTCGCGCCCATTTCCCCAGTCGCCACAAGCGATACTGACAAGGTCGGGAAAAGCCTTACAACCAGCTGTAAGGAAATCCGACAGTGGCGGCACCCTGCCGGAAAATGGCAAAGATTTCCTGAATCCCGCGCAATATCGAGGAATGGATCAGATTATTAGCGGAGCCTGTCGGCGGCGTTGCGGGCCGCCTCCTCCATCACCCGCGCGGCGTCATCGACGGACTGGGCCGCGCCAGTGACGGCGTCGGCCCGCCTGTCGTTGCGGCGATGTTCGGTGAGGTAGAAGAAACCGATGGCCAGGATGAGGGCAATCGCCACCAGTGCGAATATAACCCCGCCCGCGCGTGGACGCTTGTCCGCGTCCTCCACGAAGGGCTTTACAGGCTGGTTGGGGTCGATACGCACACTCATCTCCTTTGGTAAAAGGACAACGGGTGGCACCATGCTATCGTTCCAGATCAGTCCTCTACGGACTGACCACTCCGCCCCCGGCTGAGACGATCGACATCCTCCATGATCTCATCGAGCACGGCGGTATCGGTCGTTTCCTGGCTGCGTCGCGAGGGTAGATCGCCGCTTTCCATGAGCAGTTCCAGCGCAGCGCGCCCACGGGCGACTCGACTCTTGATCGTGCCGACGGCGACGCCGCAAATCTCGGCGGCTTCTTCATAAGCGAAGCCACCTGCGCCCACCAGGATCAGCGCTTCGCGCTGCGGTTGAGGCAATTGCAGCAAGGCGCGTTGCATGTCGCTAAGTTCGACATGCTTGTCCTGGCTGGCCGGTGCCGCAAGGATGCGGTCGGCCGTCAGGTCGTCCCATTCGCCGCGAAAGCGCGACCGGCGCATCTGCGAGAGATAATGGTTGCGCAGGATGATGAAGGTCCAGGCGCGCATGTTCGTGCCGGCCTGAAACCGGGCGCGTGCCGCCCATGCCTTGAGCAGGGTTTCCTGCACCAGATCATCCGCGACATCACGGTTGCCCGACAAGGAACGGCCGAAAGCACGGAGATGCGGGATGACCGCGGCCAGTTCACGCTTGAAATCCGAATCCGAAAGCGCAGCGCGCTCCTCGATCGGCTCTACGTCCTCATCCATGGAAACAACCCCCATATTGGCTGTCGCCCTCGCCGCAGGAACCGACGTCGTCAAAGCCATAAATGCGCCTATACCCTAATCAGAATTTTGCCAAAGGCCAGCCGGTTCAAAACTCGGCGTTCAGAGCCAAAGAACAGCCAACATGGCGATGACCGCCAGGCCGAGAGAAATACCAAGCACATAGCGCACAACATGCTCGCTGGAGCCGCCGCGCGCCTCTTCGGTCGTGATATGCTCTTCTTTGTCTGTCATAAATTCTCTCCCCGATCGTTACGCATGACTAACGCAACGACCGGCGGGGAGTTCCAAACGACCTGGATATAAGCGTAAAGATCAGACCGGCGCGGTCGCTTGATCGAAGAACAACGCCTGCGAAATGGCGGCCTTCACGGTCGAGCGCTGGAACGGCTTGGTGATGAGGAAGGTCGGCTCTGGCCGTTCCCCCGTCAGCAATCGTTCGGGGAAGGCGGTGATGAAGATCACGGGCACCGCGAACTCGGCGAGGATGTCCTTGACCGCATCGATACCGCTGCTGTCGTCGGCCAACTGAATGTCGGCAAGCACCAGTCCCGGCCGATCGGCGAGCGCTTCGCGCACCGCGTCTTCGGCTGTCACGGCGATGGCGGTCACGTCATGACCCAGATCACGGACGATGGTTTCGATGTCCATCGCGATGATCGGCTCGTCTTCGATGATCAGCACCTTGGCACGGGTCTGCGCCTCGATCTCGCTCAACGCTTCTTCGACCAGGCCTTCGACATCTGTGCTGTCCATATCGATCAGATAGGCGACATCATCGACCGTGAAGCCTTCCAGCGCGGTCAGCAGCAAGGCCTGGCGCGGCAGGGGCGTCAGGCGGGCAAGGCGCGCCTGGGCAATGGCTTCCCGATCGCCATCGACGGTCAGCGGCACGTCTTCCAGATGGGACGACGACCAGATGGCATGAAAGGTACGATAGAGGCCAAGACGCGGATCGACGTCAGACGGAAACTCCTCCGGCGCGGCAACGATCGCTTCGAGCGCAGCGCGAACATAGGCGTCGCCATGCGTCTGGCTGCCGGTCAGTGCGCGCGCATAGCGACGCAGAAACGGAAGATGGGGGTGTAGTTGCTGTCCAAGCGACATCGTCAATTCGTCTCCCTGCCCATGTGCGGGCCTGTTGTATCCGACACGGGGAAGGATATGCGAAAGGATGGAATGTCGATGCCCATATGGCAACCCCCCACCCTTCGATGCCCCCCGAAACCGGTAGCGTTAAAAAAACGCTCGCTTGGCCGGAACCAACGAAGGGGGAATTTGTTTCGCAGTCACATGGTTTTTTCGGCAAGGGTACGATTATCGTGGCTTTAATGCGGAACGACGAATTGACGCGCCGCAAGATTCCCGCAAATACGGACTGGCTGGCGTGACAGAGATTGCTTCAGAGGGGCAGATTTTGGTTTCTTCTACCACGGAACATAGTTCGACTGCAGCGGACGGGAAGGAAAGCGCAAAGATAGCCGCTTCCGCTCGCAAGAGCCGGGCCGCGACCCCCATGGATGAAGGCCATGTGTCGCAAGTCCTGCGCAATGTGTATCAGCGCGCCGTCGATGAGGATATTCCCGCCGAGATGCTGGACCTGTTAAGCAAACTGGACTGAGTAGCAGATGATCCGGGGCAGCCTTCCTCCGGCAGCCCGATCGCTGACGGAACCCATTTTTCGACTTTTCCGTTCAACCGGCGTCAAGATGTTCCTCATCCTGACGCTGGCTTTATTGCCATTGGGGCTGATCGCCCTGATCGCCTCCCTGCAGGCGATACGCACCGCTGATCTGGAAAAAGAAGCGTTGCTGCGGATCGCGGTGACGCAGAGTGCGCGCAAGCTGACCGCCGACCTCCAGTCCGATCGCACCGCGCTGCAGCTCACGGTCGATAGTCTCGCGTCCAACAGCGCCGACCGCGCCATCTGCAACCGGCTTTCGCTGTTTCTGGCCGCCAATGACGCCGAGGGCGGCCAATTTTATATCTACGACAGCGCAGGCCGTCGCCTGTGCAACTCCAGCGAACGCGAGCCCGCGTCGATGACGCCGACGGCGCGTTTCGATGGTCCCGCGACCGAGTTGCTGGCCGATGCCCCCTATCTGGTCAGCCGTGTGCCCAGCGCGAATAAGCGCATCACCGCGTTGATCTATTATTCGCGCACCCATCTCGAAAGCGTCGCCGATCCGGCGACGGCGCTGCAGAACCGCAAATTGACGTTGCGCCAGGGCGATCGCCGATTGGCGATCAGCCATGTCCGCAAGGATCCGCCGGGCGGCAAAAGAAGCAGCCTGTCTGCGCGGCTCGACCCCTATGACGTGGAATTGACGATGACGGTGCGGGAGCCGCCCGCGACGATCGCCCGCATGTTGTCGTTGTTCCTGCCCTTGGTCATGTGGTTCGCGGCGGCGGCGATCGGCTGGTTCGTGGTCAATCGCGTGCTGATCCGGCCGCTGGTGATCTTGCGGCGCGCGGTGGCGGCCTATCAGCCGGGCGAAGTGCTGGAGCCATTGCAGCGGATGCGGACGCCAGCGCAGGAAATCGTCGCGCTGGGCGAGACGTTCCGCGAAATCAGCGAGGATGTGGCGACCCATGAGGCCGAGATGGCCGAGGGGTTGGAAACGCAGCGCAAGCTGACGCGCGAAGTCCATCATCGGGTCAAGAATAACCTTCAGATCATTGCCAGCCTCATCAACCTTCACGCCCGGTCGGCGCATGAACCCGAAGCGGTCGAAGCCTATGCCTCGATCCAGCGGCGCGTCGATGCCCTGTCGGTGGTGCATCGCAATCATTTTGCCGAGCTGGAGGAAAATCGCGGGGTCGGCATTCGTCCGTTGATCAGCGAATTGTCGGCCAGCCTGCGCGGCACGGCACCCGCCGCCGCGCGACGCTTTGCCATTCAGATCGATAGCGACAATCTGCATATCAGCCAGGATGTGGCCGTGCCGATCGCCTTCCTGCTGACCGAACTGGTCGAACTGGCGATGATGCTAGATCCGCAAGGGACGATGCGGATTTCCGCGCATGTGTTGCCGGAGCAGGCCAATCGGGCGCTGCTGAGTGTCGTGTCGTCGGGCCTGCGGGCGTCGGAAGACATGACGGTTCACCTGTCCGAACGCTATGGCCGGGTGCTGACCGGCCTGTCGCGCCAGTTGCGCGCGGCGCTGGACCATGATGGCGAGGCGGGTAGCTATGCCATCGCGATCACGGTCATTCCTTAGACGGCACGCGCTGATAGTCGCGGCGGAAGGCGGCGGTGAAGGCCGCGAACGCACCGACGGCGATCGCATCGCGCATCCCCTGCATCAACGCCTGATAGAAATGGATGTTATGCTGGGTCATCAGCATCGCGCCCAGCATTTCGCCCGCCTTGACGAGATGATGGAGATAGGCGCGGCTCCAGGTCGTGCAAACGGGGCAAGCGCAGCGCGGATCGAGTGGTCCCTGATCTTCGGCAAAACGGGCATTGCGGATGTTGAGCGGCCCGGCCCAGGTGAAGGCCTGGCCATTGCGGCCAGACCGGGTCGGTAGCACGCAATCGAACATGTCGATGCCGCGCTCCACCGCGCCGACAATATCGTCGGGCTTGCCCACGC